>JAFWBP010000007.1 GCA_017507045.1 Clostridia bacterium | reverse complement strand
TCTTCTACGACGGGAGCTTCTTCTACGACGGGAGTCTCTTCTACGACGGGAGTCTCTTCTACGACGGGAGCTTCTTCTACGACGGGAGCTTCCTCTACGACGGGAGCTTCCTCTACGACGGGAGCTTCTTCTACGACGGGAGCTTCTTCTACGACGGGAGCTTCTTCTACGACGGGAGCTTCTTCTACGACGGGAGCTTCTTCTACGACGGGAGCTTCCTCTACGACGGGGGCATCCTCTACGACAGGAGCTTCCTCTACGATAGGAGCTTCTTCTACGACGGGTTCCTCTTTCACCGGCGCCGGTTCTGCAACCTTTTCTTGATCGGGCCGCATTCTCGGTGCGCAAGGCACGGGTACAGGAACGGGTTGCGGCACGGGTACGGGCTGCGGAGCAGGAACGTTTTGAACGTTTTGCTGAACGGTGTTAGGAATGTTGTTGTTGATGATGATGGGCTGCTGCGGCGGCATGATGATGGGCTGCTGCGGCGGCATGATGATGGGCTGCTGCGGTGCCATAATAATAGGCTGTTGCGGTGCCATAATAATAGGCTGCTGCGGCGGCATGATGATGGGCTGTTGCGGCGGCATGATGATGGGCTGTTGCGGCGGCATGATGATGGGCTGCTGCGGTGCCACGTACGGCATATAAGGCGCATACGGCATCATCGTCATAGGCTGCGGTGCCATAGGAGTAGGAGGAGGGGGCGGCGGTGCCATAGGAGTGGGAGGAGGGGGAGGCGGCGCCATAGGAGTGGGAGGAGGGGGAGGCGGCGCCATAGGAGGGGGAGGCGGCGCCATAGGAGGGGGAGGCGGCGTCATTGGCTGAGAACAGCGAGGTGCGCGCACGACCTTAGCATCCTTCTGTGTTCTCGGGCATGCGGCTTCCTGCGGCTCCGGTTGTGGAGCAGGCGTGGACGCAGGTGCTACGATATAGGTGGGTGCCGATTGTTGAGAGGACTGCGGCGGGTATACGGGGAAGGGGACGGGAATGGGAATCGCCTGAACGTTGGGAGATTTGGAGCTGTCAATATAAATATTTGTGGTGGCTCCGTTGGGTGTGCTATTTACCGTGTATGTAGGCTCTGCTGCAGGAGCTGCAACGTTTCCAAAAGCAGGTGCCGCAACGTTTCCAAAGGCAGGTGCCGCGAGGGCATCGTAATCGTTCGTATTGCGATCGATCTCATCTTCCTGCTGTTCTTCGGCGATGAGCTTTGCTTTTGCCGCACGGCGGCGGAGCATCACGAGGAAGCAGTTGACGAGGCTCAAAAGGAAGGCGAGGAGGGAGCCGCCGAGAAGGATCGCGGCGATTGCCAAAGTTGTCTTTCCGCCGTTGATCAACGAGAAGCGGAGCGCATCGCCATCGGGCGCGGTGCTGAAGTATGCAAGATACAGGAAGCAGATCGCAAAGAACATGGCGCCGAAGCGGAACGCATCGAACGGATAAGCACGCTTTGAAGAGGAGCGCAGGAGCGAAAATGCCACGTTGAAACCAATCAGAACCAGTACGATTACGGCGCCGTACGCTACGAGCTGAGCTGCAAATTCTTCATAGGTGATACCTAAGCCGCTGACTATGTGAACGTAAAGATCATAGGTATAGGTTCCTACGAGCGTGCCGGGATAGGTGATTGCAAACGTTATGAATACGAGGATGACCCCGAGCACCACGTTAATGAAGCCGGTCATCTTTCTGCGTGCGATCGCCGTGAGGGCAAGAACTGCCAAAATGGCGGTACCTACCATGAAAACCGTGGGATCGAAGAAGATGGGGTAATCAAGAAGCTTAAATTGCACAGAGGGCAGATACATCACATCCAACACCTCGGGGCCTGCCATCACGTACATATAGGTGGACTTATAGTACACCGAGAGCATTAACCAAACGTATGCAATTGCAAGGAGGATTCCGCTCACCATAGCGCAACCCCTTGCCTTGGCGCCCGTGGTGACGCAAGCGGCGAGGCCGAGGATAAGCGTCATAACAGTAGCGAAGCTGAAGAATGCAACCTGTGCGAATTCTGCTAAGCGAAGCAGGATCTGGGTGATGTGGAGTCCGTCAAAGTTGAAGAAAGCAACCGTTTCCGAAAAGAACATCGAAAACTGTGCGTAAACATAGCTGAACAGCGTGCCGTTCAATACCTCGGGATCTCCTGCAAAGTAATCGCTGTGGGCGAAAATATTCAGGAATTTGCTCAGCCCGCCCTCGGCTTCGGCTGCCAAATTGCCAAGCGAACCGATGAACAGACCGATAACCGCAAATACGAAGAAGAGGATCGCAAGTGCGCGATATCTCTTCGTGGGAACGGTTCCAACCTTATAGAGTTCGTTACACATAAAAACCTCCGTTTTTCGATTAAACCATTGTACGCATACAATTATAACATGTAAGGGGGTTCCTGTCAATATCTCTTTGAAAGAAACATGAAAAACTTTAACTTTTTTTCTTGCCCAAATATTAGGTAAAGTGCGCGGAGAAAAAAGCGCCGTTTTTTTAAATGAGGCCGAAAAGGGCTTAAAGGAAGCATTTTTCAAATTCGTGAAAGAAGAGTTGCAATTTTTGAAAGAGCGTGGTATAATTGCGCAAACAGGCGCCGGATTCAAACGGTGAAATTTTGGAAATACTTCGGTGAAACGGGGAAACAGTGGTTGCGATTGCTCATCTTTCCCGGGCAAAGAGGAGGGCTTCTATGCAAAGATTAGATGAATTTAAATGGGAGGATGTTGCTGCACAACGCAGACATGGTGGTGGGAAACGCGCCGTTGTTGTGCTTGGATGCATTTTGCTCGCCGTTTTCTTTTTCTTTACGGGCTGGTATGCGCACTGGTTTTCTCTCAGTGAAAATGCGCGTAACCTCCTATGGGCGATTGAAACGGCAACAAACGGTTACTATCAGCCGGTGGATGAAGAGGCGCTCTACCAACATTTTTTCGAGGTTTTTGCCCTTGATCCCTACTCCACCTACTATTCAAAAGAAGAATATAACGCAGTTTTAAATGCCAATGGCGGACAAGGCGCGGATACGGGCATCTCGATCAGCCCCTATGAAAACAACGGTAAGATCCGCATTTTCCGCATAGGCGGGAATTCTCCTGCTGAGCGCGCAGGCATTTTGGACGGCATGTATATTCACCGTTTCGGTGCGGATGGAAACAGCCTGCAGACGGGGGATCAGAATGAGCTTATCTCCTTCGTTGGCAGACATGTAGGGGCCTTTTCGCTTGAATGCGGCTTTGCGGCCGATGGATCCGATGCGCGCATTTATACCGTTGCGAGCGGGGAATACGCGCTCAGCGAGTGCCTATACCGCGATCGTGAAGGGGCAGTGCGCTTTGTGAGTGAGAACGCTTCGCTCGTTGCAAATGACGCCGCAATCGGCGCACTCAATGAGCTTCCGGCAGATACGGCGTACATCCGCCTCGATGAATTTTACGGCCGTGCGGCGGCGGAGTTCGAGGCTTGCCTCAAGCTCATGAAGGCACGCGGCAGAACGAACCTTATTCTCGATCTTCGGTGCAACGGGGGCGGTTATCTCTCCGTTTTCAGCGAGATCGCTTCTTTCTTTTCCAAGAATGCAGAGGGTAGCCGCCTCGTTGCGGCAACGGCGCGTTACCGTGACGGTGTGGAAGAAAACTTCTATTCCGAGAACCGCTACGATGAATTTTTTACTGATAGCACACGCATCTTCGTGCTTGCGGATGAATTCAGCGCCTCTGCTTCGGAATGCCTGATCGGCGCCATGGTATCCTTCGGCGCCGTTGATTATGCGGATATTTTCGTAAGGAAGGAGGGGGGTGTTGCCAAAACGTACGGCAAGGGCATTATGCAAACTTCTTACGTCAGTCCGCAGGGCAGTGCACTCAAGCTCACCACGGCGGAGATCTTTTGGCCGAACGGCAAGAGCATTCACGGGGTGGGGGTTACAGAGAAAGACGGTGCGGTTGGAATTTCCGCAACACTTCTTCCCGGCGCGGAGGACGGTTTTTTAACTCAAGTGATAAACCTCATTGCATAGCGTGGCGCTTACGCCAATCGGCTCAGATATTCTTCCAAAACAGCATGCCTGCCGACCTCTTCGTGAGGTCGGTTTTTTTCTTTTTTCGGCGAATCGGAGGAGTTGTTTTCGGGCATGGGTGCCGCGTTTTGCATAAAGGTGGTGAGCAGATCGCGGTTTTCACGGTAAAAAGAGAGAAAGGAATGCAGAGTATCTTTCATTTTGGGGTTGCTGTTTGTGAAATAAAACAATAAGAGAAAAAGCACGGTTTCCATGCTCTCATCGTATGCGAATGGCAAAAAATGCGTTCCCTTCATAACATGAAAGGGAGGTGTTTCAATGGATGATTTTGCAAGTTTTTCGCCAAAGAAGAGTGACGAGGACTGGATGAATGAGGCTGAAAGCGTACTCAAAGCCTATCAAGGCAAGAGCGAGGCAGAGATCCTCAAGGCGATTTATGCTCGCGCCGTGGAGGGAAAACGCAACGGTACGCTCACCAACGAGCAGATCGATGCCTTCTACGCACAGTTTTCGCCCATGGTAGATGGGTTCAAAAGGCGGCGCCTCAAACAACTGGTGGAACAATTGAAGAAAATGTGATCAAAGCCGTTTCAAAGCTTGCACGAGCGCATTTGCTTCGCGAAGCGTTTGAAAGGGCGAAAAGGAGGCGCGAACAAGCCCATCCGGAAAGGTGCGGAGCGCCTTGTGTGCGAGCGGAGCGCAGTGTAAACCGCCGCGAACTGCGATATCGAAGCGCTCGGAGAGTATTCCCGCAACTTCCTCCGAAGAAAATTTTTCATGGCGGAAGGCGACGATACCGCATGGATTGGGAGAAAAGAAGGGCGTAATATTATGAAGTTCGCAGAGTGCGGCATAAAACGCCGAAGTGAGAGTAGTGAGCCGCTCGGCGCTTTCCCGTTCGCGCGCCTTCACGATGAGCGCGCCCTCGAAAAGCGAACAGATGGCAGGGTATGAAAGCGTGCCGGCCTCCAGTCGATCGGGATAAAAATCAGGCATATCACGATTATCACTCTCGCTGCCCGTGCCGCCGAAGAGGATAGGTGCAGGATTGGTACGCTCGGAAAAAAGCAGCGCCGCCGCGCCTTGAATTGCGTGCATTCCCTTATGCCCGGCGATTGCAAGAGCATCGATTCCTGCCTTGCGCATGGAAATTCGAAGATGGCCTGCGCCCTGCGCTCCATCCACAACGAGAAGTACTCGCTCGGGGATCGCGGCGCGAATCGCCATTAGATCAGGGCAGTATCCGGTTACGTTGGAGGCGGCGGTAATACAGACGAGTTTTGTGCGCTTCGTGATGAATGAGGCCACCATGTCTGCGTTGATTGCTCCGTTTTCATCAAGTGGGACGATATCGTATTCGACATGCTTCGTTTTTTTCAGATGCTCGAGCGGCCGCAGAACGGAGTTGTGCTCAAGGCAGCTGCAAACGGCGTGGTCGCCCGTTTCAAGCGTGCCCAAAAGCGCGAGGTTGAGTGCTTCCGTGCAACTACGCGTGAAGGTAACGCGCTCGTAGCCGTAGCCATCAAATAGCTCGGAAAGAAGGTTGCGGCAGGCTAGCACGTGCTCACTTTGCGCAATTGAGAGTCGGTGACCGCTTCGCCCGGGATTGGCGCACGCTTTCATTGCGGCGAGGACAGCGCTCTGTACGGCGGCAGGTTTGAAACCGCCCGTGGCGGCGTTATCGAGATAGATCATATCAATGCTCCGAAATAAAGTAATGTATTATACGAATACAGGGGAAAAATCATGACGATATTAGCGGTTTTCCGATCCCGCGCGCAGACGTTGGATTTTCTTTCCGCAGTGAAGGCGATAGGCGTGCCTGCACAGGCGGTAGCAACGCCCAAGGAGGCAGGCGTTGGCTGCGGGATTTCGGCAAAATTTGATTCTGCATTTCTCGAACGGGCAAAACGTGTGCTCGCACGGCGGCCGTATTCCTCGTTTTCAGGTTTTTTGCAAACGGATGCAAACGGCGGATATTACTACGGTGGCGCGTAAGCTCTTGCTTTTTTTGCGCAAATATGCTATTATGTGCACATGAACGCCCATGAGAAGATATTAAACGAGCTTGCGCGGCTGTATCCCGATGCGAAGCCTGCGCTTGAATACAGAAGCCCATACGAGCTGCTTGTTGCCGTTATTCTTTCCGCGCAGTGCACGGACGAGCGCGTAAATAAGGTGACCAAGAGCCTCTTTGTTCAGCACAATACTCCCGAAACGATGTTGCGACTTTCGCAAGCGGAGCTGGAACGGTATATCTACTCTTGCGGATTTTACCGCAACAAGGCGGCGCATATCCTTTCTGCTTCGCATGATATCGTAGAAAAATTCGGTGGAGAGGTGCCCTCAACGCTCGAGGAGCTGCAACAGCTGGCAGGCGTTGGAAGAAAAACGGCGAACGTTGTTTATTCAGTCGCCTTCGGAGGCGATGCTATAGCCGTGGATACGCACGTTTTTCGCGTTGCAAACCGCCTCGGGCTTGCCGAAGGCCGCACTCCCCTCTCCGTTGAGGAAGGGCTGATGAGAGCGATTCCCAAAAAGGATTGGGCGAAGGCGCATCATTGGCTTATTTATCACGGGCGGCGCGTGTGCCATTCACAAAGGCCTTCCTGTAACGCTTGTACGCTTGCAGATTTGTGCATGTGGAGAAATGGGCAGAGGAACGGGTAGGGCGTGAGAGATGCGTTTTCATAGCTCCATTGCCTTTTCTTGAGAAAACTGAATAAAAACCTCCTGTTTTGGGCAAACCCCTTCCAGGAGGTTTTTTAATGACGAATTTAACCGCAAAGGATTTGGATGTACTCATCCACATACTCACGGGGGAAGAAATGGCGTGCAAGAAGGCGAGAATGTATTCAAACACGCTTACGGATGCCGCGCTTGCCGGCGAAATGGAACAGATTGCCATGCAGCACGAGCAGCGCTTCAATGCGCTTTACGCGATGATAGGAGGAAATAAATGAAACAATCGAAAAGGGATACCAGCCTCAGCGAAAAGGATGCGCTTCAGGATCTGCTTGATCAGGAGAAGCTGCTCATGAATTATTATTCGATCGCGCTTATTGAAGGGAGTTGTAAACCCTTCCGTAAGGAGATTTTGAAAAACTATACGGCGCATGCTGAAACGCAGTTCCAAGTTTTTGAGCAAATGCTCTCGCGTGGCTATTACAAGGTGCAGCCTGCCAATAAAATGATGCTCGATGAAAATGCGGAAAAATTCTCCAAGGTGCAAAAGCAGATTGCGGCAAACTGAGAATAAATTCTATCATGCAACGCATACTCTTTCTGGGGAGGAAGTATGCTGAAGAAGGAAAAGAAGAAGTATCATAAAAAGAAGACGGATTTAGAATATCCGCACAATCCGCGCTACTGCATGATCATGCCTGATGCGGATGATCGCGATGACGATAGCATCGCACCCACCGGTCAATCGTAAAAAAACGTGCGTCTGACGATTTGTCGGGCGCATTTTTACCTTAAAAACGGAAAATTCTACGAGGAGAGTGAAAAACAATGAAAAGTTGGGGGATCGTATTCTTAGAATCAAATCGCTCACATCGTACGATTCGATGAAATTCTAATAAATCGACAAAAAACCGATGAAAAATTGCAAATTTCACCGCAAAATCAATTATTTCGATAATTATCGAAATAAAAATTTGTGGAAAATCCGAGATTTGCGGCATAGTATAATGTGTGGATAACAGTACACTTGCGAACGTGAATCTCTTTAATTTTGCGCATACGCGCGCATGTACATATCTTGAGATGTTCAAGTATCCATGGGAGGCAGTGAAAGGGATCGAGGAATGCATTGAGCGGATTTCTTTAGCGCTTGGGGAGGAGTTTTCAAACTACGGCGGCGGTGTGTTCGTGCATCGAAGCGCAAGGGTAGCGCCATCGGCAGTACTGATCGGCCCATGCATTGTGGAAGAAAACGCCGAAGTGCGGCACTGTGCCTTCGTGCGAGGCGGCGTGCTCATTGGCAAAGGGTGCGTGATCGGCAATTCCGTGGAGCTGAAAAACAGTATACTTTTTGACGGTGTGCAGATTCCCCACCTTAGCTACGCGGGAGATAGCATTTTGGGTTATCGAGCGCACCTTGGTGCGGGAGTTATCATCTCCAACCTGAAGGCTGATCGTTCCGAGATAGCAATAAAAGTGGGGAATGGGCGCATTTTATCGGGGCTCGTGAAGTGCGGTGCCTTTCTCGGTGACGGCGTGGAGGTAGGGTGTAACGCCGTTTTATGCCCCGGAACGGTGATTGGGCGCGGTGCGCGAATCTATCCGCTTGCCCTTGCAAGGGGTACGTATCCCGAAAATTGCATCGTGAAGAGAGATGGAAAGATCGAAAAGCTTCATCGTTAGGTGGCTAAAATAAAAATCCTGCCTATTCGGCAGGATTTTAAAATTTCAATGAATTTATACGTTAAAGCGGAATAGTACGACGTCGCCATCTTTCATGACGTATTCTTTACCTTCCGAGCGGACCTTGCCCTTTTCCCGTGCGCCCACAAGGCCACCGCATGCGAGAAGCGTTTCATAATCAACGACCTCCGCGCGAATAAAGCCGCGTTCGAAATCGGTGTGGATCTTTCCTGCCGCCTGAGGGGCTTTGGTGCCACGCGCGATCGTCCAGGCGCGCGTTTCCTTTTCGCCGGCAGTGAGATAGGAAATGAGCCCGAGAAGGCTATAGGAAGCGCGTACGAGCTTATCCAGCCCGCTTTCGGTAAGCCCAAACTCTTCAAGGAAGAGTGCGCGATCTTCTTCTTCCATTTGGGAGAGTTCCTCTTCCGTTTTTGCACAGATGACTATGGTTTCCGCACCGTGATGTTTGGCATAGCTTTTTACCGCCATAACGAGGGGTAAGGCATCATCGGGGGTACCCATGTCCGCCTCGGCAATGTTTGCACAATAGATAACGGGCTTAGAAGAGAGAAGGAAAACGTTATCGAGAAGCTGCTTTTCTTCATCCGTTACCGGAAGAGAGGAAGCGGGCTGCTCCCCCTCGAGGTGCGCTTTCAGCCTTTCAAGAAAAGCAAATTCTGCCGCCGCTGCCTTATCGGCGCCGCCACGGGCTGCGTTGCGGATGCGATCCTGCCTTTTTTCCACCGCCTCGATATCGGAAAGAATGAGCTCGAGGTTGATCGTTGTGATATCGCGAACGGGATCCACCGAGCTTTCAACGTGGGTGATATTTTCATCCTCAAAGCAACGGACGACGTGAACGATTGCATCCACCTCGCGGATGTGCGATAGGAATTTATTACCCAGCCCTTCGCCGCGGCTGGCACCCTTCACAAGCCCTGCGATATCAACGAATTCAACTACGGCAGGCGTCACTTTCTTGCTTGCGTAAAGAGCGGCAAGTTTATCGAGGCGCTCATCGGGGACTGCCACTACGCCCACGTTGGGTTCTATGGTGCAGAAAGGATAGTTTGCCGATTCCGCACCTGCGTGCGTGATGGCGTTGAATAAGGTGGACTTGCCTACGTTGGGAAGCCCCACAACTCCAAGTTTCATCTTTACATATCTCCAGCTGTTTCGAATTATCGTAATCGATATCATTATATAACTTTTTCCGTGAAACCTCAAGTAATTCGGTTGCCTGTTTTCACAATTTATGGTAGAATACTAGCGAAATATCAACGGAGAACGAAATATGGATTATAAGGCATATATTGCGAATAGGATTAAGGTGGAGGGCGTCCCTTCAGAGGAAATTGCGCTGGCAATCGCCGTTCCGCCCGATACCTCGCTCGGTGATTACGCTTTGCCCTGTTTTAAATTTGCAAAGGCGCTTAGAAAACCTCCCGTGAAGATCGCCGAGGAGCTGGCGGCAAGCTACGTTACGGATGAGGTAATTGCCGAAGTGAGCGCTGTAAATGGCTATCTCAACTTTAAAGTGAGCCGTAAAGGGCTCGCGCAGGACGTGCTTATGCGCATCCAAAACGAGAACACGAGATACGGTTCTTCGGACATGGGTGGGGGAAAAGTGATCTGCATTGATTATTCTTCCATCAATATTGCAAAGCCCTTCCATATTGGCCACCTTTCCACAACGGTTTTGGGAGGGAGCCTTTATCGCATATTTAATTTCCTTGGCTATAAAGCCGTTGGCATCAACCATCTCGGCGACTACGGTACGCAATTCGGCAAGCTTATTTCCGCATACAAGCGCTGGGGGAACGAGCAGCTCGTGGAGCAAGGCGGAATCCGCGCGCTTAACGAGCTTTATGTGCGCTTCCACCGCGAGGCGGAAGCTAAGCCGGAACTTGATGACGAAGCGCGCGCTTATTTCAAAAAGATCGAAGAGGGAGATGAGGAATGCCTGGCACTCTTCGAGTGGTTCAAGGCGCTCACCTTGAAGGACGTGGAGCGCATTTACAAGCTGCTCGATATTCATTTCGATTCCTATGCCGGCGAAAGCTTTTATCAGGATAAAATGGCACCTGTGGTGGATGAACTCAGAGAAAAGGAGCTTCTTATCGAGAGCCGCGGGGCACAGATCGTCGATCTCGAGGCATACGGGATGCCCCCCTGCATCATTTTAAAATCGGATGGTACTTCGCTTTACGCCACGCGCGACATGGCAGCCGCGATTTACCGCAAAAATACCTATGATTTCGAGAAGTGCCTCTACGTTGTTGCCTATCAGCAGAACCTTCACTTCAAACAGTTCTTCAAAGTGTTGGAGCTCATGGGCAAGGAGTGGGCGAAGGATCTCGTTCACGTTGCTTACGGCATGGTGAGCCTCGAGGAGGGGGCCATGTCTACAAGAAAGGGCAACGTAGTGTTCCTTGAAGACGTAATTGCGAAATGCATTGAAAAGGCGGGAAGCATTCTTGAAGAGAAGAATCCCAACCTCGAGAATAAGGAAGAAGTTGCAACCAAGGTAGGCGTTGGCGCTGTTATCTTCGGTGCGCTCTACAATAACAAGATCAAGGATATTACCTTCTCCTACGAGAAAGCGCTGAACTTTGACGGTGAAACGAGTGTGTACGTGCAGTATACCTGCGCGCGCGCCGCTTCCGTGCTCGCAAAAGCAAAGGAGGCCGGGGTTGCGTATGCGCAGGCGGAGATCGTGGAGCCGAACGCGCAGGAATTCGAGCTTATGAAGGCACTCGCCGATTTTCCGGATGCCGTTGTTTCCGCCGCAAAAAATTACGAGCCGAGCATGATCGCGCGCTTTGCCGTGGATGCAGCGCAAAAATTTAACAAGTTCTACATCGATTGCAAGATCATGCAGGCGGAACCGCAATTGCGTGCCTACCGCCTGCGCCTCACCGAGGCGGCGCTTACGGCGCTCACCAATGCGCTTGCGTTGCTTGGAATCGGCGTAGTGGAGAAGATGTGATGCTTGAGGCCGTATTCTTCGATCTTGACGGAACATTGCTTGATGCCGTGCCCGATATCCGCGCCGCATTGAACGGTGCACTTGCGGATTTCGGGTATCCCGCCGTGAGCTACGAAGAGACGGTGGCGTACGTGGGGAACGGAGCGAGAAAACTTATCGAGCGTGCCGCACCCGAGGGGGCGAATATCGACCGAATTCTGGAAAGCTTCGCCGAACGTTACGCAAAGAGCGATAACGCGCTCACGAAGGTGTATCCGGGAATATATGAGCTTCTTTCCGATCTTAAGGCACGGGGGGTGAAGCTCGCCGTAGTTACCAATAAGCTGCAGGCCTCTACCGAAAAGGTTATCGAAAAGTTTTTTCCAAACACTTTTGACTTCGTTGGCGGTGATAGCGGTGCATTTCCCTGCAAGCCAGATCCCAGCCTCACTTTCTACGCCGCGCTCACAATGCGTGTTGCAAGGAAGAATTGCCTGTTCATCGGCGACGGCGAAACAGACGTTCTTACGGCGAAGAACGCGGGCATGGTAGGTGTCTCCGTACTCTGGGGCTATCGCTCACGAAAGGTGCTGGAAGAAGCAGGTGCGCGCACATTTATTTCCCAACCCGGCGAGTTGGAACGGTTTCTTAGATAAATTAAAATGAAGGGCGCGTCCTTTCGAATCTTCGAAAGGACGCGCCCTTCTCTTTTTCAATTTGCTTTATTAATAAAATGTGCCGATAAAAAAATTTGGGAAAAAATTACGTAAACCCGTTGAAAACGGATCGCGAATATGATATAATGTGAAAAAATATATTTTAAGGAGATTTTAAAATGAAAAGATGTGTTGTTTGCGGCGAGATCGTTGCGGATGATGTTGAAGTTTGCCCCGTTTGCAGAGCGAAAAAGTTTGAGCCCATCGAGGAGAAGGGATTTGCTTGCGAGCATCACGTGGGTGATGGCAAGGTAGAGGATGAAGAGGTTATGGAAGGGCTTCGCGCCAACTTCACGGCAGAGTGCACGGAGGTGGGGATGTATCTTGCCATGTCGAGAGTGGCGGAGCGCGAAGGCTATCCTGAAATCGCCGAGGCATACAAGCGCTACGCATTCGAAGAGGCAGAGCACGCAGCGAAGTTTGCAGAGCTTTTGGGCGAGGTGGTTACCGATTCTACAAAAAAGAACCTCGAGATGCGCGCCGCTGCGGAAGCCGGTGCATGCGAAGGCAAGTTGAACCTTGCAAAGCGCGCAAAGCAGCTCGGTTACGATGCGATCCACGATACCGTGCACGAAATGGCAAAGGATGAAGCTCGCCACGGCGCAGGGTTCAAGGGGCTTTTGAAGAGATACTTTTAAGCGCCACTAATCTCCTCATTCGAGGCTGAGTTCCCACGAAACAATTGCGAAAAAAAAGAGGACGGGCATCTGCCCGTCCTTTTACAATGGTTGCAGTGAGAAGATCAAGTAAGAAGACCCGGCGGGGCGCCGGGTCTTCACTTTGGAGAGGTGAAGGGGTAGCTGGGACTGCCGCCTTCCCCTTGATTGTAGCATAGCGCTGAGGAAATTGCAACCTACTCTTTTATCGCGCCGCTCTATTCGTGAAATTTCGACGGGTAGAGTGTGAAATCCTCACTCTACTCGGAGTAGAACCGTTGACATATCTGCAAGAAAATGTTATAATGTGAATATGGAAGAAGAAAGACTCGCAACAGTCGTTGGAAAAAACATTATGCGTCTTCGTAAAATGACGAGTATGACGCAACTCGAACTTGCAGATAAGCTTGGGTATTCGGATAAATCCGTTTCAAAATGGGAGCAGGGGAATGGGATTCCGGACGTGCGCACACTCGTGCAGCTTGCGGAATTTTTTAACGTTTCGCTGGATGATCTCGTCCATGAACATCCTGAAAAGCCCGTGATGCCCAAGCGAACGAAGCGCATTCGGCGACTCATCATCATTCTTCTTTCCGTTGGCTTGTGTTGGCTTACCGCTGTGGTTTGCTTCACGCTCGGCGCGCTCATTTCACCGGATGCTCCTGCTCTTTGGCTGGCGTTTTTATATGCCGTGCCTGCTTCGGCGATCGTCGTGCTCGTGTTCAGCTGCATCTGGCATTACCGCCACATGCGTATTTTGAGTATCACCGTGCTCATCTGGACGGTGCTTGCCTGCATCTATCTCACTGTTCTCGCCATTATCGGGCCGTATCCCACGCTCTGGCTTATCTTTATGATCGGTATTCCGCTCGAGCTTTTGGCGCTCTTCTTCTTCGTGTGGTGGAAGCGCACGGGCGGCGAAAAATAAATTCTTTCCGCGCCTATACGGGCGCGGTTTGCGTTATTGAGGAATTCCCTCATCGTGATAGCGAAAGGGAAATTGGAGGTACCCATGTACGAAAGCAGTATTCCGAAAACGAAAGCAGAGCAGGAGCAGCGGGGGAGAGTGCTCGCGCTTCGGTGCTCTGTTTGTACTGCCGGCGCCTTTGCCTTTGCGGTTCTTGCAATATTGGCTTTATTCGGCGTAGTAATTCTTGCGTTTATATATCAATTCGGAGATGCTCCCGAGGAAGTTATATTGGCGGTGCTGAGCGGGCTTGCCGTTGGAGCCGTTGCGTTTGCGTTGATCGCTTTTTTTCTTGTGCACCTTTCTCCTTCTCTCGAAAAACGCAGGAATGATTTTTTAGAGCGATGCGATGGGGAAGAGAGCTTCTTCGTAGGCGAAGGCACGTTTGCTACGTTTGAAAAAGATGGCCTCGTATTCCACGGAGAGGAAACAGCCAAGCGCATCCATATCCCCTACCGACAAATCCGCTTTCTTTCCGTTTGCACGCGTAAGAGGGCGCGCGAAAGAGGAGAGTGGTCCGTTGTGTTTGAGGTCCCGGCGCACTACCTCATAAAGGATGGAAAGGAAAACGATCCGCCGGCACTCATTCAAACAGACGGCAAGGAACGCCTGTATCGGGTGATAGAGCGGCATAATTTACAGCTTTTGGGCGAAATGCCCACGAGTAAGGAAGATGTACGCTTTACGCCGAAAAAGCTCTTTTCTTTGCCCGATCAAAGTAAGAGAAAGAGCGCGCTTATAACGCTTTCCGTGGGCATGGTACTGCTTGTTTTGGCGGTTGTTCTCGGAATTCTTTGGGAAGTTGCCATAGGGGCGCTTCTCGGCGTATTCGGAATTTTGTTCGGTGTGCGTGGGATTTTATCGTTCGTGCGCGCCCGCGCCGTATTCGGCGTGTACAAAGAGGGCATCTTCTGGCAGGAAGCAAGCCGTGCGGAGAGTGCGTTTTTGAAATGGGAGGAAATCGAGTGCATTGCAGCGGAGCAAAAAGATGGGCTTCCTCTGCTTGCAGTAAAGTGCGCCTACGGATTTTATCACTTCCCCCGCGCAGAGGGTGCATGGGAGTGTTTAATAGAGAATTTCCCAGAAAAGTGTGAGGGGTAACGCATGAGAGAGCTGAAAATTGGCGGAGCATATCGCCATT
The DNA here is from genome assembly GCA_017507045.1 of Clostridia bacterium. GTDB lineage: Bacteria > Bacillota > Clostridia > Christensenellales > Borkfalkiaceae > Gallimonas. Next base: position 122,611 of record JAFWBP010000007.1, on the reverse strand, counting down.
TTAAAGGGAATTTATACCGCGTTGAAGGAACGGCGAAGGATAGCGAGACGGGTGAATTGCTCGTTTTGTACCGAGCGCTCTACGGAGAAGAAGATCTTTGGGCACGCCCGCTTGGAATGTTTCTCTCCGAGGTGGATAGGAGTAAGTACCCCACAGTGGAGCAAAAGTTTCGGTTTGAACTGATAGAAGGGTAGGAAAACTACCTTGGGTTGCCCTTAAAGCAGAACGTAAACAAATCTTGGAGGCCGTATGCTCTGTACGATTTGCGGAAACGACCGCGCAAAAACTTACATACGAAAGGCGGAGGGGCGTGAGATTTCGCTCACACTTTGCTCCGATTGCTACGCGAGGCTTTATCCGGAAAGGGAGGCCGGGGATTTTTTCACATCCTTCGTGGGGCATACGAGTGTTTCTCGCGTGAAATCGTGCACCTCTTGCGGTGCAACTCTTGAAGATTTTCGCTTGACGGGGCTTTTGGGATGCGCCGATTGTTACAGTGTATTTCGTGAGGAGCTTATGCCCACCATTCGCTACGTGCAGGGGAAAACCAAGCACTCCGGCAAGGCGCCAAGCGGCGATGCGGAGGAACGATATGATCTTATCCGCGAACAGAATGAGCTTGAAGCACGCATTAAAGAGGCGGAGCATGTACGTAATGAGGCGGAAGTAAGCCGATTGAAGGCAGAGCTTGAAACGGTTATGCGCCTGCTTGGCGAGGGGGCGCAGTGATGGGGGAAAAACGCATTCGCGCCGAATACGAATCGGTTGCCGTTTCTACGCGTATGCGCCTTGCGCGCAACTTTAAAGATTATCCCTTCCCGGGGCGGCTTCTTTCCGATCCGCACGCGGCAGAACAATCGGGTGAGATGATACGCCTGCTTTCCGCGGCGCTTGCCGGCGTGGAGGATTTCACGCTCTACGAAATGGAGAGCATACCGGAGGAGACGGCGGCACGCCTTAAAGAGCGTTACCTTATCTCTCGCGAGCTCATGCGCAACAGGAAGATTTCCGCCGCCCTCATCTCGCGAGACGAAAGCATCTCCGTGATGATCAACGAGGAGGATCATCTCCGCGTGCAGTATTTCATGAAAGGGTATGATCTGCATCGCGCCTACGAGCGCATTGCGGGCATCGACGATATCATCTCCGATTCTATTCCGTTTGCATACGATGAGAAGCTGGGCTATCTCACCGCCTGCCCCACAAACCTCGGAACCGGGCTCAGAGCCTCCGTGATGCTTTTTTTACCCGCGCTTGCAAGAAGGGGGCGCATGAAACGCATTATCCCCACACTCACGCGGCTCGGGCTTACAGTGCGCGGCGTTTTCGGTGAGGGAAGCGGTGCAGAGGGCGATCTGTTTCAGATAAGCAACGAGATCACGCTGGGGCTGGATGAAGAGGAGCTCCTTTTCGGCGTGGAGCAGGCCGTTTCCATTATTGTGGAAACGGAGCTTTTAGAACGCGGCCGTATGAAGGCAGAAGAAGGGATCGAGCTTAAGGATAAAATCTTCCGTTCTTACGGAATTTTATCAAGTTGCTGTAGGCTCAAAGAGAAGGAGTTCTCTGCGCGCATATCCGATCTCAAGCTGGGCACAGTGCTCGGTTATATGGGAAGAGAGGGGAGCATGTCTGAGCTGGATCAGCTTGCAATCGCTATGCGCCCTGCGAGCATCCGTGCACTTGCCGGATGCGAGCTTGGCGAAGAGGAGGGCGCAATCTTCCGCGCTGAATACGTGGCGAAGAAGATCAAAGAGATGGGGCTCCTATCGTAATTCAAATTATTCGGGAAAGTAAGGTACTATGGATTCATCGAAATTTTCCGCACATTTAGAACAGGTATTGCTCGTTGCTGAAGAAGTGGCGAAGCGTTACAACACAACGTACATCGGCAGTGAGCATATTCTTTTGGGCATGCTTTGCGTGAACGATTGCACTGCAGGCAAAAAACTGAAAACGGCAGGGGTTTCCCTTTCCCGCTACACCGATGCTTTTAAGCGTACTGTGAACCCGGATACGCCCGTATACGGCTACACGCCCCGCACGAAAAAGCTCATCGACCGCGCTTGGGAGCTTGCTCTTGAGAACGGCAGTATGCTTATTGGAACGGAGCACGTTCTGCTTGCCATACTTTCCATTGATGAGTGCCTCGCGGTGGCGCTCCTGCAGAGTATCGGTGTGGATCTGGAGGCGCTTGAAGATGATGTGAGCGGCTTCGTACAATCTACGCCTGACATCGCACCCCAGCGCGAGGCGCCTCGCCGCCAAACTCCCTTTAAGGGATTTGCACAACGCCCCGCCGTGCAAGAGGATGAGGAGGTGCAGGCGTACACGCAATACGGCACCGATCTCACCAAAAAGGCGAGAGAGGGGAAGTTGGATCCCGTTATCGGGCGACACAAGGAGATTGAAAAGGTTATTCAAATCCTTTCGCGCAGAACGAAGAACAATCCCGTGCTCGTGGGTGAGCCGGGTGTGGGCAAGAGCGCAGTTATCGAGGGGCTTGCGCAGGCGATCGTAAAGGGCGAGGTACCCGAGCTTTTGCGTGGGAAGAAGGTATTCTCCCTCAATTTAACAGGTTTGCTTGCAGGCGCGAAGTACCGAGGTGATTTTGAAGAGCGCTTAAAATCTGTTACCGATGCCATCACCAAGGATAAATCCATCATTCTTTTCATTGATGAGATCCATATGATCGTGGGGGCGGGCAGTTCTTCCGAAAATAATATGGATGCCTCCAATATCTTAAAGCCTATGCTCGCGCGCGGCGAGCTGCAAACGGTGGGCGCTACCACAACGGAGGAATACCGCAAGTACATTGAAAAGGATGCGGCGCTCGAACGGCGTTTTACGCCCGTCACCGTAGATCAGCCGAGCGTGGAGGATGCCATTGTCATCCTGCACGGACTCAAGGATAAGTACGAGGCGCATCACGACGTGGTGATCACCGATGCGGCGATTGAGGCCGCGGTGAAGCTTTCCGATCGTTACGTTACCGATCGTTTTTTGCCTGATAAGGCGATCGACCTCATTGACGAGGCGGCTTCCCGCGCCCGACTCAATTCGTATAACGGCCCGGCGGAGCTGAGAGAGTTGGAGGATAAGGCGGAACGCCTTACGGCGGATCGGGATAAGGCGGTGAAGTGGAAGGATTTCACGCGTGCCGCTGCAATTTCCCGTCAGATCGATGAGCTTCAGCAGCAGAGCAGTACCCTACGCGAGGAGTGGAACCGTACACGGAATACGACGCACCTTTCTATCAGGGCCGAGGAAATTGCGGAGATCGTAAGCGATTGGACGGGCGTGCCCGTATCCAAGCTCACCGAGGAGGAGAGCATGCGGCTTATGAGCCTCGAGGAGGATCTGCATAGGCGTATCGTTGGCCAAAACGATGCGGTTGCCGCCGTTGCACGCGCGATTCGAAGGGCGCGTGCAGGCCTGGGCGATCCCAACCGCCCCATCGGTTCCTTCATCTTCGTAGGGCCCACGGGCGTAGGTAAAACCGATCTTACAAAGGCGCTTGCCGAGAGCCTCTTCGGCGATGAGCGCATGATGATTCGCCTCGATATGTCTGAATTTATGGAAAAGGGCTCGATCACCAAGCTCATCGGTGCGCCTCCCGGCTACGTTGGCTACGATGATACGCAAGGCTGCCTCACTGAAAAGGTGCGCAGAAAACCGTATTCCGTAGTTCTGTTCGATGAGATCGAAAAGGCGCATCCGGATGTATTTAATATCCTTTTGCAGATTTTGGACGACGGGCGCCTAACGGATAGCAAGGGAAGAGTCGTTTCCTTCAAGAATACCGTTGTAATTCTCACTTCCAACGTGGGTGCCCACGAGGTGAAGGAGAGCACGCTGGGCTTTGGCGGAGCATCGGGCGGCGGCGATGCGTACACAGAGATGAAAGAACGCATAGAGAGCGCTCTCAAACAGCAGTTTAAGCCTGAATTTTTGAATCGCATTGATGAAATCGTCATCTTCCATAAGCTCTCCAAGGAGGATGCCGAAATGATCTGTGAGCGCCTTTTAAACGCTCTTGCAAGAAGGCTCAAAGAGCGGGGCGTAACGCTTGCCGTTACGCCAACGGCTCGGCGCAAGCTCGTGGAGGAGGGCTACGATGAGGAGCTGGGTGCTCGCCCCTTAAAGCGCACGGTGCAACGGCTCATTGAGGATAGGCTTTCCGAAGAGATCCTCACGGGGCACGTTCGCCTGGGTGGCAGCGTTACGGTGGATTTCGATGGCGAGAAGTTTTTATTTATGTAATACAAAAAGCGCGCCGCGCGAGGCAATTTGCCTCGCGCGGCGCTTTCAATTGGTACCATGTCTGAAACGGAGCTATTTTTTTGATTCATTTGCGCGAAGATCCCAATCAATGGGAGAAATGCCGTGCGCTTTGAGGTAGGCGTTCGTTTTCGTATAGTGGTGGCAACCGAAGAAGCCGTTGTATGCTGAAAGGGGGGAGGGGTGTGCGCACTCTAAGATGAGGTGTTTCGATTTATCAATGAGAGGCTTTTTTTTGCGCGCGTTTCCGCCCCAGAGAAGGAATACGAGGTGCTCCTTCTCGCACGAGAGAAGCTCGATAACGGAATCGGTAAACCAGCTCCAGCCGCACGTTGCGTGGCTGTTTGGCTGATGCTCCCGCACGGTGAGAGACGTGTTGAGAAGAAGCACGCCTTCTTTTGCCCACTTCGTGAGATTTCCGGATGTGGGTGCTTCAAATCCCGTGTCGGCCGTAAGTTCTTTGAACATATTTCCGAGAGAGGGCGGGAATTTTACGCCGTCTTTAACCGAAAAGCACAACCCGTGCGCTTGCCCTTCGTTGTGATAGGGATCCTGCCCGAGCAACACTGCTTTCACATTTTCAAAGGGTGTAAAGCGGAAGCAGTTAAAGATATCGTACATATCGGGATAGACGACGCAGTTCGAATATTCGTGCTTTAAGAATTCTCGGATTTTTTGATAGCGTTCATCGAAAAAAAGAGGCGCGAGAGGCGCATTCCAGCTGCCGAGATCGATCATGGGTATCTCCTTTGTGCTCATCGGGGAATAGAGAGAGATTTTACAGGCTTGCAAAAATCTCAAAAAGGCGCGCTTTGAGAGCCGAAAGAGCGTGCTTTAAGTTCTTCATAAATTGCTCGGTGGTGGAGCCGCTTTCGTGCACATCGGAAATGGATTTCACGGATGCACAAGGGATATTTGCATATTTACATACCTGCGCGATTGCACCCATTTCCATCTCACGGATATCGCACCCGAGCTCTAAAAGGAGCGCGTGATCGGTGGGGGAATCGTTGAAGCGATCTCCCGTGCCGAGCGTACGCTTTTCAAGGGCGAGTGCGGGCGGGCAGTAGAGCGGCAAAAAATTCTCCTCTTCGCCATCCAGAGTGCCCATTTTTCCTCCGTTGAGCTGTACGAGATCAAAATCGTATTGCACGACTTTATCAATGAGGTACACTCCGGCAACTTCAGTTTGCGTTGCCTTCAATCCGCCGGCAACACCGAAGTTTAAAATAACATCGGCGCCCAGCGCGATTGCAGCGCATGCGCCCACGGCGGCGTTTACCTTGCCAACACCGCACACAACGAGCGCAACGTCTTTACCAAAAGCTTTGCCGAGGTACACCTTCTTCCCGTACATGGTATGGGTATTTTCCGTGTTGAGGGATTCGAGGAGGATTCCGGCTTCCGAATCCATAGCGGTTACAATGCCTATCATAAAATTTCCTTCCGCGTTTTTTTCTATTGTAACATCTTTTTTGAAAATTTGCAACCGTAGGAATACTTTTTTTAAAAAGCGACGAAACTTGTGGAGGGTAAGCCAAGCTTGATTGCTTCGCTCATCCAAAAAAACGGAAAGGAGGATCAAATGAATCCGTTTGATTTGAAGCCGCAGAAAGCGGACAAGGTTTTTACTTCCTGGAATAAGGTTCTCGTCAAGCCCTATGATAAGAACACCGTCGATCCCTACACCCGTACGCGGGTTATTCTGATGTCCGGCACTGAGTTTGAGAGCGTGAGGCTTTCCCATGCTTTTACACGCCACTGCCCGAATAACGACGTAAGAAGGCGGCTTGCCGTGATGCGCCGTGGAGAGCAAATTCAGCAAAAGCGCGTGGCGAGCCTCAAGCCGGCAAACGAGAGCGTTCTCGAGCAAACGATCGGCTACGAGCAGCTCGCCGTAGATCTCACCGCGAACCTTGCCGTCACGGAGAAAAACTCTTACGTTAAAAAGCAGCTCGATTTCGCGCTTCTTGAGGACTTCGATCACTTGTACCGTTATGCCAATCTCATGGAATTTGAAAAGGGAGGGGATCCCAAGCGCCTCGTGGGCAGTTACACCGAAATCATGCCCGGAAGGCCCACCGTTGCCGAGTATCGCGATCCGCACGACGACGTGAGATTTTATATCAACAACTATCTCAACGATCCCAAAACAAAGCTCAATATCAACATCATCACTGCGGCGGAGCAGCAGACGATGAACTATTATATGAACGTTGCCAACCTCTACGCTTCCCCCCTCGGCAGAAAGCTTTATAATGAGATCGCAATGATCGAGGAGCAGCACGTTACGGGCTATGGGAGCCTCAAAGATCCCACTGCTACCTGGTGGGAATGCTTGCTCATGAACGAGTATACCGAGTGCTACCTCTATTACAGCTGCTATGAAGATGAGAAAGATGAAAGGATCAAGGCGATCTGGGAACAGCACTTCGAGGAGGAGGTTGCGCACCTGCACGAGGCGGCGGATCTTCTCAAAAAGTACGAGGGTAAGGTATGGCAGCAGGTTATGCCTGAGGGCGGCGAGTTCCCCGAGCTTTTGAAGCTTCGTCCACAGAAGGAGTACGTGCGTGAGGTGCTCAAGAGTGTGCGCCTTACTGGTGTTGAAGAAGGCTGGGAAGAGCTCGATAAGGTTCCCGATTCCTTCCGCTACTTCGGCTACAATGCAAGGATCAACGGCAAGCCGCAAACCGTGGGAACGCACACCGTCATCGAAAAGGCAATCACGAGCCTCGGGCAGGATTACCGTGTGCAGAACGCCGATCACCCCGTTCGCGCGCTTGCCGATCGGAAGAAGGATAATATTGATATTGCAAGAGTAAAGGGCAAGTAATAGCCTCATAAAATCAAACGAAGCGAAGAGCATTGCCCTTCGCTTCGTTGTTTTTAACGTTTTATGAAATTTCTCGAAAAGGTTGCGGATCGCCCCCAGCTGTGCTATAATATGCCCAAAGAATTTTTTGGAGCGCGCTATGAAGATTAAGTGGTACGGCACGGCCTCCCTCCTATTGGAGAGCGGCGAAACGCGGCTTGCGATTGATCCCTATCTAAAGGAATACAATAAAAAGCTCCCTCCCGTTGACGTGCAAGAGGTGAGAGATTCGGATGCGATCTTCATAACGCACCCACATTTCGATCACTTCAAAGATATCGCGGTGTTTACAAAAAACGGCGGAGCACGCACGGTTTATGCTTCTGAAAACGCAATCGAGCAGGCGTATAAAAATGCGATCCAGACGGATTGTATGGTACCCATGTCTGCAAATAACAGCTATACGATTGGAAACTTCACAGTAAAAACCTATCATAGCCGCCATTGCAGGTTCGATGCGCGCACGGTGCTCGGCGTGGTGTTTTCGCCGCGAACCTATTTTAAACACGCTTTTCGGGGCGTGAAGCTCGTTAAGGATTTCTTAGCATTTCGCATGCGCGGCGATATCTACGCCCTCGAGATCTTTGATGAACAAAGCCGGGTGATGGTGCTGGGTTCTGCGGGCTACGATCCAAAGGAGTGCTATCCGAAGGGGTGCGATTTGCTCGTATTTCCCTATCAGGGGCGTGCAGATCTGCACAAACAACTTGAAAAATTTCTCCAAATTTTTGAGCCGAAGGGCGTTTTGTTTGATCATTTCGACGATGCGTTTCCACCCTTCACGCACACCATGAACGTGAAAAAAGGCATAAACGTTGTAAAAAAACACCTTCCCGAGGGGTGCGTAATCGTGCCGCAGGAAGGTGAATGGTATGAAATTTCGCGTTCGCAATAAATTAAATTTTCACGAACGTAACGTTTTCTTCCGTTTTCGTGCAGAGGCAGAGGGTACAGCCCTCAAGCTCGAAATGCTGCAAAACGATATTTAAGGGTGCACCGCCAACGTGCAGTGCGCCCTTTTCATATATAAGCGTGGGGAGAAGGGTTGCGAGCGATTCGCCGCGATATTTTACGTAAGATTCCTTTGCTGTCCAGAGTTTGAAAAAATTTTCTTCGCGCTCCGCGGGCGTAAGGCGGCTTTTGATGGCATCAAAATTGCGCTCCTTTATGCGCTCGGCATCGAATCCCACTTCCCGATTTCCTACGGCGATTGCCGTGAGACCCTCCGTGTGGGTGAGGCTAAAGTGGAAAATACAGTTTGGGCAGAAAGGTTTGCCGTGCGCGTTCCTTACAATTTCAATGGGCGCTTGCATCCCCGAAAGACGCAGAGCGGTGCGGATCATAACTGCGCTCTCCACGGGCTCTGTTGTGTAAAAGATCGTCATATGTGCAGTATAGCATAGATGGTAGAAAAAGTCAAACGGTGCGTAGGGAGATTTGCATTGCGCTAAGTTTTCTCGCGGTGGGGGGCAAGCATATCGCTTCGCGCTCCGGGATAGCGGAGAGGGGCGGAAGGCGGGTATGATTTCTTTGCAAAGTGCGAATACTCTGCGTATGTGGAAATTATTGCTTGTGATCGGGATTTTTATGTCGGTATGCACGCTTTCGGCGTGCGAGGTTTCCAAGATGAGCTCGCTGGAGGAGCTTTCGAAACCGTATACGGGTGTTTATGAATGCGAGCGCCTTATGCTCGGTGCGGAGGATCGCAAGGGTGATTTCGAATACCTTCGCCTCGAGCTCGGTTACGGCGGAACGTTCACCCTTTCCTATGAAACGTCGCAGGGAGTAAAAGATGAGCTGAGCGGAACTTACCGTTTGGATGCGGCGCGCGAGGAGATAACCATGTCTGCAGGGAATGGCATAGCAGAGCTTTCACGCACCTATCGTATGCAGGATGGTTCTATTCTAATAGACGGAAATTTTTTAGGCAAGAATTTGTTTGCGGAATTCAAAATGTAAGAGTGTGGCGGATTTCGCATGAGAGTCCTTGCGCCCTTCGCTTTCGGATGGCAGAAAGGGGATGCAGGGAAGATGCTTGCAATAATTTGTTTTTTATGCTATAATAGCGGCATGAAGAATTTCAAGCCCGTGCCGCAGATTCGGCTCACGCCGGGGCAGGAAGATGCGGCGGCACTCATAGAGGAATGGTTTTTGAATATGAACTATCAGTACTTCGTGCTGTGCGGTTTTGCCGGCACGGGGAAGACCTTTCTCGTTGAGTATATCGTACGCAAGCTCGGGCTTGTTCCGGGGGAGAGCGCCGTATTCGTGGCGCCCACGGGGAAGGCCGCCTCTGTGCTTATTCGCGGCGGCACGCCTGCAAGCACGGTGCATAGCCTCATCTATATCCGCGAGGAGGATATCGAGGTCAATGAAGACGGCGAGATCATTTCCGAGCGGTTTTTGCGTTTCGTAAAGAAAGAAAAACTATCTTCCGAGATCAAGCTTATCGTGGTGGATGAAACCTCAATGGTTTCAGATGAGGTTATCTCCGATCTCTTTTCCTATGGCATTAAATGCCTGCTCTGCGGCGATCCTGCACAGCTTCCGCCCGTGGGCGGAACGAATAATCTCCTATCCATGCCCGCGATCACCCTGCAGGAAATCGTGCGGCAGGAGGAAGGAAGCGCCATCGTACGCATGGCGGAGGAGGTGCGCCGAGGCGGAATTTTAGAATACGGAAAATACGGCGATGCGGCTGCCGTAGTTTCAGCAAAGCGCATTTCTCCCGAGATGCGGAAGAAGCTCCTTACGGAAGCCGATCAGGTGATCGTGGGCACGAACAGGATGCGTGCGCACATCAATCAGGAAATTCGGCAATACCGCGGAATTCCGCCCGAAGCACTTCTTCCCGTAGATGGCGAGAAGCTTGTTTGCACGCTCAACGATTGGTCGAAGCTCCTCGATCCGAATGGGGATTTCCACCTCGTGAACGGGATTATCGGCACTTGCTATAACGTACGTGAGCAGGAGGATGGGCTTGGCCAGCTCGATTTTCGCGCCGATTTCCTTTCCGACACGGTGTACGATCTACCCTTCGATATGGGTATTTTTACACAGGGAAAACATTTTCACGATTACGGCGCTAAGGCGTGGCTTCTTGATAACGGAAAGCTGGTGCATGAAGATAACTTTGAAATTTTGCGCCGCTTCCGCGTACGGCGAGAGGATACCGTTTGCCGATTTGAGTTCGCATACGCCGTAACCTGCCATAAGGCGCAGGGCTCGGAGTATGATTTCGTGGTCGTGTTCGATGAGAGCAGGTTCTTTGAGGATGGTGCTTCCTGGCTGTATACCGCCATCACGAGGGCGAAGAAAAAACTTGTTATTATTCGCTAATGCGCTCCGATTTTGATAAAAAGGGCGCATTTTTTTATTGCGAGAAGGCGCTGGAATTGAAAAACTCCTTCGAAGGACTTGACAAAATTTACCGATAGGGGTAGAATAATAAGAGTCGTTCAAAGCAGAAAAGGGCTTTTCGCTGTTGGGGAGGCTTTCAATTTTGCGAGGGCAGCGGGGCGCACGGTTGCGCGCTCCAACGGGTACGCATTGCCGTGCCGCCTTCCCTTTGGGAAGAGTAGGAGGAAATATGAATTACAGAACGCACAATTGTAACGAACTTCGTGCAGAGGACGTGGGCAAGAAAGTCCGCCTTGCAGGATGGTTGGATAGTAAGCGCGATAAGGGCGGCTTGCTTTTCGCGGTTTTGCGCGATTTTTACGGAACGACGCAGATCGTCTGTTCCGAGGAGCCCTGCCTTTCCGTATTCCGTGAGATCCCAACGGAATCTACCGTGTCGGTGGAAGGCACTGTTGTACTGCGTTCCGCGCCCAACGAAAAGTTGGCCACGGGGCTTATTGAGATCGTACCCGAAAAAGTAGAGGTGCTGGGGCGCCGCTTGACGCAGGCTCTGCCCTTTGAGGTTTCCCATTCCCTCGATGCAGGTGAGGATGCGCGCCTTCGCTACCGCTTCCTCGATCTGCGCAACCCTGCCGTGAAGGAAAAGATCGTGCTTCGTTCCAAGATCATTGCCGATCTGCGCCGGCTCATGACGGAGGAGGGCTTCTACGAAATCTCCACGCCCATTCTCACTTCGTCCTCTCCCGAAGGCGCGCGCGATTACATCGTGCCCAGCCGCCTTTATCCGGGTGAGTTCTACGCACTTCCGCAGGCGCCGCAGCAGTATAAGCAACTGCTCATGTGTTCGGGTTTCGATAAGTATTTCCAGATCGCACCCTGCTTCCGCGATGAGGATGCGCGTGCTGATCGTTCTCCCGGGGAATTCTATCAGCTCGATATCGAGATGGCGTTTGCAACCCAGGAGGACGTATTCGCGGTTTTAGAACGCGTGCTTCCGCCCGTGTTTGCAAAGTATTCGGGTTGGGATGCGGATAAGCCGCCGTTTGCGCGCGTTCCCTACCGTGAAGCGCTGGAAAAGTACGGCACGGATAAGCCCGATCTTCGCAATCCGCTTTTGATTTCCGATGTAACCGATCTCGTACATGGTAGCGGCTTCGGCGCTCTTGAAGGCAAAACTGTGAAGGCAATTGCGGTGCCGGAATTTACGCAGACGCGCAAGTTCATTGATAAACTCGGCGAGGATTTCAAGGTGAAAACGGAGGGGGGCCAGATGTATTGGTTCCGCCTTGATGAAAGCGAAAACCTCGTGGGCGGCATCTCCAAGTTCCTTACGGAAAAGATCGTAGGCCTCAAGGAAGCGCTCGGGCTGAAAGCGGGAAGCTTCGTTGCTCTCGTTGCGGAAGAAAAGCTCGGGCTTGCACAAAAGCGTGCCGGCGTGCTTCGCACTATGCTCGGAACGGGGCTTGATCTTCTCGAAAAGAATGTGTTCCGCTTCTGCTGGATCGTGGATTTCCCGATGTACGAAATCGGTGAAGAGAGCGGCGAGCTTGAGTTCTGCCACAATCCCTTCTCCATGCCCCAAGGCGGAATGAAGGCGCTTGAGGAGCAGAATCCTTTGGATATCCTCGCGTATCAATACGATATCGTGTGTAACGGTGTGGAGCTTTCTTCGGGCGCGGTGAGAAATCACGATCCCGCAATCATGCTCAAGGCGTTCTCCCTCGTGGGAATGGGAAAGGACGTTGTTGAAAGCAAGTTTCCCGCACTCTACCATGCGTTCGAGTACGGTGCGCCTCCGCACGCAGGTGTTGCGCCCGGCGTGGATCGCATGGTCATGCTCATTTCGAACACCGTGAATATCCGCGAGGTTATCGCATTCCCGATGAACGCCAAGGCGCGCGATCTCATGATGAACGCACCCTCGCCCGTTGAGAAAAAGCAGCTCGACGACGTGCATATTCAAATTGTAGATAAGAAATAGTGCTGAGGGCTCATAACATAGGACAACTTTTGCTCCGCATACAATAGCCAAGGAGGTGAAGTATGTGGAGCTTTTTTTATGCCCTGCTTTGCAAACTGTTTTTCTTCACAGGAAAGCTTTCAGATGGAAGCTCCTATCCCAAACCGCTCTCCAAGGAAGAGGAGGAAAAATGCCTAAAACTCGCCAAGGAGGGGGATAGAGCTGCTAAGGAAAAACTCATTCGCCACAATATGCGTCTCGTTGTGCATATCGCAAAAAAATACACGGGAGCTGCCGAAACGGACGATATGATCTCCGTGGGCAGCATCGGACTCATCAAGGCGATCAACACCTACCAACTCGGACATGGTACCCGCCTCGCAACTTACACGGCGCGTTGTATTGAGAACGAAATTCTCATGCTTATCCGTGCCGGGAAGAAGCATAAGAGCACCATGTCCTTAAGTGACCCTGTTGGAACGGATAAAGACGGCAACGAGCTAACCATTATGGATCTTTTGTTCGAGAAAGAGGATAAGGTGTTTGCCGGCGTGGAAAAGAGTCTCATGCAGGAAAAGTTTCTCGCCGCAGTTGAGAATGTGCTCTCCGAGCGAGAGTGCGAAGTGATCTGTATGCGCTACGCGCTGAAAGGAGAAGTGCCAATGGCGCAGCGTGAGGTTGCAAGAAAGATGAAAATTTCCCGTTCCTACGTTTCCCGTATCGAGAAAAAGGCGCTCGAAAAACTCAAAGAACGGCTCAGGCGCGAGGATTTTTTCGAGTGAAAAAGGAGTTGCATGTGAAAATACTTCATTTCATGCGAAATAAACACGGTTTATTGCGGCAAAGGGCACTCCTATGCCGCAATTTCTTATGAACGTTTGACTTTTTCTCATCAAACGTTTGACTTTCAAAGGGGAAAAAACTATAATATAGCGTGTGGTGAGCGGGAAATTCCTACCCATTTACATTTTTCTTACAAGGAGAGCACATATGAACGTAACCGAGCTGTTTGCGAGCAACGTGTTTCATGACGAAGTCATGAAGAATCTGTTGCCCAAAGAGGTGTATAAGTCCCTCAGAAAGACGATCGACGAGGGCAAACCGCTCGATAATTCCATCTCCAGCGCCGTGGCAAATGCGATGAAGGATTGGGCTGTTTCGAAAGGTGCCACCCACTATACACACTGGTTCCAGCCCCTCACCAACCTCACTGCGGAAAAGCACGATAGTTTCATCGAGCCGGATGGCGATAAGGTTATTCTCCAGCTCACGGGCAAAAATCTTATCGTGGGCGAGCCGGATGCTTCCTCTTTCCCCTCGGGTGGTACGCGCGCTACCGCCGCCGCCCGCGGTTACACCGCTTGGGATCCTACTTCCCCCGCTTTCGTGAAAGAGGGAACGCTCTACATTCCCACCGTGTTCGTATCCTATACGGGCGAAACGCTCGATAAGAAGGCTCCCCTCCTTAAGGCGATGACGGCGCTCGATCTGCAGGCGAAGCGGCTTTTGAAGCTCTTCGGCATCGAATGCAGAAAGGTTTCTACGACGGTTGGCCCTGAGCAGGAATACTTCCTTGTGGATGAAGAAGTTTTCAATCAGAGAAAGGATTTGGTTCTCACGGGCAGAACGTTATTCGGCGCGCCGCCTTCACGCGGACAAGAGCTGGAAGATCACTACTTCGGCGCCCTCAAAACGCGTATTGCCGATTTCATGCGCGATCTCGATGAAACGCTTTGGAGCTACGGCATCTTTGCCAAAACGAAGCACAACGAAGCAGCGCCTGCACAGCACGAGCTTGCCCCCGTGTTCACGACGATGAACGTTGCCGTGGATAGCAACCAGCTCACGATGGAGCTTATGAAAAAGGTTGCAAAGAAGCACGGCCTTGTTTGTCTTCTTCACGAAAAGCCGTTTGAGGGAGTGAACGGCTCGGGTAAGCATAATAATTGGTCGCTCTCCACAGATGGCGGACTCAATCTTCTCGATCCGGGCGAAACGCCCGAGAATAATCCGCTTTTCATGCTCGTGCTTGCCTGCGTGATTGCGGCTGTTGATAACTACCAGGGAATTCTGCGTGCTTCCGTTGCCTCGGCAGGAAACGATCACCGCTTGGGTGCGGATGAAGCGCCGCCGGCGATCATCTCCGTTTACCTTGGCGATCAGCTTGGCGCGCTTGTAGATAGCATCGTGTACAGCAGGCAGTACGTGCCGAAGAAGGCGGTACCCGGTTCCATCGGCGTGCCCGAATCGCCCATCTTCCCCATTGATACCACGGATAGAAACCGCACCTCGCCCTTCGCCTTTACGGGCAATAAGTTCGAGTTCCGCATGCTCGGTTCGCAGGCATCCGTTGCCGATCCCAACATCGTGCTCAACACCATTGTTGCGCAGGCATTTTCCGAAGCCGTGGAAGCATTGGAAGGCGCGAAGGATTTTACAAAGGCGTGCAAGGCTTACACGGAAAAGCTCCTCAAAGAGCATTACCGCATCATCTTCAACTACAACGGCTACGGCCCCGATTGGGAGCCGGAGGCGGAGCGCAGAGGGCTGCTCAACAATAAAACGACTGCCGACGCCGTGCCCGAGTTCTTCAAGCGCGAGGCGATCGACGTATTCGTAAGGCAGGGTGTGTACACGGAAAAGGAAGTGATCGCCCGTGCAAATATCGCTCTCGAGAACTATACGAAAACGATCAACATCGAAGCGCTCACGATGATTGAAATGGCGCAGAAGGATATCTTCCCGGCGGTGAACGCATACGTAACGGAGCTTTGCTCGGCAATTGTTGCGAAGCGCGCTGTGAGTGAAAAACTTGCTGTGAATGCAGACATGGTGCTTGCAGAAAAGCTCTCCACCGTGAACGACGCCATGATGGCGGCCGTTGATAAGCTGGAAAAGGATCTTTTCGAAGTGCCGGCGGGAGAAGTTCCTGCATCGCAGGTGATGGCGCATGTGATCGTGCCCGATATGGAGGAGGTGCGCCGCTGTGCGGATAAGCTGGAAAAGCTTACGGCATCCAGCCATTGGCCGTATCCTACATACACGGATTTGATGTATTCGGTGAGATAAACAAAACGGGGAACAAGCGATTATGAGTGTGTTCCAATCGTTGAAATACTAAGGAGAATTTAGATGGATCCAATTATAATTACCACGTCAATTTTATCCTTGATTGCGGGTGTGGGCGTCTTTTTGATTGCGTGTACGATGATGAGTTCCAACCTCGAATCGCTCGGAAGCCGCCGCATGAAAGCGCTGTTCGCAAAAACTTCAAATAGCAAATTGCTCGGCGTGGGCGTGGGTACGGTTGCCACGGTGGTAATTCAAAGTTCGAGTGCTACCTCCGTCATGGTTATCGGCTTTGTGAATGCGGGCATTATGTCCCTCGCGCAGGCGGCAACCGTAATCTTCGGTGCGAATATCGGTACTACGATTACAGGTCAGCTCGTAGCGCTCGGTTTTTCCGGCGGTTCTGCAATTTCCACCTCAGTTATTTTTGCAACGCTTGCAGGAATCGGTGCTTTCATTACTACCTTCGCAAAGAAAGATGTTTGGAAGAAGATCGGTGGCATTTTGGCAGGCTTTGGTATGATCTTCGTGGGGCTTTCCCTCATGAGCAATTCCATGAAGGCGTTTGCAGAGCAGGAATCGGTGCGAAACTTCCTTGCACTCTTTGAAAATCCGCTCTTGCTTGTGCTCATCGGTGCAATTTTAACGGCAGTTATTCAAAGCTCCTCCGTGATGACATCCATGGCGATTACGATGGTCGTCACCGGGCTTATTTCGCTCAATCAAGGCGTATATATTACGATGGGCTCGAATATCGGTACGTGCGTTACGGCGCTCATTGCAGGTATCACGAGCGGCAGGAATGCGAAGCGTACTGCGCTCATTCACCTTATCTTCAATACCTGCGGCGTTCTGATCTTCATGCTCTTGGGGGTATTCCTAAGCATCGGCAATATCAATTACGGGTTCATCTTTGAGTCAATGTTCCCGGGAGCGCCGCAGATGCAGCTTGCAATGTTCCACACGATATTCAACGTTGCTACCGTTATCATCGTTCTGCCGCTTACAAACCTGCTCGTGAAGCTCGTTACGAAGATCGTTCCCGATAAAAAGTTAGAGGCGGTTGAGCAAGGGCCGCGTTCGTACTACGTTGATGAGCACATGCTCGCCACCCCTACGGTTGCCGTTCAACAGGTGAAAAACGAAGTTATGAATATGGCTGAGATCGCAATGGAGAACCTGCGCATCTCGTTTGATATCATCTCAACGTTGGATTACGCGGATATCGAGAAGTTCCGTAAAAATGAAGACGAATTGAATTTCTTAAATAGAGAGCTCGTGGCGTTTATAGCCAAGCTGATGCGTTGTGAACTTGGCGACAAGGACCGCAATTATCTTACGACGGCGATTCGTTCCGTTTCCGATTTAGAGCGTATTGGCGATTACGCAGAAAATATCGTTGAATATGCCGATAAACTCAAGAGCGCGGAAATGGCTTTCTCGAATTTAGCGATTAAAGAGGTGTACGATTTGAGATCGCTCATCGAGCGCCTCTATGAAAAGGTGATGAAGGCATACAAGGATCGTGATCTCGTTGCGCTTGATGGAGCAAATGAAATAGAGGATCGCGTGGATAATTTCACGGCGGAAATGAATAAAAATCACATTGTGAGGCTCGGTAGGGGAGATTGCACGCCAGAAGTGGGTGCGCAATACCTCTCACTCTCTGCCAATGTGGAACGTATTGCTGATCACTTGATCAATGTGGCAAAAACCGTTAAAGAGTAATTTGAAGTATGTTCCCTTACGCCGCCGTACAAAGGTGGCGTAAAATATTCGAAGCAGAGGAAAAAGTTATGCAAGTTAACGTTAAAAAATTAAACGAGAACGCGAAACTTCCCACTTACGGCTCTTCGTATGCCGCCGGTGCCGATCTCTATTCCGCAGAGGAATACACGATTCCAGCCGGGGAGACGCGCTTCGTGAAAACGGGCATTGCAATCGAGCTCCCCTTGGGCATGGTAGGGCTTATTTATGCGAGAAGCGGCCTTGCATGCAAGCAGGATCTGGCTCCTGCAAACAAGGTGGGCGTTATTGATTGCGATTACCGCGGCGAAGTGATGGTTGCCCTTCACAACCACGGAAAGGAAACGAGAACTGTTTCCTGCGGCGATCGCGTGGCTCAGCTCGTGATCGCGCCCTACTATACTGCTGAATTCACTTTTGCCGAGGAACTTTCCGAAACCGTTCGCGGCGAGGGCGGCTTTGGCTCCACGGGGAAGGCTTAAGCGATGCGGATGCGTAGAAAGCGTAACCTTGAGCCGCGCATGGAGGATTGCGCGGCGCTGTTGGTTGCGCGCGGCAGGCCCTGCCTCAACTTAAAAGAGGCGGCGGAAACATTCCGTGATCTTATTGATTCCTCGGCGCTCTTTGGCAATGAGAATGCCGTAGAGCTTGAGGTTGGCTGCGGAAACGGAGGCTTTATTGCAGAACTTGCACGCCGCAATCCAAACGTGAACTATCTCGCAGTTGAGGTGTGCACGAACGTCGTGCTTACGGCGATGGAGCGCATCGCGCGGGAGGGAATTGAAAACGTGCGCTTCTTGAATGTGCCTGCGGAAATTCTTCCGTGCTACGTGCCGAAGGGTAGCGTTCGTAAAATCTATCTCAATTTTTCCACACCCCTTCCCGGCTCCACGCACGCGCGCCAACGCTTAACGTCTTCACGGTTTTTAAATATTTACCGCGACCTTCTCACGGAGGGCGGAGAGATCGCTCAGAAGACGGATAGCGAACCGTTTTTCGATTTTTCCTTGGAGCAGTACGCATTAAGCGGCTACCATGTCCGCGAAATGACGCGTGATCTTCACAATAGCGCATATGCAGAGGGGAATATTATAACCGAGTACGAGGCGAACTTTTTAAAGCAAGGTAAGCCGATTTTTATGGCGGTTGCCGTAAAAGATTAATTTGCAAAAAGAGGAGAGATTAAAATATACACGCGGCCGTGCAATTTTTGCACGGCCGCGTGTTCGTTTTCTTTATGGAAGGTGGTTGACGAGTTTATTTTACCTCAACATGGGAACAGCGCTTTAATCATCTGGGTGACGTAGGTTACGGGAATGAGCTCAATTTTATTCTGAAACTTTTCGCACGCTTTCATATTCTTGGCGGGGAGGATCACGCGCTTAAAGCCCATTTTGAGGCACTCGTTCACGCGCTTATCCGCAAAGCTTACGCCGCGAACCTCGCCCGTAAGCCCCACTTCGCCGAACACGGCGGTGAATTTATCTACGGCCGTCATGCGTTCGGCGGAAGCGAGTGCTGCACATACTGCAAGATCCGCACTCGGCTCGCCAAGGCGAATGCCGCCCATCGCATTGAGGTAAACATCCTGCATGCCGAGGGCAACGCCGCATCGCTTTTCAAGGACGGCGATGAGCACCACGAGGCGGTTGAGATCTACGCCAATCGACATTCTGCGCGGAAGTCCGTACGCCGTTTTCGCCATGAGCGTTTGAATTTCCACCATCATACAACGGTTGCCCGTTTCACTCGGGGTAACCACGGCACCTGCTGCCACACCGCGCGAATCGGAAAGGAAGAGGGTGGAGTAATCGGAAACGCCGAAGATACCTTCGCCCGTCATCTCGAACACGCCTACTTCTTGCACGGAGCCGAAGCGATTTTTCACAGCACGCAAAATTTTAAAGTTCTCCGTGCGCTCACCTTCGAAGTAGAGCACCGCATCCATAATGTGTTCCAAAACTTTTGGCCCTGCAAGCGTGCCTTCCTTCGTTACGTGCCCCACGATAAAGAAGGTGATGCCGCGGCTTTTTGCAATGCGCATGAGTTTAGAGGCGCATTCGCGCACCTGCCCAACGCTGCCTGCCGCGGAAGTGAGGCTATCAGTGTAGATTGCCTGAATGGAATCAACGACCACGTATTCCACGTCGTAGAAGCTCTCTTCTGCCGCCTCCAAATTCGTTTCATTCAATAGAAGCAGGTTATCGGAATTGAGCCCGAGGCGCTCGCAACGCAGCTTCACCTGCGAGCAGCTTTCTTCCGCGGAGAGATAGAGCACTCGGTGCTCCTTTGCAAGGTGCGCCGCCACCTGCGTGAGAAGGGTGGATTTCCCGATGCCGGGATCGCCGCCCACGAGAACGAGGGATCCGCGCACGATACCGCCGCCGAGAACGATATCAAGCTCAGATATGCCGGAAGATGTGCGCGCGTACTTTTCGAACGTCACTTTGCTCAAGGGAAGAGCGCGCGAGGGCTTCGACATGGTGCCTGCCTTTTTGGCGGGGGTGGGGGCTATCACCTCTTCAACGAGGGTATTAAACTTTCCGCAATCGGGGCATCTTCCCATCCATTTCGGGGAAGTGTAGCCGCATTCGGAACATACGAATTGCGTGGTAGCTTTGGGCATAAGAATGAAAATCCTTTATTAATTCGATAGAGTTCGTTGCACTTAATGGGCGTTGCCTTGCGTTTTGGAATTATTTTAGAAGCACCGCGGCGTAAACCGTGATGCCTTTCCCTTCGCCAACGTAGCCGAGCTTCTCGTTTGTTCCGGCGGCAATTGCCACGTTTTCACAGGAAAGGGCGGCTTTGAGGTTTTCGCGCATTTCTTCGATATAGGGGGAAAGGCGTGGTGTTTCGGCAAGAACGGAAATGCTCACGTTATGAATGGAAAGCGATTGGGCGCGTACCATGTCCAAAACTTGCGATAGGAGACGCATACTATCCGCGCCTGAATAGGTAGGATCGCTATCCGGGAAGTAATAGCCGATATCGCGCTTCCCAATGGCGCTAAGAAGTGCATCCATGAGGGCGTGGGTGATCACGTCGCCATCGCTGTGGGCAAGTAGGGGTGCGTGAGAGGGAATCTTTGCGCCGGCGAGGGTAATACAATGGGTGTAGGGTTGCTCTAAATTGCGTTTCGCAAAAGCATGTGTATCAATGCCGAAGCCGATGCGCTCGGCCGGGCGAAAATCTTCCGCAAGGGTAAGCTTGCGGTTGTGGCGATCACCCACAAAGAGGTGAGGCGGTGCGATGTATTTAGCGTACAAGCCGCTATCATCGGTGAATTCCTCACCTTCCGCGCGCGCCTCCTCGTGTGCTTTAAGCAGACGTTCGGTGAGAAATCCCTGCGGAGTTTGCACGGTGTAAACGCAGCTTCGATCGGGCACGGAGATGATTTTGCCGTGATCTTCCAAAACGGTGGTATCGAGGGCAGCGAGTGCGCAAACACCGCTTCCGTATTCCTTCACGCTTGCGATGCATTCCTCAATGATTTTCGCGGTTACGAAGGGGCGAGCCGCATCGTGAATGAGTACCATGTCTGCGGTTGCCCTCTGCAAAGCGTTGTATACGCTCTGCATACGCGTTGCGCCGCCGATCACGGTGTGTGCGTTTGGATAGGGAGAAAGAAGCGCCTTTACGCGCGCTTCATCTTCCTTTCGGCAGGCAACGAGGAGCTCATCGGCATAGGGGGCGAAGGCGGAAAGAGAATGGCATAAAACGGGGAGCCCATTCAACTCGTGAAATATTTTGTTTTCGGGCAATTGCGCACGCGTGCCGCTTCCGGCGGCGCAGATGATGGCAGTTATCATAATAAAAATTTATTGGATACAATTTACGCGATTACTTCGTAGAGGTTGGCGGCTTCATCTTTTTTCACGGTTTCCTTGAGTTCGAGAACGCGGAATTTCAGCGTGCCCGAAACGAAGGAGACCTCAACTACGTCGCCGATTTTCAAGCGATAGGAGGGCTTTACCTCCTTGCCGTTTACGGAGATCTTGCCGGCCTCTGCGGCATCGTGTGCCACCGTGCGGCGCTTTAGAATGCGGGAAACTTTCAAAAATTTATCAATGCGCATGGGTACCTCGGATTTCGTGTTTTGGGGATCCTCACGGGGTCCTACCCCCTTGAAATGAGGGCAGTGAGCGTGTGTATATGCTCGGAAGGATAGAGTAAGCGATCGCAAGAAGATAATGCAGCTACGCGCGCGCCCATTAGAATAACCGCGAAAGCATACTTTTTTTGTCGATTTTCTAAAAAAATTTTATAAAGAGGCGAAAAGCGGTTGACATCTTGTGCACGGCGTGGTACAATTTCATACTGTATCATTATGTTTAGAATGAGGTTTTGTGCCGTTTTTGCGGTTTTGAGCTGCTTTGCGATGCTCTTTTGGGTGCTTCTCACCTGAAAAGGGCAAAGGCATGCAAAAGACTGCCCCATTATTATAACGCAAATAGGTGCGTTTGTAAAGGAAAAGCGGAAAAAATTATTTCGGACATTTCGGTTTTTATCGATGAAAAGATATACTCGGTAGACCGTCAAGTGATAACATCATAAAAGGAGTTATTTGACGGATGAATTTACCAATTCAAAAGTACGGCAAAACGGAGAGAAGAAAGTTCGGTTCGATCA
Organism: Clostridia bacterium; assembly: GCA_017507045.1. GTDB lineage: Bacteria > Bacillota > Clostridia > Christensenellales > Borkfalkiaceae > Gallimonas. The sequence goes on along the minus strand of JAFWBP010000007.1, from coordinate 100,694 downwards.
ATGAAGTCATTGATATCCCCAATCTCGTTGAGATCCAAAAGGAAAGCTACGATGCTTTCATCAGCGAAGGGATAGCTGAGATCTTTGAGGATTATTCTCCCATTACCGACTTTTCCGATCACTTTGAGCTCTACTTCCTTGATCACGAATTCGGGAAGAGCTCCAAGTACGATGAGAAGGAGTGCCGCAATCGCGATGCAACCTACGCGCTTCCGCTCAAGGTGAGAACTCGCCTCGTGAACAAGGTGAAGGATGAGGTCATTGAATCGGACGTGTTCATGGGCGATTTTCCGCTCATGACGGATAACGGCTCTTTCATCATCAACGGTGCTGAACGCGTCATCGTTTCTCAGCTCGTACGCTCGCCCGGCGTGAATAACGTTTCCGAAACGGACAAGACGGGTAAAGAAATGTATGAGACGACGGTTATCCCCGGCCGCGGCGCATGGCTCGAATTCAAGCAGGATGCGCAGGGCGTTCTTTGGGTGAACGTGGATCGGAGAAGAAAGCTCACGGCCACCGTGCTTTTGCGTGCGCTCGGCTTCGGTTCCAACCGCGCCCTTGAAGATCTCTTCGGTGGGGACAAGATGATTGCCGCCACGATCGCAAAGGATGAGAATGATAATCCGCCCATTCGCTCGGAATCGGATGGCCTCATTGCGCTGTACAGAAGGCTTCGCCCCGGCGAAGTGCCTACCGAGGAATCGGTGCGCCAGCATCTTACCAACCTCTTCTTTGATCCGCGCCGCTACGACGTGGCGAAGGTGGGGCGCTATAAGTTCAATAAAAAACTCAATCTCGCCTTCCGTCTTCCCGGATGCCGCCCTGCAGATAACATCTTCCACCCCGAAACGGGTGAGTTGCTCGCAGAAAAGGGCGTACCCATGTCTGAAGAACAGGCGAGGGCCGTGCAAAATGCAGGTATTGGCGAGGTTTTCGTGCTCGTGAACGATCCCGAGAGCGGCGAGATCCCTCACAAGATCATTTCGAACAACACGGTAGATTTTTCCGCACTCTCAAATAAGAATCCGAAAGCTTTCGGCCTTTTGAAAACGGTTTACTACCCCAACTTCGTATTCAGTAAGAAGATTGCCGAGGCGTGCAAGACGATGACGGACGAGGAGGTTGCGAATCAATTCCTCGATGAGATTAACGCCATTCACTACACCCGTGAAACGCCGCCCGATGCCGATGAGAAGCAGGAAGAAAAGAAGAACCGCGAGAAGCGCCGCCTTGCCCGCCTCAACTTTGTTGCGGCGTGCAGAGTGTTCCATGAGCTTTTGGAGCGCGACGACGCGGTAAATGCGAATGCGCCTGTTGATTTAGAGGCAGAAGCGCGCGTGATGGGTGTGACGCCTGCAGAAAAGAAGGCGATTCGCCCCCTCATTGAAAAGCTCAATCATAAGTGCATTACGGTGGATGATATCGTTGCCGCCGTTTCCACCAACCTCGACTTGCGTTACGGCATCGGCACCGTGGATGAGATTGATCACCTCGGTAACCGCCGCGTTCGTTCCGTTGGTGAGCTCCTTCAGAACCAATTGCGCATAGGCATGTCCAGGCTCGAGCGCCTCATTAAGGAGCGCATGGCAACGGCTGATCCCATGGAGGTTACTCCTTCGAACCTCATCAACGTACGCCCGATCTCCGCAGTTATTCGCGAGTTCTTCGGTTCTTCCCAGCTCTCGCAGTTCATGGATCAGACGAACCCGATCGCCGAGCTCACGCACAAGCGTAAGCTTTCCGCACTCGGCCCCGGTGGCCTCAACCGTGATCGCGCAACCTTCGAAGTTCGCGACGTTCACCACTCCCACTATGGCAGAATGTGCCCGATCGAAACGCCGGAAGGCCAGAACATCGGCCTTATCTCCTCGCTTGCAACCTTCTCCAAGGTTAACGAATACGGCTTCATCATGTCGCCCTACCGCAGAGTGGATAAGGAGACGGGCGTTGTTACCGATTTCGTAGATTATCTTACGGCAGACGAAGAGGACCGTTATTGGGTTGCTCAGGCGAACGAGCCGTTGGATGAAAACGGACACTTTATCAATGCACGCGTGGGTTGCCGCCACCGCGATCTCATCACCGAGATGCCGAGAGAGCGCATTGATTATATGGACGTAAGCCCCAAGCAGCTCGTTTCGGTGGCAACCGCGCTCATTCCCTTCCTTGAGAACGACGATACCAACCGCGCCCTCATGGGTTCGAACATGCAGCGCCAGGCAGTGCCCCTTCTCAAAACTGAGCCCTCCATCGTTGCAACGGGTATCGAAGCAGCAATTGCACGCGATTCCGGCGTCATGGTGCATGCGAAAGAGGCGGGTACGGTTGTTGCCGTTTCCTCCGATCGCATCGTCATCCGCGAGGAAAGTGGCTTTGAAACGGAATATAAATTAAAGAAATTCGAGCGTTCCAACCAGGGAACCTGCCTCAATCAGCGCCCCATCATTACAACGGGTGACCGCGTTGAGAAGGGTGAAGTAATTGCAGACGGCCCCTCCACCAACAACGGCGAGCTTGCACTGGGCAAGAATATTCTCGTCGGCTTCATGGAATGGGAGGGTTATAACTACGAGGACGCTATCCTCATCTCCGAAAAGCTCGTGCAGGACGACGTGTTTACCTCCATTCACATTGAGGAGCACGAAACGGAAGCGCGTGACACCAAGCTTGGTGAAGAAGAGATCACCCGCGATATCCCCAACGTTGGCGACGACGCTCTCAAAGATCTCGATGAGGATGGTATCGTACGCATCGGTGCAGAGGTAACGAGCGGCGATATCCTCGTTGGCAAGGTAACGCCTAAGGGCGAAGCTGAGCTCACGCCTGAAGAGCGCCTTCTCCGTGCGATCTTCGGCGAGAAATCGAGAGAAGTGCGCGATACCTCCCTCCGCGTTCCCCATGGGGAAGGCGGCATCGTCGTGGACGTGAAGATCTTCACCCGCGAAAACAAAGATGAACTCTCTCCCGGCGTCAATAAGCTCGTGCGCGTGTACATTGCGCAGAAGCGTAAGATCCAGGTGGGCGATAAGATGGCAGGCCGCCACGGAAACAAGGGCGTTATTTCCCGCGTACTTCCGCAGAGCGATATGCCGTTCCTTCCCGATGGAACGCCTTTGCAGATCCTTCTCAATCCGCTCGGCGTGCCTTCCCGTATGAACATTGGTCAGGTCCTCGAGGTGCACCTCGGTTACGTTTGCCGTCAGCTCGGCTGGAAAATCGCAACGCCCGTATTCGACGGCGCAACCGAGCAGGATATCAGAAAGCTTTTTGAGGAGAACAACCTCGTTGGCCCCGAAGGCGTGGTAGACGGTAAGTTCCAAGTCTTCGATGGGCGCACGGGTGAACCCTTCGAGAACAAAGTTACGATCGGTATCATGTACATGATCAAGCTCATCCACCTCGTTGATGACAAGATCCATGCACGCTCGATCGGCCCCTACAGTATGGTTACGCAACAGCCGCTCGGCGGTAAGGCGCAGTTCGGCGGCCAACGCTTCGGTGAAATGGAAGTTTGGGCGCTCGAGGCTTACGGCGCAGCGCACATCCTTCAGGAGATTCTCACCGTAAAATCGGATGATATCGTAGGCCGTGTAAAGACGTACGAGAGCATCGTGAAGGGGAACAATATCTCCGAGCCGGGTATCCCTGAGGCGTTCAAGGTGCTCCTCAAGGAACTTCAATCGCTCGCGCTTGACGTAAAGGTACTCACGGAAAACAACGAAGAACTCATCATTCGCGAGTTCGAGGACGAGGACAACGAGCCGAAGCGCCCCGAGCCCGTTCGCGAGGAGCAAGAGGATTTCGATTTCGGTGCTTCCGAAGAAGAGGAAGATCTCGGCGATCTCGGCTCCATCTTCGAGGACGAGGATGCCGGCGAGGACGAGGATTTCGTTTCCGAAGATCTCTTCAGAGCAGATGCAGAGGAAGAGGAGGATGACTTCTCCGATATCGATGAGGATGGCTCTTTCGGCGTTCTCTTCGATGACGAAGTAGACTCCAAGACCGAAAATGATGATACCATGTCTGACCTGTTCGGTGACGACGAGGACTAATCAAAGGGAGGAAGTGAGAATATGTACGAATTAAACGATTTCAATTCCATTCAAATCAGCATCGCATCCCCCGAGAAAATCAGGGAATGGTCGTACGGTGAGGTAACCAAGCCTGAGACCATCAACTACCGCACCCAAGAGCCTGAGCGAGACGGACTCTTCTGCGAGAAGATCTTCGGACCGACGAAGGATTGGGAGTGCCATTGCGGTAAATATAAGCGCATTCGCTATAAGGGCATGATCTGCGAGAAGTGCGGCGTTGAAGTAACGCGCGCCAAAGTGAGAAGAGAGCGCATGGGGCACATTGAGCTTGCGGCGCCCGTTTCGCACATCTGGTACTTCCGCGGAATTCCCTCCAAGATCGGCCTCCTTCTCGATATGGGCCCCAAGCCCCTTGAGCAGGTCATCTACTTCGCGGCTTACGTCGTTCTCGATCCCGGTACGACGGGGCTTGAGTACAAGCAAGTTATCAACGATAAGCAACTTCGCGATCTCGAGGATGAGCTCGGCACCGATACCGGCCTCAAGGTGGGCATGGGCGCAGAGGCGATTCGCGAGCTCTTGATGGCAGTGGACCTCGATAAAGAAAGCGAGGACTGCAGGCGTATCCTCGAAGAAAACGCCACGGGCGCAAAGCGCGTGAAGGCGATCAAGCGCATTGAGATCATTGAATCCTTCAGAAAGAGCGGCAACAAGCCCGAATGGATGGTGATGACGGTTCTACCCGTCATTCCGCCCGATCTTCGCCCCATGGTGCAGCTGGATGGCGGCAGATTCGCCACCTCCGATCTGAACGACTTATACAGAAGGGTTATCAACCGCAACAATCGCTTAAAGCGCATGATCGAGCTTGGCGCTCCTGAAATGATCGTAAAGAACGAGAAGCGCATGCTGCAGGAAGCGGTAGATGCTCTCATAGATAACGGCAGAAGAGGCAAACCCCTCATCGGCCCTTCCAACCGCGAGCTCAAATCGCTTTCCGGCCTTCTTCGCGGGAAGCAGGGTAGATTCAGGCAGAACCTTCTCGGCAAGCGTGTAGATTATTCGGGCCGTTCTGTTATCGTCGTAGGCCCTGAACTCAAGATCTATCAGTGCGGCCTTCCCAAGGAGATGGCAATTGAGCTCTTCAAGCCCTTCGTAATGAAGCGGCTCGTTGAAACGGGCAAGAGCCACAACATCAAGAGTGCAAAGCGCACCGTTGAAAAAGGGAAGGATTTCGTGTGGGACGTCCTCGAAGAGGTCATCAAAGAGCACCCCGTGCTTTTGAACCGCGCTCCCACGCTGCACCGCCTCTCCATTCAGGCATTTGAACCCGTTCTCATCGAGGGCAGAGCAATTAAAATTTCTCCGCTCGTTTGCGGACCCTTCAACGCGGACTTCGATGGCGACCAGATGGCCGTTCACCTTCCGCTTTCCATTGAGGCGCAGGCGGAAGCACGCTTCTTAATGCTTTCCGCAAATAATATCCTTAAGCTCGCTGACGGTAAATCGGTTATGAGTCCCACGCAGGATATGATTATCGGCGCCTACTATCTCACCATTCTCCGCCGTGAAGAGGGCAAAAAGTACAACGAATTCAACCGCCTTTCCGAGGAGGGAGAGGAGTACGTACCGCCCATTTACGCCTCCTTCGATGAGGCACTCATGAGCTATCAGCTCAAGGAGATCCACTGCCAGGATGAACTCTACGTTCGCCGCACGGTGCAGCTGCCTGAAGGCAAGTTTGAAGATCTTGAGCTTCCCTATGAGAAGTATTTCGAAGAAGCTCCTGCGAACAATGGATTGAGAGGTCGCGTAACCGTTTGGAAGAACGAAGAGGGTACCATGTTCGTGAGCGGTACCATCAAAACGACGGTTGGCCGCATCATCTACAACGAGGGCATGCCGCAGGATCTCGATTTCGTGAAGCGCGAAAATCCTGAGGATTACCTCAAGCTCGAGCTTTCCTCCGAGTTCATCGGCGGGGCGCGCGCAATCGGCAAAAAGCATCTTTCCAAAATCGTTGAGGCTTGCTTCAAAACGGGTTACGCACCCAAGGCTTCGGCTGTTTTGGATGCCATTAAGGAGCGCGGCTACAAGTATTCCACCATTGCGGCACTCACCACGTCCGTCTTCGATATGAAGATCCCGGGCGAGAAGGATGAGATCGTGCACGCGGCGGAAGAGCAGGTTGCAAAGATCTCCAAAAAGTACGCACGCGGCCTTTTGAAGGAAGACGAGCGTTACCACGCCGTGATCGACGTGTGGGACGATGCGACCGATAAGGTTGCAACCCTTCTCAAAGAGCAGGGCAAGCGCGATAAGTTTAATCCTATCTGGATGATGGCAGATTCGGGCGCCCGCGGCTCTATCGACCAGATCAAGCAGCTCTCCGGTATGCGCGGACTCATGGTTAACCCGCAGGGTAAAAAGATAGAAGTTCCCGTTAAATCCTGTTTCAGAAACGGCCTTTCCGTTCTCGAATACTTCATTTCCTCGCACGGTGGCCGTAAAGGTCTTGCCGATACGGCGCTTAAAACGGCTGACTCGGGCTATCTCACTCGCCGCCTTGTTGACGTCTCGCAGGACGTTATCGTGCGCGAGGAAGATTGTGCTGCAGGCAGACGCCCGCGCGGCACGCAACTCAAAGCAATTCTTGGTGTGAACGGTGAAACCATCGAAAGCCTTGAAGATCGCCTTACGGGTAGATTCACGGCAGAAGAGGTTACCGATGAAAACGGTGATGTGCTCGTTCCCGTGAACGAAATGATCTCGGAAAGCATGGCAAAGCGCATTGCTTCCATTCCGAAGTATGCCGAAAAGGGCGTTTCCATTCGCTCCATCTTCACTTGCAATTCTCGCTACGGCGTATGCGCAAAGTGCTACGGCAAGAACATGGCTACAACGCTTCCCATCAAGGTGGGTGAGGCAGTTGGCGTTATCGCGGCGCAATCCATCGGTGAGCCCGGTACTCAGCTTACCATGCGTACTTTCCACACGGGCGGTATTGCTGCCACGGGCGATATCACGCAAGGTCTTCCCCGCGTTGAGGAGCTCTTCGAGGCAAGAAAGCCGAAGGGTGTGGCTACGATCTGTGAGTTCGCGGGAAAGGTAACGATCGACGACTCCGATAACTTAAAGCACGTTATCGTTTCGGACATGGATACAGGCGAGAAGCTCAAGGATTACGAGCTTCCCTTCAACGCAGAGCTGAAGGTTCGTACGGGCGATATTGTGGAGCCCGGTACGCAGCTTAACACCGGTTCCGTTAATCCGCAGGATATTATCCGCGTAAAGGGTGTGAAGGGCGTTCAGGATTACATTCTCGAGCAGGTGCAATCCGTTTACCGCTCGCAGGGCGTTGATATCAACGATAAGCACGTTGAGATCATCGTGCGCCAGATGCTCAGAAAGGTTCGCATCGAAAACGCAGGCACCACGGAGATGCTTCCCGGCCAGCTCGTGGATATGTTCACCTTTGAATCGCAGAACGAGAAGACGATCATGGAAGGCGGCGTCCCTGCCACGGCAAAGCGCGTGCTGCTCGGCATCACTAAGGCGGCGCTTGCTACCGATTCCTTCCTCTCCGCCGCATCCTTCCAGGAGACTTCGCGCGTTCTCACCGAGGCTGCAATCTGCACCAAGCGCGATCCCCTGATCGGCCTCAAGGAGAACGTCATTATCGGCAAGCTCATTCCTGCAGGAACGGGCATGCGCGATTATAAGGATATTGGCGTTCTTCCCGTTACGGGATACCGTGAAGCGGAAGAGAATGCCGCCGCAATGGAAGATTAAAAAATCAACCATAGAAAGAAAAAACACCCTGCGGGGTGTTTTTTCTTATAATATAGCAATGGGCAAACGCGCGCTTCTTTGCATATCCTGTAGAATATTGTTGATTTTGTAAAAGGGATGTGCTATAATACCACTATACATATCCTAAAAGGAGGACGCCATGAAGAAGCTTGCAATGCTTGCGGTTTCTACGGTGCTCTGTGCACTCGTGTTTTTTGAGGCACCCATGTCTGCACAGGCTGCCGTAAGCGCTGGGAACGATTTTGCCCGTCCGGGCGACGTGGGCTATACTGCTGTGTACGCTGCGGATGTTCTTGAGCAATATCTCGGTACTCCGCTCGGAGAAACCGAGAGGGCCTATCTCGCCACGCAAGATAAATTTGAGCTTCATTACAGCGCGGCAATTGGCGCTTCCTACGTTGCTACGGAGTTTCCGGAGGGTGCGGAAGCGGGCAAGCTTACCGTTACCGCACGCCCTTATTCATATACGGCATCCAATCGAAGTGTGATAACGTGGACGCCGAAACGTGCCTTTCTCGGCGGGGCAGAGCTCGCTCATGTAGACGGTGCGTGGACCGCGGACGTAACTTTGGGCAGTGGCGATGCCGTTACCGTAGAATACGAAGCGGCGCTTCCTATCAACGTGCGCGAAGTAAATTCTTTCCTTAATGCGGCATACGTAGCGGGCATGGGTGCCTCGGAAAAACTCGAGGGCGAACGTGAACGATACGAGGGCGAGCTTGCGGAATATGAAAAGGCCCGGGCATTATACGAGCGCTATTTAAAAGAGCAGGATCAATTTGAGGCGCAGAGTGCGGCATACGAACGCTACACCGTAGAATATAGGGAATGGGCGGAAAAGAACCGCCACTACACCAAGTATTTGGCGGATCTTGAGCAATATCAAAAAGAAAAGGCAGCGTTTGATAACTACGATAACGCGTTAAAAGAATATTATGCCGATCTTGCCCGTTATCAGCAATATCTCACCGATCTGGAAATCTACGCGGAGAAGGTAGCACAGTATGAAAAGGATACGGCCTCTCCTGCGGCGCAAACTGCGCTCTATCAGCTTTCGATTTTGAAATATATGACGAAACCCGTCACTTCCCTCAGCCGCACCATATCGGGGGCCATACTGGGCGATTCGGTGACGCAGGTGCTCGCACAGACGGAGGCACTCGTGCTTGCAGGTGCAGAACGCTCCGCCGTCAATCGCGCCAACGATGCAACCGTTGTGCTGCGCGATCTCCTCACCCGATATAACGAATTAACGACGGATGAAGAGCGGTATATGTTCTACATCACCTGCTACGAGCAGCTCCGCTTTAACTTCTGTGCGCTTCTTCGCACACTCGATTATTTCTACGATTACGATCTCGTGCGTATGGAGATTAAAAGGCGCAATCGCGTAGAACAGTATGAGATCTTACTTGCTCAGCTGTACTACCTTTGCAATGCACTCGAAAATAATCCTGTTGGCAATTACATTCACGAATACAAAACGAACAAGACGGGGGCGTATTACTACGATAGCGCATACCGCATTGGAAGCGGTAAGCGCACGCCTGCGGCAGTCGTAGGAGCGGATGGTGTGCTGGAAGATAAAAATAACGCGCTTCCCCTTGATTCCGGTTACCCGAATCTTCCGGCCGAGCCCGTATTGCCCACGCCCGTAACAGATCCCGGCAATCCGCCTGCGCCACCGCGCGATCCCGGTGCGCCGCCGCCCTCAGTGGCAGATCCCGGCTCGGCTCCAAAGACGGTGGAGAAGCCTACCATGCCAGAGAAGGTGGATGAACCTACGGCGCCTACGGCTTACAAACCAACTGAAATGGAATCTGCTCTCGCTGGCGCATTCGAGAAAGGGGAGCTCAAGGAACGCATTTTGCTTGATCAAAGCTTTTTCTTTGTGATCACGGCACAGGTTGTAAAATATTTCCGCAACGCACAAACGGTTACCATTTATTTCCATTTAAATCGAGATGAGCCGCTCAGCGATTACGCTTACGTGGTTGAGAGCGCCGATATCGGCTCTTACGTTAAATACGAGGGCAAGGAGCCCAAGGCGGAGGAGCGAGAGGGATACGAATACTCGTTTGACGGCTGGATGGATGGAGCAGGAAATTTGATTGATCTCAATCGCCTTGCGTTGCCCGAAGGCATCTCGGGCGATTTGCACCTCTATCCGCATTTCAACGAAATACCTATTTCCTGCACTGTCGTATGGAGTGTAGACGGTAATAATTATTACAGCACGTGTGCTTACGGCGCGCAACCTATGTACGATGAGGATTCCTTCGGCGCACTTGCGAAAGAACGCCCGGGCGTTCGCCTCTACCGCTTTATTGGGTGGAAACACGGGAATACCACATATGCCGAAGATGAGCTTCCGTGCATGGCAACAAGGATTACAGTATATACCGCCGTCTTTGAAGAGAGTTACGTTGTCACTTGGTCGATTGCAGGCGATATTTTGCGCGCGCCTGTGTGGAGGGGGGAGGTGCCCGAATACGGCAAGATCCCTGAAAAGGCGGTGGATTCCCGATATCGCTACACCTTTAGCGGATGGGATAAGCCGATCGCTCCTGCAGTGGGGGACGTGACGTATACTGCGATCTTTGATGCGGAGTATCTCATCGGATTTTCCGGGGGCGGCAGCAGCGTATCTTGGTTGGAAGAAGAGGGCGCTTACGCCGCTGGTGCGATGAACGTGGGCGCATCGCCCATTTCCTGCGCAGGACTATTTGAACTTGCAGCATTGAAAAATGCAGGTGTGATCATCGCCTTTTCGGGCGGAAAATTCACCTTCTCCATCGCATCCGTGCGTACCGTGTCCGCAAGCGGTATGCAGAAACTTACGATCGACGTTATGCAGACGGGTACGAACCGCTATCGTTTCGGGCTGAATTTTACAGACGGAGCGGGGAAGATCGTTGCGCTTGATTGCGGCGTACAGATCAATGCTTCGGGCGTTTTTGATGCGGATAATTCCTATCTCGTTGCAAAGGACGGCGCAGGAACTGTTACAGAAATAAATTCAGGCGTATTTGTTACGGAAAGTGAGATCAACTTTACGCTCAACCCGGGTATTCGCTACGAGCTTTATCCTCAATATGCGGTGGGAATCATGCCTTTGGAGCATATGGAAATTTTCGCAAGTTGCAATCGCGCGGGTGCAGGGGAGCGAGTTGAGCTTGCATTCGGAGCATTGCCGGCAGGCATGTTCATGCGATCCGTTTATATCCGAGCAGAAAACGGTGAAGAGATCGCATTCGACGGCACTGGGTTCACTATGCCGGCTTGCGCCGTTACCGTGGGCGTTGGGCTCGATTGGCTGGAATATCAGATCGTTTTCAAATCGGAAGGCAAAACGCTCGTAACGAGAACGCTTCCTTACGGCGCAGAGATCTTGCCGCCATCCGATCCCGTGAAGGCCTCTGATGATACCTACGAATACACCTTTGCAGGCTGGGATAAGCCGCTTGGCACGGTTACGGGGGATGTGGAATTTCATGCGGTATTTACCGAATCTCCCCTGCCCGAACGCATCACGCCGGAAACGGCTCTCACGAAGATTATCCGTTTTGCTTACGTTGCAGTACCCGTTTACTTGGTTCTGCTTTTGGGGATCATGGCGGCGCTGATTGTGCTCCGCATCCGTGCGTCAAAAAATAGCGATACCGTGCCAACAAAAGCACAGTCTTCAAACGGCAACGCAGCGCTTGCGCATGCACCCATCGAGGAGGTGCACGCTTTGTATCCGCAGCTTGATGAGAATGCAGATCCGGCACCCATGTACGGATTAGACGGTGATTTTTGTGAGCCTGCTCCCTCGGAGGCCGTTCCCGATCCCTTAGTAGTGGCCGCGTTTCCGCAAACGGATGTGCCCGATGCGCCAAAATCGCACGAAGAATAACGGTGAGAGGGTGGCCGCAGCAGAAAAAGAAAGCACATATCTCGCACAAAACGCAAAAAAGAGCGCCCGTAGTGGGGAATTTTCTCTCACTACGGGCGCTTATGCTGTTTTTTTTGTCTTTCAAGAGCTGTTTTTCGACGCGTTTTTTAAAAAAAGTGCTATATATGAAAAGTTTTTGTCGATTTCCTATTGACAACTCAAAAAAAAACATTATAATATAGTTTGTGACAATATCATGTAATGTCATACCCCGAATAATATGGGGAGATAAAAGGGCTATTTCGGCGGCAAACCGAATACCGGTATGCAGCCGCATAGGGTAGATAGAAACTAATTAGGGAGAATGTCACTATGAAACAGATTGGCAGAAAGTTGACGCTTTTCTTTCTCGTTTTGCTTTCCTTCGTGATGGTGCTCAGTGGCGCAATGGCGCTGGCACCCACTAAGGTAAACGCAGAAGATGGCGCCAATAGTACGCAACAAACCGTCGTTGAATCCGATTGGTATGAGTTGAAGTACTCGCAGAATACGTTTGAGTTCCGCTTGAGCGATAATTACCGCGAGTATCTCGATGCGAACCGCAACGAAGCATCCGATCTCGTTAACGGGGTAGTGGATGCCGTTAAGGAAATCGTTATGCAGAGCATCCTCACGGGCAACGGCGCGTTGAATGCAAACGCTCGTACTCTCAGCAGGGAGGTTGTAATTATCCCCGGCGGCGCTTCCATGGGCGATTTCAACTGGAGCGATAACGCGCTTCTTGAGCAGTTCAGAGATTACGTCGTTGACCGTCTCAGCGCTCCCGATGAATTCGATAAGTTTATGGATGGCGAATACGATATGCTTATCGATTACGCCATTGGGAACTACGTTCAGAGCCAGGGTAACATCACGCAGGCTGAGCTTGAAGAAGTTTACAACAAGATCGAAGGCGCCATGCAGGACGTTATCGAAGAAGCGATTGAAAATATCGTTGACGAAAAGATCCTGAACGGCGAGATCAAGGCGGAAGATAAGGAAGCCGCCATGGCAGAAAAGAAGGCGGAGAGCGATAACAAGGTTGCTGAGCGCGTGGAGGCCGTTTATGAGAACGGCGGTCAGGCATCCATCGGCATCAAGGATCTCATCCAGGCCTTCCAGAGCATTTCCGTAGACGGCAAAGAGCTCTATTCCAAGAAGAACGGCCTCACCCTTTCAAATGTGCGCTATCTGCTCACCCTCATTCCCCGTCCTGCGGAAATTGCTGAAATGGGCAAAGAGGAGCTTCGCAATCTCATCACGGCGAACATCAGCGTTGGCACGACGTACGGCGATATCGCTTTCGATTTCACCTTCGGTTTCTTCGGTGAAACGCGTGCGATCCAGAAGGTAGCAGGTGTTCTTGCTGATTACTTCGCAGTTTCGATCGATGGAAACACCCTCAGCGCTTCCGCTCGTGTTCCCGAGATCTTCACCAAGGCATACCGCAAGCTCATCGAATCTAACCGCTTCTCCGCTGAAACGAAGAATATGCTCTTCTCCGTGTTCGGCAAGACGACGAGCGAGATCTTCGATAAGGTAACGGAGTACGGATATCAGGATATTCTCAACTTCTTCAAGGGTAGAGATTATCAGACGTGGTTCCAGAACTTCCTCAGTGCCGATTTCATCAATACATACTTCGGCAACTACATCAAGAGCGTTTTCGGCAGAGAGCTTGCCGATAGCGATATCGACCGCGTTATCAACGCGTTCTCCTCGAGAGCAGCGCAGATCGCGGCGAAGGGCTGGACGTACGATTCCGCTTACAACTTCCTCGAGCAATACATCCCCGGATTTGATACGCTCGTAAGCAAGCTGCCCGTAGCGCGCATCGAGGCTGCCGTAAACAAGCTCATGAACATCGTCAACCGCATCGATTGGCAGAAGTTCAATGCAGAATACGTTCGTGAGATCGTTGCCGGCGAGAATTTCAATGATACCGTTGAGAGCTACATCGAGCGCTTCGAGGGCTTCCTTGAAAGACATAACGCAGAAGGCATCTACGAAAAGCTCGTTGCTTACGCAGAGCAGCTCTTCAGCTACCTTCCCGAGCGCGTAAAGGGCGGTTCCATCCTTGATCTTTATGATGGCAACACCCAATATTCGCACAACGGCACCTATAATATTCCTGCCGACCGTATCCTTGCGAAGATCGTTTCCGTGCTTGAAAACCGCGGCTTCGGTTCGATCGCTGAGTACGTTGAGCGCGCATATGAGTTGCTCGGCGGCAGAAATTTCACTGTGAACCTCTCCCTTGAGCTCACGATCCCCAACGTTTACCGCGTTGAATATAAGATGGATCCCGAAGCAGAGGCTTACCGCGCAGGTCTTCTTCCTGTGGGAACCTCCGCCAACACCCTTGCAACGCTTGCCAACATCGCAGATGTTGAAGGCTACGAAGTTCTCGATTGGTTCTATATCGAGAACGGCGAAAAGATCTATCTCAGCGAAACGGGCGCTACCATGCCCGCTGCCGATATCGTTCTTTACCCTGTTACCGAGTTCGCAGTAAACGCATACGTCAACGGCGAAGCGGGCAACACGGTGGAAGCTACTTATAATGCAGCTGAGGAGTACGTTCTCTCCGTTGAAGCGGCAGGCGCTTCGTACGCGACCTATAATTACGTATGGGCGTACAACGGTGAAGAGCTTGCTGTAGAGGGCAATGAAATTGCCGTAAGCGAAGTAAAGGATAGCGGCGTTTACACCGTTGTTGTAACCGATACGTTCACCGGCTACGTTGTAGCTTTCGAGCAGTTCGAAGTGAATATCGAAAAGCAAGAAGTGGTAGTAACCGTTACCTGGACGGTTGACGGCGAAACCGCCTACACCGGCGAGACGGCGTTCATCTACAACGGTAAACAGCATACGGTTGCTGCTGAATACGAAGCAGCAGATGAATCGCTCTTCGAGGCTCCCGTATTTGCTGGCGAGCCGGCGAAAAACGTTGGACAGTACAATGCAACCTGGGCGATCGCCCTCACCGACGAGGCGTTTGCAAACTACACCTTCATCGTAAACGAAGAAGAGGTGCAGGAATATGCAGAAGCGTTCGCATGGGAGATCGAGGCGCTTGAAATCGAAGTTGCCTACGAATTCGATGGCGAAGAGCTCTACACCTACGACGGCACGGATAAGACCGTTGCTTGGATCGTTGAGATCGAAGCGAATGATCCGAACATGACCTTCACCTGGGAAGATCTGTTCGATTACGAAGCGATGAGCAGCACGGAGAAGAATGTGGGTGAATACACGCTTACGCTTGCTCTTGCACTCAAGGCTGAATATGAAGGCAACGTTGTAGTAAGCGGCGAGCTTACTGCCCAGCAGAAGTGGGAGATTGAAAAGGCGATTCTTGATATCGTGTTCGAGTGGGGCCCTGCTTCGTTCACCTACAGCGGCGAGCTGTACACCGTTACTGCTACCGCAAAGATCGATCCTCAGAGCGCCTTTGCAGGCATGGAAGCAACGCTTCTCGGTAATATTGCGTATACCGGTTACTACGTAGCAACCGTGATCGGTGAGTATGAAGTAGTTGCTACCGTAGCGCTTGCAGATGAAGCGAACTTTGAACTTGGCGAAATTGTGAACGATACCCTTGTTTGGGAGATCGTGCCGATTGGCGAAGTTACCGATCCCACGAACAGCTGGGCCGGCGAAAACTGGACGGCGGATAACGAGTACGTATTCACCGTTGGCGATGAGATCGTCGTTGAGTACACGGGTATCCCTGCGGCCGATGCGGCAGCCTTCACCGAACCCGTATACACTTATGCTGATGCAGAAGAGAACGCGAAGACGCCTGCAGAGATCAGCGCTACGGCAGGCACCTACACCGTTACGGTAACCTTCTCCTTGGTTGATGGCTACGTGAACGGATCGGGTGAAGTTGAGTTTGAGTTCACGGCAACGATCGTTGTTGAAGAAGAGCCTGAAGAAGAGGAAGTTCTCGATCTTACGGGTATCAGTTGGTCGGGCGTTGGTGAAGTCACCTACAACGGTCAGGCAAAAACGGCAAGCATCACCTTCCCGAGAAACATGCAGATCTCCAACGATCAGAAGGCAGAAGTTCTCGGCTGGATCACCTACTTCGATGCATCGAATAACAAAATGAACGGTGCGCCCGTTAACGTTGGCACCTATACCGTTAAGCTCATCGTTCCTGAAAACCTCGGTTATGAAGTAAACTGCAACCTTGCAGATGCTGAGCTTAAGATCATCCCTGCGGAAATCGCAATCAGCGGTGTGAATCTTGATAAGACGCAGGCTGAATACACCGGAAGCATGATCACGTTCAACGTAACCGGTATCAACATTGCATCGAATTATGCGAACTGGATCTCCTACGCGCCTACGAGCTTCTCCCGCGTTGATGTAGGTGAGTACACCGAAACCGTTGCTGTTTCGCTCAAGAATCAGTACGCTCAGAACTACGTGCTTGTAAACGGAAACAAGAAGGGCGCTTCCGTCAATGTGAGCGTTAACTATAAGATCGTAGTTCACTACTGGGATGCAAACAAGGTGTTCACCGGCGCCAACGGCGAGGTTGAGGTTACCGTAAACGGCAATCTTCCCACCAATTGCACCGTTAACATCGCGAAGAAAAACTACGCACTCGATAACATTCAGGATCAGCTTGCAGAGCTCTTCAAGGGCTACAAGGTAACTCCTCTTGGTTTCGCATACGACATCAATGTTACCGATCATACCGGTGCTGACTACACGCCGAACGGCGTTACCTTCACCGTAAAGATCAATGTTGATCTGAGCAATGCGAAGGGCACCGTTACCGTTCTCCACATCCACAATGGCGAAGTTTCCGATACGGAAGCCGTGCTTGAAGGCGGTGTGCTTGAATTCACCGTCACGAGCTTCTCCGATTTCGTTGCGGTAAGCTACGAGCAAGAGAACTTCTTCACCACTGAATTCCTCGGAATGCCCATGTGGCTGTTCATCCTCCTCGTTGCGGTTGCAGGCCTTCTCTTCATTGCACTCATCGTTGTACTCATTCTCATCGCGAAGGTGAAGCTTGAGAAGACGGAAGAGGTAACCGAAGAACCCGTTGAAGAAGAGCCTGAAGCACTTGTAGAAGAAGCTGCTGAAGAGGAAGCTACGGAAGAAGTAGTTGAAGAAACTGCTGAAGAAGAGGCTACGGAAGAAGTAGTTGAAGAGCCCGTTGAAGAAGAGGCTACGGAAGAAACTGCTGAAGAAGCGGTTGAAGAAGAGGCTGCGGAAGAAGTAGCTGAAGAAGCGGTTGAAGAAGAGGCTACGGAAGAAGTAGTAGAAGAGCCCGCTGAAGAAGCGGCTGAAGAGATCGCACCTATCGTTGCCCCGGTTGCCGAGGAAGAGGAAGAAGAACAGCCGGTAGTGGCTCCCGAGGAAGAGATGATGTCCATCCTCGATAGAAGCTTCATGGCTCGCCTCAGCCAGGTAGATAGAGCAACGCAGCAGATGTACTCCGAGATGAAGAACTACATTCTCTCCTTCAAGTACGTGCGCTCGCGCGTAAGCTGGAAGTACGATACTTTCAACAAGGGTAGAAACAAGATCGCTAAGTTCCAGCTCAAGGGCAAGTCGCTCGTTATGTACGCGGCAATTGATCCGAACGAGCTCAGTGCGAGATATCACCACAGAGATGTTTCCAAGACGGCGAAGTACAAGGATGTTCCTACGAAGCTCAAGCTTCGCAGCCCTCGTTCGCTTAAGTATGCGAAGCTTATCATCGATGCAGTGATGGCGAAGCTTGAGATTGAACGGGAAACCGAGATCCCGACGGTTGATTACACGGTACCTTACAAATCCAACGAGCAGCTCATTGCCGATGGCGAGATCAAGGAGAAGAAGGTTCCCGCACCCGTATTCTGGAATATGGATGCATCGGTGATCCTTGAAAACATTCCCGCTCTTCCTGAAGTAGAGCTCAACTCCTTCAGCGATGATTCCGCGGAAGACGACGAGTAATCGTGAAATTTAAAAATATCCACCCGTGAGGGTGGGTATTTTTTTGCATTCCGCTTTGTTGAGAAAAAAAGAAATTTACCAAATACCTTTACTTTGCGCGGAAATTATTATATAATAAAATGACTTTGAAAAGGAGATTATGATGAAAGTACTGTTGATCAACGGTAGCCCGAATGAAAAGGGCTGCACCTACACTGCGCTTGCCGAGATCGCCGTAACCCTTGAAAAGGAGGGGATCGAATGGGAAATCTTTTGGATCGGGAAAAAACCGATTGCCGGTTGCATTGCCTGCAGGTATTGTAAAACGAATAAAAAATGCGTATTCGAGGATGGGGTTAACACCCTGCTTGCGCGAAAGGATGAATTTGATGCAATCATCGTCGGTTCGCCGGTGTACTATGGCGGCCCGGCTGGTCAGCTTACCGCGTTTTTAGATCGTATGTTTTATGCCGGCAGAGGCTTTGCCGGCAAGCTTGGCGCGGCCGTTGTAAGCTGCAGAAGGGGTGGGGCTACTGCTTCCTTTGATCGGTTGAATAAATACTTCACAATCAACTCAATGCCTATCGTTTCCTCCCAATATTGGAACATGGTACACGGCTTCACACCGGAGGACGTGAAAAAAGACGGCGAGGGTCTGCAAACGATGCGCACGCTTGCACGCAACACCGCATGGCTACTTCGGTGTATAGAGGCGGGAAAGCGGGAGGGGATCGCATTCCCCGAGCAAGAGCCGCGCATCTCTACTAACTTCATCAATTGAGAATGGCCCGAGGGTTAGCGGGCTTTCTACGCGCGTTGAGAGGAATTTTTCGAAAAATACTTTACAGCGCGGTCGATTTGTTATATAATAGAGATGGAGTTTGTGTGCTCATTCCCCATGCGGCTTCCCGCGATGGGGAGAGGGTGCAAGAGTTCGGCTTCAATATTAGATGGTCCATTATGAAGAACTTATTTGAGAGCTGGAAATACATTTTAAAAAACGTCTGGTTTGTACTACCGTTTGCGGTCATGCCTGCCGTCTTTTTAGCGTTGTCGCTCGATTATTCCGCAATTAGCACACTAATCATCGGCTTTTTCACGGGGAATCCGCGCCTCGATTTCATGGGCTACTTCAACGCGTGGAGCCTTTTCCGATTCGATTCTTGGCTTGGTGGCATCTTTAGCTTGATTGCTTTCCTCTTTATTGCCATCTTCGCGGCATTAATGCTCACGTTTGTTGAAAAGCACCTGCGCATCGGTAAGCGCTCTTTTTCGGGCGTCTTTGCAGGATTTTGCAACGTTCTTCCTGCCTCCATACTCATCACCTTCGTGTATGCTGCGCTCTATGAGGTTTGGGCACTCCTCGTTTCAGCGTTGCTCTTTACGATCTCCGCCATTGAGGCAACGCCGGCGGTGTACATTTTTTCCATCACCGTAGTACTGATTTTCACCTTTGCGCTTTTGTACGTTGCAACGGCATTCTATCTGTGGCTCCCCTGCCGCCAGATGACCGGTTTCGGCTTCTACGATGCCTTCCTCTATTCCTATCGGCTCATGATTGGTGTGCGTTGGAGGCTCGTGCTCTCCTTTACGATCTCGTACATGGGTGGCATATTTTTGCTCATCTGCGCCTCTCTTCTCCCGGGATATGCCTTCCGTATTGCTTCGGTTATCATCTTTGCGGCACTCTTTTTGAGCTTCTGCATTCGCATGGAGACCATCTATTTTGAAACGGATAAGCTTGATCGGGAAGATATTTTGCATAGCTACAAGGAGTATTGATCATGCGATTTAAGCGAGCAGTTAATCTCACCATCGATCGATTTTCTTCCGTATTTAAGCTCTTTTTGTACCGCTTAGTAACGGATATTATCTTTTATAGCCTCATCTACCTTATTTTGTGGTACGGGCTTGCCTTTATTATGGAAAGCAACGAGCTTGCCGTGCTCGGCTCGCTCATCGGGGATTTCTTCCAGGCAGTTGCAAATGCGCTTTTGAGCGGTGATTTCTCAGCGCTGATGGAGTTCCAAACGCTGTTCCATACGGCACTTGGAAATTTTATTGCGTTGCTTGTTGCTAATATCGGCTCGATAATCGGCTCCGTTCTCGGGGTTGCTGCGATGTACCTTTTGCAGCGCTTCGTGAATGGGCTTGCGGTATTTGCAATTGGTAGTACGGTGAACGATCGCATGAGTGTTTTTGCCAAAACGCGCTTTTCCGTTTCCTATTTCCGCAATATCGGTAAAGCGGCACTCTATCAGCTTCTGTACGTGCCTTTTTCCTTCGCTTACGATCTTCTTTCAGTGCTCGTTTGCTGGTTCCTGTTCTTCTACGTGCCTTCCTTCTTGCCGATTTGGGGCGTGCTTTCCGTGGTGCTTGCCATTGGGCTGACGGTAACTATGATGATCATCCTGCAAGCATTTAAGATGACGATTGTCTCGGGTTGGATGCCGGCAATGATCGTGGGGGGCATGTCTGTAACGGATGCGCTTAAGGATGCCTTTAAGGCACGGAAGGGGGCTCTGCACCGCTTCGCCGGATTCTTGGTTGCGTGCTATCTCATCGTGTTTGTGAACGTTGGCTTTGCGCTTTGTACGGCGGGTAGCGGCGTATTCCTCACCGTTCCGCTCTCTTATCTCTTCCTTCTCTCGATGCAGTTTGTGAACTACTACGAGGCAAAAGGTAAGAAGTACTTCGTGGATCGAAACACAATAGCCGAGCCGGAAGAGGCATAAAATAGGGAAATCACCCGCCCTGCTTTGGCAACGTGGCGGGTTAGAATTTTTTTCGGAGGAAAAATATGGATTATCAAGCGTTATACGAAAGCTGGCTGAGCGATGCGCGTCTTGCTGAGGCAGACCGTGCGGAGCTGCAGGAAATTTCGGGAAACGAGAAGGAAAAGGAATACCGCTTTGGCGGCGAGCTTGAATTCGGTACGGCCGGCATGCGCGGCATCATCGGTTGCGGTATAAACATGATGAACGTATACACCGTACGCCGCGCCACCCAGGGGCTTGCAGAGTATATCGCAACGCTTCCTGTGGGTGCAAAAGAGCGGGGCGTGGTTATCTCTTACGATACGCGCAAGAACTCTCGCCTTTTTGCCGAGGCGGCAGCCGGCGTACTCGCAAAGAACGGCGTGAAGGCTTATCTTTTCGATCGCGTTCATCCCGTTCCCATGCTCTCCTACGCCGTTCGCTACCTTAAAACGGTAGCAGGCATCATGATCACCGCATCGCACAACCCGAAGGAATATAACGGCTACAAGGTGTATGGGGAAGACGGGGCGCAGATGTCCCCCGAGGCGACGGAGGTCGTCGTTGGATTCATCAATCAGATCACAGATTATCTCTCCGTTACAGGAGAGGAAGATAGCTCGCTTGTGGTGCCCGTGCCTGCGCAGCTCGATGAAGATTACATCGAAGAGCTTGCAGCGCTCACCCTCTCGAAAGAAGCGGTTGAAAAGTGCGGCAAGGATCTGAAACTCGTTTACACGCCTGTGCATGGCTCCGGTTATATTCCCGTTACAACGATCCTTAAAAAACTCGGCATTAACGTTACGGTTGTGGAAGAGCAGACGGCGGAAGACCCCTCGTTCTCCACGGTAGCCGTGCCCAATCCCGAATTCAAAGAGACGCTTGCAATGGGCATCGCGCTTGCGAACGAGATCGATGCAGACGTCGTTTTCGGAACCGATCCCGATTCCGATCGTTTGGGCGTTGCCGTGAAGGATGAAGCGGGGAACTTCTTGGCGCTTTCGGGCAATCAAGTTGGCATTCTCCTTCTTGACTATGTGCTCACGCGCCTCAAGGAAGAAAATGCGCTTGCCTTGAACGCCGCTGTCGTCAAATCGTTCGTTACAACGGGTATGGCAAAGCTCATTTGCGAGGAGTTCGGCGTAAGCCTTTTTGAAACACCCGTTGGTTTCAAGTTCATCGGTGAGAAGATCAAGCTCTGGGAAGCGGATGGCGCGCATACGTACGTCTTCGGGTTTGAGGAGAGCTGCGGCTATCTTCGTGGTACCCATGCCCGCGATAAGGATGCAGTTGTTGCGTCTATGCTGTGCGCTGAAATGGTTTGTTACTACACCTACATCGGCAAATCGGTTTGGGGCAGATTGCAGGAGATCTATAAAAAATACGGTTTCGTGCTCGATAAGAACATCTCTATTCAATATTCCGGGCTCAACGCTATGAAGGAGATGAACGCCGTTGTAGATGGGTTGAAGAGTGCCGTTGTGAAAAAATTCGGGCCCTTTGCCATTGAGGCTGTGCGCGATTATTCTGCTTCCGTGAGAAGGGCCGTAGCTTCGGGCATGGAAGAAAGGCTTGATATTCCCAAGTGCAACTGCGTTTACTACGAGCTTGTGGGCGGCGGATTCATCTGTGTGCGCCCTTCGGGCACCGAACCCAAGCTCAAGATCTATTATTCCGTGAAGGCGGCAAACGAAGCGGAAGCGAATGCAGTTTTGGAAGAAGTGAAAAAGGACGTAGCTGCGCTTTTGGAAAGCGTGAAAGGGTAAAAAACGGGATTGTTTGCCTCGGCATAGCGCAACCGTCCTTTTCAGCAGGTAGTATAAAAGCGGAAAAATTTTCCTCGAAAAGCGCGCGAAAGCGTTTGACAAGCTTTTCCGCTTTTGCTATAATAAACGGGTAAATAAGTGCTTCGGCGAAGGAGGGTTGAAATATGTCCACGATCAAGGTTGGCGATAACGAGAATCTTGAATCCGCATTGCGTCGGTTTAAGAGAAAGTGCTCGCGCGACGGCATCATCGGTGACCTCCGCAAGAAGGAGTTCTACGAGAAGCCCTCTGTGAAGAAGAGAAAGAAGTCTGAAGCGGCAAGAAAAAGATCTAGAAACTAAGGAAAATCCGTAACGAGAGTTACGGATTTTTTCTTGCAAAAAAAGTCGAAAACAAGCTATCGGAGGCGAAAATGGAACGGTCATTAAAGGCACTTGCAAAAGAGGCGAAGAGCAGAATGAAGCGTGGCTTTTGGCAGGAGTGTGAAAAGCGGCTCGAAAGCGAGCGCACCCATGCCAAAGAACAGGGCATCAACGAGAGCAAACTTGAGCTCTACTTCCGCGATAAGGTGGGCGCCGAGATCAAGGGAGAAACTCCCGATGATTTCTATTTGAAAGTGAAGAAGCTTCTTTTAGAGGAGGGGGAGGTTTCCGATGCGATCGGCCGGCTTACCGATAAAAAGTACTACGCCACACTCTCCTATTCTGAAAAACAGCGCTACAATTTGGATCTTTCCGAACGGTATCTGCGCGCCTTGGAGCGCTTTAAGCGCGAATATGAATTTGAGATTAGGGGAAGAGGATAAATCCCTCGCCGCCGTGCGCATCATACGGAAGGCTTTTGACTACGCCTCAACAACACGGGTTTTGCATTTTCCCTTGCCAAATGAATCGATTTATGTTATAATATAGGGGTATGGACTCCCTGAAATTTCTCAACGAAGAACAGCTTGCGCCCGTCCTCGATACTGAGGGCGCGGTGCTCGTTCTCGCGGGCGCCGGAAGCGGAAAAACGCGTGTTCTCACCTCCCGAATTGAATACCTCGTCTCGGAAAAGGACGTTATGCCCGAGAGCATTCTTGCCATCACCTTCACCAACAAGGCGGCGGCAGAGATGAAAGCGCGCCTCGAGCGCGTGTGCGACGTGCGCCGCATGTGGGTTTGCACCATTCATTCCATGTGCGTGAAAATTCTTCGCATGTTCCCCGAGCGCAGGGGAATTCAGGAGAACTTTTCCATTTATTCGGAGCAGGAACGTTCTGCTATCATCAAGCAGGCGTTCAAAGAGCTGGGCTATGATGAGGAATCGCTCTTAAAATCGGTAAAGTTCCACATTTCCAACGCAAAGATGCTTGGGCTGGACGCCGAGGAATATGCCGAGAAGCATTCCTACGAGCGTGGGATCGATTGTGCGATGAAGGTATACCGAAAATACACGGCGCACCTTAAGGCATATAACGCCCTCGATTTCGATGATCTTCTCACGGAGGCGCGCGCACTGCTTCTGGAGGATGAGGAGGCGCGCGAATACCTTGCCGGGCGCTTTCAGTATATCCACGTCGATGAGTTTCAGGATACCAACGCCGTTCAGTTCGATATCGTAAAACTGCTCGCTTCCGTTCACGGGAATCTCTTCGTCGTGGGAGACGACGATCAATCCATCTACGGTTGGCGTGGAGCGCAGATTGAAAATATCCTACACTTCGAGCGAGTGTATCCCAAAGCGAAGATCTATAAGCTACAACGCAATTACCGTTCCACGGGTGCCATTTTGGCGCTTGCGAACGCTTCTATCGCGCATAACCGCATGCGCAAGGGCAAGAAGCTCTGGACGGAGGCGCCCACGGGCGACCGCCCCGTGTATTACGAGGCGGATGAGGAGCTTGGCGAGGCGCTATACTGTGCCCGTCTCATTTCCGAGCTGTGCAGGCAGGGGTATAAGCTCTCCGATTTTGCCGTGCTCATGCGCATCAACGCTTTAACGCGCGCCTACGAGCAAGAGTTCACTAAGTACGGTATTTCCTACAAAGTGTTCGGCGGATTCAAGTTCTTCGAGCGCAAGGAAATTAAAGATATTCTCGCCTATCTGCGGCTCATTTCCAACCCTTTCGATAGCGAAGCACTTCTTCGCATCATTAACGTGCCGCGCCGCGGCATCGGCGATAAAACGGTGCAAACGCTTCTCGATTACGCTGATAAAAACGACCTCACGGTGTACGACGCGGTGCTCGCTGCGGACATGCTGCCCCTTGGCGCTGCCGCAAAGGAAAAACTTCGCGCCTTTGGCAGTTATATTAAAGATCTCGTTGTGCGCGCACAGCTCATGCCCGTAAACGAGCTTGTAAAACACATTTTGGAAAGCGCCGGCATCTACGAGCAGTATGCCGATAATTCCGATGAGAGCGTTACGAAGCGCGCCAACCTCGATGAATTTCAAAATTCGGTGGATGAATTCGTGCGCATGAACGAGGAGGCAGAGCTTTCCGATTACCTCCAGCAGATCACCCTCTATTCGGATACCGATGAAATGGATGAAAGCGAATACGTTACGATCGCCACGATTCACGCCGTGAAAGGGCTGGAATTCCGTTGCGTCTTTCTCATCGGGCTTGAAGAAAACGTTATGCCTACCGCGCGCGCATTGGAAGAAAGAGATGGCATAGAGGAAGAGCGGCGGCTCATGTACGTAGCCATTACGCGGGCGAGGGAACGGCTTTGGCTCACTCGTTCCAAGAGCCGCTACCTTTACGGAAGGCGTGAGCCTTCCATGCGATCGCAGTTCGTGGAAGAACTTAAAAAAGAGCTTGCTATTCCCGAACAGAGACCTGTTTTTAGAACGTATACGGGAGATTATACGGGGCGCGACGATTATAGTGGCAGGAGGTTCGGTTCGCCCGGCTACGGCTACGAGCGCGGTCGCTCGGAATACGCCGCCGTGCGGCGTACGGGTAGTGATGTGCACGGGAGCGAATCGTACGCTTCGTTTGGCGGAAGTTCAAAGCCGCCTGTGAGGTTCGGTGGGGTAGGCATGTCTGAAACCGGAACCGCAGAAAAGGCGCGCAAGGATACCTCGGGGTATCGTGTGGGCGTGCGTGTGCGGCATATTCGCTTTGGAGAGGGCAGTGTGATCGCCGTGCGCGGCGAAGGGAAAAACCTGATTATAACCGTGCACTTCCAAACGGTGGGGAACAAAGATTTGGCGGCGGCTTTGGCGCCGCTTGAGATACTTGATTGAGCGTGATTGGTGAAAGCTTATGAGAATGCGAGAATTGGTCGACATCCTAAATAAGTGGGCGCATGAATATTACGTGCTTGATAATCCCAGCGTGCCCGATCGAGAATACGATCGGCTTTACGATGAACTCAGGGAGCTTGAGCGAGAAACGGGAACCGTTCTTTTCGATTCCCCCACGAGAAGGGTGGGCGGAGAGCCGGTGAAGGGCTTCGCACGGCATACGCATATTGCCCGCCTCTTTAGCTTGGATAAGGCGGTTTCCGCCGATGAGCTTTCCGCGTTTTTCACGCGCGTTGCAAAAGCTGGGGAAGCAACTTATACCGTTGAATATAAGTATGATGGGCTCACCGTTTGCCTCACTTACGAGGGCGGCGAATTCGTGCGCGCCACCACGCGCGGCAACGGCACGGAAGGGGAGGATGTTACGGCGCAGGTACTCACGGTTCCAAGTTTTCCCTTGCGTATCTCGTACATGGGTACCCTTGAAGTGCGCGGAGAGGCGATCATTCGCCTTTCGGCGCTTGAGCGCTACAATGCGGCGCATCCCGAAGAAACGCTCAAGAACGCACGCAACGCCGCCGCCGGAGCGATTCGTAATCTCGATCCCAAGATCACGAAAACGCGAGCGCCCGAAATACTCTTTTACGATATTAACTATATGAGCGAAAACCCCGTTTCTACGCAGATGGAAGCGTTTGAGTTCCTTCAGCGCGAGGGGTTCAAGGTGTTTCCGTATCTTAAACACTGCGGTTCGCCGAGCGAGGTTTTTGCCGCAATCGATGAGATCGAAATGGAAAGGAGGGCGCTTGACGTACTCACGGATGGCGCTGTAATAAAAGTAAACGAAGAGGGCATCCGTTCAGACATGGGTGCCACGGATAAGTTCCCGCGCTGGGCGATCGCCTATAAATTTGAAGCCGAAGAGGCGGAAACAACGGTACAGCGCGTGTTCTGGCAGGTGGGCAGAACGGGCAAACTTACGCCGCTTGCAGAGGTTGCACCGGTGGACCTTGCCGGGGCAACGGTGCGCCGTGCCACGCTCAATAACTACGGCGATCTCACCCGTAAGGATGTGAAGGTGGGCTCTATGGTGCGCATTCGCCGCTCCAACGAAGTTATTCCGGAGATCATTCACGCCGTCTCGCACGTAGAAGGTAGCGTTCCCGTGGAAAAGCCGAGCACCTGCCCCTATTGCGGAAGTGGAGTAAAGGAAGTGGGCGCAAATCTTTTCTGCTTGAATGAAGATTGCCCGCCGCGTATCGTGCAAAAGCTCACCCATTTCTGCAGTAAGAACGCAATGGACGTGGAGGGCATGTCTGAGGCAACCCTTTCACTTCTTTATGAACGGCTGGGTGTGAAACGCTTTTCCGATCTCTATACCCTCACGAAAGGGAGTTTTTGCGATGAGGCCGGTAAGCCTTGGGAGGGCTTTGGCGAAAAGAAGATCGCAAACCTTATTTCTGCTCTGGAAAACAGTAAAAAGATTGCACTCGATCGGTTTATTTATGCCCTCGGTATCGAAGGGATCGGGCGTGTGGCCGCGCGCGATCTTGCGGATTTCGGTAGCGTTGAAGCGCTCGAGGCGCTCACTTATGAAGAGTTGATCGCCATTGAGAATATTGGGGAAGTTACGGCAAGATCGGTGCTCGAGTATTTTACAGATGCGGAAAACAGAGGGGAGCTTCGGCGCCTATTTGCCTTGGGCGTTGCGCCGTACGTAAAGGAAAAAAATGCATCGGGCGCGTTTGCAGGCCAAACGGTGGTGCTCACGGGCACGCTTTCTACGATGTCGCGCCCGGAGGCGCAGAAAAAAATCGAAGCGCTGGGGGGCGTATGCGCAAGTTCCGTAACGGGCAAAACGACGCTCGTGATTGCCGGAGAGAAGGCGGGAAGTAAGCTGGAAAAGGCGAAAAAGCTGGGAATTCGCGTTATTGGCGAGGAAGAATTTTTTGCAACGCTACAGAAGCAGGCCTAATTTGTAGAAGCAAACCCAATTTCGCACCCTCGTCTTTTTAGACGAGGGTGTTTTTAAATTGTTCGCTTCATCGAGCGAGTGAAAAATTTTTCGAAATCACTTGCCATTCGCGCGCCCGCGTGGTATAATGTATTGGAAAAATTTTCAGCGCCATTTAATCGGTAGGGTTTTTCTCACGGAATGGGCAAACGGAAGAGGTAAAGTTTTATGTACAGCATGACGGGATACGGGAAGGGCGTGTATTGTGAAGGCGGCTTGGAACTCACCGTAGAGGTGAAATCGGTGAACAACCGCTATCTCGATCTTGCCATAAAAAGCCCGCGCATCTTTCTTTCGTGTGAGGATCTCACGCGCAGTATGGTGCGGGGAAGCATTTCCCGCGGACACGTGGATGTGTTCGTTTCCTATTCCGATAAGCGCGAAAAAGAGCGCACATTCACCGTGGATATCAATCTTGCGCGTGCCTACGTGGCGGCTGCAAACGAGCTGAAAGGCGCATTTTCCGAGCTTGAAAACGACGTAACGATCGCCTACCTTCTGCGCCAGCAGGATGTTGTGAAGCAAGAGGATGCGGCAGGGGATGATGAAGCGCTCGTGGAAGCATTCAAAGCGGCGCTCGCCGTTGCGCTTGAAAACCATAAGGCAATGCGTCTTGCAGAGGGTGAGCGCTTGAAAGCGGATCTTCTTTCCCGAATGGATAAAATTGCCGAGCTCCGCGAGAAAATCGCAAAAAGGGCACCCATGGTTGCAGAGGAGTACCGCGAAAGGCTTTCACAGCGCATCGCGGAGTATCTTTCGGGCAAGGTGGAAGAAACGCGCATTTTAACAGAAGCGGCAGTTTTTGCGGATAAGTGCAATATCGATGAAGAGCTTACGCGCCTTGCTTCCCACATCGTGGAGTTCAGGGCGATTTCTGCAAGCGAGCAAGTGGGCAGAAAGCTTGATTTCCTCGTGCAGGAATTCAACCGCGAATGTAATACGATCTGCAGTAAATCGAACGATGCTGAGATCACCACGTTCGGCCTCGAGATGAAGAATGAGATCGAGAAGGTGCGCGAGCAGATTCAGAATTTGGAGTGATTATGCAAAATAGCTTGTTCGTGATATCCGGCCCTTCCGGCGTGGGGAAGGGGACGCTCGTAAAGGCGCTTCTTGAAGAGGACCCCACACTTGCGCTTTCTATTTCCTGCACAACGCGTGCTCCGCGCGCAGGTGAGCGGCACGGTGTGGAATATTTCTTTCTTACAAGAGAGGAGTTTGATAAAAGAAGGGAATCGGGCGATTTTTTAGAGTACGATGAGCACTTCGGAAATTACTACGGCACCCCCCGTTCTTGGGTTGTGAGTGCGCTGAACGAGCGCTCGGTAATTTTGGAGATAGACGTTGTTGGAGGCATCCACGTCCGCGATGGAGAGCGTGAAAAGGGAGAGGCGGGCGTGCCCGTTGTGCTGATCATGATCGCTCCGCCCGATATGGAGTCGCTTGAAAAACGGCTTGCCCATCGCGGTGCGGAGAGTGCGGAGCAGTTGAAATCGCGCAGAGCACGCGTGGAGATGGAGCTTTCTACGGGAAGACAATACGATTACATCGTCGTCAACGATGACTTGGAAGAAGCTAAGCGGGCGCTCCGCGAAATTATAGAACGTGAAAAAAACAAGAAAGAGGTGAATACATGATTAACGAACCTTCGGTAGATGCATTGGTGAGAAAGTTGGGTAGCGAACAGGAACCCGTTTCGCGCTATGAGCTGTGCGTGCTCATCTCTAAGCGTACGCGGCAGATCATTGAACAGATGCAATCCACGGGCGCAACGGAGCTTCCGGGAAAGCAGAAGGAAATTGTCGTTGCCTGCAATGAGGTTATGAACGGCAAATTCAAGAGCGTGAAGGATTGAAAACTGCGCCCCATCGGGGCGTTTTTTTCAAAATAGGCAGTTTGGCCTATATCACCTGCGGCGCACCTATTTTGGAGCGACGTAGATCGTGTGTAAATAGGGAACATGTTTGCGGAAGTTATCGTAGACATCGCGCATAGCGACGTTGATAAAATTTTCGATTATGCCTGCGGGGAGGAGATCGTACCCGGAATGCGCGTTACCGTGCCCTTTGGAAGGAGCGTGGTGACGGGCTTTGTTATGCGGGTGAAAGAAAATACCGAAGTCCCCCCCGATAAGCTGCGCGAGGTTCTGCGCACTGACGAAGATTTCCCCGCTCTCACGGCGGAAACTTTGCGGCTGGCGGAAACTATCACGGCGCGCTATCGCGTGCCCATGGCGCTCACGCTCCGCCTCTTCCTCCCCGCCGAAATGCGCACGGGCAAAGTGGCGAAGCGCTACCGCAATATTTGTACTTTAACAAAAGAGCCGTTTACGCTTGCAGAGCGTGCTAAGGCACAGCATGCCCTTGTTGCATACCTCAAAGAGGTAGGTGAGGCTGATTCTGCACACCTGCGCGAACGGTTTGGTGCGGCGCTCAAAACGCTCCAAGAGAAAGGAATTATTCTCATGCAAAAGCGGCGCGTGCTTCGCGATCCTTACCGCGGAGAAGAGGGGGAAAAAGTTGAGCGCAAACTCACCCCCCTGCAACAAAGCGCCTTTGAAAGGATAAAAACTACTGAAAAAACCGTTTCCCTTCTGCACGGCGTAACGGGAAGCGGCAAAACGGAGATTTATCTTTCCCTGATTGCCGATACTTTGAAAGCCGGAAAGACGGCGATCTTCCTCGTTCCGGAGATCTCTTTAACACCGCAAATGCTCATGCAGCTTCGCGCCCGATTCGGAAGCTTTGCAGCCATTTTGCACAGCGGGCTTTCGGCAGGGGAACGTTTCGATGAATGGATGCGTCTGCGCGAGGGAAGCGCACGCATCGCCATCGGTGCGCGTTCCGCGGTATTCGCCCCCATAGAGAATATTGGCATCATCGTTATTGATGAGGAACACGATGGAAGCTACATTTCCGAAAACTCGCCGCGTTACACCACGTTCGATATCGCACTGCTCCGCGCGCGCCACAACGGCTGCAAATTGGTGCTGGGCAGCGCCACGCCCTCGATTGAGACATATCGCCGTGCAACTGGCGGAGAATTTGAGCTTATTAAGTTATCCGAGAGAATCAACGCACGCCCCATGCCCGAGGTACGTATCGTTGATATGCGCCGAGAGGTGCGTCGCGGTAATGTTTCTGCGTTTTCTTTAACGCTTCGCGAGAAGCTTTCCGAATGCCTTGAAAAGGGCAATCAGGCGATTCTTTTTCTCAATCGGCGTGGCTTTTCGCAGATGGTTATTTGCCGCGATTGCGGCTATACGGCAAAGTGTGAGAATTGCGATATCTCGCTTACCTATCACAGCGATGAGGATTGCTTCAAGTGCCACTACTGCGGTGCGCGCTATCGCATGCCGCCCGCCTGCCCTGCGTGCGGCGGCAAGCACCTCGGCTACATGGGAACGGGCACACAGCGCGTGGTGAGTGATCTCAAAAAATTATATCCCCGTGCGCGCATTCTGCGCATGGACGTGGATACAACGAGCGGAAAGGAGGGGCATTATCGCATCCTTAAGCAGTTTTCCTCCCGTGAGGCGGATATCCTCGTTGGCACCCAGATGGTAGCAAAGGGGCACGATTTTCCGCAGGTCACGCTCGTGGGCATTCTCGATGCGGATATGAGTTTGCATTTTGCCGATTACCGAAGCGGCGAGCGTACCTTTCAGCTTGTAACCCAGGTTGCAGGCAGAAGCGGCAGGGCGCAGGAGCCGGGCGAAGTCGTGCTGCAAACGTACGACCCGGAGAACTATATCCTTCGCTTTGCGGCGCATTACGATTACGAGGGCTTCTATGCACACGAAATTTCTATGCGTGCGGCAACGATGTTTCCGCCCTTTGCCAAGATTATTCGCGTGATGGTAACGGGGGAGGATGAAAAAGAGACGCTCGAGGCGCTTAAAGCGGTATATGAAAAACTGCAACGTGTATATGCCGCGCATTCCGAAGAGTTCCTCTTCTTCAACCGCATGCACTCACCCATCAAGCGCATTCAGAATAAATTCCGTTACCAGGTTTTAATGCGCCTCACCGATGGTAAGGTTTTGAAGAAAATTTACGATATCTGTGCGGAGGAACACCATAAAAACGTGCTGATTTACGTGGAGGAAAATCCTTCGAATTTAAGTTAGGAGATTTTATGATAAGAGAAATCGTTCAAGTAGGAGATCCCGTTCTCCGCAAAAAATGTGATCCGGTAACCCGTTTTGATGAATCGCTTTCCGTGCTTCTTGAAGATATGAAGGAGACGCTGAAAGACGCAGTTGGTGCAGGCCTTGCCGCACCGCAGATTGGCGTTTCGCTCCGCGTTGTTGTAGTGGACGTTGAGGAGGGTTACTTTGAATTTATCAACCCCATTTTCGTGTGGCAGAAGGGGGAGCAATACGGCAGTGAGGGCTGCCTTTCCGTTCGCGGAAAATCGGGCTCCGTTTTGCGCCCTTCCAAGGTGAAGATCATCTTCCAGGATCGGAACGGAGATAAATACTCCCTCGTTGCACGTGATTTCTTTGCCCGTGCAATTTGCCACGAACTTGATCATCTCGATGGGGTGCTCTATACTGATAAGGCGGAAAACATCCGCGATGAGGATGCGTAATGCGGATCGTATTTGCGGGAACTCCCGAATTTGCAGTGCCGGCCTTGCAAAAAATTTGCGGCGCAGGATATGAAGTTGCCGCCGTGTTAACGCAGCCCGATAGGCCGCAGGGCAGAAAGCGCATCTTAACGCCATCATCCGTGAAGGTTGCGGCGGAGGCGCTTTCCATCCCCGTTCTTCAGCCTGAAAAGCTACGTGCGGATTACTCCGCGCTCAAAGCGGTTGGTGCCGATCTCATGGTAACTTGTGCATACGGGCAGATCCTTTCGCAGGAAGTACTCGATCTGTTCCCCATGGGCGTGTGGAATATCCACGCCTCATTGCTTCCCGCTTACCGCGGTGCTGCGCCCATTCCGCGCGCCGTTATCGAGGGTGAACGGGAAACGGGGATAACTATCATGAAGACGGATATCGGCCTGGATACGGGAGATATTTTGTGCGCGAAATCGATCGCGATCTCAGACATGGATACGGCAGGTAGCCTATCCGAGAAGCTCTCTGCACTCGGCGCGGAGATGATTGCCGAGGCGCTTGCGCGCATCGAAAGCGGTAACTTTGCGCTGATCAAGCAGGGCGAGGGGCAGGTTTGCAAAAAGGTTCAGCGCACTGAAGTAGACTTTGCGATGTCTGCACGAGAAATCTCTTGCCTCATTCGCGGACTTTCGCCTGCGCCCGGCTCGTTTGCAGTAATTAACGGGCTTCCGCTCAATTTTTATCAAGCGGAGGAAGTAGCTTGCGAGGAGGAGGCTCCTGCGGGCACCGTGCTCTCTGATTGCGTGAAAACGGGCTTTATCGTAAAGTGCGGCGAGGGCGCCGTACGCATTTCAGAGTTACAACCGGCAGGTGGAAAACGCATGCCCGATACCGCCTTTTTGAGCGGCAGAAAAGTGCAAAAGGGGATGAAATTTGAACGTCTTTCTTGAGCCGTATCGCGTGCTTACGCGCGTTTATTCGGAGGGGGCGCACCTCAAAATTGCCCTTTCGGAGCTTGCCTCGGGCGAGCACGGCAGAACGGTGAAAATATGCTACGGCGTTTTGGAAAACGACGGATATTTGAATCTCTGTGTGAGATCCGTTGCGCAAAAATCTCCTAAGGCCGCCGTGCGCCTCATAATGAAAATTGCGCTATACAGCGTGCTGTTTGCGGACATGCCTCGCCCCGTTGCCGTTTCTGAAGCGGTGGAGCTTGCACGATCGATCGGGAAAGGAGGCGCTGCGGGCTTCATCAACGCCGCGCTGCGCGCCTTTGATAACGTGGCCGTAAAAATTCCGGAAGGGATAGAAGGGCTTTGTGTGCGCAGTAATTTTCCGCAGTTTGCCGCCCAAAAGATCGTGGCAGCGTACGGATCGCGCGCAGAAGCAATTCTTCTTGCAAAAAGCCGTGGCGTTAGCGTACGTTTCGAGCGGAACGCGGAGAAATACGAAGATCTCCCGCATGAAGATACGCCCTTTCAGGACGTAAAAATATACAAAAAATTCACACGCGACGAAGGCTTTTCGCGCGGAGATTACACCTTTCAATCGGTGGGAAGCGTTGCGATCTGCTCCGTGATAGAGCCGTGTGAGCGCTTACTCGATGCGTGCGCTGCGCCCGGCGGCAAGAGCGTGCTGCTTGCAAAAAAATGCGGCTTCGTTACGGCGTGCGAAATCCACCCGCACCGCGTGAACCTTATTGAAAGCTATAAAGCGCGGATGGGCGCGGAAAACGTGGCGGCGGTTTGTGCCGATTCAGCTCTATTCCGAGCGGAATTTGAGGGTGCTTTTGATGGCGTGCTCGTGGATGCGCCCTGCTCTGGCTTTGGCACCGTGGCGGAGAATCCGGATCTTCCTTTGAGAAAAACGGAGGAGGGCATGTCTGCACTTACGGCGTTGCAACTGGAAATTCTCACCAACTGCGCTCGCTACGTTAGGCCGGGCGGATGCCTTTATTATTCTACGTGTTCCATTCTCCCTGAGGAGAACGACGGCACCGTTGAAGCATTTTTGAAATCGCATTCCAACTTTCAGATCGAGAGGGCGGAATGTTTGCTTGCGCACGAAAAGACGGATTTCGGGCTTCAATTTTTGCCCGATACTGCCTTTGGCGCCGGGTTTTACATAAGTAAATTGAGGAAGCTATGAAGAAGATCTTGCAGGATTTATCATACGAAGAGCTTGCCGCGCTGGTGAATGCTTGCGGCGAGAAGGCCTTTCGTGCAAAGCAGATCTTTGAGGGGCTTATGCAGGGGAAGAAGATCTCCGAGCTACCCGTGTCTGCACCGCTGCGTGCAAAACTGCTGGATATGTATGAAGACGAACCGGTAAAGATCCGTGAAATCTTCACTTCGCAAGACGGAACGAAAAAATTTCTCTTTGAACTTGCAGATGGCAACCTTATAGAAGGCGTGCTCATGAAATATAAGTATGGCAACACACAGTGCGTTTCCACGCAGGTGGGCTGCCGCATGGGCTGCAAATTTTGCGCTTCTACTTTGGGCGGAAGGCTCAGAGACCTAACGGCAGGTGAGATCCTCTGTGAGATCCTTGCCGTCAACCGCCTCGAGGGCGGAACTTTGAGGGAGCGTGCTGTTACAAACGTCGTTCTCATGGGAAGCGGTGAGCCCTTCGATAATTATGAGAATGTTGTGAAATTTTTGCGCAATCTTACCGCCGAGGGAGGTATTCATATCAGCGCCAGAAACGTGAGCCTTTCCACCTGCGGCCTAGTGCCCGAAATGAGAAGATTTGCTGAGGAAGGAATTCCGCTCAACCTCACCATCTCGTTGCATGCGATAACGGATGAGCAGCGACGGCGCACAATGCCGATCGCAAACAAGTATTCTATTGCAGAAATTCTTGCCGCATGTAGCGAGTACTTTGAAAAGACGGGGCGGCGCTACATCTTCGAATATAGCCTCATCGAGGGAGAAAATGCGGATGAAGCGCATGCCCTTGCGCTCTGTGCTCTCCTCAAGGGAAGGCCTTGCCACGTGAACCTTATTCGCCTCAACGCCGTGAAGGAGAGAAATCTCAAGGGTACGGATGAGCGAACAGCACGAAAGTTTTTGGAAATTTTAGAAAAAAATGGAATTTCCGCAACCCTTCGCCGCAGCATGGGTGCCGATATCGGCGGTGCGTGCGGGCAGCTGAGGGCGGCATACTTAGAGAACGGAAACGAATAGTTTTTTAAGGAAAAGGTATAAGGAGAATAAAATGAAGATTAAAATCGCACCGAGCATTTTGGCGAGCGACTTTGCAAAATTGGGTGAAACGGTGAAGCTCTTGGAGGAAAACGGGGCAGATCTCGTTCACTGCGACGTAATGGACGGTAATTTTGTTCCGCCCATCACCTTCGGTGCGCAGGCGGTGCAGGCATTTCGCCCGCATACGCGCCTTCCGCTCGATTGTCACCTCATGGTGCTGCATCCCGAAACGCATGTGGAAGACTTCGTGAAGGCGGGTGCGGATTATATCACCGTGCACGTTGAAGCGTGCGGAGAAAAAACGACAAATCTCATCGAAAAGATTCACGCGCTGGGCGTGAAAGCCGGTGCAGTCGTAAATCCGGAAACAGATATCGAAGCGATCTTCCCTGCGTGCGAGCTTTCGGATATGCTTCTCGTGATGAGCGTTCACCCGGGCTGGGGTGGGCAGAAATTCATTCCCGAGAGCCTGAAAAAGATCGAGAAATTGCGTGATTATTGCGTAAAGATCGGGCGTCCGGAGCTTGATATCGAGGTTGATGGCGGCATTAACGTTGAAAACGTAAAGGGCGTGATCTCGGCAGGTGCAAACGTGATCGTTGCGGGCAGCGCCGTTTTCAACTCTTCCAATATGGCGGAAACGATTGCAAGGCTCAGAGGATGAAAGCGGCAATTCTTTTGAACGGCGAGCCGTACTGTGGCGGAATGATAGAAGGTGATTACGTTATCTGTTGCGACGGTGCCTACGAATGGGCAAAGTACAAAGTGCATATTGATGAGCTGCTTGGTGATTTCGATTCCCTCTCTGCGTTTCCCGAGGGTGTTGCCGTGAACCGCTTTCCCGTAGAGAAGAATGCGACGGACGGTGAGCTTGCATTAGAGCATGCCTTGGACATGGGTGCCTCATTCATTGCAATTTATGGCGGTGGCGGATTGCGTGAGGATCACTTTTTGGGCAATCTTCACCTGCTTTATAAGGCGCACAAGTACGGTGCTGAGGCGGTTATGTTTACCGAACGCGCGCAACTTTCTATTTCCGAACACTTACGCACGCTGAGCTGTGCAAAGGGGAAAACCGTTTCAATTATCCCTTTTGGCGGTGACGCGCATATACTGCATAGTAGCGGCTTTCAATATCCGATGGAGGATTTATGGCTACGCTATGGCTCCACGCGCGGAATTTCTAACGTGATCGCAAGCGAAGAAGGTGCGGTTTTTTATTCGGAAGGAACGGTTCTTGTAGTTGTAAATGAGAGGATCGTGTAAAACGCGCAAAAGAGCCGGGCGCATTCGTGCAATCGAGGGAAAGAAGTGAAGGAGGAGAGATGATCATCTGCGTTCGGCCGCCGAAACTTTTGCGGCTCATCATGAGAATCTTCTACAAAGGATGAAATATATTGATCTGCATACGGACGCCCTCACGAAAACGGAGGGCGTCCTTCAAGTTTCAAGGGGGTTGCTTGAGAAAGGGGGGTGCCTTCTGCAGTGCTTTGCCATTTTTCTCGAGGGTCCCCATAAATTTGAGCGAGCGCTTCGCTTTGCCGAAAGGTTTGATGCGATGTGCGCCGAAGAGGGATATCACCCCGTATGCAAGGCTTCCGATATTAAAAAGGGTGAGATCAACGCCATGCTTACCCTCGAGGATGGGGGCATGTTCGAGGGCGACCTTGCAAAGATAGAGATTCTTTATCATTGTGGCGTGCGCATGGCAACGCTTACGTGGAATTATCCCAATGAGCTTGGCTACCCGAATTTACGCCGATATTCCAAGTGGAAGAAGGGAGAAGTCGCTCCAATTGCCGAGCGCGAGGGCGAGCGAGGGCTCACGCGGTTTGGCCGGGAAGTCGTGCAGCGGATGGGGGAGCTGGGAATGATCGTAGATGTTTCGCACGGAAGCGATAAGCTTTTTTTCGACGTTGCGAAGTGGAGCAAAGCGGCAAAGATCCCCTTTGTTGCCAGCCATTCGTGTGCCGCTAAGCTCTGCTCAAGGGCGCGCAACCTTACCGATGAGCAGATTCGCACGGTCGCCGATTGCGGCGGTGTGATCGGCCTCAATTTTTGCGCCGATTTTATCGGAGAAGACCGTTCTTTGGAAGGGCAACGTACGGCACTTCTCGCGCACGCACGGCACGTACTCAAGGTGGGCGGAGAAGAAGTTCTTGCGCTCGGGAGCGATTTCGATGGGATCCCCGAAAATCCTTACATGAAAAACGCTGCTGCCATGCCCGAGCTTTTAGCCGATTTTTCTCGCACGTTCGGGGAATATATTACAGAGAAGATTGCATATAAAAACGCCCTGCGCGTTTTGCGCGCAGGGCTTGGCGGATAGTTTTTGCACCATGAATATGATGATAAACTTACAATGCCCGTATACTCTCTACGGGCTTTTTTCGCGCCGTGAAGTAGACGGGTAGGAAGGTGGAAAGGAAAGCTACAACAACTGCTACGGAAAGCATAACGATTGCGGAGAAAGGGCCAAACACGAATAGCGTGACGTCTATCCCTGCGGCAGCGCGCAGAATACCGTTCAGTAAGGCGGTTGCCGCCGCCGTTCCTACGATAGAGATTAAGGTGCAAGCGCCAACAATGATGCCCGATTCGGCAAAAAAGATTTTAAATACATCCGCTCCTCTTGCGCCCAAGGCACGGAGAATACCGATCTCTTTCTTTTTGCTGGTGATGCTTACCGTGATAAAGTTGAAGAGTAAAAGAGAGGCGAAAAACGCGAGCACGATACCTGCTCCGAGGAAGAGAGCAGAGAGAGCCTCTACGATGGAATTGACGAGCGTCACGTTCTCGTAGAGCACGTTATGGAGAAGGTATGCAACGTCTGCTTCGTCGTATGCACCCAGCCGTGCGGAGAGCGCGCCGAATGCCTTTTCCGTTTTTTCTAAGGGGACGAAAGCCCAGCTATAGGAGGCATCTGCCTCCGGAACGTAGTTCGTTTCGTGTAGCGGCCCAGGGTAACCGCCCACGTGCTCGTAAAATTCCTGCGAGCAAAGTACGCTTTCCGCTTGGTGCCCTCGGACACTGCGATAGGCGCCGACGACTGTTGCGGAACGTGCAGCTTCGCCATGCGGTTTTACGCGCCATGCCATTGGGTGGGTTGCAACGTAGCTTGTTACGGCGATCTCCGCCGCCGCTATCTCCGCTTCCGTTGCCTCGCGGTTGACGGTGGCTCCCGCGCCGTTCGTTACAGAGATTCTACCTTCCGCCCAAATACGCATTTGTTTTACGAACGCCTCGTAGGCTTGCTGCTCCTCGGGCGACGAACCGTGATGGGCTTCGTAATAGACGCTGAGATAGTAACTCGGCACGATAAATTCATTTGCTGAAAGTGCAGTTTTTTCCTGCCCGAAATAGGTTACAGGGAAGGGTATTTCGTTTGAATGAAAGATCTTGAGCGTGCTATTTGTAAAGGCATCGCCGCTATCTGTGAAAACAAGATCGAAGGGATTTTCGGCGTAATCGAATATTTCCTTCGTGTGATCCTCTTCTAATCCACCGATCAACCCTTCAAAGAGATCGAGAAATTGCTCTGAAACGAGGGTAAGCGTGGGGGTCCCTTCGCTGAGGTGCATTTCAAGCATCAGCCGCATGAGCCAATCGGAATCGTCTTCCTCAAGCGCGCGGTATTTTTCAAAGAGCGCTCCGCCGCGGAATACGCCGCTGATCTGAAATACGAGATCACCACACTTTAAGTATTCGCCCACGAGGTCCTCTGCGCGGTTGATCTCCTTTACACCGGAGGCCGCGCCATTGGCTGAAACACGCGTAAACACGGCGTTCTGTGCGCACTCCAAAAAGTATTCGCTTACTGCAATCTGATTGGGTAAGGCAGGATATGCGCCTACCATGTCTGTGGTAAGAGGGTGCTCTTTGGGAATCGCGGCAACGCGCGTGAAGGTAGGGCGGTAGAGAATGGAATTTCTCGGCAGATCGAGGTTGGAGGGCGTGAGTCCGCCCAGCGTGTAGGCGCCAAAGGCGGTTTCCCCGAAGGAAGCGATCTCCGCGGGAGTGAAGCGGGCGGCGGTATCGTAGGCGTAATCAGCGCTGTTGCGAGAGCCGCTTACCCGTGTTTCATATACCTTATTTAGCGTTAGAAAGTCGTATTCACTCTCGAGGAAGGAACGTGCCAATACGCGCTCACCGTTATAGAGTATCATCGTAGAGAATAGACCAAACATCACGAAAGCGATGATGGAGAGGAGCACGGTGAGCAGTAGCCGGAAAGGTTTGAGGCGCAGAGAGGAAGCGCCGATTTTGACAGCTCTTGCGGCAGGAAGACGAGAGCGAATAAAACGCACGCTTTCGCCTTCGTAGGGTACGGGCGGCGGCGTTTCAAAAAAAGTTTCACGCGCACCCGTTTCGTCGATGCGGCTTGCGCGTTTGAATCGCAATATATCGCCCTCATCGCGAGAAAGGAGGATTTCGCCTGTGCTCTTTTCGAGAAATTCTCGAATAAACTCTATCGTCGCATCGCTTACGGGGGTACCGTGTTTGAGGGTAACGGTGTTATCGCCATGTTTTATTGCGTTTCTATCCAGCGTTGCGGCTTGCCGTTTTTTGGTGACATCGGAGAGTACTTTACCATCTTTAAGCTCAATGATGCGATCGCCGTAGATTTCGGCAAATTCTCTATCGTGTGAAACGACGAGCACGAGGCGGCGCCGAGAAAGCTTTTTCAGCGTTTCAAAAACCTGCTTGCCGGTGGCGGAATCGAGCGCGCCCGAGGGCTCATCCGCCATGATGATCTGCGGATCTTTCACGAGAGCGCGGGCGATGGCAACGCGCTGCTTTTGGCCGCCCGAAAGGGTGCCGGGGCGGCGCTTTGCATATGGCGCGAGATCAACCTCTTCAAGAATTTCAAGCACCCGTTTTCTATCTCGGGGCCTTCCTTGAAGCTCTAAGGCGAGGGCAACATTCTCCTCCACGTTAAACTCGTTTAATACGTTGTATTCCTGAAACACGAAGCCGACGTAGGTATTGCGGTAGGAATCAAAATCTCTGCCTGAAAAAACCTTCGAGGACCTACCCATGACCAAAACTTCCCCCTCCGTGGGCGCATCGAGCCCGCCTGCAAGGTTCAAAAGGGTGCTCTTGCCGCTGCCTGATTTTCCGAGCAAAAACACAAGCCCCGTGCTTTCAAAGGAAAGGGAAACTCCATCTATCGCGCGCGTTTCTGCGCCGCCCGCGGTTTTATAAATTTTTGTGAGATGGCGAAGCTCTAACATGATTTCTCCTTGCCTGAATTATAGCATAATTTTTCGGTGTGTGTAAAGTATTTGAAATGCGCTATTTCGCTTATTCACGGGCTATGCTTTAATCGGCTTTCAAGTACGCTTTCTTATTCAAGCGCGCGCATAGAATTTTTGCACGAAAAAAGAACCGCCTGAAGCGGTTCCTTTCATAAGCTTTCGATTAAACTCTTTCAACTTTGTCGCTCTTCATGCAACGGGTGCACACGTATCCGCTGACGGCTTTGCCATCCTTCAGATAGGAGACCTTCTGCACGTTTGCGCTGAACGTTCTCTTCGTCTTGCGGTTGGAGTGGCTGACGTTGTTACCCGACGTTTGGCCCTTTCCGCAAATACTGCATACTCTCGACATATTTCCACCTCCGATGAAGACAGTTTTTTTCCCGTAAGAGCCGCAGCCCTTCGCATTACAGATGCTATGATACCATTTCATCGAAAAAAAATCAATTAAAAAAGGGGTGACTTTGCAAAAATTTTCATATGACGCCGATTTTTTTTGGAATATCGCTTGCAAAAAAAGGCAGGATAGGGTAAAATGTGAAGAGAGGTTAAGGCTATGTCGGTAAGTACGTCTAACGCATACGGTAAAATTTCAATATCCGATTTGGCGATCGCAAAAGTCGCATCGCAGGCTGCGGTGGAAAGCTACGGTATCGTGGATACCGTCGCACGCCGTTTTACCGATACTGTCGCCGAGCTCCTGAAAAAGGATGCGGGCGGCAAGGGTGTAAAGGTTGTCACGTCAGGTAACCGCATCTTTATTGATGTTTCGGTTATCATTAAGTACGGCGTATCCATTGAGGCAGTCGCCGAATCGTTGAAAGAAGCAATTAAATATAAGGTTGAGAATTTTACGGGAATGATCGTCGATACCGTGAATGTCAACGTTATCGGTTTAAAACTCTGAGCTAAAGGCACGGGTTTTTTAGCCGTATTATTCAGGAGAAAGATTCATGCAGAAAACGATCAATTGCGCGCTCTTCCGCAAGATGGTGCTTGCGGGCGCAAAGATGCTGGAAAATAATCGGGCGAAGGTGGATGCGTTGAACGTATTCCCGGTGCCCGATGGTGATACCGGCACGAACATGTCGCTCACGATGCAATCCGCAGTGAAGGAGCTTTCCTCTTCCGCTTCGGGGAATTTTGCTGAGGTGTGCGATCTCGTCTCGAAGGGTGCATTAAAAGGTGCACGGGGAAACTCAGGCGTTATTCTCTCGCAGATCTTCCGCGGTATCTGCTCGGTGCTTCGCACCGCAAAATCCGAGGTGGATACAAGAACCTTCGCTAAGGCGATGGAGGCGGGCACTAAGGTTGCGTACAATGCCGTTTCTATTCCCAAAGAGGGCACGATTCTTACCGTTGTACGCATGATGAGCGAGTTTGCGGTAAAGAATGCAGGCAAGCACCGCGATTTTGAAACCTTCCTTCCCGCCGTCGTTGAGGAAGGAGATAGGGCGCTTGCAAAAACTCCCGAACTCTTACCCGTACTTAAGAAGGCGGGCGTAGTCGATTCAGGCGGCATGGGCCTTATGACTATTATGCGCGGCTTCGTGGCAGCGCTCATGGGCGAAGAAGTGGTTACGGAAGTTCCAACGGAGGCCGCTGCAAATGATGCGGAAGCCGATTTTGGCGATAATTCCGATATCATCAGTATGGACCTCGGTGATATTCAGTTTGCATATTGTACCGAGTTCTTCGTTATCAATCTCAAAAAGAGCACCACGCTTGCGGATATTGATAAGCTTCGCGAAAAGTTGATGAAGTTGGGTGATTCCGTTATCTGTATCGGTGATCTTGAATTGATCAAGGTTCACGTTCACACGAACACACCCGGCGTTGCGCTCACCTATGCTTTGGAGCTTGGCGAGCTTGATCGCCCGAAGATCGAAAACATGCTCGAGCAGAACAGAGTACTCAAAGCGAAGATCGCTGCAGAGAAAAAGGACCAAGGCATGCTTGCGATCTGTGCCGGTGAAGGCATTTCGGTTATCTTTAAGGATCTGTTCGTGGATCGTGTGATCCAGGGCGGGCAGACGATGAACCCCTCCGCTTCCGATATTGCAAACGCGGTGAAAAAGATCAATGCGGATAACGTTTTCGTCTTCCCCAACAACAAGAATATTATCCTTGCAGCCGAGCAGGCGAAGGCGCTCGTGGAAAACCGCACCATTCACGTGATTCCCACGAAGAATATTCCACAGGGTTTTGCTGCAGCACTCTCCTTCGATCCCGATGCGAGCGCCGAGGAAAATAAGACGAACATGATTCACGCGCTTGATAACGTGAAGTCCGGGCAGGTAACCCACGCCGTTAGAACAACGAATGTGAACGGATTTAAGATCAAGGAAGGCGATATCATCGGTCTTGACGACAAGAAGATCCTTGCAAAGAGTGATAACATTGATGATACCGTGCTCACCTTGCTCGATAAACTCAAGGAAGATTCGCACGAGGTTATTACGCTCTACTACGGCGAGGGCGTAACGGAAGAGGAGGCCGAGGCCCTTGCAGGCAAGGTGCAGGAAGCATTCCCCGATTGCGACGTAGATTTCCATAACGGTGGTCAGCCCGTGTATTTCTATTTGGTATCTCTGGAATAAAATTAAAAGCGGCATGGGCCGCTTTTAATTTTATTCCACCGAGCAAATTGTTTGAGAACCCGGGCGCCGAAAAGCGAAAGAGCAAAGCTACAAGGGCGAAGTAATTGGTGGGGAGAAACTATGAATTTAATTTCTTTAAAGGGCCTCGGCGAGAAAC
This sequence comes from Clostridia bacterium, assembly GCA_017507045.1. Classification (GTDB taxonomy): domain Bacteria; phylum Bacillota; class Clostridia; order Christensenellales; family Borkfalkiaceae; genus Gallimonas. The sequence continues at coordinate 57,425 of JAFWBP010000007.1, read as the reverse complement.
GCGCGAAGGACTTTGAAAAACTCAATATTCGCACCACGAACGATCTTGTTCGCTATTTCCCGCGCACCTATCTTGATATGACGAACCGCGTCTCGGTGCGTGAAGTGATGCATAACGATATGGCGCTGATTGCGTGCAGGCTCGTTTCCGTGGAACCGGTGCGTTCTAAGGGCAAGCTCAAGATCGTGCGGGCGCTCCTTGAGCAGGGGATGGAGAGTTTCACTGCAGTTTGGTTCAACATGCCATACGTTGTGCAGCGTTTAAAGCCGGGTGAATATCTCTTTTACGGGCGCGTGCAGAACTATTACGATCGCATTTCACTCATTAGTCCCACCTTCGAGCGATTAGATGGAAATAGTAAGCTAAAGGGGCTTGTGCCCGTTTATCCCTTAAAGAGCGGGCTTGCGCAATGGGTGGTGCGCGATGCGATCAGGCGTGCGCTTGCGGTGGAGGAATTTTCTTCCGTCATTCCGGAGGAGCTCAGAAAAAAATACCGCCTTGCTTCGCTTGCAGAGGCGTTTCGTGCCATCCATGCCCCGAACACAGGTGCAGAAATGCGGCGGGCGGCGGAGCGGATCGCGCTTGAGGAATACTTCACGCTAATTTCTGCATTCAAGCTTATTAAGGGCGATAAGGCAGAGGCGCGGCTTAGAAAGTACACCGTTACTGAGCGCGCTGTTGCCAATTTTCAAAAGCGCTTTCCGTTTGCATTCACCCCCGGCCAGCAGGGCGCGGTGCGTGCGATTTACGATGATCTAACCGGTCCTATCCGCATGAACCGCCTTTTGCAGGGCGACGTGGGAAGTGGAAAAACGGCAGTTGCCCTCACGGGAATTTTCATGGCGGCGGCAAGCGGATTTCAATCCGTTTACCTTTCGCCAACCGAGGTGCTCGCCGCGCAGAACTATGCGTTGCTACAAAAGGTGTTCCCGGAGTATCGCGTGGGGTATCTTGCAGGCGCTTCCACGGCAAAGGAGAAGCGTGATATCAAGGCAGCGCTGGCGGCAGGGGAGATCGATATCCTCTGCGGTACGCACGCCGTGCTGCAAACAGACGTGCACTTTGCCAACCTCGCTTTTTGCGTGTGCGACGAACAGCACCGCTTCGGCGTGGCCCAACGAAACGCTTTGAGCGAGAAGGGAGAAACGGTGGATGTGCTCGTGATGTCTGCAACGCCCATTCCCAGAACGCTTTCTTTAATCTTTTACGGCGATCTCGATATCACCGTTATTCCCGATAAGCCAAAGGAGCGCCAAGAGGTTGCAACCTCTGTTATTCCCGAGCGAAAATATGAGGATATGCTTGGTTGGATCCGCGGCGAGGTAAGGCGGGGCAGGCAGGCGTACTTCGTTTGCCCAAAGATTGAAGACGACGAAGGGGAGATCGCTTCCGTTACCGAGCTGTACGATCGCCTTCGCACGAATCTTCCCGACGTGCGCTTTGCCCTTCTGCACGGAAAAATGAATGAGAAGCAAAAAGCGGCAACCATGTCTGCATTCAAAGCGAAGGAATACGATGCGCTCGTTTCCACAACCGTGATCGAGGTGGGTGTGGACGTGCCCGACGCTACTGTTATGGTAATCTACAACGCCGAGCGCTTTGGGCTTTCACAGCTCCATCAGTTACGCGGCAGAGTGGGGCGAGGCAGTGAAAAGAGCTATTGCTTTTTGCTCGTGGGCAGCGAAACGGAAACAGCTGTGGAGCGGCTTACCGTTTTAAAGAGCACGACGGATGGCTTCAAGCTCGCGGAAAGGGACCTCGAGCTACGCGGCAGCGGCGATTTTTTAGGAACCCGCCAAAGCGGAAAATTCCTCTCCGAAATTAAGAGCCTCAAATACGGCACGGAAGTAATTTTCACGGCGAAAAAGCTTGTGGATGAAGCCTTCGAGCGCCGCCTCAGCTTTGATGAGATAAAGGCGGCGGCGATGAAAAAATACGAGAGCCTGAAGGACGTAGTTCTTAATTAAAGCATTTCCAATAAAAACCGGTTGACAAAACCCTTTCGTGGGTATAATATAATAAAGACGAAGGGTGAAGATTCCACCTTTGCATTTCGGGCCTGTTACGGATTCGATTGCAAGCGGATTTCGTTGGACGCACGCCGGAGGCACGGCTCCGTAAAAACGGAAACTTTTTAAATGCTGATAATAAAAGCAGAAGAAATGCTACCCGTCGGGCTTCCGCTCGTCGCTTAGCGCTTGCGGCGTAAGCTTTTACGCTCCGTCCTCCCTGCGTTGCCTACGGCGCAGGAGCAGGGCGTTATGAAGTAGGGAACGTTGTTTTACGGCTGACTCCCACCGTAAGGCGATGAATCATGGGGGCATGCCCGCGAGGCAGGTTGTCGATGGACTGTCCGCAGGCGAGAATTAATCACCGACTAAGCGTGTAGTGTCCGCGTTTGAACCTTGTAAGACCGCAGTTCAACTCTGCGCAGGTCCACCAAAAAAACAACCCAAGTTGAATGCAACTTGGGTTGTTTTTTTACGACGTAAGGAATAGGTATGACATAAATTTTTGTTTGCAGATCATTTTATGGCTAATTTAGTTGATATTAGAATTTTTTTCGCTATAATAGAAAATGACAAAATAAGCTAGAGGTGTTTATGTATAAAAAAAGAAACATAGCAATCGCTGTGGTAGCTTTGGTGTTGCTCGGGCTTACCGTTTGCGGTTCTTTTTGGGATTATGAAATCGCAACGGCACTCTATTGGGGGCAACAGCCCGCGGAAAACTTTTTTGGCGTGCTCTTTGCCTTTATCGGTGTTATACCTACTTTTGTTGGGTGGAGTTTTTTGGGTGCGAGCATACTATTCCTATCTAAACGGCAAGTATGCGGAAAAATAAAACGGCGATTGCTTATTGCGTTATCGATTCTTTTGTTCGTCCTCTCGTTCTTCTATTTCTGTAATACGCTGTTTTTAGTGAACGAAAATGCATTTCCCGTTCATTGGGCGATTGCATATCCCATTGGAGTAATCATAATCTTTGGGGCAGCTTTTCTTGGCTATAAACTTTCTAAGGCAAGCGATAATCCAAATCTTCTGAAAAAAGTTTTACTTCTTACACTCATAAGTTTGATAACGATGCTTGTGATTATGCTTACCAAAGAAATTATGGATAGACCCCGTTTCCGCTGGGTAATGGAGGCGGGCAACTCTGATCATTTCCGGAATTGGTGGCAAAGCGGAAAGGATATTAAAGAAAGCATGGGTTCAAATGTTATTAGCGATGAGTTTGCATCTTTTCCTTCGGGGCATTCCGCATATGCGATGTTTGCAATTTTTCTTTTCCCTGCGATTGCTGATTATACCACAAAGATACAAAAATATCGTGGTGCGCTCTTTGCGTGCGGGCTTATTTGGTGGGGAGCGACTGCGCTTTCTCGCTTAACCGTTGGCGCGCATTACGTAACGGACGTTTGCATTGCAGGGCTTATAACCATCTTTGCATACGTTATCGTAGAATCAATAGAGTATGCTATGATGAGAAGGAATAAAAACAAAGCAAACAACTCTGCCAACGAAAGTGCTGAAGATAAAAACGATGCAATTTAATTTTTTTCGTAAATTTTGAGCATTCGTAAAACGTTTGGTGATATTCATTGACCTGTGCCGAAACATAGTGGTATAATTTATTTAGTTTTCTTATCGTAGGAGGAAATCATGAAGAAAAGATTCACTCTTTTGTTGGGAGCTGTGATCTGCACGGCAATTTCTTGCGCAGTTATGGCAGGGTGTGAACTTAACGTTGGAAGACATATGCATGAGCCGAGCACTTTCAACGTGATCGAAGCGGCTACCTGCGAAAAGGATGGAACGCAAATCGCCATTTGCAAATGTGGCGCGGAGCTTGAATCGGAAAAGATCCCTGCGCTTGGGCACGATAAACTGCCGCACGCAGGGCAGGCTGCCACCTGCACCGAAAAGGGTTGGGAAGATTACGAAACCTGCTCGCGGTGTGATTACACTACGTATCAAGAAATCCCTGCCCTTGGGCATACGGAGGTGATCGATGCGGCTGTTGCGCCCACTTGCACCGAAACAGGTTTAACGGAGGGCAAGCATTGTTCCGTATGCAAAGAGGTGCTTGTAAAACAAGAAGTAGTAAAAGCGCTTGGGCATACGGAAGTGATCGATGCGGAAATTGCGCCTACCTGCACCGAAACAGGCTTAACTGCAGGCTGCCATTGCGGCACTTGCAAAGAAGTACTTGTGGAGCAAGAGATTGTGAAAGCGCTTGGGCATACGGTAGTTATGGATGTAGCCGTTGCGCCTACTTGCACGGAAATAGGCTTAACTGCGGGTTGCCATTGCGGCATTTGCAAAGAAGTGCTTGTGGAACAAGAAGAAATAAAGGCTCTTGGGCACGATAAACAGCCGCACGCACAGCAGGCAGCCACCTGCACCGAGAAGGGCTGGGAAGATTACGAAACCTGCTCGCGGTGCGATTATACTACGCAACAAGAAATCCCTGCACTTGGGCACGATAAGCAGCCGAATGCAGGGCAAGCTGCCACTTGCACCGAAAAGGGTTGGGAAGATTACGAAACCTGCTCGCGGTGCGATTATACCACATATGAAGAAATCCCTGCACTTGGGCATGATAAACAGCCGCATGCAGGGCAAGCTGCCACCTGCATCGAGAAGGGTTGGGAAGCATACGAAACCTGCTCGCGGTGCGATTACACTACGTATCAAGAAATTCTCACGGTTGAGCATAACTATAAGAACAAGCAATGTGAATGGTGCGGAGAAAAAGAATATACCTCTTTAGAATACTTCACGTTTACCCTTTTAACTGACGGCACGTATAGCATTGCAGCAAAAAGCACCTCGAATCTTCCTGCAGAAATTATTATCCCTTCCACCTATCAAGGCAAAGCCGTAACCTCGATCGGCGATGAGGCGTTCGAATATTGTTACTGGCTTACAGGCGTGGTGATTGGTGATAGCGTAACCGTAATCGGTAATTCTGCGTTCCAGGGTTGCAGCAAATTGGCGAGCGTGGTGATAGGTGATTGCGTAACCACGATCGGTTCTTATGCGTTCTATTATTGCAGCGGCTTGACGAGCGTGGAAATTCCCGATAGCGTAACTTCGATAGGGAATAACGCGTTCTCTGGTTGTAGCGGATTGATGAATGTTGCGATTGGTAATGGCGTAACCACGATCGAATCTTCTGCATTTAAGAATTGCAGTAGCCTCAGGAGCATGGTAATTCCAGATAATGTAATTTCTATCGGCGATTCTACGTTTTCTGGTTGCAACAGCTTGGAGAGCATAACCTTGCCGTTTATAGGGGCAAACAAGGAAGGAACAAAGAATGCGAATTTTAAATATATTTTTGAAGGCAGGTTTGTGCCAGAATCATTAAAAACAGTAATTATCACGGGCGGAAGTATAATCGGTAATAGTGCGTTTTCCGATTGTAGCGGATTGACAAATGTGGAAATTCCCGATAGCGTAACTTCAATAGGTAATTATGCATTTCAAGGTTGCAATAGTTTAACGAATATAAGAATTCCAGATAGCGTAACTTCAATAGGACAAAACGCATTCACCAACTGCATTGGATTAATAAGTGTAGAAATTGGCAAAGGAATAACGGTGTTAGATTATGCAATTTTTTGGGGATGTAGCAGTTTAACGCATATTAGTATTCCAAATACAGTAACAACCATAGGTGATTTGGTATTTGCTGATTGTAGTAGTTTGACAAGCTTAATTCTTGGAGATAGTGTAACTAGGATAGGTCCACATGCATTTTCTGGTTGTAGTAGTTTATCGAGTGTGATTTTTGGAAAAAACTTAATATCAATAGATCAATACGCTTTCGCTTATTGTACCTCACTAACGAGTATAGAAATTCCCGATAGCGTAACAACGATTGGTGGTTATGGCCTAGGAGTCGGTCCTGTATTCTATGGCTGTAGTGGATTAACGAGTATAACTTTGCCGTTTATAGGCAACAGCAGAGACTCTAATGGATGTTTAGATTTTATTTTTGGTTCTGCGATAGATTCAGAAACAAACGAATATGTGCCGACATCATTGAAAAATGTAATTATCACAAGTGCGAGAGAGGTTGGTTGGAAGGCGTTTTATAATTGTAGCAATTTAAAGAGTATCACACTTCCCGATAGCGTAACCGCGATCGGTTCTTATGCGTTCTATAATTGCATCGGACTTACGAGCGTGGAAATACCCGATAGCGTAACTTCGATCGGCGATTGTGCGTTCACTGGTTGCAGCGGACTTACGAGCGTGGTAATACCCGATAGTGTAACTTCGATCGGTGAGGGTGCGTTCACTGGTTGCAGCGGACTTTCGAGCGTGGTGATTGGCGATAGCGTAACTTCGATCGGTGGTTCTGCTTTCAGGAATTGCAGCAAATTGACGAGCATTCAGTTTAAGGATGCTTCCTCGTGGTATCGTACGAATGATTATACAAATTGGGAAAATAAAACGGGCGGTACGAAAACGGACGTTTCCAACAGCGCCACAAATGCAACTTATTTTACGTCTACGTATTATTATTATAATTGGTATAAAATATAAGATCTGAAAGATAAAAGCCTATCCGAAGCGGATAGGCTTTCATTTTATCATGATGGAGCTTAAAAGTGCATACCATGCCCGAAGTTATGCGTTTAGAATGCGCCGAGCTTCCGCTTTCACGCGTTCCCGCAGGCTCTCGGGAGAGAGCACCTGAAAGCCTGCGCCGGCGGAAAGGATCTTCCCTATGAGCGAATCGTCGTCCGGAAGGGTGACATCGGCGTAGAATTTCCCCGATTCCTCGCGAATGCACTCCACGCCCAGCCATTCCTCGGCAAAGGGAAGCGTTTCTTTTGCGATCTCGAAGCGCGCTTCAATATCGGATTCTCCCGTTCTCCAGAAGGTGAGCGGAATATCTTCCCGCGCAAAGGGGCGCCGTTCGAAATGCTCGCCCGTGAGCAGAATGGAGCGCATGCGCCCCAATTTGAAGAGGCGGAAGGCATCACGCTTGGTGCAGTGCGCGAAGACGTACCAAATATTTTGCTTATATACGAGCAGGTGGGGGTGGATGATGCGCCTTGAGCGCTCACCCTCGCGATCGGCGTAATCAATTTCCAGCTCCTCGCGCTCCGAGATGGCGCGCTCCACGAGCGAAAGCTTTTCCGAAAAGCGCACTTCGCTTCCCCAGGTGCCGGAATCCACGAGAATGTTGCCGGAAATCGCCGTTTCGAGCTTCTCCGTTTTCATCTGTGCGGAGAGCTTCTCCACGGCGGCGCGCAGCGTGGGATCGCCCGTTTCGGAGAGCATGGCGAGCATCGCCTCGCGCGTGCGTGCATATTCTTCCTTCGTGAAAAAGCCCTTGGGGAGCTTGTAGGTATCCGAAATGTAAATGCCGCCGTTTGCGCCGCGCGCGATATCAATGGGGATGCCTGCAATGATCAGCTCTTCCACGTAACGGTAGATGGAGCGCGTGGAGCAATCGTACTTTGCGGCAAGCTCGCCCGCGCTCACCTTGCGCTTGGCAAGCAGGGTGAAGAGTATGCCGATCATGATCTGATATTTCATAAGTTCTCCTGTAAGCCGCGCTCTTTGCGCGGTTTCACGGTTTCGTTTGCCGTTTTTTGGGATTTTCTGTGAAAAATTATACTATACTTGACAGGCATATGTCAACTTTTTCGCCATATAATAAAGGCATGAACGGCGAAATGATTGAAAGAAGCATCCGAACCTATCAAGAGGAGAAGCGCAGAGCGCGCAATGAAGCGCTTTTAGAGCGGCTCGCGAGCGGTAAAACCTTTGAGGACATGCTCTTCGAGCTTGCTTCACTCAAGGGCTTTAATGCAAAGGAGCGCGAGCTTGCGCGAAAGAATCGAGAACTTGCGCTTGCGTAACCTTCAAGCAGTGGAAAATATTTCCGTGAAGCGTGGCCGTTTGTTTGACAAATCCGTGCATAGTGTGTATAATTTGATAGAAAGAAACCGAAAAGAGGTACACCATGCCAAACGTAATGGACACCCTGCGGGCACGGGGATTTATCAAGCAGACCGTTTTTGAGGAGGAGCTTTACGAGCTTTTGGGGCGCGAGAGCGTGCCCTTTTACATTGGGTTCGATCCCACTGCGGATAGCCTGCATGTGGGGCATTTCATGCAACTTGTTGCAATGAAGCACATGCAAGATGCAGGGCACAAGCCCATCATTCTCATCGGCGGAGGAACGGCGATGGTTGGCGATCCTTCGGGCAGAACGGATATGCGCTCGATGATGACGAAGGAGACGATTGCCCACCACGTGGCGTGCTTTAAGGAGCAGATGTCGCGCTTCCTCAGCTTCGAGGGGGAGAACGGTGCGATCGTTCTCAATAATGCCGATTGGCTGCTTGGGCTCAACTACGTGGACTTCCTGCGCGATATCGGCGTGCATTTTTCTGTGAATAAGATGCTCACGGCTGAGTGCTTCCGCTCGCGTATGGAGCGTGGACTTTCCTTCCTTGAATTCAACTATATGCTCATGCAGGCTTACGACTTTTTGGTGCTTCATCAGCGCTACGGCTGCTCTTTGGAGCTGGGTGGCGATGATCAGTGGAGCAATATCTTAGCGGGTGCTGATCTCATTCGAAGAAAGGAAAGAAAGCCTGCCTTTGCCATGACGTTCCAGCTTCTCACCACGAGCGAAGGCAAGAAGATGGGCAAAACGCAAAAGGGTGCCGTTTGGCTTGATGAGGCAAAAACCAGCCCCTACGAATTCTATCAGTACTGGCGAAATACGAACGATGCCGACGTGGAGAAATGCTTCAAGCTTTTAACGTTTGTTCCGCTCGAAGAGGTGGAAGAGCTTTGCCGCTTCCGCGATGAGCGCATCAATGCAGCCAAGGAGCGCCTTGCCTTCGAGCTTACCAAAATGGTGCACGGAGAGGAGAAAGCATTGAAGGCGCAGAAGGAAGCAAAGGGCGCTTTTAGCGGCGATGAGGGCACCATGCCCGAGGTTAAGCTTCCGAAAACCTGCGAAACTGTGCTCCAAGCCCTCGTTGGAGCAGGGCTTGCCAAATCCAACGGCGAGGCAAGAAGGCTTGTGGATCAGGGCGGCGTATCCGTGAACGGAGAAAAGGTGATGGATGCGAACGCTGCTCTTCCGGAGGGAGAGTTCACCCTCTTCAAGGGCAAAAAGGTTCGCATTAAGGTTGTGCGGGCGTGATGAATTATCTCGGCGCCTTCGGCGAGACTTCAACGGAAAAGATCATAGAGAAATCGCGCTTCATCACCTACTGCGCGCGCACGGCAGGAGAGGAGGAGGCGAAGAAGTTCCTCGAAAAGATTCGAGCGCGCCACGTTGGGGCGACGCACGTTTGCTACGGCTATATTGCCGATCCGCTTGGAAACCTGCAACGTTTCTCCGATGACGGCGAACCGCAGGGAACGGCAGGAATGCCTATTTTGAGTGTTTTGAAGGCGCAAAAGCTCTTTGAAACGTCGGTAGCTGTCGTTCGCTATTTCGGTGGCATTAAGCTCGGTGCGGGCGGGCTCACGCGTGCGTACGCTTCTTCAGCGGCGGAGTGTGTGGAAGCGGCGCAAAAGCGCAGTTTTGAAACGTGTGTAGAGTATATCGTTTCCGTTGCCTATCCTGAGGTGGGTGCGTGCCTTCGCTTCCTTGAAGGGAGCAACGCTGAGCTATTAAAGCGTGAATTCGGTGCGGGCGCCGAATTCACCGTTTCCGTGCGCGAAGCGGAGGGTGAGCAATTTTGCAACGATCTCATCAGCGCGCTTATCGGCAGAGTAAGCATTGCAGAAGGGAAGAAATACGTGTACCCTTTTGCGATTAAGAAGAAGGCAGGCTTATAGGCCGAAAAAGGGATAAATAAACGAAAGGGCGGGAGCCTTTCCGATATGAAAAAACGCGAAGAAAATTCGCGTTTTTCTTGTATTATTATTTCGAAAAATATCGAAATAATTGATTTTTGCCGTTTATTTATGAATTTTAATTATTTTTTTCCTATTTCAGTTCGAGCAAAATCGAATCTTTGAGGAGAGCGCACCGTAATCATGTAATCGGATTCCCCATTAAAAATCTCACTTTTTGCTCTCATCGCAGAATTTCCCATTTTAGCGGTATTTACGTAGGCGGTGCGAGGGAATAACCGCCTCCGAAGATATCCGTTTGCAAGTAAGTATTCGGTACAATGCCTACAAGCACACTTTCGCAGATGAGCACTTCGGTGAGAGAAGCGAAATTACTTGTTCCTGATGGCATGATGATAGAGATATCCGCTACGATCTCGAGATAGATGGAATGCTTCGTTTGATTGATGCCTGCTTGCTCAAAATTGGAAACGAAGCGGCACGCTACGTTCGAGATGGGAATGATCTGCATATGGATCTTCGGGCCGAAGCCCGCCCAAGCCTCTATGCCGAAAAAAGCGCCGAGAGGAATATCTACGCCGCTTTCGCTCATTGATTGCAGATTCTGTTGTGACATATACGCCGCGTCGCGAGCGATCCGGTTGATTTGCAATGGATCGGAGGTAATTGCCATAATTTCTCCGCTTTCGGAGCGCTCCACGCGCACGAGCTGCTCGTAGCGAATTTCATCGGAGAGCGTGTAGTAAATGGCATCGTTCACTGCAACGGTTGTAATGGAGCGCATGTTGGCTTCGGCAACCGCTTTGAGCACCCCCGTCACGTTAACGTGAAGCAAAACGGCGATAAGAACGAGTGCCGCCAAGAATGCAAGCAGAATAATTTTTATGTTCCACCTTTTACGCGCACGATACCGCATACGTTATTTGTATGTTTTATGTGCGTGGAATATGAAGGGGCGTTATTCCAAGAATTCTTTGATTACCTTGATGATGTTCTCCGTTCCGTTTGGAATGGCTTCTTGATCCAGATTTTTTTTGAGTTCACAATCGCCTGCCGCATCGCAAATCACATCGCACATTAGATCGAGCTGCTCCTCAGGTAAGAGCTTTACGAGGCCTTTTTGGGCAAAATAACGGGCATTTTGCAGTTGATCGCCCCGTGAGCTGTGTGACAGGGGCACGAGCACGCCGGGTTTTTTAAGGGCAAGCAACTCAAATACCGTGTTGCTGCCTGCACGACACAGCACGACATCTGCCGCGGCGTAGGCACTGCCCATATCGCGCTCAAACTCACGGCAAACGTAAACGTGCTTTTGCGTTTGAGCCTTATTTTGCGAAAAAGATTCAGAAGAATTTGATTCGTACTTATCGGTTAAAATTGCCTGTGGGAGGGGTGTTGAAAGCCCTGTAAGATGAAGCACGGAGAAGTGTTTCAAAAGCTCCGGAAGTGTGCTTTCTAATGCTTGGTTTAAGGCATGGCTACCACTTCCACCGCCAAACACGAGCAAAACGCGGTCATTTTCAGGGAATCCGAACTTTCGCCTTGCACGCGCAGAATCCCCGTTCAGCACTTCACGTCTTACCGGTGAACCCACGTATTTTCCGTTTGAAAAGCGCTTTGCCGTTTCCGGAAAGGAGGTTAGTACATATGCACATTTTTTTGCAATGAGGCGCGTGCATAGCCCGGGGGATAGATCGCTCTCATGCGTGAGCACGGGGATTTTAAGTTTCGCTGACGCCCATACGGCAGGGTAGCTTGCAAAGCCGCCTTTGGAAAACACGAGATCGGGTTTTTCTCGTTGCAAAACGGTAAGCGCCTCACGTTTAGCTCGTTGCAAAAGGAAGGGGATCTTCAGATTTTGCACTGTAAAGGCACGCACGAGTTTGGGGCAATCCACGCGAAAAAATGGATAGCCTGCATTTGCAATAAGCCTTTGTTCAATGCCGCCCGTGCCCATGTAGAATAGGCTGTATGCATAGTGCAGCTCCCGCATAATGGCAAGATTGGGCACGACGTGCCCGGCACTGCCTCCGCCCGTAAATAAAATTCGCTTCATAACAACAGTATATGAAACGGTTTGATTTTTATTGAAAATAAAAGGAGGCGGCGAGAAGATTCTCGCCGCCTCCTTTTATAAACAATTGATAGCAAGTGTGATTATTTCACGTCTATGCGGTCGTTCTTGCGAGGCAGAAAGAGCACGTATCCGCCAACGATCGTTACTGCAAGGATCGAGAGAATAACGATAAGGCTTATGCGCACGGCATCTGAATCTCCGCGATCGATCATATTATCCGTCACGGTTGCAGTATACGCTTTTCCTGAAAGATAAATTCGAGCGGTAAAGGTGCCATCAGCATTTTCAACGAACTCTGCACGCGTGCGATCGGTGATAAGAACGGTATCTCCGTCTTCCGCGGTAAGCAGAACGCCTTCGGGAACGGCCTTCAGCCAGGCCGGCTCGTAGCGCGCCTCAGTTTCAGGAAGGGGCGCTGCGGAGGTTAGATAGGAAACGGGAATGAAGGCGGTGAAAGTGGAAACTGCTGACTTTGTATCCTGCGCGAAATCGGTTGTGATCAAGGCGTAAATGCGCTCGGGGGCTTGCACGTAACCGAGTACGTGAACACGTGTTCCGCGCGCAAGCTGCTCACCTGCAAGCGTTGGATAAAGGCAAGGGAAGTAGTATGCGGAAACGGTGTTGGTGAGGTACATGTCTGCATTCTCAGCTTCCCAATAATTATCTTGTGGCACGAGAGGAAGCTCGGCATTCAAGCGGAAGAGGTTGGCAGTAAAAGTGCGCGTGTTCTCTTCGATCTCATAGAGAATGACGAGTGCGTAGCCGTTCGTTTGAGAAAGCAAAATTCCGCGGTTTTCTTCTTCCGTACGGAAGTAAGAGGAATAAGGGAAGGTGGTAGTGCCCTCCTTGAGCTCATCCAGATCGGTGCGAATGCCGATGGTGCCCGCAGGAATATCAATAAGAAGATTTTCTGCATCGTGCGGTGCAAAAACTTCCTCATAGATGCCGGCCGTTGAGATTTCGTTGAGAGTAGGTATCTCGATGGCGTTGGGCGCCGTTTTTACCATATAGTTTTCAAAGAGGAAATACACCTCATCATCCTCAAAGCCTAGCGCATACGATAGGGGCATGCCTGCAACCTCCCCATACACAAAGCTTTCCGAGGCGCTGAACGTGGCAATGGGTGTGCCTGTGCGGTAGAGTTTTCCCCCGGAAAGGTAATAGAGGTTACCCTCGAAATCAGCACGTAAACAGGCAAGATCCTTCGGGAAAACGGTGCCCTCGTGAACGGGTGTTCCCTGCTGCACGAGCCTATTGATGAAGGCGGATTCTGTGTACGATTGCGCACTGCCATCCGCTCCAACAACGTAGAGGGTACCGTATACATCGCTTGCAAGGGCGAGAGGGGCGTTGGCACTGCGCGTGAATGGAACGAAGCCCGATTCTGCCTTTCCGTAGCTATATTCCGTGATAAAATAGCAGGCGCCGTAGACGCACGCAAGCCCCGTGGCCGGAGTATCGAGCACGTAACATAGATCGTAGGTCTGCTTGCCGTAGCGATAGAGATAGATGTGCGAATCGGCTGAAGAAACAGCGATGAGTGCGCCATCGGTTGCGACATGGGTGGGGGTGTATGCGCGCCCATCTCCTCCGAGGCATTCAATTTGCGAATAGCGGGCGATCGCGTTTTCATCGCCCTCGCGTGCGATCTCGGCGATCGTTATGCGTGAGTTGCCTGCATCTGCCGTGACGAGAAGATTCCCTGCACGTGCCGTATCCACGGCACCGTTAAGGCGGTTTACGGAGGAGGAAGCGGCGGAGATCTCAAAATCGTTAAAGTGCGCGGTGTTTCCCTCAATGGTGAGTCCGCGCACGGTGCCCTTATAAATGCAATAGACAGAATCTCCATATACCGCAAGCTGACCGAGATCGGGATCTCTTAAAAGAAGTTCGCCCGTGGCAGGCTTTTCCGCAGAGCTATCCGAACGGTAGAATCCACCCTCTGCCGTGTAATAAAGTTGCCCTTTATAGGCACAAACACTGCGCAAGTTCGAGGCGTAGGAAGGGGTGCTTGAAAGGAAATAGGAGGTAAATTTCTCCGTACCGTCGTAGCGGTACACCGTCTCGCCGAAGGTGCAATGGAGAGTGCCGTTCATCACCGTCATATAAGGTGTGATAGCCTTGCTGATAGTGCCGAGATAGGTTGCCGTGGGATTTGCTTCCGAAAGTGAGGAAATGGAATAGGCGCCGATACGCGTTTCGGCGCTCACCGTGGCGGTGTAGAGCGTATCGCCATCAACGCAGAACGTGGAGAAATTGATATTCGCCTTGTGCATGAGGGCGCGCGTTGAGAAGTTATATTCGTAAAAATAGTTGCTCACGCCCGTATCCGCAACGAACAAACGGTTTCCCGCAAAGGCGATCTCGGTAATCGTGCGCCCTGCTTCGAGCGAGGTGGAAAAGTACTCTTTTGCTTCGCGATCGTAGAGAAAGAGGGTGCCTCCATCCGCTATCGCAACGTATTGCTCTGAAAAGGCAATATCCTTGGGGGCGGCGAGGGCAAGATACTCCTCATGGCTATTCGGAAGCACGAGAGAAGCATTGGAGGCGGTGAGAGACTCCTCCGCAAATGCCGAGATTGGTTCGGCTTCCATAAAGCCTACGCCAAGTATGGCAAGGAAGGCGCAAACAGCCAGCCCTCCGCAAACGATGAAGTTCTTTGCTTTCGTGTTCATATTATCCATTATAACACGCGCGCGAAAGAAAAACAACGATTTTCCTGAAAAAGTTTTTCGAAAAAAATGCCGCATATGGGCATACGCCTGTCTAGATTGCGTGGATATAATGAAAGAACAAACAAACGTTTGAATTATGTAAAAAAACGGCTTCAACAATCAAAGTTTTGAAAATTGAAAAATTTTTGTCATATTTGCATTCCGGTGCTGAAAATGTGTGTTATAATAAAAATACGAACAAAAGTTCGGTTTGTTTTGAAGTCAATGCAAAATAGAGGTGGCTATGCATCATGAGACGGTACAAGTAATTTTATACGCCAGCCCGTGGCTGGAGGCGTTTGCAGAGGCGGCAGAGGTGGCTGCTCAAAATAAAGCGCTGCTTTCCTTTAAAAACCCCAAAGCGCCCTTCGATGCGGCGGCGGAAGTCGCTGAAGAGCTGCTCCTTTCCCACCGTCTGTTAGAGCTGAAGGATGACGTTGCGTGCGTGCTTCAGGGGCTTCCCGATGAAGACCGTGCCCTCATTGAATTTCGCTATTTTCGCAAGAAAGAACCCGCCCATGACTGCGATACAAAGTTGAGAAGATACTATCGCCGCCAAAAAGAGATACTAGAAACGGTACGCGTGGGATTCGTTGCGGCAGGGTGGACGGAGAAGCTTTTCAGAGCGTACTTCGGGCGCTTTTCTCCCTTTTTAAAGATCGCCCGTGCGCTTGTGATCACAACGCGAGGCTCTCTGCGCAAGAACCGCTTGCATCAGGCATCCGATTGTTCTGAATCCGCAGGGGAGGTTTTCCGCCCGCGAAGGACAAGGATGGCAACGGCGATCCCTGCCGCTGAAACGGCGCAAATTATGGCGATGCGAAGGCCGGTATCCGATTCCGTGGCTGAGCCGCCAATGCTTCCAACGGGATCATCGGGGAGATAGAGCCAATCATCGTTCCGTTCGAAATCAACGGGAGCTTCTGCCGGAATGAAATCGAATACCCCGTCTGATAGCACGTAGAAGTAGAGTTGCCCGTTTTCGTAGCGTTTGCCGTAATAGACGAAGGTGCGCTCTATGCTGCCGAACGCGCCCTCGCCCAGGCCACCGCCGTCATCGGGAAGGGTGTAAGAGACGGTAACCGTTTTTCTCAGATAGGGGCGCGCGGGGATGAAATCCACGAATAGGAGCGCATCTGTGCGGCAATAGCCCATGATCTTTTGGTAGGGCGCATCGTTTACGAGATACTCCACTGCCGTATACTGCTCGCCGCGCAGAAGAACGTGAACGTAATACGTTTCCGGCAAGAGGAAGAGCTTGGCGCTTTCCGATTCAGCTGTATAAAACCACACGTTGGTATCGGGTGCAACGGCGTAGCTGTACGTTTCCGCACGAACCGCTGTGCGCGGCGCGGCGGGCAGTAGCAGAGAAAGGAATAATAGGGCAAATAGGGAGGCGAATCGTTTCATACGCGCCATTATAACAAAGCAAATGGCGCGAGGGGGCACGCATTTTATCAGATATGGACGAATTACTGCAAAAAATAAAAGCTATCGAGCAGGAACAGAGGCTGCGGAGCGAACGGGATTTTCTCTCCCGCTACAATACGGGTAAAAAGAAACACAAAAAACAGCTTGCCTTCCACAGAAGTAAAAAGCGCAACCGCTGGGTATTCGGCGGCAATCGCTCGGGGAAAACCGAATGCGGCGCTGCCGAGGCGGTGTGGATGGCGCGCGGAAACCATCCTTACCGCAAGAATAGGCGTGAAGTGTTCGGTTGGGTAGTATCGCCCACCGCACAGGTACAAAGGGACGTAGCGCAGAAGAAAATCCTGCGCTACCTTCGCCCCGATTGGATCGCGGATATCGTGATGACGAGCGGCAGAAAGGATGCACCCATGTCCGGAGTGATCGATCAGATCTACGTGAAAAACGTGTTTGGAGGAACTTCTGTGATCGGCTTTAAAAGCGCAGATCAGGGCAGAGAGCGTTTCCAAGGGAGCTCGCTCGATTTCGTATGGTTCGATGAAGAGCCGCCGAAGGAAATTTACGAGGAGTGCCGAATGCGCGTCGTAGATCGGGAAGGGGATATCTTTGGAACGATGACGCCGCTCAAAGGTTTAACGTTTGTGTACGAAGAGATCTATCTCAATCCCAAAAACGATCCTCAGATTTGGTACGAATTTATGGAGTGGGCGGATAACCCCTATCTCTCCAAAAAAGAGATTACGCTTCTCGAAAACACGATGGATGAGACGACGTTGCAATCGCGCCGGTTCGGCAGGTTTTGTACGCGAGAGGGGCTTGTCTATCCCGAGTTTGATGAGAGTGTACACGTGATTCCGCCCTTCGATATTCCGCCCGAATGGCAGGATACGATCACCATTGATCCCGGGCTGAAAAATCCGCTTGCAGCACTTTGGTGCGCAGTGGACTTCGATGGCAATGTTTATGTTGTTTCTGAACACTACGTTGCGGGCATGGGGGTGGATGAGCACGCCGAAGCGATTCGCAGAATCTCTGAGCGGCTTGGCTGGAAGCGTGATGAACGGGGGCGGATTTCTGCGCTCATTGATTCGGCGGCAGATGCGAGAACACTAAACGGAATGCGGAGCGTTACCGAGTTATTTTACGAAAGGGGGATCCTTGCAAGTCCGCGCGTGAACAAGGAGCTGTTCGGCGGCATAGCGCAGGTAAAGAGCTATCTTTCGCGCAAGAACAATCTGCCCGATCTTTATATCTTTTCAAATTGCACCAATCTCATTCGCGAATTCAAGGGTTATTTTTGGGGAAGCGGCGAGATTCCCGTAAAGCGAGATGATCACGCACTCGATGCCATTCGGTACTATTTGATGACGAAGCCCCGTTCTCAGCGCCCGGACTTTGTGAAAACGGAGATTGAAAAGGATAAAGAAAGGAGGATTCGCAGATTACGGAGGAGGTAGGGATCGGTTAAACGTTCGCTATGCGAGAACATCAGGGATATGGAGGTTGAATGGATAAAATCAAAGAAGCAATATTAAAGGTGGCGCTCGGATATTCGCTAGAGGAGGTCACTGAGGAGTACGATGCCAAAGATGGCGAGCTAAGGCTTGTAAAGCGCAAGGAGACGAAGAAAGATATTCCTCCCGATCTGAAGGCGGCAAAGCTCTTAATTGATGAGCGAGACTATTCCGCACTCTCCGATGAGCAGCTTGAAGAGGAAAAAAGGCGGCTGATTAAAGAGCTTGTTGCAAGTGGGGGATTATCATCTGAGTACGGTAAAAAAAATATGAATATCAAGGAGAAACTATGAACGAACAGGAACTTAAAGAAAGGCAGGAGGCGGCGCGCAAAAAGGCGCTCGTGGCAGAAATTCAAGCAGATTTCGCTTCGCGCAGGGAGATGCGCCGCCATCTCGAACGGGGCTGGGAGCTCAATATGAATTTCGTGAGTGGAAATCAGTTTTGCGATCTATCGCCCACGGGGGAGCTTGAGGAGGAGAGCGCGCAATTTTATTGGCAATCGCGGCGCTGCTTCAACCATATTGCACCCACCATTGATACGCGGCTTGCGCGCCTTGCCAAGGTGCGCCCCACCCTGGAGGTGCGCGCATTTTCTGATACCGAAGCGGATATGCAAATCGCTCGCATCTGCTCAAATATTTTAAAATCCGTGAAGAGCCGAGTGGACCTCGATAAAGTAGTTTCCCAAGCCACGCTTTGGTCGGAGGTGTGCGGAACTTCCTTTTATAAAGTGGTGTGGAATTTTGAGGATGGGAATATCATCGGCACCGATGATACCGGCCATCCGCTCAAAGAAGGGGATGTTAACGTTGTTGCGCTTTCACCCTTTGAAATCTATCCGAGCAGCTTAACGGCGGGGAGCATGTCTGAGGTGGCAAGCATCATACACGCCAAAGCAGTTCCCGTTGCAGAGGTCAAAGAAAAGTTCGGCATCGAGCTTGCGGGGCGCACCGTTACGGAATTTCCGCTTGCGCCCTACTCCTCGGCGAGCGGCTGGAAGCGCCCAATGGACGGCGATTTCCGCCCTTCGCTTGAGGATCGAGAGATTTTAATTGAACGGTATACCCGCCCCACGGGGGAATTCCCCGATGGGCGGTTGGAGATCGTAGCGGGGGATAAGCTTCTTTTTGAGGGGCCCCTCCCTTACAAAAACGGCGACCGCGGCGAGCGCGTTCTGCCCTTTATTCGGCAGACCTGCGTGGAGCTGGCGGGGGCGTTCTTCGGGATGTCCGTTGTCGATCGCATGATTCCCCTACAGCGCGCGTACAACGCGGTACGAAACCGCAAGCACGAATTTTTGAATCGCATGTCGGCGGGAGTTATTGCGGTGGAGGATGGCTCGGTGGATGCGGAAGGGCTTGCCGATGAGGGGTTGTACCCGGGAAAAGTGCTCGTCTATCGGCAGGGCTCGCCCGTACCGGCGTTTCTCGATTGCGGAAAGCTGCCAGCGGAATTTGCCGAAGAGGAGGAGCGGATTGCCAACGAGTTCATCCTTGTTTCGGGCATGAGCGAAATTTCACGCAATTCTGCGAATCCTACACACGTCACGAGCGCCGTGGCACTCCAACTGCTCCTCGATCAGGATACCAACCGTATGCACATGACGGTGGAAAGCGTTGAGCGTGCCGTAAAGGAAGCAGGCAAACAGATTCTGCACCTTTATAAGCAGTTCGCGCACACGAGGCGCCTCCTCCGCATGACGGGAATAAGCGGAGAAACCGAGCTCTACTACTTTGATGCGAGCGATATTTCTGCAGATGACGTTGAGTTTGAAACGGGATACGATCGCACGCCCGAACAAGTGAAGGAGGATATTTTGAATCTCCTCAGCCTCGGGCTATTGAAGGATAGTGAGGGCAACATTTCAGACGAGGTGAAATCGCGCGTGTTAGATGCGCTCGGTTACGGCTCGCTTGAAAACGCACGGGATATCTCCTATTTGCACGTGCGCAAAGCGGAGCGGGAGAACGTGCTGTTGGCGCAAGGCGAAGTGGAGGCAGATGAATACGACGATCACGCCGTGCATCGCGCCGAACACCTTCGCGCCCTGCTTTCGGGTGGGGAAGAAAATGCAGCGACGAAGGCGAGGATCGTGCGCCACCTCGAGAGCCATCGCCGCAAGGGAGAATAATTCGTGGAAGAGGAAAACAAAAACGTGAACTCCGATGGGGGTACCATGCCCGAAGAAGGCATGCTCGCGGGCAAGTTCAAGAGCGTAGATGCCCTCGTGCGTGCGTACGGGGAGCTGGAATCCGAATTTACCCGCCGCAGTCAACGACTGAAGGCGCTCGAGGAGAAGCTCGCCTTTGAAGAGCCGAGCTCGAAGGAGGAGCCGCACGCGCCGCACGGGCAGGAGGAGCTTCTCCGTGCGGTCACGGAGGATGAGGGGCTTCGCCTGAAGCTCTTCGGTGACTACCTGCAGTCGCTGAGGGGCGTGCCCCTCATGGGCGCGGGGGGGATGGGCGTTGTTGCGCCCGTTAAAAAGCCAGCCACCATCGCGGAGGCCGGAGCCCTCGCGCTCGGGTATTTCAAAAGGCAAAAATAACCAAAAAATTTATGAACGTAACACGTTCAACCTTTAAGCAATTATAGATTGCAATTCAATAATTAAGGAGACTATTATGATTACTACTGAAACTGCTGATAGCGCACTCAAATCTTACTATCTTGGTGCTGTGAGCGAACAGCTTGATAAATCGGTGAACCCCCTTCTTGCTCAGATCAAAAAGACGACTTCCGACGTATGGGGCAAGGATGTAAGAAAGGCCGTGCGCTTTGGCGTAAACGGCGGCATCGGCGCCGGCTCTGAAACGGGTGCGCTTCCCTCTGCTTCCAGCAATAGCTATGCGCAATTTGTGGCGCCCCTTAAAAATCTCTACGGCGTTATCGAAATTTCCGATAAGGCAATTCGCGCTTCCCAGCATGCAGAGGGCGCTTTCGTGAATCTCTTGAACGACGAGATGGATGGCCTCGTAAAGAGCTCTTCCTTCAACTTCGGAAGAATGCTCTTCGGCGATGGCACGGGAAAACTGGCTACTATCACCGCGGTTGACGATAGCGGTGAAACGCCTTTCTACGTCGTTGATTCCACGCGAAATCTTGCGGAGGGAATGGTTATTGACGTTTTTAACGCCGCGGGCGTGGGCGGTGTTTCGGGACGCACCATCCTCGAGGTGGATAGGGCGAATAAAAAGATTGCCATTTCCGGCTCGCCGATTGCATCGCCCACCAATTACACCATCTATGTACAGCGTTCCAAAGGGCTTGAAATTACCGGCCTTGATGCCATTTTTGGAGATGGCGATCTTTACGGCGTTCCTCGTGCAGGGAATAGCTGGATGGCGCCCTATAAGCAGACTGCCGTGGGCACGCTCACCGAAGCGACCATTCAAAAGGCGATCGATCACGTGGAGGAGCGTTCGGGTAGCAAGGTGAATTTCATCGTTTGCTCCTGGGGTGTGCGCCGCGCCATCTTCAACCTGCTTGCTGCATACCGTACCACGGACATGGTAGCCCTGGAAGGCGGCTTCACGGCACTCAGCTACAACGGAATTCCCATCGTTGCGGATCGTTTCTGCCCCGAGGGAACGATGTACCTTCTCAATACCGATGACTTCGCGCTCCACCAGCTTTGCGATTGGCAGTGGCTTGAGGGCGAGGATGGCAAGATCTTGAAGCAAATCGCCGGCAGACCGACGTATAGCGCAACACTCGTAAAGTATGCGGAGCTCCTCTGCTACCGCCCTGCAGGGCAGGCGATGCTCTCGGGAATTACGGAAGCGTAACCGCCAAAGGAGGCAAGGTATGCCGATCACAGTTAAAGAAGTCGTATCATTGGCGGCATCGCTCGTCGGTCGAGGCGACCTTGCGGCAGAGGCGGACGGGGGGAGCACCGAACAAACAAGCGAGGAGCTCCTCCTACTCGTCCGCTGCTATAACCTCGTGGAAAGCGAAGTCGCCCTCGATTATTTCCCGCTGAAAAAACGGGAAAAATTTATTCCGGAGGCGGGCGCGGTGCTTTACGAGCGCTTTACGGAGGCGCCCGTTAATATCGTGAAAGTAACCGATGCCGACGGCCACGGAATCGCCTTCGAGATGTACCCTGCGCGCATCGAGCTGCACGGATACCGCTCTGAGGTGGCCATCACATATTCGTTTGCGCCTCAAACGAAGGCGCTCGGGCAGGATTCCGCCTTTTCGGGAAAGATCTCGCCGCGCCTTTTGGCGTTCGGAGTTGCTGCAGAATTTTTGCTTGCGTGCGGGCGGTTTGCAGAAGCTTCGACTTTTGAAAAGAAGTACCGTGAAGCGCTTGCCGCGGCGGGAACGGCGCGTAAAGAGCTCAAGCTCCGCGCGAGGAGGTGGGTGTGATTCCCTTAAAATCGCTGGAGGTGCCAGATGTTGACCGCGCCGTGATGCGTCTTACGCCGGAGTATCTCAAAAGCTCGGAGCGCGTGTTGAAGTGTGATCTTTTTCAGCTATCTGAGGAAGGGGGTGCTTACGTTGCGGCGGAGGGTAGCGTATTCGTACAGACGTTCGTTACCGATGTTGCGCGGCTCTTTCTTTCAGATACCGCCGTTTTTGGGCTGAGCTCTGATAGTTTGCTTAAGCCTTACCCCGACGGTACTATTATCGATTTCTATCCCCGCCTCGTGCGCGCCGTCGTGCCATATCACTCGGAAGAAGGGGAGCTTATCCACTACATCGTGGCGGATGGACGCACGTACTCCCTTCGAGGGCAATTCTTCCGTGCCGTTACGGAAGATATCGGAGGGAGATGCGCCGCGGTGCATCGGGAGCGTATCTTTTTAGGCGGCGGGAACACCATTCGCTACTGTGCGCCTTTTAAGTCCGATGAGTGGGAGATCACGCAGGAAGAGACGGGGCGCATCGACCTTACTTCCTCGGGCGGAGAAATTCTCGCCCTCATCTCCTTCAATGGAAACCTCTTCTGTTTCCGTGAACACGAGATTCTGCGTATTCGCGCGGATGCGGCTGAACTCAACTATCGCATCGAGCGCATCCCCTTTGACGGAGGTAACGTGCTTGCGAATTCCGTGCGCGATTGCGGCAGTCATATCGTGTTTTTCACAACGCGCGGCCTCGCCGTGTGCGACGGAACGAGCTGCAAAATCGTGCGTCCAACGAGTGATTTCACCTTTCCCAGCGGCGTGCATACGGGCGCATGGATGGGGAGATATTATGCCGCAGTTAGCGTAGAGGGGGAGGGCCCGTGTATCTACGTTTATGATCCCACACACAAATCCGAGCACTTTGTTCGTGCTGAAGCCACTGCGCTTGCAGGCGGTAAAGATGGGCTGTATTACGGACATGGTACCAGCCTAATGCGTTTAACCGATCGCGGATTCCATGAAAACAGCGCCAAAGAGGCACGGCTTGCGGTGGAGATCGAGATTGCGGGAGGGGATGGGAGCGCGCGCTATCTCGATGGTGTTACCGTTTTCGGAAAGGGGAATTTTAAGGTGCAGTTTGCAACCGAAGCCGGGAGCTGTTGCGTTTATGCGAGAGGGAACGCCTTTACACCTCTTCCGCGCGTGTTGCGCGGAACACGGCTCTTACTTTCCATTCAATCCAAAGAGCAAGGCGTGGCGATCAAATCCTGCAATCTGCATTTTCGGGAGGTGAAGGCGTGAATATTGATATCATTGATCTCACGGATCCTGCTTATGTCGATCTCAACGTAGTACAGCTCGCCATGGTGCGTGTAGCGCAGACGAAAAAAAATAAGATTCTCGTTGAGGCAGATTCCAACGTTCGAAAGCTGCTTTTCCATCTGTTAGAAAATGATAATGCACGCTCCTACATTCGCACGCGAGAAGAGGAAAACATACGTAAGCGCGCGCAAGCAGAAGTGGAAACCGTGCGCGAGGATCTTTTGCATCAGCTTGCATACGAGGAACTTGGGAGTGAAGGAAACGAATTCGGTCCATATCGCTATCCCGAGAATCCCAACTACAACCTCACTACGGCGCAGCGCTTCCTCGTCGTAAGAAATTACTACATGGAAGTAGTAGGCGATTCTGCAACGCGCCTTGCGATGTTCGGAGCGGATACCCTTGCACGCTCCTATCTCGGTGAATTTTACCAAACGCTCTACGATCTGCTGGCAAGCTACGTGCGGTAATATCGCTACGATTTGAGGGCCGTTTCAATGTATAAAACCGCGCGCCGTATCCCAAATTATAGGCATGAAGAAGATCAGGAGCAATCCGCTCGGAAAGACGAAGGAGGAACGGGAAACTTGCTTCCCGGAGCAATTCGAAAGGGAGGCGCGGCCGTGACGGGGAAGAACAGGGAGAATTATAACCGCAATTACATTCGCTACGTAAACTCCTTCGATCCGCCTACGAAGCACTTCAAAACGTGCCTCAGGGCGTTTCTCGTGGGGGGATTCATCTGCGTGATTGGGCAGTTCATACGCTATATTTTGGAGTATGCAGGGCTCTCAGGCGACGTATTAGCCGGTACCGTGTCTGCGATCCTCATCTTCATCGGCACGTTTCTTACCGGCCTTGGCGTGTACGATCGCATTGGCAAACATGCAGGGGCGGGGAGCATCGTTCCCATTACGGGGTTCGCAAATTCGGTTGCCTCTCCTGCCATTGAGTTTAAAACGGAGGGCTTCGTTTACGGCATGGCGGCGAAGATGTTCATCGTTGCAGGGCCCATCATTGTGTTCGGCGTGAGTGGCGGTGCCGCCGTTGGGCTTCTCTATTGGCTCTTGAAACTCGCAGGCGCGTGATGCGCCGTAATTTCCCTGAAAAACTTTTGCAAAACAGTTGAAAAGGGAGGCAAAGTGTGGTATAATCATGCCGATAACAAAAGGCAAGGAGAATAGATATGGCGAAGATCACGGCGGAAACCCTGATTGCGGATTGCCTGGCGCTCAACCCCAACGCCGCGGAAATTCTGCTCTCTGCGGGGATGCATTGTTTCGGATGTGCGCTTGCGCACGGTGAAACGATTGCCGAGGCGGTATCCGTGCACGGCAACGACCTCGATGAGCTGCTCACAAAGCTTAACGAAGGTTTGGAGTAAAGAAAAACAAAAGAATCCGTCCTCTCACGAGGGCGGATTTTTTACTGAAAAAAAATTGTCAAAAATCAGTGAAAAACACTTGACTTTTGTTTTCGTTTATAATATGATAATCAAGCATTGCGGTTGCGAAGCATAGCGGGCCTTTAGCTCAGTTGGTTAGAGCAGTCGGCTCATAACCGATCGGTCCGCGGTTCAAGTCCGTGAAGGCCCACCACATCTTCGGAGCAACGCGTGCTCCTTATATGGCGGAAAAGCCGAAGCGGGAGCGCGTTTTGCAAATAAATATGGCCCAATAGCTCAGTTGGTTAGAGCGCCAGCCTGTCACGCTGGAGGTCGACGGTTCGAGCCCGTTTTGGGTCGCCATATCAAGGGCCTCATTCTGAGGAATGAGGCCCTCGCCTTAAAGGCGCTATGCCTTGGTAGCTCAGATGGTAGAGCAACGGACTGAAAATCCGTCTGTCGGTGGTTCGATTCCGCCCCAAGGCACCACCTCGCCGGTGTAGCTCAATCGGCAGAGCAGCTGATTTGTAATCAGCAGGTTGCAGGTTCAATTCCCGTCGCCGGCTCCACCGAAAGATACTATCAATTTTATATAAATGGGAAGATTCCAGAGCGGCCAAATGGATCAGACTGTAAATCTGACGTCAACGACTTCGGTGGTTCGAATCCACCTCTTCCCACCAGCAAAGCCCTTGCCTTGTGCAAGGGTTTTTGCGTGGTGAAAAGTAACATTCAAACCACCGGGTTACGCCAAGATAGGCCTTTGGGCTAGGTGAGGGGCGGGCTAACTTGTAACGTGCTTGATGGCTTTGATGAACGGGTCGTAAGAGTTGTCTTTCCGAGCATGGTGCGTGTAAATACAGAAAACAGGAAAAAATCTCTTTTTCCTATTGCAATTTGTCGAAACGTATGGTAAAATGATCTTAATAAAAACGGAGGTCATCATGAATAAAAAGTTTATTGAATTTTTTTCATACTACGGTATGGAATTTAACGGAAAAGTAGCTTACGGAAAAATTCAGGGCTATGAAACGAATGCCACCTTGGCAAGCACCGATAACGTTGCTCCGCTGAAAATGCATGTTTCCTTCTACGCTACGGATGAGCAGAAGCAGAATATCCAAGCACAGATCAGAGCTTTGGCACTGAAGTTCTTCGTGATGCAGTTTACGCCTTACGGTTTGGCGCTTGGGTTTAATGATATCACGTTGAATAAGCTCTTGAAAAGGCTCCCCGAAACGCTGGAAGCGATCTATAAGATTCTTTCCGAAAACGGTGCAAAAAAGAGCGAGTTCTGTCCCGTATGCGGCAATCCTCTTGCGAGCGATAGCTCCAAAAAATGCAATATTGATGGCTACACTATCACGATCGATAACGAGTGCGTGAATACGATCAACAACATCATCAACGCAGAAAATCAGGATTTCAACGCCGCACCCAACAACTACTTCAAAGGCTTTATCGGCGCACTGCTCGGAGGCTTGGTAGGGGTTGCGATCACGGTGATCCTCTATATGATCGGCTTCGTTTCTGCGCTTTCGGCAGTCGTTTCCATCGTTTTGGGTGCGTTTCTTTATCAGAAATTCCAAGGAAAACCCAATAAAATGATGGTCGTGATCGTAACGCTTACGACGCTGGTGCTCCAGGCGATTACGATTCCCGCAATTTACATTACGGCTGCAGGCATAGCGGCAAATGAAGTAGGGCTGGGGATCTCCGCACTCGAGGCGTTCCAAATGGCAATGCAGGATGCGGAACTTGCACGGTATTTCTATAGCGAGCTTGCCATGGTAGTATTGTTCACCGCAATCGGCGCCGGGATTGAAATTTTTGCCCTTTCCAAAAAGATCAAGCGCACGAAAAACATTTAAAGGCATACATCGGCATCCTTACGTTGCTATATAATATTGAGAGCCGCCTAACAATAGGCGGCTTTTTCATTTTTTCTTGCTATTGGGCCACAATCGCAAACGAAACGGCTCGGCAATCAGGTAAAGCGGAAAAAACTAAAAATTTTTCGTACTGCTCTTCGCATTCAGCGAAGGGCAGTGTTTTTTAGAAATCACGTAGCGAAATAATTTTAGGCATCCTAACGCAGGCATGGTATGGCCGTTTTCGATGAATTTCCGCACAAATCCAAATTTTTCTCCGTAATTCGGCAGGGCATTCATGCTACAATGCAGGAAGATCGCATCTGAGGAAGGAGGAAGCGTATGAAGCTGCAATGGGGGCGCAGGGGAGATAACCTCTACATCTATCTTTCGGGTGAGCTCGATGAGCATTCTGTAGCCGGCGTTCGTGGGGAGGCGGATAAGCTCATTGATGAAAACGCGGGGCTTTCGCGCGCCGTATTCAACCTGGCAGGGCTTAAGTTTATGGATTCCACGGGAATCGGCTTCCTCATCGGGCGCTATAAGCGGCTCAAAAAATACGGTATGGGAATGTACCTTGAGAGCCCGGAAGATAACGCGGATAAGATCCTCTCGCTCAGCGGACTGTATTCGCTGATGCCGAAAATTTAGGAGACGGACTATGAACGAAATGATTCTAAAATTTCCCGCCCGATCGGAAAACGAAGTATTTGCACGAAACGCCGTTGCGGCGTTTGCGCTTCCGCTCAATCCGTCGCTAACCGAGCTTTCCGACGTAAAGACCGCCGTTTCCGAAGCGGTTACCAACTGCATCGTACACGGCTATCGCGGCAAGGCGGGTTGGATCACCATCACTTGCCGCACTGTTGGGTGCAAGCTGTTTGTTGAGATCCGCGATGAAGGGCGCGGGATCGAGGATATTCGCCAGGCGTTGCAACCCTTTTTCACGACTCTGCCAAGCGAAGAGCGGTCGGGCATGGGGTTCACCATTATGCAAACGTTCATGAGCGATTTTTCCGTGGAATCGACGGTGGATGCGGGTACCAAGGTCATGATGAGCAAAGAGTTCGGGATAAGGGAACAGCGTGATGCTGGATGAATCGGAAACGCTCGTGCTCATTCGTAGGGCCAAGGCGGGGGAGGCGGCGGCAAAGGAGCTGCTTCTCACCCACAACACCTCCCTTTTAAAGAGCATTCTTCGGCGCTACCTCGGCAAGGGGGTGGAATACGACGATCTTTTTCAGCTCGCTTCGCTTGGCTTTTTGAAGGCGATTTCCGGCTTCGATGAGCGGTTCGGCGTGCGCTTTTCCACCTACGCCGTGCCGATGATTGCAGGCGAGATCAAGCGCTTTCTGCGTGATGACGGTAGCGTGAAGGTTTCGCGCGCAATGAAAAAAACGGCGCGCGATATCAACCGCTATATCGAGGAATACGCCATCGCCCACGGCGAGCAACCCACCGTAAAAGAGCTCGCACACGCATTCTCAATGGATGAGGGCGATATTGTGTTCACGCTCGGCTCGGCGCGCATGCCCGTATCCATCTACGAGCAAACCGATTATAAGGATGAAAAATCGGTAACGCTTGCCGAAAAATTGCCTGCCAAGGATACGCAGGAGGATATGCTCGATCGGCTCCTTTTGCGCACTGCGATCGAAAAGCTACCGGAACGGGAAAAAAAGATCGTAATTTTGCGTTTTTTCCGCGATATGACGCAGAGCGAAGTAGCGAAGGCGATCGGCGTAAGCCAAGTGCAGATCTCGCGGCTGGAAAGCAAGATCATGGCGCAATTTCGCAAAGAGCTGAGCGGATGAGCAAAACCTCGGCTGATGTGATCGTGAGGTGTTCCGCCCTTCCATGATTTTTTGGTGAAATCAATAAAATCCAACGCCAAGCGTTTGACAATTTTTTAGCGTTGTGGTAATATATTACCACACGAAAAGGAAGCGTAAATTTTTTCGGAAGTTTACGTTTCTTTCTATGTTTAAAAGAAATTTTTGCGGAGGTGATTTTTTGCTGAAAACTCTCGCGAAGTGCATTCGTGAATACAAGCTGGCATCCATTCTATCACCCGTTATTGTTTCACTCGAGGTCATTCTTGAGTGCTTTATCCCGTTTGTGATCACAGAGCTTGGAAATTCCATTTCCGAAGGCGTGGGCATGTGGGGAACGGGCGGCGCGCTTGGAATCGGGCAGTATGCGCTCATCCTCGTGGCGATGGCGATCGCTTCGCTTGCTTGCGGTGCGCTTGCCGGTGTATTCTGCGCAAAGGCATCCACCGGCTTTGCAAAGAATTTGCGCAAGGATCTTTACTACAAGGTTCAAGATTTCTCGTTTGAGAACATCGATAAATTCTCTACGCCCTCACTCGTTACGCGCATGACGACGGATGTTACCAACGTTCAGCTCTCCTACATGATGATCGTGCGTACCGCCATCCGAAGCCCGCTCATGATGGTATTTTCCGTTATCATGGGGTTCGTTGTGGGTGGCAACCTTGCGTGGATCTTTATCGCCGCCATTCCGCCGCTTACCCTCATTCTCCTTCTTATGGTGAGAAAGGTTACGCCGCTCTTCCGCCGCGTTTTCAAAAAATACGATCGCCTCAACGAATCCATTCAGGAAAACGTGAAGGGAATCCGCGTTGTGAAATCGTACGTTCGCGAGGACTACGAAAAGCAAAAGTTCGATCGTGCGGCAACCGAAGTGCAAATGGATTTCACCAAGGCGGAGCGCATCATTGCATGGAATCAGCCCGTAATGCAGCTCTTCTTTTACGGCGTGCTCTCCACCACCCTCTTTTTGGGCGCATGGCTCATTTTTGAAAACACCGGGCTCACCGTTTGGTCGGTTTCTCAGCTCATTGTCTACGGCATGCAGATCTTAATGTCGCTCATGATGTTCTCCATGATCTTTGTTATGATCACGATGTCCATTGAGAGCGCGCGCAGAATCTGCGAAATTTTAAACGAAGAATCTACGCTCACGAGCCCTCAAAATGCGATCCACGAGGTCGCGGATGGCTCGATTGATTTTAACGGCGTCAAATTCAAATATTCGGCAAATGCCGAAAAATTCGTGCTTGAAGATATCGATCTGCATATCCGTTCGGGTGAGACGATCGGCATCATCGGCGGCACCGGTTCTTCCAAAACTTCGCTCGTTAACCTCATCTCCCGCCTCTACGATGCAACGGAGGGTTCGGTCATGGTAGGGGGGAAGAACGTGAAGGAATACGATCTCACCTCTCTTCGCAATCAGGTTGCCGTCGTTTTGCAAAAGAACGAGCTCTTTTCGGGCACCATAAAAGAGAACCTTCGCTGGGGCAATCCCGATGCAACGGATGAGGAACTTATCGAGGCTTGCAAGCTCGCACAGGCAGATGAATTTATTCAGGGCTTCCCGGAGAAATACGATACTTATATCGAACAGGGCGGCACCAACGTTTCGGGCGGGCAGAAACAGCGCCTCTGCATTGCGCGCGCGCTCTTGAAAAAACCCAAGATCCTCATTCTCGATGATTCCACGTCTGCCGTTGATACGCACACGGATGCGCTCATTCGCAAGGCAATGCGCGAATACATTCCCACCACCACGAAGATCATCATTGCACAGCGTACCTCCTCGGTGGAGGATGCCGATCGCATCGTAATTATGGATAGCGGCCGTATCAATGCAGTTGGCTCTCACGCGGAGCTGCTTGGAAGCAACCCGATCTATACCGAGGTCTACACCACTCAAAACAAGGGCGGGAAAGAGATCTCTGCCAATGAAATTCCGGGCATAAAATGCGAAGAGTGCAAGGGAGGTGGCCACCATGCCTAAGATGATGCCTCGTTCCGCGCGCGGAGGACGCGCATTTGCACCCAATGCACCCAGGCCAAAGGGAATGGTAAAGAGGGTTATCAAATCCTTCTTCCACTATTATCCCAAGGGCCTTTCCGTGATTGTTTTCTGCATCATTTTCAATGCCGTTGTAAGCTCGCTGCCCTCCATCTTTATGGAGCGTGTTTTCACCGTCATCGGCGGCGCTTTTGAAAACTCGCTCG
Source organism: Clostridia bacterium (assembly GCA_017507045.1). Lineage (GTDB taxonomy): Bacteria > Bacillota > Clostridia > Christensenellales > Borkfalkiaceae > Gallimonas. The sequence continues at coordinate 26,865 of JAFWBP010000007.1, read as the reverse complement.
GCTGGGCAGATGTGGGCGGAGAGATCACGCGCTATATGCTCACGCTGATCGGGCTATATGTGCTCTCTCTTCTTTCCACATCCGTTTCCCACCAGATCATGGCGGTGATTTCGCAAGGGTATCTCAAGAAGATGCGCCAAAAGATGTTCAACGGCATGCAGGAGCTGCCCATTCGCTACTTCGATACCAACACCCACGGGGATATCATGAGCTATTATACGAACGATATCGATACGCTCCGTCAGCTCATTTCCCAATCGCTTCCGCAGATACTTTCTTCGGGAATCATGATTCTCACGTTGCTGTTTATCATGCTCTGGTACAGCGTGTGGCTCACCCTCGTCGTGCTCGTTGGCGTGGTCGCCATTCTGTTCGTAACGAAGGAGGTGGGCGGCGGTGCAGGAAAATATTTCCTCGGCCAACAGCGCGCCATGGCAAAAACGGAGGGCTTCATCGAAGAGATGATGAACGGCCAAAAGGTCGTGAAAGTTTTCTGCCACGAAGAGGCTGCAAAGGCGGATTTCGATAAGGTCAACGATTACCTCTGCGATCAATCCAACCGCGCCAATCGCTATGCAAATATGCTCATGCCCATTCTCGGCAATATCGGGCACATTCTCTACGTGATTATTGCTCTCGTGGGCAGTATCTTTATTGAGCTTGGAAACATAGCAAACATTAGCATCGGCGTTGCGGCGGGAGCGGTCGCAAACGTATTCAACGTGGCGCTTATCGTAGCGTTTTTGCAGATGACGCGTCAATTCTGCAACAACATCAATCAGGTTTCCAACCAGGTCAACTCCGTAGTCATGGGTATGGCAGGTGCGGCGCGTCTCTTCGCGCTTATTGATGAAAAATCGGAGGCGGACGAAGGTTACGTCACGCTCGTGAACGCTACGGAACAAAGCGATGGAACGCTCACCGAAAGTGCAACGCGCACGGGCGTTTGGGCGTGGAAGCACCCGCATGCGGATGGAACCGTCACCTATACGAAGCTTGAGGGCGATATACGTATGTACGAAGTGGATTTCGGCTACACACCGGAGAAGATCGTTCTGCACGATATCAGCCTCTATGCCCGCCCCGGCGAAAAAGTTGCCTTTGTGGGCGCAACGGGTGCCGGGAAGACGACGATCACCAACCTCCTCACTCGATTCTACGATATTGCCGATGGCAAGATCCGCTACGACGGAATCAACGTAAACAAGATCAAGAAGGGCGAACTGAGAAAGGCAATCGGCATGGTGTTGCAGGATACCAACCTCTTCACGGGCACCGTAATGGATAACATCCGTTACGGAAAGCTGGATGCAACGGATGAGGAATGTATTGCCGCAGCGCGCCTTGCAGGGGCAGATGATTTCATCACCCGCCTTCCCGAGGGATACAACACGATGCTGCATCAGAACGGTGCAAACCTTTCGCAAGGGCAGCGCCAGCTTCTTTCCATCGCCCGTGCCGCCGTTGCCGATCCGCCCGTCATGATCTTGGATGAAGCAACGAGCTCCATAGATACCCGCACCGAAGCGATCGTGCAACGGGGTATGGATAAGCTTATGGAGGGCAGAACGGTATTCGTTATCGCGCATCGCCTTTCCACCGTTAAGAATTCTAACGTGATTATGGTTTTGGAGAAGGGCAGAATCATCGAGCGCGGCACGCACGAACAGCTTATTGATATGAAGGGCAAATATTATCAGCTCTATACCGGTGCGTTTGAATTAGAGTAATATTATCTTGCAAAAGAAATTTCAAGATTTCATTCAACCAAGAAAAAAGAGAGGGCATTTCGGCGTTCAACCGATTTGTTCTCTCTTTCTTTTTGTAATAAGAGTTTGGGCTTTTGTTATAAAGGATATGACCGGTCAAATGCGATGCGCGCACTTCGTGGTTTTTCCAAATTCTTCGCGAAGAGCATCACCCTATGCACGGCGGCTTTTTTTGCCTATCGCGGTAGTATTCATAAGGTGGGGAGCGGTTTATTCCACGGTAACGCTATCGCCGCAAACGGCAATCTTGCTTTCATAGAAAGCGATAAGCGCCTTTTCAAGTTCTATATAATCGCTCTTGGCCATTGTTTCTACGGCGGAGTGCATTGCAAGCTGTGCAAGCCCCAAATCAACTGCCATCATTGAGACATGCCCTATGGCAATTGCGCCGAGGGTAGAACCGCTGCGCACGTCAGAACGGTTGTAGAAGGTTTGATATTTCACGCCTGCGCGCGCGAAGATCTTTTTAACGATCGCAGATGTCATGCCATCCGTCGTGTACGCGCCGCCGGCGTGGCCCTTGATTACGATGCCGCCACCCATTACGGCTCGGTTGGTAAGATCGCACTTTTCCGGATGGTTGGGGTGCAGGGAATGCGCGTTATCCAGCGAAATGAGCATCGAGCTGGCGTAGGCGCGTGCAAGTTCCTCCAAAGTGCGTCCTTGCTGCTGTGCGATACGTTCGAGCACCGTTTGAAGGAAGTCGCTGCCGGCGCCGCCACGGGTGCGGCTACCGATCTCCTCCGCCTCGAGGCAGGCGGCAAGCAGAGTGCCGTTCGTAGCGTTAGCGAAGGCAAGTGAGTAGATAGAGCAAAAAACACTCGTGAGGTTGTCAATGCGCGGCGAGGAAAGCAGATCTCCGCAAGTACCGCTCGCAAAAGGGGCCACGTCAGGAACGGCGAAAAGATCATATGCAGTTGCACCGCCGAGTATCTCGTCGAAATCGTGCTTGCCAAGCGCAAGGAGGGGAAGCTCCGTTTGCAGATTGGGTGCAAATTTCTCGTTCGCCTCACGATTTTGGTGAATTGCGAGGGAGGGGAGCACAACGCAAAATTCGCTCACGTAATTTTTAGAAACGAGTTTACCTTCTTCTTCGCGTACGATGCGCCCTGCAAGCTTTAAGGGGCGATCGAAAAAGGTATACCAAAGTCCGCCGCCGTACGGCTCGGTGTTGAGGCGCGTAAAGGTGTTATCGGAAAGTGCCGCGTGCTCCTTGAGTTTGAGGCAGGGAGGATCGGTGTGCGAAGCGATCACCTTGTACGCGCCCTCTTTCGAATAGCGGAACGCGATCATGCTCCCGCCGTTTCTCGTCACGAAGTACTTTCCACCCTCAAGAAGTTGCCAAGGTTCGCTTTCGAAAAGCTCTTCAAATCCATTCGATTTGAGATAGGCGGCGGCATTTTCCACTGCCTGGTAGGCGGTATAAGAAGTATTAAGAAAATTGATAAGTCCGTTCATAAGCATATCCGTTTTTTGTTTTATTATACACCTCTTTTCACCAAAACGCAACCGTTTCGCAGTACTTATCATGATACCTTCTTTAATCAAAGAGAATGAAAAAGCCGCCCGGTGAAAGGCGGTTTTCAGGTGCGGTTATTTAATCAAGGTGAATACTTCGTCAAGCGGCTTGCGCTTCTTTTTGAGGATGGAGTAGCCCTCCTCAGGATAGCCCAGCGCCACCACTATAGGGATTCGCACGTTCTTATCAAGCCCTAATAGCGTGCGGAGCTTTTCTTCATCGCGCCAACCTATAATGCAGGAGCTGAGGCCCGCCGCTTCCGCCGCGAGCACGAGGTGCGCGGTTAAAATGCCCAAATCGTTCTTAATGAATTCGTTTTCTTTAAAGATGGATCCGATCTTCATCATAAGGTTTCCCTTTCCCTCGGCAACCACAACAAAGGTTGAAACCTTCGCGGCAAACTTATTCATGCCCAGCCGCTGCACGCACGTTGCAACTTCAGCCGCTTTATCACCGCTTACGGCAATCAACTGCCAAGGCTGTGCGTTCACGGCGGAAGGCGCAAGAAGCGCCACGCGGCAAATTTCGCGCACGAGCTTTTCGGGCACTACCGTGTCTGCATAAGAGCGGCAGCTTTGGCGTTTCAAGTAGAGATTTTCGATGTCTTGTAAATTCATAATAACCTCCTAAATATATCATTAAAGTCCCATTTGGGCGAGCTGTTCGGCAAGATCGAGATAAAATGCATACACACGCTCACGCTTTTTCTTGCGGAGAGCGTAGCCCACCATTTCGGTGTGCGAGAGCGGACCTTCGATACAGTCTCCCCGATAATTTCCGAATTTTGTTGATTCCACGGCAACGAGGCCATCCGAAGGCGCTTTTTCCAGGCGGCGAGTGAAGAGAAAGGGTATGCTCATGAGGAAATCATCGCGACTGCGATTCATCGTTCCCGAAAAGCTTTGGCAAAAAATCGAATCGGGAACGGTGAGACCATCGATATCATCGTTCGGCGTTGCTTGCAGCTGTTTGCATACGGTGAGCGCATCCGGCTTACGATCGCCGAAGATCCGATACCAAAGGTTCACCCAAAATGCAATGAATTTTGAGATCCAACGCGGCATATGGAATATCCATGTCGCAAGCTTGGAACCTCTGTGCGGTGTAGAAAGCGTTGTAAGAGAAGCCACGCGATCTTCCATGCCGAGGCGGCTGATCATATATTTTGAATCCAGCCCGCCCTTGGAATGCGCGAGGATATTCACCTTTTCTGCGTGCTCTTTTTCAAGTATGCGCTCAATTTGCGCCTTGAGCTGTTCGGCGTTGTGCTCTATGGTGCCGAAGCCATCCGTATCGGAGGCGTACACGCAATGCCCCGCCTCTTCAAGCTTCTTGCCGATGCGGCCAAAGGATTTCACAACCTTGAACTCCTTAATGGCGATGCCGTGCACCAAGATAATGGGATATTTCGTAGGCATATCGTGAAAGTTTGTAACGGGCGCGCCGTGCAGCGCGCCCGTTAAACGTTTTTATTTTGCGAGGCTGATTTTTGCCTTTTCAACAACGTTTTCAACCGTGAAGCCGAATTGCTTGAAGAGAAGGGGAGCAGGGCCGCTCGCGCCGAAGGTGGACATCGCGATGATTTCGCCCTTATCGCCTGCATACTTATACCAGCTGTAGGGGCTGCCTGCCTCCACGCACACCCTTGCCTTAACGGCGGCGGGCATCACGCTCTCCTTATATTCTGCCGTCTGTTTTTCGAACTCTTCGAAGCAAGGCATGGAGATAACGCGCGCGTTGATTCCCTCTTTGGCGAGCCCTGCCTTTGCACCAACGCATTGCTCAACTTCCGAGCCGCTCGCAATGAGAAGGACATCGGGCGTACCCTCGCAGTCCTCGAGAACGTAGCCGCCCTTGAGCGCTTCAAGTCCGCTATTAGCGTACTGGGGCAGATTTTGGCGGGTGAGTACCAGCGCGGTGGGGGCCGTGCCCGTGAGCGCGGAGATCCACGCTGCGGCAGTCTCTTTGCCGTCTGCAGGGCGGTAAACCTTCATGTTGGGAATGGAGCGGAGCGCAATGAGCTGCTCTACAGGCTCATGGGTGGGGCCGTCTTCACCAACGCCGATCGAATCGTGCGTGAGGATATAAACGACGGGGATGTTCATGAGCGCGGAGAGGCGCATTGCGTGCTTGCAGTAATCTGAGAAGATGAAGAAGGTGGAGCAGTATGCGTGAATTCCGCCGTGGAGCTGCATACCGTTTGCAATCGCCGCCATTGCGTGCTCGCGAATGCCGAAGTGCATATTTCTACCCTCGTAGCTACCGGGCTGGAAGTCGCCGTATGTGATCGCGTCGGTGTTCTTCATGTCGGAGAGATTGGAGGGAGCAAGGTCGGCAGAGCCGCCCATGAGAGAGGGAACGAGCGCTGCAACTTTGTTGAGCACCACGGCGGAGGTCTGGCGGGTTGCCATCGGCTTTTCGAACTTGAAGAGGTCTTCTACGCTTGCAAGGTCAACGATCTCACCTGCCATCGCCTTCTTGTATTCCTCGGCAAGTTCAGGGTAAGCCTTTTCGTATTCCTCGAACATCGCCTTCCATTCGTTTTCCATCTCTGCGCCGCGCATGCCTGCCTTGGCGGTGTGCTTAAGCACTTCTTCGGGAACTTCAAATGCCTCCGTGCAGGGCCAGCCGAGCTTTTCTTTCGTCTTTTGAAGGTTTTCCACGCCGAGCGGAGAGCCGTGGCACTTGTGGCTGCCCTCGAGAGGGGTGCCGTAGCCGATCTTCGTCTTGCATACGATGAGGGTGGGCTTCTTCGTTTCCAGCTTTGCCACGCGGATCGCGCCGGCGATCGCCGTCACGTTATCGGGCTTGGCAACGAGGTCAACGTGGAGAACCTGCCAATTCTGCGCCTTGAAGCGCGCGGTAACATTCTCTTTGAAGGTGATATCGGTATTGCCTTCAATGGTGATATCGTTATCATCGTAGAAGACGATAAGTTTGCCGAGCTCGTGGGTGCCGGCAAAGGAGCAAGCCTCGTAGGAGATGCCCTCTTCAAGGCAGCCGTCGCCAACGATCGCATAGGTGTAGTGATCAACTACGGGGAACCCTTCGCGGTTGAATTTAGCGGCAAGATGCGCTTCCGCCACCGCCATACCAACGGCGTTTGCAATGCCTTGGCCGAGAGGGCCCGTCGTCGTTTCAACGCCTACGGTGTGGCCGTATTCGGGGTGACCGGGCGTTTTGGAGCCAAGCTGGCGGAAGTTTTCAAGATCCTCTTTCGCAAGGCCGAAACCGTAGAGATAAAGAAGGGAATAATCGAGCATGGAGCCGTGGCCTGCCGAGAGGATGAAGCGATCGCGATCATCCCACTTCGGATCGTTGTTATTGAATTTCAGAAAGTTCTGCCACAGCGTGTACGCAATGGGTGCGGCGCCGAGCGGAAGGCCGGGGTGGCCGGAGTTTGCCTTCTGAATTGCTTCCGCGGAGAGAATGCGGATAGCGTTGATGGTTGTCTGTTTCATAATGAATTCTCCTTTTTTATAAGCGAATTGCGCTTTTGCGCTTGTTTCCAAAAAAATTATTTTGTGCCGATCGTGCTCGTGCTTTGATTAGCCGATCGCTTTCACGAGCGGCGCAAGATTTAAGAAGGGGTACTGTTTCAAAAATTCATAAAGCTCGCTAAGGATGCGCTTCACACCGCCCGCGGTGTTGGATTCCGCGTTAATGGGCATAATCGGCTCGTGCAGGCTCATGCGAACGAGCGCCCAACCGTCGCCGTGCGCTTCGTCAAAGTTTACGCGCACGCCCTCGTAGTTTACGGGAGCGATTGAAAGGTGAGGTTGCGCTTCTGAGTATTTTGCAAAATCCGCCAGAATGCCGGCGCCCAGTGCCTTGAAATCGCAATCGGCTGCGAAAGAAGGGCGCACCTCGGCGGCTTCAAGCGGCTCGGGAAGCTCTTCAATGAGGGCAGTAAGCTCGCGTCCCGCCTTGGCAGAATTCGCCAAAGCGATCAGAAGCCGGGTTACGAGATAGGCGCCGTCATCGAGGAAGTAATTTTCCGCAAGGGCGGCGTGGCCGCTCGTTTCAATGGCGAGAGGGGAATATTTTCCTTCCGCGTTCAAACGTTTGGATTCGTTGATCACGTTTTTATAGCCGCGTTTAAAGCGGTGGTGAATGCCGCCGCATCCTTCAATGAAGGAGGTGAGCCCATCGCTCGTAACGGAATCGGTAACGATGTACCCATCCTTTTTCTCTTCGAGGAGGATCGCGGAGATGAGCGCGATGAGCCGGTTGCGGTTGATCTCCTCGCCGCCCTTTGCCACGGCGCCTGCGCGATCAACGTCCGTATCAAAGATGATTCCGAAATCCGCGTCGTATTTCTTCACTGCCTCCGAGATGGATTTCATCGCCTCTTTGTTCTCGGGGTTGGGAATGTGATTGGGGAAGTTTCCATCCGGTTCGAGGAATTGCGAGCCTACCGTGTCTGCGCCCAAGGGCTTCAGAACGCGGTCTACGTAAAATCCGCCCGCGCCGTTGCCGGCATCCACGAGAATGCGCTTTCCCTTCAGGGGCTCCGCTTCGCCCGTTGCCTTTCTTACCTTTTCCACGAGATCTGCGCTGTAGGTTTCGATGTACGATCTTTCCGTAACGTTGCCGCGTACGCAGGGTGTGCCGCTTTCGGGAAGCTCTGCGGCAAGCTCTAAAATCTCCTTAACGTCGCCGCCTTCGAGGCCGCCCTCTTTGATGAAGAACTTGAATCCATACTTATCACGCGGAAGGTGGCTTGCAGTGATCATAACGGATGCATCCGCGCCGAAGTTTTCCTGCAGTAGCATGAACATTGAGGGCGTGGAAGAAAGCCCGGTTAAGATCACGTTACCGCCGCAAGCAGTGATCCCTTCGGTCATCCATGCTGCAAGATCTTTCGCAGAAAGGCGCGAATCGTGCCCTACGGCGATCGTAGCTTTTTCAAGCTTCAGCTTATCCTTTACCCAAAACATGAAGGCGGAGGAAATTTTGGTTGCCGCTTCCTGCGTGAGGGTTACGGGGTTGCCGTCTGTGGGTAGCGCTGTGCCGCGAACGTCCGTCCCGTTGCGCAGCGCAAGAAAATCCTGTTTCGTCATACTTTCCTCCATAGGAAAAAAACAAATTCCCAACTACCATTATACAGAAGTTTGCTACATTTTTCAAGGGGTTTTTGAAAATTATTTAGAAATCTCAGAAAAAAGCCGTTCAATCCTTGCTTGTCACAAAAAAACATGATATAATGCTATAGTATTTGGAGAGAAATAAATGGGCAACTATCAATTTACGCTTTCAACTGATTCAACGTGTGATCTCTATCATGCGTTCATCGTGGAAAACGATATCAAACACGTATCGCTCACCTTCACCGTGGAAGCAAAAAACGGGGAGCTCGATAGTCGGCTTGATAATTTTACCGAGTATGAGCAGTACGTAGATTTTTATAACGAGCTTCGCGCCGGCGCTTTTTCGCGCACCTCAATGCTCAATTACGAAGCACACTACCGCCATTTTTTAAAGATTGCAGAGGAGGGTGCGGAAGACGTCGTTCACTTCACCATTTCCTCCGGCCTTTCGCCCACGAAGGACGTTGCGGCAAAGGCGGCGGCAGACGTAAAGAAGGATTATCCGAAGTTCAACGTTTACGTCGTAGATCCTTTAACTGCCACGGTGGGGCAGGGCGCGTTGGTGCGCATCGCTCTTAAGTGCAGGAACGAGGGGAAATCTGCGCAGGAGGCGTATGATCTTTGCAATAGCGTTCGTCTTCACATTCAACATTATATCGTAGCGGGTGATCTTTCGTATCTTAAAAAAGGCGGCAGGATCTCGTCGGCGAAGGCGATGCTGGGTACCATGCTCAATATTAAGCCCATACTTTCCTTCGATAAAGAGGGGAAACTCTTTCCGCTTACCAAGGTGAAGGGTGCGCGCAAGGCGATTTCCTTCATCAAAGAAAAGCTCGAGCATGAAGCACCCGATCCCGCGTTTAATTACGTGTTCATCGTACATACCGATAACGAAGCGCCCTGCGAGGAGCTTGCAAATTACGTGCGTGAGCGCTTCGGTATCGAGCCGTTCGTTTCGATCATGGGCCCCGTCATCGGCTCTCACGTAGGCCCCGGCGCCTTTGCCCTCGGCTATCTCACGAAGAGCGAGCGCAATGAGTTTTAATTTTAGGCTATAAACCCTCCCCCTTCTGCAATTTCAATAAGGGGGAGGGTAATATTTTTTCGCGCTGCGGCGTTTTTACGGCGGATGAGACGGTAAATTTTTTAAAAGAATCTTAAAACGAAGTCAGAAAAAACAAAAAAACCTTTTCAAACAATCGACAAAACATCGAATCCGTGCTATACTAAGGAAGAATACGGAAATGGGAGTATTATATGGCAAAAAACGATCAACAGTTCGTGAAGGAGATTGCCGACATTGAGTCGGATTTCCCCCAGTGGTATACTGACGTCGTCTTAAAGACGAAGCTCGTAGATTACGGCCCCGTGAAGGGCACCATGGTCATTCGCCCTTACGGCTATGCGATCTGGGAAAATATTCAGCGCGAGATGGATGCGCGCTTCAAGGCGGCGGGCGTGGAGAATGCATACTTCCCTCTGCTAATTCCTATGAGTTTCATGACGAAGGAAGCCGAGCACGTGGAGGGCTTTGCACCGGAAGTTGCCGTCGTCACCCACGCAGGAGGCGAAAAGCTGGCCGAACCGCTCGTCGTGCGCCCCACTTCCGAAACGATCATCGGGCATATGTTCGGGAAATGGATCGAGAGCTGGCGCGATCTGCCCCTTCGCCAGAATCAGTGGTGCAACGTTATGCGTTGGGAAAAGACTACGCGCCCCTTCCTCAGAACGAGCGAGTTTTTGTGGCAGGAGGGCCATTCCGTGTATGCTTCCGGCGAAGAAGCGGAAAAGGAAACGCTCGCCATGCTTCGCCTTTATGAAGAGTTCGCGAAGAACGTATTGTGTATGCCCGTGCTGACCGGCCGAAAAACGGAGAAAGAGAAGTTTGCCGGTGCCGTAGCAACCTACGGCATGGAAGCAATGATGCACGATGGAAAGAGCTTGCAATCGGGCACCACGCACTACATGGGGCAGAATTTTGCACAGGCGTTCGGCGTGCAGTTTACCGATAAAGATGGCGCCTTGAAGTACGGCTACACGATGAGCTACGGCGTTTCCACTCGCCTCATCGGCGCCCTTATCATGACGCACGGCGATCAGCGCGGACTCGTTCTCCCGCCCCCCGTGGCACCCGTGCAAGTTGTGATCGTTCCCATCGCCATGAAAAAACCAGGCGTATTAGAGGCCACCCATGCCTTAAAAGAGACGCTCGAAAACGCCGGAATCCGCGTAAAATTGGATGATACGGATAATTCTCCCGGCTGGAAGTTCAACGAATGGGAAATGAAGGGTGTACCCCTTCGCATCGAGCTTGGCCCCCGTGATATCGAAGCGGGCAAGATGCTACTCTTCCGCCGAGATATTTGTGAAAAGCAGGAGGCTGCGCTTGGCGACGTGAAAGCCGTAAACGAGCTTTTGGCGGAGATCTCTGAGAAAATGTATATAAAAGCAAAGGAGCGCATGCACAGCCGCATCGTAAACGCAAACTCTTTGGAGGAGCTGCTTGCGGGCGTAAACGGCGGCAATTTCGTTCGTGCCGGCTGGTGCGGAGAGCGCGCTTGTGAGGATAAAGTAAAGGAATTTGCGCAGGCAACCGCCCGCGTAATGGATGATCATCACACAGCGGAGGCGTGCCTCTGCTGTGGCAAAAAAGCAAAGCATACGGTATTCTTTGCGCGTGCGTATTGAGTTGGAAGAATCTCAAGAAGAATACTCTATAAGGAGACGATATGAAACATCTCGATATCAAAAAAGTACTGCGTGATGCAGACATGGTGGGTACGGAAGCGGTCGTATGCGGTTGGGTGCGCACTTTTCGCGATTCTGCACAGGTTGCATTTTTAGAGCTGGCGGATGGCACCAGCTTTTCGAAGCTACAGGTCGTTATTGATAAAAACACTTTAAAGGTTGATCCTGAGTGCACCAAACTGGGTGCTTCCGTTGCGGTGAAGGGCACTGTTGTAAAGGCCTATAAGGGAGATGGAAATGAGCTTAACGCCACGGAGGTTGCGCTCCTCGGCGCCTGCCCGCCGGATTACCCTATTCAGAAAAAGCGCACAACGCTCGAATTCTTGCGCGGAATTCCCCATCTGCGCCTCAGAACCAACACGTTTGCGGCGGTATTCCGTGTGCGTTCGGTAGCGGCACAGGCGATTCACCGCTACTTCCACGAGCGCGGCTACTATTATATCAACGCGCCGCTGATCACCGCGTGTGATTGCGAGGGCGCAGGCGAGATGTTCCGTGTTACCACACAGCCTTGGAATAGCGCCGCTAAATCGGAAGAGGAGTACTATAAAAACGATTTCTTTGGCGTAAAGGCAGGGCTTTCCGTTTCCGGTCAGCTCGAGGGTGAAGTTGCTGCAACTGCGCTTGGCAAGATCTACACCTTCGGCCCTTCCTTCCGCGCAGAGAATTCCAACACAACGCGCCATCTTGCTGAGTTTTGGCACGTTGAGCCGGAGATCGCGTTTGCAGAACTTCCCGATGTAATTGAGATTGCGGAAGAGATGCTCAAGTATCTCATTCGCGCCGTTCTTGCAGAGTGCCCTGAAGAGATGAAGTTCTTCGATAGCTTCGTGGAGAAGGGGCTCATCGAGAAGCTCAATCACGTTGCAAACTCCGATTTCGCCATTTGCCCGTATACTGAGGCGATTGAAATTTTGAAAAAGGAAAATGCGCGCTTCCAGTTTCCCGTTGAATGGGGAAGCGATCTTCAGAGCGAGCATGAAAAGTATCTCACGGAGATCGTGTATAAGCGTCCGGTATTCGTCACCGATTACCCGAAAGAGATCAAATCCTTCTACATGAAGCAAAATGCAGATGGCAAAACGGTTGCAGCAACCGATCTTCTCGTTCCCGGAATCGGCGAGATTATTGGAGGCAGTGAAAGAGAAGCGGATCTTGCAAAACTTAAGGCAGCGATACAGGCGCGCGGAATGGATATGGCTTCCTATAAGCAATACCTCGATCTTCGCACCTTCGGAACCGTGCCGCACGGTGGCTTTGGGCTCGGCTTTGAGCGCTTTGTAATGTATTGCACGGGAATTGAAAATATTCGCGATGTAACCCTCTTCCCCAGAAGCGCAAAGAACATCATGTAAGTTCAGCGAAGAAAAATTTTACCATAATAGATTGGCGCTTCCGCTTGGAAGCGCCTTTTTTTGCGCAAAATGGGAAATTCTTAATTCTCAGCCAAAATGGTATTATTTGGCAGAGGATTCGGCAGGCTAAAATAGAATCCGCTCTCGTTAAAGATTCGATTTTGTTCAAAAGAAAACGCCATTTTTTGACGGTTTTTTATAAATTTTCGCTAAAAATCGTTTATTTCGATAAAATTCGAAATAAAAAAATCAAAAACCTGCTCTGTTTTTTCCTTAATTTTGCCTGTTTTCCGCATCTTGGAAATTTTAGGCGAAAAGGGGGAAGAAGCGGCTTGTTCACATGATAAAATATCAATATTGCAATAAAAAGATGATAAAAGAAGTTGCTTTTCCGCCTTGAGTGTGCTAAGATAGTATTTGGTTTCGGCACCATGCCGAAGCGTGGAGAAATTATTTTCATGGACGCCATCAAATCTCGGCTTGCGAGTTTTTTTTCGCTGTTTGTGCTACCTGTTCTCTTTTCAGGGATCGTGCGCGCGCTAGCTATCTATATCTTCGTAACTCCCAACAATTTCGCCCCCGGCGGAATTAATGGCCTTTCAGTGCTCTTAGAGTACCTCACGAGCATCAACTCAGGCTATTTCCTCATCATCTTCAACGTGCCGCTTTTCTTTGTAGCATACTTTCTTCTGGGAAGGCGCGAGGCGATCGTGGCAACTGCTTCTATGCTGCTCACTTCGGGGCTACTCATCTTGTTTGCGTATATTCCGAGCTTCCCGATATATGGCCTCGAATCTGAATACGCAACGGCGAATGGGCTTCTTGCTGCGATTGCGAGCGGACTTCTGCTCGGCGTTGCACTTTCCGTTATGCTTCGAAGTTGCGGCACGGCGGGCGGAACCTCTATTCTCGCTTCCATTGTGAAGAAGAAGTGGCGCTTTATGAGCGTTAATTGGCTTACCTTCGGGTTTGATGCCATCGTCGTTGTCACCTCCTTCTTCGTCTTTAACCAAGGCGCGAGCTTCACCGTAAAGCTCGATCCGGTGCTTTTGGCGCTCGTATCGCTGTTTGTAACGAGCAAAACCTCTGATGCGATCATTCACGGCTTCCAAACGGCGTATAAATTCGAAATCATCACCGATCACGCCGAAGAGCTTGCAGAAGAGATCATGGAACGCACGCACCACGGCGTTACCTTGGTGCACGCTACTGGAATGTACTCGCACACCGATAAGAGTATGCTCGTGTGCATCATTCGAAAGCGGCAGATCGCGGATCTTCAGCGCATTATCAAACAGTATCCCGATACGTTTGCATACTTCGCTCCCACCTCCGAAGTGTACGGAAAATTCCTCAAATAATGAAAGCGCCGAATCATCGGCGCTTTTTTGTTTAACTCCCCTAAAAACGCGGTATAATAAATACGAAAAGTAAGCAAAGGGGGAATCATGATGGACGCCCAGAAATTCACACAGAAATCAATACAAGCAATCCGGAGTGCGCAAAGTTTGGCGCTCGAATATGGTAACGCAGAGCTCTCAACACTTCACCTCACCTACGCGCTTTTAGAGGATGAAGGGCTGTGTCCTCGCATTCTGCAAAGAGCCGGGGTAGATAGCAAGGGGCTTAAAGATGCGATCAAGGAAGACATCGAACGGCTACCCCATGTCTCAAATGCGGCCCCGGGAAGCGTGTTTCCAACGGCAGAATTGCAACGCACGCTCTCAGCGGCGGAGCAGCTTGCCGCAAACATGAGGGATGATTATATCTCCGTAGAGCACCTCTTTTTGTGCCTCATCGATCATGCAGAGCTGCGCCTTAAGGAGGCGTTCAAGCGGTTTGGCATCACGAAAAACGGCTTTTTGCAGGGGCTAAAAGAGGTGCGCGGCAATCAAAGCGTTACAAGCGATAATCCGGAAAACACCTACGAAGCGCTTGAAAAATACGGAAGCGACCTCACAAAGCGCGCCCGCGAGCATAAGCTGGAACCTGTAATCGGAAGAGACGAGGAGATACGCAACGTTATCCGCATTTTATCGCGAAAAACGAAGAATAACCCTGTTCTTATCGGCGAGCCGGGCGTGGGGAAAACCGCCATCGCCGAGGGGCTTGCGCAGCGAATCGCCCGCGGCGACGTACCTGAGGGGTTAAAGGGAAAAACGCTCTTCTCCTTGGACATGGGTGCCCTGATTGCCGGCGCAAAGTATCGCGGCGAGTTTGAAGAGCGCCTCAAAGCCGTGCTGCAAGAAGTAACGAAATCCAATGGCGGCATCCTGCTTTTCATTGACGAGCTTCACACGATCGTGGGTGCAGGGAAGAGCGAAGGCGCAATGGATGCAGGCAACCTTTTAAAGCCGCTTCTCGCACGCGGCGAACTGCACTGCATCGGTGCAACCACGCTCGATGAATACCGCAAGTACGTGGAAAAGGACGCGGCGCTTGAACGCAGATTCCAGCCCGTGCTCGTAGGCGAGCCCACCGTGGAGGATACCGTTTCCATTCTGCGAGGGCTGAAGGAGCGCTTCGAAATCTTTCACGGCGTGCGCATTCACGACGAGGCACTCGTTGCGGCGGCAACACTTTCCGATCGCTACATCTCCGATCGCTTTCTTCCCGATAAGGCAATCGACCTTGTAGACGAAGCTGCCGCCATGATTCGCACGGAAATTGACTCCATGCCCTCGGACATGGATGCCCTCAATCGCAAGATTATACAGCTCGAGGTGGAAGAACGGGCGCTCTCTAAGGAGCAAGATCAGCTCTCCGCATCCCGCCTCGAGGCGCTCAAAAAGGAACTTTCGGATTGCAAGGAAACGTTCACTTCCATGAAGGCGAAGTGGGAGGATGAAAAGCGTTTCATCCGCGCCGAGAAGGAGCTCAAGGAGCAGATCGATCGTGTAAACGGTGAAATAGAATCTGCCATGACGCGCGGCGAGTTGGAGGCGGCATCGCGCCTTCGCTATGGCGAACTTCCGGCTCTTCAAAAGCGCCTCGAGGAGGCCAAAAAGAGCGTCACCGCGCGCGAGAACGCACTCTTGCAGGATGAAGTAACCGAGGAGGAGATCGAAAAGATCGTCTCTCGGTGGACGGGCATTCCCGTTTCCCGCCTTAAAGAGGGGGAGCGCGCCAAGCTCCTTCGTCTTGAGGAAGATCTTAAAAGGCGCGTCGTAGGGCAAGAAGAGGCCGTGAAAAAGGTTTCTGAAGCGATCCTGCGTGCCCGTGCGGGAATTTCCGATCCCAACCGTCCTATCGGCTCCTTCCTCTTTTTAGGGCCCACCGGCGTTGGCAAAACGGAGCTTGCCAAATCCCTCGCCGAGAACCTCTTTGATGACGAGCGAAGCATCGTGCGCATTGATATGAGCGAATATATGGAGAAATTCTCCGTTTCCCGCCTCGTTGGCGCGCCTCCCGGCTACGTGGGCTACGAGGATGGGGGAACGCTCACGGAAGCGGTGAGAAGGCACCCGTATTCCATTGTATTGTTCGATGAGATCGAGAAGGCGCATCCGGACGTATTCAATATTCTCTTGCAACTGCTCGATGACGGCAGGATTACCGATTCACAGGGCCGCACGGTGGATTTCAAGAACACAATCGTTATTTTAACATCCAACCTCGGTTCAGAAGTAATCATAGAAGGTATTGAAAACGGCGAGATATCGCTCAAGGCGCGTGAGCGCGTGAACGAGATCTTGCGCCGCTCCTTCCGCCCCGAATTTTTAAACCGATTGGATGAAATCATCACCTTCAAGCCGCTTGGAAGAAAGCAGATCGATGCCATCGTAGAAATTCTTCTCAAGCGCCTGGAAGCGCGCGTAAAACCGCTGAAACTTGCCGTAACGCCGCGTGCAAAGGCTTATATCTCTGATAACGGCTACAGCAGTGTTTACGGCGCACGCCCCTTAAAGCGGTTCATTCAATCGCGTGTGGAAACGCTCATTGCGCGCCACGTAGTTGAAAGCAATCCTGCCGCAGGAACGCTCCTCACGCTGGATGCCGGCCCCGATGGGCTAATCTTGCAATAAACATGGGTTTTTCTCATGAGAAAGCGCCCGTGGGCTAATCCCACGGGCGCTTAGTTATTGTATTTACAAAAGTATTTTATTCCTGAGGCGGGGCAGGTTTTACCATCTGCAACAGGGGAATGATTAGGCCGCCGATCGAATTGCCGATGATGATCATAATAAGGTAGAGGAACGCTTCACCCGATACCATGCCCGAGGCGGCGAAGTAAAAAATATCTGCAATCGAGTGTTCAAAGCCGCTTAAAATGAAAGCGGGAATGCACATCAGAATTCCGACCGTGGATTTATTATTGCGCCAAATATCCACGGCAAGATACACGAGCAGCCCACAGAACACGCCGCGAAGCAGGCCGAATCCGTACCCCTGTGCGAGCTTTCCGGTGCACATTTCGAGCGCGTATTCCCCAAAATTCGGAAAGATGAATCTCGTGAGATATCCAAAAGCGATCGTGCCGATCGCATTCCCAAGCAGGCAAAGCAAGAGGAGCGAAATATCTTCCTTCGTATGCTTTTCGGGAACAAGCCCTATCTTGCCCGTGTAGAGGGCGTATCCGCGCATGCAGATGCACAGAAGCGCCAAAGAGAAGAAAACGGCGCCGATGTATTTTCCGTATTCCAAACCGCTGCTCGCGCAGGCGATGAACACGATTCCTCCAAGCGAGATAAGCATGCCCGCGAGGATACCGTCGATGATTTTTTTTGCAATGGATAAAATAGTCGTCTTCATTGGTAGCTCCTTTTCGTGAATGTATTATAGCACAAGCGCAATACAAAGTCAAAGATTTATAGATACTTCTGAAAATTTAAAAGCGAAAAGGAAAGAGCGGCGGGGGAGAAAAGAATTTTTATGAAAATCGCAAAAACGCGCGGAAAACGGTTGCCTTTTTTAAGGGTTTCGTGTACAATAGCAAATGGTTATTGCAGAGATGTCCGAGTGGCTTAAGGAGCACGATTGGAAATCGTGTGTAGTTCAAAAGGCTACCGGGGGTTCAAATCCCCCTCTCTGCGCCAGAAAAAAGCACACATTTGTCTACCAAGACAATGTGTGCTTTTTTCAACTAAATCCGTCCTTGCGGTCGGGATAAATCCCACCCCGGTGGGATGAAATCACTTCGTGATGAAATCCGACTTCGTCGGGATAGGAAGGGCGGATTTAATTTCATCTAAAGCCGTAGGCTGAAGATTTCATCCGAGCCTTGCTCGGATTTCATCGTGCAAAGCGATTTCATTAAATATACAAGGCTTGCGCCTTGATTTATTTACGAAGATTATGATATAATGTTTTTACAAAGGAGCGAAGTATTATGAACTTTATTATCGTTCAAGATACGGATATTGTTGCCGTAAATCGCGAAAAAAAAGAAAATGAATCCAGCAGTATTATTTATCGTGATAACACCGGCTTGTTGCATGAAATTGATTTTCACACTTGTGCATTGAATTACAAGGCAGAACACAAGAACGCCTCTAATTGTTGCATAGGAGAAAGAAAATCCGACGAAGCGTATTTTCTCTTCTACACAAGTGGCATAAAGACAAAAGTCGTATTTCAAAAACACTATGTGGCGAATCTGCTTCGCTATCACCTGTTGAAAGGAAGCAAGGCATCTCGGTTTCACTCTCTGCAAAAATTGATTTGCGAAACGAATTTTAGAACATACGATTTGTCATAATGGTGTACTTTTTACTGTTCTTACCTACATGATGATATACAACACTCCGTGTTGATGATATACCGCAACAAGTTGCGGATGATATGCAAGGCTTACGCCTTGATTTATTTACGAAAGCGTGGTATAATATACTCACTGATAAATAAGAATTTGACGGAGGTTATAGTTGTATGCGAAAAATTACAGTAAACAGAAAAAAATCTTTGATTGGCTGTAGTGGCACAGTGCTAATCTATACAATAGATAAAATACAGTTTGATAAAATCATAGAAGAAGAGAAAGAAATAACTAAAGATCAATGTGTTTTTGTTGGTTCCATAAAAAATGGATCTTGTTTGAAATCTGAAATTACCTATAACGAGATAGTAATATTGTCTGCGTATGACAGTTTAGGTCTTTTTAAGGTACATAGTGCGATGATTATTCCCGAGGGAAAAGAAGAAATAATACTTAATGGAAAAGTAAAACTTAATCCTGCGCGCGGAAATCCCTTTGTTTTTGAATAAACAATCCGCTTTGTTCGATTGAATAAAACGGCGAACAGAAAACTGTTCGCCGTTTTTCGTTTCATATTTTCACCACCTTATTTTTTATACGCTCATTCATAGAGTTGACAAAAAATCCCGTCAATGATAAAATAAATATATTAGATTACTTACGGTGAAACGCAGATGATTAAAATTACTTCTTTAAGCAAAGTATACAAATCAAAGAGGCGCAAAAAGTGCCGTGCGCTCGATAATATCAATCTCACTCTGCCCGATACGGGGCTCGTTTTCGTGCTCGGAAAGAGCGGCAGCGGAAAATCCACGCTGCTCAATCTCATCGGCGGGTTGGATAGCATCACGTCGGGCGAAATTAAAGTAGATGGCAACGATCTTTCCACCTTCAGCGAAAAGGATTTCTGCAATTACAGAAACACGCATATTGGCTTCGTTTTCCAGGATTACCACCTCATTGATGAGCTCACGGTATATGAAAACATTGTGCTTTCGTTAAATCTTCGTAAGATTGAAGATGACGGTAAGGTGAAAAGCGCGCTCGAAAAAGTGCATCTTGCGGGCTACGAGGATCGCTATCCCTCAGAGCTTTCGGGCGGAGAGCAGCAGCGAGTGGCAATTGCGCGTGCTCTCGTAAAGAATCCGCGCATCATTCTTGCAGATGAGCCCACAGGCAATCTCGATACGCTCACAGCTCGCTCCATCACCGATCTTTTGAAATCGTTAGCCAAAGACTGCCTTATTCTCATCGTTTCGCACAATGTAAACGATGCGCACGCTTATGCAGATCGTATCATCGAGTTGCGCCGCGGCAGGGTTATTTACGATAAAACGAAGAACCCCGATTTCGCTGATAACGTAACTTTGAAAGACGGTGTTTTGATCTATCCGGATAAAACGTATTTAAGCGATAAGGATATTAGTCTCATCAACGAGCATAGAGATTTCAACATCGAAAAGAGAACCGATAAGTTTATTAAGACTCATTTGCCCAAGAAAAAGGCGAAAAAGGTGGAGATCGAGAATAAGAATCTCACCTTTGCAAACGAACTCAAATTAAGCGGAAAATTTTTAAAAAACAAAACGTTTTCCATTATCCTTTCCGCCTTCATGGTTGCGGTGATCATGATCATCATGGCGTTTTCGCAAACGATCATCGCCTTTGATGCAGGCAGGGTTATGGCAGATGAAATGAAGCGCAGCGAGCTGGATTCTATTCTGCTCAGTAAAGCGGTAGATGGAAAAATTCAAAAGCGCCTCGATAACGAATTCCGTGCAGAAATAGGCGATGACGATATACAAAACTTCTACGATATGGGCTACGGCGGCACCATTTACCCCGTGTTCAACGTTACCGTTCCCATAAACTATTGCAGAAACACGATCGGTATCAAATCTTCGTATTTTAGCGATGGAATTTTCATTAAAGAAGCGCTTGGCACTGTCGTCGTTGAAGAATCCTTCTTTGAAAGAAAATTCGGGAAGGTGCAATATTTGGCGAAGCTCGATAACCCGTACCCCGAAGGGCTCATCATCACCGATTATATCGCCGATTGCATCATAGCGAAAAACAGAAATTATGTAGGTGTAACTTACGATAAGATTCTGGGAGATTACAAGCCCAACGGCTGGACGTACGATACCGTGAAGGTGAACGCGGTAATCAATACCGGATATAAGGAGAGATACAGCGCGCTCTTTGAAAAGATCGCGCTGGGAGAATTTGAATCCTATAACGATTATTATCAGGATGAAGATTTCCTTCGCTTTACGAATGATGTTTTCGCATCGCTCGGTTACTCCTTTTCCACAAATCCCAACTTCGCCGAAACGGCACATCTTACCCGTGTATTCTGCTCACAAGGCGTGCTCGTTGCCAACGGCTTAGTAGAATTTTCGGAAATCAATACTCCCTACATTTCCTTCTTGGATCCCAAAACGTATCCCTCCTTCCGTGATAGAAAGGTATTGATGTCTTACATAGATTATAACGATATCTTCGGAACCATGTATAACACCTCCACGCTCAACACGTTCGTGCCTCATAAGGCTAAGTTTACCTCGTATCGCTTTTACGACGTGGATAAGAAAAACCCGCTGTATACCGTTGAAATTACCATCGATGGGCTCACTTCTTCAAGCGATACGCTGATCATCGCCAAGAATAGCTATCCCCAAATTGAAGAAACGATGCGCAAGGCAGATGTATACTCCTACGGTCTGTATTTCGATGGGACGGATGGCATCGGTGCGGTGCTCGATAGGGCAGAATCCCTCAACTTTGAGCCGCAAAGCGTTTCCATTGAAGGCGTTTCAACGATGACAAAGGCTGTTGAAGTGTTCGTGCCCATCTTTGAGCTCGTTGCCATCTTCCTTTGTTTGGGCGTTGTGTTCATTCTCGTAAATTTCTCCACGAGAATGATCGGGGATAAGATGCACGAGATCGGTATCTTTAAGGCGCTCGGCACGAAAAATACATCGATCGCCATCGTTTTCGGGCTTCAAGTGCTGCTTGTTGCGGCGCTTACCTGCATCATGGCAACGGCAGGCTACTTCCTTTTCATTGATCTTGCGAACGACGTGCTCGTAAATTCACTTATGCGCCTTGCTCCGGGTAGAATCGTGCTGGATTTGAGCTTCTTAACGTTCCTGCCCACCATTGCGCTGGCGAATTGCGCACTCACGTTGGCGTTGGCGGCAATTTCCATGCTGATTCCTATGATTAAAATCAAAAACATCAAGCCTGTGAAAATTATCAAAGCGAAGGAATAAACGCAAAGGAGAAGAGCTTTGTCAGTACTTGCAATATCGCTCGTTGAAATACTGAAAACCGAGTGGTTGGGGTTAATTGCCTCGGCGGTCGTGATCGTATCGTTTTTAGCGAGCGAACAGATCAAAATCCGCATTATCAATATGGTGGGTAGCGTAATATTCGTTGTATACGGGTTCATTCTTCCCTCCTATTCAACGGCGTTTATGAACCTCGTGATGATCGTGGTGCATATCGTATATATCGTAAAATATTTCAAAGTGCGTAGCAAAGAAAAAGTTTTAGAAAAAAACGGCGAAAGCGAAACAGAGCAATCATTCAATCACGAATCCGAATAAAGTATGAAAAAAAGCTTCCGAAGCTTCGGGAGCTTTTTCATTTCCTCTTAAATTTCAGCGTTTGTGCAGCTTTCACGGCAAAAAACGCTTCCCAAGGATCGGGTTTTTCAAGGCGCCGTAGTGCAGAAGAAAGCTTTACGGAATCGGGTGCAATCTTTGAAAGCTCCTCCCAAGCAATGGGCATGGAAACGGGCGCACCTTCGCGTGCGCGCACACTGTAAGGCGCAACGCTCGTGGAGCCGGGGCTATTGCGCTGCCAATCAATAAAGATCTTTCCCTCACGCGCTTTTTTAGACATGGTAGCGGTATATCGCTCCGGGTAGGCGTTTTCCATGAGTAGAGCAACTTGCTTGGAAAAATCGCGAAAGGCAAGCGGATCGCATCCGCTTTTGAAGGGAACAACAATATGGTAGCCCTTGCCGCCGCTCGTTTTGAGGAAGGAAGTAAGCCCTAACTCATCGAGCACTGCCTTGAGATCTTTTGCGCCTCGCCGAAGTTCGCGAAGCCCCAGCCCCTCATCGGGGTCAAGATCAAACACCATGATATCGGGCCGTTTTGGTGAGGTGCGGCGGCTGCCCCAAACATGCAGTTCGATGGCGTTATATTGCACAAGCGAAAGGATCCCTTTTTCGTTTATGGGGTAGAAATATTCTTCACCGTCCTCTGCATGCGCACGCCCGATTCCGGCGAAAGTGCCTTCAAGATGCCTGCGGAAGAATTTCTCGCCACCGATGCCCGAAGGGCAGCATACAAGGCTGAGCAGCCGGTTTTTTACGTAAGCAAGCATGCGCGGTGCGGCGGCGGCATAATAGCTTGCAAGCGAAAATTTTGTAATTGTAGGGCGGGGGAACATCACCTTTTCGGGATGGGTAATTTTGATGCCGCATACCTGCGCCTTCTCCATCTTTTCAGGCTTGGCGCGCACTCGTTTTTCCACGTTATCTTCGGGCATGGTGCGCTCATTGGTAATCTCTTCGGGAGATTTATCGCGGCGCACGCCCTTGAAGCTTGCTTGCCGAAGAAGCCCCGCGGAGGTAATTTCGGCATATTCGATTTGCGCGGCAAGAAGGGGCTTCACCCACACCGCGCCATCGTTTTTAAGAGGCGATGCAAAAGAAACTTCTTTTTGTTCGAGCGTTGAAAGCTCCGTTTTGAGATCGCGGCGTATTTTTTCGGTAAAACCCGTACCCACGCGCCCTGCATATATCAGTTTTTTGCCATCGTAGAAGCCGAGCAGTAGAGCCTTCAGCGCACCTTCCTCGGTTTTCGTATAGCCGCCGATTACGAATTCGCGCGTATTGCGGAATTTCAACTTAAGCCAATCTCCGTTTTTCCCTGCAACGTACGGTGAATGGGCGCGCTTTGCCACGATTCCTTCCATCCCGCGTCGCTTCAGTTCTAAAAGACCGGCCTTCGTCATTTTTTCTGTGTGCTCGCTGTACGAAAGGATGGGGGGTGCGTTTTTGATCAGCGCCTTTAGCTTTTGCTTACGTTCGAAAAGGGGACGGCCGCGCAGATCTTCGCCATCGAGTGCAAGAAGATCGAAGAGCACGTAGTTGAGCCCCTTGGCATCTTTGGCTTTCATATGCGCTTGAAGCGCGCTGAAATCTGGAATACCGTTTTCGTTCACAACAACCATTTCGCCGTCCACCACCGCGGCGCGCTCTTTGAGCGCCCTTGTAAGCGCCTCTGCCGCTGCAGGGAACGAAGAAGTACAATTGTTTCCGTTACGCGTGTAAAGTACAGTTTTACCGTTTTCGCAAAAGCCAAGCATACGATATCCGTCGTATTTCAGCTCGTAGAGCCACCCCATGCCCGAGGGAAGGCTATCGCAGAGTGTTGCGAGCATCACACCTGTGCGCTGAAAAGGATTTGTTCGTTTACTTTTCGTGATCTCTGCCATCGTCTTGCCTGAGCGCACGCCGCGCGTATAGCGGCTGATTCCCGCCGTTTTTTTGGCAAAGGTATCGCTTTCTTTTATGAGCAGCCAAGGCTCGCCCGAACTTTTTTCATCATTTTTTATTTTTACAAGCGCCCAATCGCCCTTGAGCCTATGGCCGCGCAATTGAAATTTTAGCGCACCCGCAATAAGCCCTTTTTCGGGGTTTTCCCGCGGGAGCCACTCTCCCTCATCCCAAAGCATTACGGTGCCACCGCCATATTCACCCTTAGGGATCGTGCCTTCGAATTCCATGTAATCGAGCGGATGATCCTCCACGCGCATGGCGAGCCGTTTATCGCTTGTAGAAAAAGAGGGCCCTTTGGGAATTGCCCAACTGAGCGCCACGCCGCCCAGCTCCAGCCGTAGATCGAAGTGTTCGTTTCTCGCCGCGTGCCTTTGCACCGAGAATTTCAGCTTGTGCGGGTTGGAGGGAGTAACTTTCCCCGTAGGTTCGTTCGTAACGTTAAAATCGCGCTTTTTTCGATACGCTTGCAATTTATTTTCCGCCATGTTATTAGAATGCGAAAGAATTGTCAATCAATGCAATATGGCAGTTATTCAAAAAGGTGCAATTTCATTCGGTCTCGTTTATATTCCCGTAAGCCTTTACACGGCAACGCAGGATAGTGATATCAGCTTTAATCAGCTTCATAAGGCGGATAAATCGCGTATTCGCTACAAAAAGGTGTGCGCACACTGCGGAAAAGAGGTGGAAGCAAAGGATATCGTGCGCGGATTTCAATACGCCAAGGATGAATACGTGATCATCACCGATGAGGAGATCGAGAGCATCAAAACGGAAAAGGATCGCACGATCACGATCATGAGCTTCACCGCGCTTGAGGAAATCAGCCCCGTCTATTACGATAAGGCATACCACGCCGTTCCCCAAAAGGGAGGAGGCAAGGCGCTGGAGCTGCTTCGCCGTGCCATGCTCAAGGCACAGCGAGCAGCGCTCGGGAAGGCCGTACTCGGCAATTCCGAAAAGCTGCTTTTGCTCATTCCGCGTGAGGATGGCATGCTCATTCAAACCTTGCTCTTTCAGGATGACATCAAAGAGATCCCCGTGGATTACGAGCGCCCCAACGTTACGGAGGCAGAGCTTGAAATGGCAGGAAAACTCATTGAGGGCATGGAAGAGCCGTTTGCGCCCGAAAAATATAAGGATGAATTTCAAGAAAAGCTCAAGGCGATGATCGCGGAAAAGATTGCGGGCAAGGCAGTAACCAAACCCAAGGAGGAAAAGCCGGGCGTTATCATCGATCTCATGGAAGCGCTAAAGGCGAGCGTGAAGAGCGCGGGCGATAGGAAGGCTTCCGCAACAAAGGCGCGCTCCCGATCCGTAAAAACGAGGAAGCAGGCATAGAAAATTAAAGCCGCGAACGGAAATCGTTCGCGGCTTTGCATGAATGCCGTATGCGCGAAAGCGCTTTGGAAAAGGGGGATTGACAATCCCTCTCGCCTGTGTTATGATAGTGGTGAAAAGGATGATCTTGCCATGGAAAAAATTTATGATACCGCCATCGTGGGCGGCGGGATCGCGGGCTACACCGCGGCGCTCACGGCAAAAAATCTTTTGCTTGATTATATCTGGCTGGGGGAAGAGGGTTTCGGCGAGAAGCTTCGCCTTGCCGAAAAGGTTACGAATTTCCCCACGCTTATAGGGAGCGGTAGCGATTTTTCCGCCGCGCTGAAAGAACAGATGGCAGCAGAAGAACTCATTCTCACGCCCCGCCGTGTAGAAGGAATTTATTTTATGGGTGGCGCCTATTCACTCACTTCGGGGGGAGAAACATTCACTGCAAAAACGGTCATCCTCGCCACCGGCGTAGAAGCGAGGGGCGCGATAAGGGGGGAAAAAGAATTTCTCGGGCGTGGCGTTAGCTACTGCGCTGTATGCGATGGTGCACTCTACCGCGGAAAAAGAGTAGCAGCCGTTCTTACCAATAAAAAGTTCGAAGAAGAGGCAGAGTATCTTGCAAAGTTCGCGCAGAAGGTTTACTGTGTGTGCCTCTATGAAAACCCCACGATTACAGGAGAAAAGTTTTCTGTTTTGCGCGAGTGGCCCGTTGCCGTGGAAGGTGGTATGCGTGTGGAACGCTTAGCCTTTAAGGAGCATACAATTTCGGTAGACGGCGTCTTTTTTCTCAAGAATTCCGCGCCTCCCGAATCCCTCGCCTTCGGGCTTAAAACGGAAGGTGCGCACGTTGCAGTGGGGCGCGATCTCTCCACCAATCTTCCCGGGCTTTTTGCCGCAGGCGATATTACGGGCCGCCCCTATCAATATGCGAAGGCGGCGGGCGAGGGATGTGTTGCCGCGCACAGCGTGAAAACGTATTTGCGTGCATTGCAGAAAAAATAGTTTTGAAAAAATTTTGCAGAAACACTTGTAAAATGCAAGAATATATAGTATAATATGAGAAACAAGTTTACGGACCTGGAGGAAAATTATGGAAGAAATTCGCAAAGAGGAAACGGTAGAACAGCCCGCTCAGGAGAAAGAAGCAGCCATCGCTTTCCGCGTTCGCCGCATGGAGAGCGCCGTTGAATCGCAACCGGCCGTTGAGGAAGAGTTTCCCGCAACGGAAGAGGAGGCACCCATGCCCGAAGAAGAGGCAGAAGTGGTTTGCGAAGAGCCGAAGAAAGCAGGAAAAACCTACACGCTTTTCCGTTTTGTCCGTAAGGCCGTCGTAGCAGCTCCCATTGAAGAGGAAGTAGTCGAAGAAGCTCCTGCCGAAGAGGAAGTTGTTGAAGAAGTTCCTGCCGAAGAGGAGATCGTAGAAGAGGCTCCCGCTGAAGAGGAGATCGTAGAAGAAGCTCCCGTTGAAGAGGAAGTTGTTGAAGAAGTTCCCGTTGAAGAGGAAGTTGTTGAAGAAGTTCCTGCCGAAGAGGAAGTTGTTGAAGAAGCTCCTATTGAAGAGGAAGTAGTCGAAGAAGCCCCTATTGAAGAGGAAGTTGTAGAAGAAGCTCCTATTGAAGAGGAAGTTGTTGAAGAAATTCCCGTCGAAGAGGAGATCGTAGAAGAGGCTCCCGCTGAAGAGGAGATCGTAGAAGAAGCTCCCGTTGAAGAGGAAGTAGTCGAAGAAGCTCCCGTTGAGGAAGTTGTTGAAGAAGCCCCTATTGAAGAGGAAGTTGT
>JAFWBP010000006.1 GCA_017507045.1 Clostridia bacterium | reverse complement strand
TATTGAAGAGGAAGTTGTAGAAGAAGCTCCCGTCGAAGAGGAAGTTGTTGAAGAAGTTCCTGCCGAAGAGGAAGTAATTGAAGAAATTCCCGTCGAAGAGGAGATCGTAGAAGAGGCTCCCGCTGAAGAGGAAGTTGTTGAAGAAGTTCCTGCCGAAGAGGAAGTTGTTGAAGAAATTCCCGTCGAAGAGGAAGTTGTTGAAGAGGCTCCCGCTGAAGAGGAAGTTGTTGAAGAGGCTCCCGCTGAAGAGGAAGTTGTTGAAGAAGCTCCCGTTGAAGAGGAAGTTGTTGAAGAAATTCCCGTCGAAGAGGAAGTTGTTGAAGAGGCTCCAGTTGAAGAGGAAGTTATTGAAGAAGCTCCCGTTGAAGAGGAAGCCGTAGAAGAAGCTCCCGTCGAAGAGGAAGCCGTAGAGGACGCAGATGTTTTTGAAGATCTTCCTGCATTAGAGGAGTTTATTGATTTGGTTCTCATCGAAGAGGAAGAAGCCCCTGCGGAAGAAGAAGTTATTGAAGAGTAAAAAGCTTGCTATTGGGGCATGTACGCAGGCGGCAACCTGTTCATAATGTTGCGGCACACGCATTCGCAAATTAAAGAAAAGCGATTCTCCCCCGTTCCTTGTAATGGGGGAGATAAAATTATTATTAACGGTGGAATTCCGCCGCTTGGAGGTTTTAAGTTTTTTATGGACAGTGGCGACATAGGGCTTTTAGTCGCACTTCTCGTGCTCGTTGTTCTCTCGGGTTGTTTTTCAGCAACGGAAACGGCGTACACGAGTTTTTCTACGGTAAGGATGCGGCGGTATGCCGTAAAGCGTAAATCGGCGAAACTTGCGCTTGAGCTCAGTGAAGATTATAACAAAGTTTTAACAACGCTCCTTATCGGCAATAATATCGTCAACATAGCGGGTGCCACAATCGCCACTCTGCTGTTTACAAATCTTATCGGGCGGGAGCTTGGTCCCACCGTTTCGACGATCGCGCTCACGGTCGTCATTCTCATTTTCGGAGAAGTCACGCCCAAGTCGCTTGCAAAAGAGGAGCCGGAGCGCTTCGCTTGCTGCATGGCATATCCGCTCCTCGTTTTAACGTGGATCTGTTTGCCGCTCAACTGGATATTCGGTTGGTGGAAAAAGCTTGTCTTTTTCGTGTTTGGCTTGGATAAAAGCCGCAAAACGTTTACCGAAGAGGAATTCAAAATGCTCGTTTCAGACGTACGCGAGGAGGGCGTGCTTAACGAAACGGAACACGATCTCATTACGCGCACTCTCCGCTACGATGAATTGCACGTAGGCTCGTGCATGATCCCGCTCGAACGCGTTATTCTTGCTGAAGTGCGCGATAACGATCGCCTCGTTTACAAGATCTTCCGCGAAACGAATTTCTCGAGAATTCCCATTTACAAGGGCACAAAGCAGAACATCATCGGCATTCTGTACCGTGCCGATTTCTATGAAAACCTGCTTGCCGGAAGGCGTGATTTCGGCAATATCATTCGCCCCGTTTCGTACACTACGACGGATGAAAAAGTTTCCGATCTGATGAAACGTCTGCAGGCGATGCGCGAAAGTATGGTCATAGTTGGCTCGGAGGGCAACGCGCTCGGGCTTATCACCCGCGAGGATATGCTCGAGGAGCTTTTGGGCGGCGATATCGATGATAAGTACGATCTTACGCCCGTTACCTCGCCGCTGCAGCCCTTTATTCCGGAACCGGAGCCCGTTAATCCCGAAACGGTGGATGAGACGGAGGAATAAGCAAGTATGAACATTCTAATCCCCGTTGCTTCCGGCATTGAAGCGGCGGCAAAACGTGAAATTGAGCGCATGGGTCTTGGGCATGCCCCCGCCGTGCGCGGTCGTATAGAGCTTGAGGGCGGCTGGGAAACGGTCGCCCGTCTTAACGTATTTCTGCGCGCGGGCGAGCGTGTTCTTCTTGAAATCGGGCGCATTCGAGCCGAAACGTTCGATGAGCTTTTCGATGGAACGCAAGCCCTTCCTTGGGAGGAGTATCTCTCCGCGCACACGAAAATTCTCATCGACGGCAAGAGCTTTAAAAGCAAGCTCGCGGCGATCAAGGCCGCAGGCGGTGTTGTGAAAAAGGCAATCGTCTCCCGCCTTAAGGAAAAGTTGCGCGTTGCAACCCTTGATGAGAGCGGCGAGCGTGCCGTTGTCGGCGTATCTATTTTTGAAGACGTTGCAACCCTCACCCTTGATACCTCGGGCGATGGGCTTCATAAACGCGGCTACCGTGTGCTCAGCTACGATGCGCCGCTCAGAGAAACTACGGCGGCCGCCATCATAGAGGATTCCTTCTATCGCCGCGAAAAAGCATTCTCCGATCCCTTTTGCGGGAGCGGAACGCTACCCATTGAAGCGGCACTCTATGCGCGGGGTATTGCTCCCGGGAAAAGCCGTACCTTCGATTTCGAACGCTGGAAGTGCACGCCGAAGGGAGCGATTGCTCGCGCAAAGGAGGAAGCGGTGGCAAGCGAATTTCACGGCGAGATCGCACCTATTTATGCTTCCGATCTCTCACCGCGTGCCGTAAGCATTGCCAAAGAACACGCGAAGCGTGCGAATGTTCTCAAGGATATTCGCTTTACGGCGGGCGATATGCGAAATTTTTCAGCGCAGGAGCGGTGCGGTGTGCTCATCTCCAATCCGCCTTACGGGGAACGCATGGAGGCAGGAGAGGATCTGTTTCCGCTCTATCGTGATTTCGCCCATATGGTAAAGCGTCTTCCCGATTGGAGTGCGTACGTCATATCTGCCTACGAGGGGTGCGAACGCGCTTTCGGTAGGCCCGATAAGCGGCGCATTCTCTATAATGCCAACCTGAAGTGTTCGCTTTTGGCATTTTTCGGCAAGAAACCCAAAAATCCCCGCATTTAGCGCGGTTTGAAGTGTGAAGAAATTGTGAATCTTTTCCGTAAGGGGGATTTATGTTTGACATTTGCACGATTTAGAGTTATAATATATTTGTTCAGCATATGACAACGGAGGAAAAAATTATGGAATTCAACGAATATCTTCAAAAGCTGTTTAGCATTGGGAAGCGCACGGAGGAGCTCAATTTCTTTGCGGATGCCGCAAAGCTTACGAAAACTGAGTTCCGTTTATTGCGTGAAATCGTAGCGGAAGGGGAGAAGGGAAAGAATATCATCTCCTCGGAGCTTGCGCGCAGGCTGGGAATTACCCGTTCTGCCATCTCGCAGATCGTTACGAGGCTTGAAGCGCGTGGCACCATTATACGAAAGTCATCGCCTACCGATCGTAAGATCTTTTACGTTTGCCTTTCCGAGCGCACCTACGCCATATATGATGAGCAGTGCAAGCAAGCAAACGAGATTATGGATCTTGTTCTCGCCGATCTTGGAGAGGAGAGGGTGCAGGCACTTATTGCCGAGAGCGAAGAATTTATAGCGGCGCTCGGCCGTGCGCGTAAAGTATACGCGCATAACTCGGCTCGTTGATCGTATTATAGTTAATGTCGGCAAAAGTGTGCCGAAATAGGAGAGGAAGAGTATCATGAAGTATTGCAACCATTGCCATTCCTGGTATGCGGATGGCGTGGAAAAATGCTACAGTTGCAAAACTGCGCTCGTGAGCGTGCCCAATCCCCCGAGCGGCGGTGTTGTGATCGTTTCACCCACGCAGCCCTACGTTCAGTACGCACAACCCGTGTATCCGTATGCGCAGCTTGATACGCAGAGCGAAAAAGGGGCATCCATGCCTGAAAACAAGGCGCAGGGAGCAAAGAAAGCGCGCCCTGCAAGCGGCAAGCCGGAGCACGGCGCGCCCGGAATGCTAAAGCTCACGGATATCAAGAAGAATTATAAAATCGCATCCGGCTCCGTTCCTGCGCTCAAGGGTGTAAGTCTCGAATTTCGCAAGAGCGAATTCGTGTGCATTCTGGGGCAAAGCGGTTGCGGCAAAACGACGCTTCTCAATATCATCGGCGGACTCGACCACTATACTTCAGGCGATCTCGTTATTCAAGGCATATCCACGAAAAAGTACAAGGACCGTGATTGGGATACCTACCGCAATCACCGCATAGGCTTCATTTTTCAAAGCTATAATCTCATTCCCCACCAAACGGTGCTGGGGAACGTGGAGCTTGCCCTTACGATTGCCGGCATAGATAAGGCAGAGCGCCGAGAACGCGCGAAGAAAGCGTTGGAGCGCGTGGGGCTTGCTAAAGAGTTGAATAAGAATCCTAACCAGCTTTCGGGCGGGCAGATGCAGCGCGTGGCAATAGCGCGTGCCCTCGTGAACGATCCCGATATTTTGCTTGCCGATGAGCCCACGGGCGCTCTCGATTCCAAAACGAGCGTTGAGGTTATGGAGCTCATAAAAGAGATTGCAAAAGAGCGCCTCGTTATCATGGTAACGCATAACGGTGAGCTTGCAGAAGAATATGCCTCCCGTATCGTGCGCCTCAAGGATGGGCTTGTAGAATCCGATTCCAACCCTTACGTTGGCGACATGGTATCCCCCAAACGTGCCAATAAGGCCCAAAAGGAAGCAAAACGCCATCGCTCGAAGATGAGCCTTCTCACCTCCCTCGGGCTCTCCTTCCGAAATCTTCTCACCAAGAAGGGGCGCACCATCGTCACTTCGATCGCCGGCAGCATCGGCATTATCAGCGTCTGCCTCGTGCTTGCGCTCTCCAACGGTTTTCAGGCGTATATTCGCCACACCGAGGAGGATATGCTTTCCTCATCGCCCATTGAAATCTCTGAAACTGCGCTCGATATCTCCTCTGTAATGTCTGCAATGCGCTCCCCGGCAGATATGCCAACGCTTGAAGAGCTACACGATGAGATCTACGTAAATTCCTTCCTCACGAGCCTGGCGCAGGGGATCACGGTGCAGAACAATATCAGCAATGATTACGTAGAGTATCTCGATCAGGGCATAGAAAAGCATTCCGATTGGTTCTCTGCCATCCGCTATGATTACGGTGAGGTGCTTGATACCAATCTCTTCACGCCGCTTATTACGGGCGGCATTGAGCTGGATGGAGAAATGCAACCCTTGCAGGAGCGAAACTTCTCAGTAGCCCGCCTTAAGGAATATCTCATCGATGAGCTCACGGCATACGCGCCCGAATACGGCGGTCTGTTGCAATACGTTGGTCTTTTCGAAAATATCATAAACAAGATGCCCGGCACAGCCGATTTCACCCATCCCGATTATGCAAAATACGTACTATCGCAGTACGATATTTTAGGGGAAGGCCACTTCCCCACGAACGAACACGAGGCGGTGCTCGCGGTGGGGGAGGATAATTCCCTGCTCGATCTCACGCTCGTTCAGCTCGGGTTCCTCACTGAGGCAGAGTTCCTCGGGCTATTCAACCTCGGCACGGCCGAAGGGGCCGCTTCCGTGAGCGGCACGCCTATCACACTTGCGGCGGAAGGCGGAGAAAGCGATCCCACGCGCCGCTCCTATGAGCGCATCTACGAGCAAGATTACATTCTCTATTACAACGATGCGGTTTACGAAGACAACGTGGGCGCATACCCTTATAAGTATAACGGCGAGCGCACGGGCGAGTTCTCGGCTACGGAGCAGGAGGGGCTTGAATTCAAGATCACCGCGATCCTCCGCCTCAAGGAAAACTTCACTTACGGTTGCCTTTCATCTGGGCTAAACCTCACGGAAGCGGCCATCGATACCTACATTGCCCATAACGCGCAATCGCGTATCGCGCAAACGATTCAAAAGAGCGCGATGGATCTGAACGGTATCACCATCTATTTGAATTCGCCTGCTGAAAACTTGAATAGCTATTATTCCGGCTCCTTT
This sequence comes from Clostridia bacterium, assembly GCA_017507045.1. Lineage (GTDB taxonomy): Bacteria > Bacillota > Clostridia > Christensenellales > Borkfalkiaceae > Gallimonas. The sequence goes on along the minus strand of JAFWBP010000006.1, from coordinate 50,008 downwards.
GCGCTCCCGGGCGGCATGAGCATTGCATACGATCGTTCCGGCGCCGCCCTGCGCGCGATCGGCGGCAATGCAAAAACCAACGACGTATTCATCTACCCCGTAGATTTCGATGCCAAGGAGCACGTGCTTGAATATCTCGATGCTTGGAACGAAGTAGAGGGGCGCCTCGAAGAGGATAAGATCACGTATACCGATCGCGTCGGACTCATGATGGGCATGGTGCAAACGATGCTCGATGTTATCACCTACGTTCTCGTGGCGTTCACGGCGATCTCACTCGTCGTATCCTCCGTCATGATCGGCATCATCACGTACGTTTCCGTCGTTGAGCGAATCAAAGAGATCGGCGTTCTCCGAAGTTTGGGCGCACGCAAGCAGGATATCCGCAACCTCTTCAATGCGGAAACCTTCATCATCGGGCTCACAGCCGGGCTTATCGGTATCGGCGTCACCTACGTGATTGCCTTCATCGTGAGCATGATCATCGAATCGCTCTCAGGTATTGCAGGAATCGCCACGCTACCGGTATCTACAGCGGTAATTATGGTGCTCGTAAGCGTAATTCTCACGCTCATCTCCGGGCTCATTCCCGCGCAGGCGGCGGCAAAGAAGGATCCCGTCATCGCCCTCCGCACCGAATAATCAAACGCAGAATCGTCCATACTTCCCGTATAACAAAGCGAGGTGGAGTATGGCGAAAAAGAAAATCAAAAAACTCACCGATGAGGAATACGAAGCATACCTCAAAGGCCTTTTGCAAAAATGAAAAAAATCGGAGCACGCGCTCCGATTTTTTTATGCGCCCACTTCAAATATCAAAAGCCACAGTTGCCGTTTTTCAATTGTGGTATAAGTACAGCTTATGGCAAAGGTGGTTGTACCCAATGCGCTTAACGGCAAGCCGATCACGCGAATCGGAATCCGCGCATTCGAGAATTGCACAAAGCTCACCGCAATCATCCTTACCGATACCGTCACCAGGATTCGGCACAGTGCATTTCTTGGTTGCACCGGTTTGGAGCAGGTAAGGCTGCCTGCCTACTTGGAGAAAATAGAACATAACACTTTCGACGGCTGTTCCGCTCTTTCCGGAATTACCATTCCTGAAATGGTGAAAACGATCGATTCGGCAGCATTTTACGGCACCACGTTCTCAGAGTTTCACGTGCCCGCCGCGCTAACCCAAATAAGCGGAAGCACTTTCGGGGGTGGTTATAATTTAGAGCGCATCACGGTAGATGAGGGCAACCCCGTATACCGCGGCGAGGGAAATTGCCTGATCGAACGAAAAACGGAAACGCTCGTTTTGGGCACGAATAGCGGTGAAATTCCTAATGGCGTGAAAATCATAGGTTGTTCTGCGTTTTCAGGTTGCATGGGGATTAAGGAGATCTCCATTCCGAACGGCGTGCAAACGATCGGAGCGCATGCATTTTTCGGTTGTTCGAATCTTACGAACATTAACATTTCTAAGAGTGTTACCTCCATTGAAGACGGCGCTTTTGAAAATTGCGTGGGGCTCACAAGCATCGTAATTCCGAAGAGCGTTACAAATTTGCAGGAACCCTTTCGATTTTGCAAGAATCTGGTGGAGCTTTCAGTAGAAGAAGGAAACCCCGTATACCGCAGCGAAGGAAACTGCATTTTAAGCGGCAACACGCTGGTGTTGGGCATTTCCACGAGCAAAATACCCGAAGGGGTGGAAGCCATCGGCGATAAGGCCTTCATGGGATGCGCAGGCTTGAAAAGTATCACGATTCCCGGCTTCGTGAAAACCATAGGAAACAGTGCCTTTTACTATTGCCGCGATCTTGAAAGTGTTACGATCGGCTACGGCGTTACTGCCATTGGAAACAGTGCATTTAGCGAATGCTTCAAGCTGACCGCGGTTCAGCTTCCGAATAGCTTGGAAAGCATTGGAGGGGGTGCCTTTTACGGTAGCAATTCGCTTAGAGGGATCGTCATTCCCGAGAGTGTGAAAACAATAGGGCCCAGAGCATTCTATCTGCAAACGATCTACACCTCCCTCTCTGCGAGGCCGCAGGGCTGGCCAACTGAAGAGGGCTCGGGAGTTACGATAAAATACGGTTGGCAGGATACCTGCACCGTGTTCTGGGGCTGTGAAATCGCAAACGATGGGCACTATCCCTATATGGTCTCCTACCATGCACCGGAAGGCAGAAGGACGGAGGGGCTAAGGTGGGGCGCAGTCCTTGCTCCCACTCGCGAAGGGTACACCTTTGCAGGCTTTGCAACGAAAGAGGGCGGCGAAGTCGTTTATGCGCCATACGCTGCAAACGCAACAATCACGGACGGATCATCGGATACGATTTTCAAACTTCTCGAAGTTTTTACTGAGGAAGAATGGTGGAATCTGCCCGATACCTTCACCCTTTACGCGGTTTGGATCCCTGTTGATTAAGCCTTTTGAAAAGGAATGTAAGCCTCTCCCTGCGTAGGGAGAGGCTTCTTCCTTGAGAAAGGTATTAAGCAGGCTTTATTTCCCCCAATTGTTTCAGATTTTTACAAAATTTGCCGTAAAACGAAGGAAAAACTGTGCTATGATGTTCAAAAACGCGCGCGCGGAGGGTGTGATGGCAAGAAAAATAGTTTTCGTTTCGGGAAAGGGCGGCGTTGGCAAAACCACGCTCTGCTGCAATCTCGGGGTGCACCTCGCAAGGCGCGGTTTGCGCGTTGCCGTGTGCGATCTCGATTTCGGGCTCAATAATGCAGACGTCGTTCTCGGCGTTGAGAGCCTCGCCGTTTACGATATCGTTGACGCCGTGGAAGGTCGTTGCCGACCTCGCCAAGCGCTCGTGCGCCATCCGCGCTATTCTACGCTCTTCACCCTTTCCAGCAATAAAATTTGTGAGAAGTACGTTTCTGCGCAGTCCGTTCGGCTGGTGCTTGATTCTCTTGCGCCGCAGTTCGATTTTATGCTCATCGATTCGCCTGCTGGGATCGATGAAGGCTTCCACCGCGCCGCCGCGTGCGCCGAAGAAGCGCTACTCGTAACCACGCCGCACCTTTCCGCCATGCGCGATGCCGATAGGGTTTCCGGCATTCTTCAAAGCTACCGCTTTAAGGAAGTGGGTCTTGTGATCAACCTCGTGAAGGCGAACATGATGCGAAAAAAAGAGGTGCTCACCCCTGAGGAAATTTCTTCCGCTCTTCGCCTTCCGGTGCGTGCCGTCATTCCGGAAGACGATAAATTTTTCCTCTGCGGCGTGAGTGAACGCTCGCGCTCCGTGCGCCTTCTTGCCGATGTGCTTGCAGCAGGAGAGGGGGGAAAGCGAAGCGGCATTCTCGGCGGCGGAGGGTGGCGGCGATGAGAACGAAGGATCGCTTAAAACGCCTTTTGGAGCAGGATAAAGAGGAGATCAACGAAGCTTCGCGCGAAGCGGCGCTTGCTGATTTCAAGCGCGTTGCCGAGGAGTATTTTGAAACGGATGGTGGCTTTCTTTTCACTACGCGGCAGGGCGAAAAGGGCACGGAAGTGGTATTCGCTTTCCGCATGATCCGCGCAAAGAATTTCACGCGCTTCAAACAATTTTAAGGGAAAGGGCACGAGATATGCCTAAAGCATTTTTATAGAGAATTAAAAAAATTTCTGTTAAAAATAACGGAAGGATGATCGGGGGCAATTGCCTCCGATTTTTCGTGCCAAAAGCGTGCGCTTATAACGTCACCCAAAGCATGGTATAGGCAAACGAGCTCTAACGTGGGAATAATTCCGCGGCAATCGGGCAGTTCGAAGTCGCCCTCAGAGCTATGATCGCGGCAGTAAAAGGCGCGTTCATACCAATAGATCGCCTCGCTGTGCATATTTTTTTCGCGGAATATTTTCCCGATCTCGCACAGAAGGGTGGCGCGTGGTTCGCCAAATAAAAAGCTTTGAAAGAGAGTAGAAAGCGCCCGTTCACGATTGCCTTCTAGCATGTGGCAACGCGCGAGCACAAGGCACGCTTCAATTTTATTCACGTACCAACCGTCGCCCTTGAGCATGCGCTCAAGCACGGCGATCGCCTCGGCGTAGAGGCGGTGGTAATAAAGTTCGCGCCCGTAGTAGAAAAGATCGCGCCCTGAAAGCGATTCTTCATTCGCCCATTTTTGATAGATGTGAAGGTTGCGCCAACTCTTATCTTTGCCGCTCGAAAGGTGCGTTACGGTGAATTCATCGTGCAGAATTTTTCCGAACGGAGCGATGCATTCGTGGACATGCCCCCTCCATTTTGCCTCGGGCGTGTTACGAAGGAGGCGTTCACGGAAGTAGCGAAGATTATTCGTTTCGTAGGGACACATCACCGTATCGCACGGCTTTTTCGAGAGCCGTTCGCGAAGCATGCGAAATCGTTCGGCGTTCGCGGGCGTAACGAAATCATCCGCATCCAGCCAAAGGAGAAAATCGCCCGTTGCGGCTTGAAAGGAGATATTGCGCGCGTGGGCAAAGTTATCCTGCCACGGCTCGAAAAGCACGCGCGCAGCGTAGCTTTTCGCGATCTCAACGGTTTTATCGGTGGAGCCGGTATCCACGATCACGATTTCATCCACAAGGCTTGCGGCGCTATCCAAACAGCGCGCGAGCACCGCCTCTTCATCCTTCACGATCATACAGAGCGAAATCTTCATGCTTGTAACCTCTTTTCCCTTTTCAGGATATGATGATAGGGAGTGGTTTGTTTCGCTCCACGTTAAATTTTCGGAGGATTACGATCATGATTTACAGACGATGCAATTCCTGCGGCAACTGCCCTGGCACGTGCGGCTGCGGCTTTGGTTACGGCATGGTAGTGCGCTACGCTACGGGGCCTACAGGCGCAACCGGCCCTGCCGGCCCTGCAACGATCACCGTTGGGCAAACGATCACGGGCGAGCCGGGAACGCCTGCTTCCGTCACGCAGACGGGCGGCGTGAATGCCGTTCTCACCTTCACCATCCCTCGCGGCGCCACGGGCGCAACGGGCGTTACCGGCGCAACCGGCCCGCAGGGAGTGCAGGGCCTTCAGGGTGTTCAGGGCCCGCAAGGTCCGCAGGGCGCACAGGGCATCGCAGGCGCCGTTGGAGCAACCGGTCCTACGGGTGCCACCGGTGCTACTGGCCCTACGGGTGCTGCCGGTGAAATTGGTCCCATCGGCCCCACGGGTGCAACGGGTGCCACCGGTCCTACGGGTGCTGCCGGTGAAATTGGTCCCATCGGCCCCACGGGTGCAACGGGTGCCACCGGTCCTACTGGTCCTACGGGTGCTGCCGGTGAAATTGGTCCCATCGGCCCCACGGGCGCAACGGGCGCAACTGGTGCTACCGGTCCTGCGGGAGCAGCTGCAGTGATTGCGGCCGCCGCGGCAGTTTCGGATATCGAGAATACGCAGAGCATTTCGGAAGTTGTAAACACGCTCAACGCGCTTCTTGTCAGCCTTCGTGCCGCAGGATTCCTTGAAACCTAAGCGCTGAGCATAAAAACGCCGCCTGCGGAAATTCCGCAGGCGGTTTTAGCTTTTACTTCGAACCTTCACTTCCTTTCATAGAAAATAAGCGGCAGATTTTCTCTGCCACTTCATTTATGGCGGAAGGTGAGGGATTCGAACCCCCGGATGCTTTCACATCAACGGTTTTCAAGACCGCCGCGTTAAACCACTCCGCCAACCTTCCGTGTTATTCGTATTTGATAGCCAGGCCGCCGCGTTACTTCGCCCCATGGGCTCGTGCCGCCGAAATTAGCAAAGCTGCTTTTATTTTGCTCGTTCGCGGCGTTAAACCACTCCGCCAACCTTCCGTGTTATAGTTGCACGGTGGGTGCTTACACACCACACAACTATATTATAGCAAATTCTGAAATTTTTGCAACCGTTTTTCGGCATAAAGAAAAAAACGGCCTTGCAACCATTTTTCTCGTGTAATCATATTTTCTACAAAACTCAGCTTTCAAGCTTCTCCGTGCGCGAGAGGAGGGTTTTATATCCCTTTCCGTAGCGCACGCACCGCGAAACGCGGGAAAGCGTAGCGGAGGAGATATTCGTTTCCGCAATAATTTGTTCATACGTCTTTCCTGCGAGCAGCAATTTTGCCGCGCGAACGCGCTGGCTTACCGATTCCAACTCGTTGTAGGTGAGTAAATCCTCGAAGAATACGGCGCATTCTTCCATTGTTTCCAGCGATAAAATCGCCTCAAAAAGCTCTCGATTGTTTTCAACGGACGTTGTATCAAGCATAGTGATCCTCCTTGCTGCGCTGTAAAAACGCGCGCGTTTTTTCACTTTGCGGACGATCGAAGATCTCCTCCGCCGTGCCCATTTCCTCAATTACACCGTCTGCCATGAAAATGACGCGGTCTGCCACGTCTCGGGCAAAGCCCATCTCGTGCGTTACGATGATCATCGTGCGCCCCTTGAGGCTGCGGATGATGCGCAAAACCTCGCCTGTAAGCTCGGGATCGAGCGCGGAGGTTGGTTCATCGAAGCAGAGCACCTCAGGTTCTAAAGCGAGTGCACGCGCAATGGCAACGCGTTGCTGTTGGCCGCCGGAGAGTTGGTAGGGGTAGTAATCCATTTTATCGGCTAATCCAACCTCTTCAAGAAGCGCTTCCGCACGCCGAACGGCCTCTTCCTTTGCCGCTTTACGAAAGGCGTTTGCGCCCGTTTTCGCAATCTTCCCACGGCGGAAAAAGGGGAGATTTTTGTTCTCTTCCAATAGCTCCCGATATTTCTCTTTCGCCCTTTCCGCGGCGAGCAATTCGAGTGCAAGTGAAACGTTCTTTCGGGCATGGTAGTGGGGAAATAGGTTGAACGATTGAAACACAAGCCCAAATTTTCTCCGCATTTTGCGAAGCGTACTTTCCGAATAGGAGAGGGTGGCATCTGAAAGGAGCTCTCCGCTTAAATAGAGTTTTCCCTCATCTGCCTTTTCGAGAAAGTTGAGGCAGCGGAGAAGCGTTGTTTTTCCGCTTCCCGATGAGCCTAAGATTACCAAAACTTCTCCCTTTTCCAAGGAGAAATCAATGCCTTTCAGTACCTCAGTATCTTGGAATTTTTTTCGGATTCCTTCTACGCGCAATAGTTCCATATCACACCTTTATGTAAGCGAGTTTTTTCTCCGCAAAGCGGAAGAGGAGCGTGAGCACGCCCACGAACAGAAGATAGAAAACGCCCGTATAGAGGAGCGGCCAAATGAGCCCATCGCGCGTATATTCCTGTGCGATCAAAATAATTTCCGCAACGCTGATGATGCGGGCAAGAGAGGTATCCTTCACGAGGGTGATGATCTCGTTGGACATCGGCGGCACGATCCGCTTGATAACCTGCATTAAAATTACGCGGAAAAACGTCTGCGTTTTGGACATGCCCAGTACCGCCGCGGCCTCGTATTGTCCTTTCGGAATACTTTCTATGCCGCCTCGGTAGATTTCCGAGATGTAGCAAGCATAATTAATAACGAAGGCGACGATGGCGGAGGGAATTCGATCGAAGCCGGGAAGCCCAAACAGGCCCGGCCCGTAAAAGATAACGATAAGTTGCAGCAAGAGCGGCGTTCCGCGCACGATCCACACGATTGTGTGCACGAAGAAGCGGAGAGGGCGGAAGCGTGACATCGATCCAAATGCAACGATAAGCCCCAGGGGAAGCGCAAGAAGGAGGGTTACGGCAAAAATCATACAGGTTGTGCCGAAACCCTCCAATAAATCTAATGTAACTTGCCAGAACATCGTTATGACCAGTATTTTTCAATTAAAGTATCAAAGGTGCCGTCTTGCTTATACCGCGCGATAATGGCGTTGAGAGCGGCGAGCAGTTCGGTATCCTCTTTGCGAAGGCCGATGCCGTACTCTTCCTCCGCAAAGCCTACGTCTATGAAAGTAAGGTCGGCGTAATCGGTTCCTGCGCCCGTCATAACCTCTGCCATCGTGCGATCGATAATTGCAATTTCCGAGCGCGCCGTTTTCACTTCAAGCAGGCAATCGGATTGCGCCGCCATCTTATTGAGCTTGTTAGCATAGTTGTTATCGGTAGCAACTTCTTCCCCCGCCGAGCCGCTCTCAACGGCGATAGAGGCAGCCGCGCTCAAGCTCGCGATATCAGTAAATTTTGCTGCGTTCGCACTCTTCGTAACAACGACCTGCTTATTTTTCATATAGGAATCGGTGATTGCGATGTTCTCTTTGAGTTCATCGGTGATCGTCATGCCGTTCCAAATAAGGTCGATTTGATTTGTTTGAAGCTCAAAAACCTTGTTATCCCAATCAATAATTTGGAAAACGGGAGTGTAGCCGAGCTCCTCAAGTGCCATTTCTGCAAACTCCGTATCGAAGCCCACGAGCTTACCGTTTTCTTTGTAGTTCATGGGGGCGTACACGGTGTAGCCAACCACGATGGGATTCTCCGGTTTGCTGCACGCAGAAAGCCCAACGGCGGCTGTGAGCCCAACGGCGAGGCTGAGCGCGGTTGCAAGAATTCGTTTTTTCATAGTTGTTCTCCTGTTTCTTTATCACTTTAGCGCGATGAATTATTAAAGCAATTATAGCACACCGTTTTCGCATTGTAAAGCGTTTTTATAGGGGGAATCGAAATTTTTTCAAATAAAATTTTTCTGAAAGAAGTTACGGCAAAAAGCAAAGCGCACAGCTTTTGCCGTGCGCTTCTTCAGACATGAGTTAGGCAATTATTCTTTTCCGGCCATCTTCTTATAGCCGGCAAGGCGTGCCTTGGAGCTCTCTTCCGTTTTCTTGAAGAGTTCTTCCGCAACCTCGGGCTGCGTCTTCTTGAGGGAAGCGTAGCGGGTTTCGCCGAGAATGAAGGCCTGATAATCGCCGGTGGGATCCTTCGAATCGAGCGTGAAGGGATTTTCACCCTTTTCCGCAAGCTCGGGATTGAAGCGGTAGAGGTGCCAGTAGCCGCAATCCACAGCGTTCTTCTCTTCTGCCTGCGATTTCGTCATGTTGATGCCGTGGTTGATGCAAGGTGCGTAGCAGATGATGAGGGAAGGTCCCTTATAAGCTTCCGCTTCCTTGAGCGCTTTCACGAGCTGATTCTTATCAGCACCCATCGCGCACTGTGCAACGTAAACGTAGCCGTAGCTTGCCGCGATCATGCCGAGATCCTTCTTCTTAACGCGCTTACCGCTTGCAGCGAACTTCGCAACGGCACCGATGGGGGTGGACTTCGAAGCCTGGCCGCCCGTGTTGGAGTAAACCTCGGTATCGAGAACGAGCACGTTCACATCCTCACCGGAAGCGAGCACGTGGTCGAGACCACCGTAACCGATATCGTATGCCCAGCCGTCGCCGCCGATGATCCAGAAGGATTTCTTAACGAGGCAATCCTTTTCAGCATAGATCTCTTTGCAGAGCTCGTTTGCGCCGCAGTTGCAATTTTCGAGGCACTTGATGAGCGCCGCAGCAGCCGCTTTGCTTGCCTCGGCATCGTCCATACCTTCGATCCAAGCCTTGCAAGCAGCTTTGCCTTCCTCGCATTCCCAAACTTCAGCGAGCTTGGCAACCTTCTCGGCAAGCGTTGCTCTTCTTGCCTTGTAGGCAAGCTGCATACCGTAGCCGAATTCTGCGTTATCTTCGAAGAGGGAGTTTGCCCATGCGGGGCCGTGGCCCTTCTTGTTTACCGTGTAAGGGCAGGTGGGGGAGGAGCCGCCGTAGATGGAGGAGCAACCCGTTGCGTTTGCAACGATCATTCTATCGCCGAAGAGCTGGGTAACCACCTTCACGTAAGGCGTTTCGCCGCAGCCTGCGCACGCGCCGGAGAACTCGAAGAGGGAAGGCGTGAACTGGCTCTTCTTCACGTCTGCCATCTTGGCGTTCGTGAGGTCAACTTCAGGAAGCTCAACAGCGTACTCCCAGTTCTTTGCCTCAACTTCTTCAAGCTGTGCGAAGGGAACCATCTCGAGCGCCTTGTTGCCTCTCATGCCGGGGCACTGCTCAACGCAAACGCCGCAGCCCATGCAGTCGAGCGGGGAAACCTGCATACGGTACTCGTAGCCGGGGATACCCGTTGCCGGTTTCGTTTCGAATTCAGCAGGCTTCTCGCTGCCTACGGGGGTAAGAGCGGGGCGAATGCACGCGTGCGGGCACACGAAGGAGCAGAAGTTGCACTGAATGCAGTTCTCCTTGATCCACTTAGGTACCATAACGGTAACGCCGCGCTTTTCATACTTCGTGGTGCCCGTGGGAACGGTACCATCTGCATTGAAAGCGGAGGAAGGAAGCTTATCGCCCTCAAGCGCAAGGATGGGAGCAACAACGGAGCGGAAGTAATCGTTCTCCGCAAGCTTCACCATTTCAGCGCCCTCCGTGGTGGTTGCCCACGAAGCGGGGATCTCGATCTTCACGAGGTGCTCCTTCGCGGAATCGATTGCGTTGTAGTTCATCTGAACGATCGCATCGCCCTTTCTTGCGAAGGATTTATACGCCATCTTCTTCATGAATTCAACGGCATCTGCATAAGGCATGATCTGCTCGTTGATGTAGAAGAATGCGGATTGCAAAATGGTGTTCGTTCTGCCGCCGAGGCCAAGGCCGCGCGCAATGGAAATTGCGTCGATCACGTAGAGCTTGGCGTTCTTTGCGGCAAGCGCGTTCTTCATCTTTGCAGGAAGGTTCTTCTCAAGCTCTTCAACCGTCGTCCAAGGTGCGTTGAGAAGGAAGGAGCCGCCCTCCTTGAGGTCGTTCGTCATATCGTAGCGAATCACGTAAGAGGGGTTGTGGCAGGCAACGAAATCAGCCGCATCGATGAGGTATTCGCTCTGAATGGGCGTCTTGCCGAAGCGAAGGTGGGAAACGGTGATGCCGCCCGATTTCTTCGAATCGTAGAAGAAGTATGCCTGCGCGTACATATCGGTGTGGTCGCCGATGATCTTGATGCTGTTCTTGTTAGCGCCTACGGTACCATCCGAACCGAGTCCGTAGAACTTAGCGGAGGTGGAGCCTTCAGGTGCCGCATCGAACTTCTCGGAGAAATCGAGAGAGGTGTTCGTTACGTCCTCGTAAATACCAACGGTGAAGTGGTTCTTCGGCTCAGCCTGCTCAAGGTTCTTATAAACGGAGAGAACCATGGAGGGGTTGAATTCCTTGGAGCCGAGGCCGTATCTACCGCCAACTACTTGGATACCGCCAACGCCCTTCTCGAGGAGCGCGGTGCAAACGTCGAGGTAGAGGGGTTCGCCGAGGGAGCCGGGCTCCTTCGTTCTATCGAGTACGGCCATCTTCTTGCACGTCTTGGGAATGGCGGCAAGGAAGGCATCTGCAACGAAGGGGCGGTAGAGGCGGACTTTGATAAGGCCGTACTTTTTGCCCTGCGCGTTGAGCTTATTGATGGATTCCTCCACCGTCTCTGCGCCCGAGCCCATGATCACGATTACTTCTTCCGCATCGGGAGCGCCCACGTAATCGAAGAGGTGATAGTTTCTGCCGGTGAGTGCGGAAACTTCATCCATCATCTCCTGCACGATAGCAGGGGTTGCATTGTAATAGTTGTTCGCCGTCTCGCGGTTCTGGAAGTAGGTATCGCCGTTCTGAGCGGTGCCGCGCTGCACGGGGTGCTCGGGGTTGAGTGCGCGAGCTTTGAACTCCGCCACGTCCTTTGCAAGGCCCTTCTTATCGAAGATCGCCTTCATCTCGGCGTAATCGATCGCCTCGATCTTGGAAACTTCGTGAGAGGTGCGGAAACCGTCGAAGAAGTTCACGAAAGGAACGCGAGCACGGAGCGTTGCGAGGTGGGCAACGGTTGCAAGATCCATAACTTCCTGCACGGAGCCGCCGGCGATCATTGCAAAACCCGTCTGGCGGCAAGCCATCACGTCCTGATGGTCGCCAAAGATATTCAGAGAGTGTGCGGCGAGGGCGCGTGCGGAAACGTGCATAACCATCGGAAGCAATTCGCCCGAAATCTTATACATATTGGGAATCATGAGCAGAAGTCCCTGCGAGGCGGTATACGTCGTGGTGAGTGCGCCTGCGTTAAGGGAACCGTGAACGGCACCGGCAGCGCCGCCCTCCGATTGCATCTCAGTGATGCGGAGCTTCTGCCCCCACATGTTTACTCTGCCCTGCGTTGCCCATTCATCCGCCGATTCAGCCATCGGGGAAGAAGGGGTGATGGGGTAGATTGCCGCCACTTCCGAGAACGCGTAAGCGACGTGCGATGCGGCGGTATTGCCGTCAATCGTCATCTTAGTCATCAAGAAACCTCCATAAAGTTATAGTATTACAAAATTTTGCGCAGCGAAAAACGGATGCTTCTCGCAGCCAAGCATAATTATAGCGAGTTTCAAGAACAAAGTCAACACAATCAGGGAAATTCCGGTGAAAATTTTCCTTATAGCCCCCGATTTCATTGTAAAATGGCTTGCGATTTGATATAATTATTAGCGTGCGGGCACAGATGCATAAAAATACATTGAGCGCGCGCAATTAAAAAAGCGAGAACATTATGTACGCACTTGAGTTCAAGGACGTCTCTTTTTCCTACGGCGAAGGGGGCTTCCGCATTCCAAAACTCAATTTCACGGTAAAAGAGGGGGAGTTCGTTGCCATTCTCGGGCACAATGGGAGTGGAAAGAGCACCCTCGCTCGCCTTGCCAACGGAATTTTAGCACCCGATCGTGGAACCGTTTCCGTCTTCGGCGCGCCCGTCGATGAAAAGCACCTCTATGAGGTGAGAAGGCAAGTTGGAGTCGTCTTTCAAAATCCCGATAACCAAACGGTCGCCTCCATCGTGGAAGACGACGTTGCTTTCGGCGCAGAGAACGTGGGCACCCCCCGCGAGGAGATCGGGCGCCGCATTGATTTTGCTCTCTCCGCTGTTGGTATGCAGGCGCACCGCCTTTCTGCAGTTTCTCGCCTCTCCGGCGGGCAAAAACAGCGCGTGGCGATCGCCGGCGTTCTCGCACTCAAGCCCCGCATTATGATTCTCGATGAATCCACCGCCATGCTCGATCCTCGCGGCAGGAGGGAGATCATGGAGGTTGCAAAGCGCCTCAATCAAGAGGAGGGGATGACGATCGTCGTCATCACGCATTTCCCGGAGGAAGCTCTCCTTGCCGATCGTGCGCTCGTTATGAACAGAGGTGAGCTCGTTATGCAAGGCGCGCCGAAAGAAATTTTTACTCGCCACGAGGAACTTATCACCTATAATCTTGAACTTCCGCGAATCGGAAGAATCGAGAAGAGCTTACACGAAGGGGGCATGCCCGTAAAGAGCACGCTCAATATCGAGGAATTGGTAAACGAAATCGCAGGAGAACTCACATGCGGATCGTAGCCGAACACCTTTCATACACGTATAATCCCAACACTCCCTTTGCGGCGGCGGCGCTCAAAGATGTTTCCCTGTGCATTGAAGAAGGAGAATTTTTCGGCATCATCGGGCACACGGGAAGTGGAAAATCAACATTCATTCAACACCTCAACGGGCTCATCCGCCTGCCTTCTTCCATGAAGAAGTACCGCGAAAGAAAGCCCAAACGGGGAGAACAGCTTCTTCCGCGCCCCACGCTGCGGGTAGGCAGCTACGATCTTTCTGAGAAAACCACCGATTTCCGCGCGCTCAGAAAGAGCGTGGGAATGGTGTTTCAATACCCTGAACATCAGCTCTTCGGTGAAACGGTAAAAGAAGACGTTGCATTCGGCTTGAAAAACTTTGCCGAAAAGGGCAAAGAGCTTTCCAAAGAAGTGGAAACGAGCGCCGTCCGCGAGGCAATCGAAGCCGTTGGGCTAAACTATGGCGAGGTTGCCGAAAAATCCCCCTTCGATCTTTCAGGTGGGCAAAAGCGGCGCGTTGCCATTGCAGGCGTTATCGTTTCGCGGCCGGAAATCCTCGTGCTCGATGAGCCTGCAGCCGGGCTTGATCCTCTCGGCAAAAAGGAGATCATGGAGCTGTTGCACCGCTTGCATAAAACGTGGTGTAAAACGGTGATCATCGTATCGCACGATATGGATGAGATCGCGGAGAACTGTACCATGTCTGCGTTGTTTGCTGAGGGAACAGTAAAATATTGCCTTTCACCGCGAGAACTTTTCCAAAAAGCAGAGGAGCTTTTTGCCCTCGGGCTGGATATTCCGCTCGTGGCAAAGCTTTGCCGCGCGCTTGATGAGCGCGGAATTCATATTGATTGTGATTATACTGCGGCGGACTTTGTGAAAAAGATTCTCGCCCTCAAGAGAGGGGAGGGTAGAGCATGAAAGAAGTTGCGTTCGGGCAATACTATCCCGTTGATTCCTTTATCCATCGCCTCGATCCGCGCCTCAAGCTCGTGTTTTTAATCGCCTTCATTACGGCAATTTTTATAGCGAGCAATTTCTGGGGGCTTGGTGCATGCGTGCTCGTTCTCGCAGCGATCATCGTATTTTCACGCGTTCCGCTCGGAAAGGTGCTGCGATCAGTGCGTGCGATCGCCTTCCTCGTGCTCTTTACGGCGGTGATCAACCTTCTCTTCTATGCCGGAGAAACGGTGTACTTTCAATGGGGCATTCTTGTAGTAACGAAGGAGGGGATCCTATTTTCGGTGTTCCTCGTGATTCGCCTTCTACTGCTTGTGATCTGTTCCTCTATGCTCACTTATACAACAACGCCCGTCGCTCTTACCGATGGAATCGAGAGCCTGCTCACGCCACTGAAGTGGATCCGCTTTCCCGTACATGCGCTGGCGCTTATTATGAGCATCGCGCTACGCATGATCCCCACCCTCATGGAGGAGGCGGAGCGCATCCAAAACGCTCAGAAGGCACGAGGGGCCGATTTCGAATCGGGAAACATTTTTCGGCGCATCAAGGCGATCGTACCCATTCTCATTCCGCTCCTTCTTTCCGCCTTTCGGCGTGCAGATGAGCTTGGAGACGCCATGGAGGCGCGTTGCTATATGGGCGGCAAAATGCGCACGAAGTACAAAAAGCTCAAGTTTTCCTGGCGGGATGGGCTTTCTCTTTTCGTGTGCGTACTTCTCATTACGGCGGTTGTGCTTTTGAGGATCTATCTCGGAGACGTAATATGAAATACGTGTTATTAGTACAGTACGATGGTACTTGCTTTTCAGGTTTTCAACGCCAGAAAAAGGGGGAGCGTACCGTGCAGGGCGAGCTGGAGCGCGCCGCAGAGGCGCTTTTTTCCACGCCCACCCGTGTTGCGGGCAGTGGCAGAACGGATGCCGGCGTACACGCCGCCGGGCAGGTTTGCTCACTTGAGGCGCAAACAACGATTCCCGCACAAAAACTCGCCCTCTGCTTCAATCGCTTGCTTCCTCCCGATCTGAAAGTACTTGCTTCCGCACCGGCTCCCGAAGGCTTGGATGTTACGCGGAGCGCGAAGAAAAAAACCTACGTTTACCGCGCGTACGTTGCACCCTGTGAATTGCCCCTTCTTTCGCGCTATGCGGCGCGCCTTACCCAAAGGCCGGATCTCGGGCGAATGCAGGCGGCGGCAACCCTTCTTTGCGGCGAGCACGATTATGTGGCATTTTCATCTACCGGCTCTTCGGCAGTTACTTCCGTACGCACCGTTTACGCCATAGAAATCTCTGAAAAGATGGAAAATGCCTATACCATGTACGAGATACGCGTCACGGGAAGCGGATTTTTATACAATATGGTGCGCATTCTTGCGGGGGAGATTTTCGCCGTGGGTTGCGGAAAAAGTACGGAAAACATCAAAACGGCGTTTGAAACGGGTACGCGCTCGCTCATCGCCAAAACGATGCCTGCGGCAGGTCTTACGCTGGAGTGCGTCGATTACGGGGCGGCAATTTTCCCCTCGAAGGAGAACTAATGGAATTTTTCGAATTTTACAGTGCGCTGCAATATGTCGTTGATGCTTTTCTTCCGGGAACGGGCATTTTTGGAGAGCGCGTACAAGAGCTCGTGCAGATGCTTTGGATCAGCATCATCGTAGGAGCGGCCGTATATCTCGCGGCACTCATTTTAGGAGGCGTAGGGCTCACGGCAATGGCAAAACGGGAAGGCAAAAAGCACAAGTGGATGGCTTTTTTCCCTCTCTTAAACACCTGGTACGCCGGCTATATCACCGGAGACGCAAATTTCTTCGGCCAGAAGATGAAGCGCGCAGGGCTATATGCCGCCATCGTGGAGGGGCTATACATTACAATAAACGTAATTTCCGTATGCTCTGCATTCGTGCTTCTTCGCTATCCCTTGGAAGCCACCGAACTTGATCCCTTAACGGGTGCAACCGTGCCGGTGATCACCGTAAATTTAGATCTCGTGCCAGGAGAGCTCAAATGGCTTTTTGAATACGATTTGTGGTTTTCCGTAGGAAGTTTTATTTTGAATATCCTGCTCATCGTGTTCTTTTTCGTAATCTTTTTTGCGCTCTTCCGCAAGTATTATGCGCGCAATCCTATGCTCATGACGTTTCTCTGCGGTGTTCTTCCCTTCCGTGGATTCGTCCTCTTTGCAGTGCGCAATAATAAGCCCGTCGATTACGATGAATACATGCGGCAACGCTTCGAAGAGATGCGTCGGCAGCAATACGGCCCGCACGGCCCCTACGGAAGCGGCCCTTATAACGGGCAAGGCTATGGCGGTCAGCCGCAGCAAGGGCATTCCGAGCCATTCTCCGATTTCGGTGGCAAGCCCCAAGATCCCTTCTCCGATTTCGGGGAAAACGGTGCCGCGCCGCCCCCTCCCAACGATGAGCCGTTCTCCGATTTTCACTGAGCTTTCATTGCAAGTTTTAAGAGCCGCACGCAATTCCGTGCGGCTCTTATTTATAAAGATCGTTGCAAATCTTTTTAAAAATTATTTTACAAAAGCAAAAATCTTTGCTATAATATAACCAGAGCTTATACCTAACGGCAAAAAAACCGGTTTGTTAAAACTACAGCTTATAGGTCAAGGATGATTATTTCGGCAATTGCCACTGCGGAAGGAAGAGGCGGCGTTGCGATCGTGCGCATGAGCGGCGATGGCGCTCTTGATATTGCTCGCAAAATGTTCTCCCGAAAAGGGGAGTTCGTTGCCAATACGATGTATGCGGGTGAAATTGATGGCGGCACGTTCAAGGATTACGGAATGTGCGTCTATTTCCGCGCTCCCAAATCATTCACGGGAGAGGATATCGTAGAATTTCATTGCCACGGCGGAAGCGAGATCGCGCGCGGCATTCTGCGCCGTAGCTTTGAGTTGGGGGCTCGCCCCGCCCAAAGAGGGGAATTCACCAAGCGCGCATTTTTAAACGGCAAGCTTTCTCTCTCTGCAGCCGAGGGAATGGCAGAGATGATCAACGCCGAATCTGAGGCACAGATCCGTGCAGGGTACTTGCTATACGGAGAAAAGCTCACGGTAGAAGGCCGCCGCCTGCAAGGGCAGCTCACCGAATGCCTTGCAAGCGTGGAGGCGGATATCGATTATCCCGAGGAAGACCTCAACACCGATTCACGCACGCAAATCGTGCACACCATGTCTGAGGTGGAGGCTTCGATTTCTGCAATTTTGGGGCAGTATACGGCAGGGAGAAAACTGAAGAGCGGCATCAATTGCGCGATTTGCGGCAAGCCGAATGCAGGCAAGAGCTCCCTTTTTAATGCGCTACTCGGTTATGAGCGTGCGATCGTTTCCAACATACCCGGCACTACGCGCGATACGGTAGACGGCACGATCTCCATTCACGGAGTGCGTTTTCGCCTCGTTGATACGGCAGGACTTCGCGATGGGGAAGATGTGATCGAGTGCGAAGGCATCCGCAGAGCAGAGCAAGCGATTCGTGCAGCAGACGTCATTCTCTACTTAAAGGGAGAAGATGAGGAGTATGAATTCCCGCAAAACACCCCCGTCATCACCGTTGGCGCCAAGTGTGATTTGCAGAAAAATAAGGAGTGCGACGTATCGGTTTCCTCCAAGACCGGTGAAGGCCTTTCGGAGCTCTGCGAATTGCTCTATGCGCGCGGTTACGGCAGAGAGAACGAGGGCGCGTACCTTCTTGAGGAGCGGCATTACCGTGCGCTGGAACGGGCGCATAGGGCAGTAAGGGCGGCATATTCCGCCGCGGCGGAGGGGCTCCCCGCAGAATTGTACGCAGAAGATATCCGCCTTGCGCGGCTTACCCTCGGTGAGATCACGGGGGATACGGCAACAGAATCCGTCATTTCCGAGATCTTCGAAAAATTCTGCGTGGGAAAATGAGTTTGTAAGCGCAATTTTACGAGTATTGAAAAGCAACGGATAAAAAAGGGGGTACCCATGGTCAAATTAAAGGCGAGCCTCGATCTTTATAGAATGTTTTATACTGCGGCCAGCAGTAAGAATCTTTCCAAGGCGGCAGAAGAGCTCTTTATTTCTCAGCCTGCTATTTCACAGGCGATCAAGCAGTTGGAAGCTCAACTCGGCATGCCGCTTTTTAATCGTACAAGAAGGGGGGTAGAGCTCACTGCGCAGGCAGGTGAAATGGTTTTCAAGGATGTGGAAAAAGCGCTCAAGATCCTCAACGGCATCGAGAATAAGCTTACCGATCTGAAGGAAAGCGCCACGGGCACCATTCGCATCGGAGCTTCCGCATCGATCTTTCAATACGTTCTTTCGAGTAAGATCGTTGAGTATCGCAATCGCTATCCGAAGGTAAATATCGAGCTCATCTCCGATGTTTCGCCCAAGATTATCGAATACCTCAAGGCGGATCGTTGCGATATTGGCTTTTTGAATCTCCCCATTGAAGACGATGAAGAAATTCAGCTCGGGGAACCCATTCAGATTTTGCATGACGTATTCGTCGTGGGCAAGGCCTATGAGAGCCTTGCAGGGTTTGAGCTTTCGCTCAGCGATCTCAAGGAATGCTCACTTCTGCTTATGAAAGAGCAGACGGTTGCGCGTGATTCATTTGAAATATTCTGCCGCAACTTTGGCGTGAAGCTTGCTCCTTCGGTAGAGGTGGATAGCTGGGATTTCATGAAACGTCTCGTCACCGACGGCATGGGCATTGGCTGTATTCCGCGTGAGTACGTGAAAAGAAGGCTTGCCGAAGGGCTGCTCTTTGAGCTCAACGTGCAGCCGACGATGCCGCTTCGCTCCATCGGTATGGCGTTGCCCACGAATTCCAATATGCCGTACGCACTGCGCGCTTTCATCAATCTATTTGAGAGGGAGCGCAATGATTGAACCGCGCCTCAAGCTTTCGCTCTTGGGGGAAAGAGATACCGGTTTTGTTCACCTCATCAATCGGCTCGATCGTTTGAACGATCGTATTGCCTGCTACCATGCCTTAAAAAGCGTGAACGGAATTATCTCTGCGGCGCAAAAACGCGGTGCGCCCTGTATTAAAGAGGCAACCTGCGAACGAAGCTTTGCAGAGCGCTACGAGCGAGAGGCGGAAGCGTTCTTTGCAAGGCGGCATGGCCACGCCCTGCCCAAGCCAAAATTCAAGGTAACCCTTATCATTGATTACGGCTACGGCATAGAGGAAGCTATTGAATACGATTTTCGTACCTACGATGATGAAGCGGCGCTTTCAGCGTTTTGTAGCTTGGTTTCGCAGCGCGGAGTATTCCTTTATCGCCGCCGCTTTCTGAAATGAAACAAAAAGCCTTCCCGGTTGGGAAGGCTTTTTTACGTAGGGCGAATGGTTGCTCCGTCGCCGCAATAGCGTGCAACGTATTCGTGTGGAATTTTTTCGAGGAACGGGCTGGGGCGTACCTTTTCGTTTTCACAGTAGGTTATCACGAGCACGCGTTTTGCCCGCGAGAGGGCAACGTAGAAAACGCGCGCCTCTTCTTCGCCGTGTCCGCTGCGCATTGCGGCAAACGAGGGGAAGTTTCCATCGTCTGTGCCGGCAAGGAGCACGGTATCGAATTCGCAACCCTTGGATTGGTGCACGGTGATAATGGGAATTTTGTTGAGTTTTCGAATGAGAAGATCGGTCTGGCTGCCGGCAAGTGCCGCATGGGTGAGCAGTTCGCGCACGGCGCTCGCGAAATTTCCGTGTTTTTCCAGTTGCTCTTTGGCGAGGAAGGTAAGATCTTGCAGGCAGGCGCTATCTGTCGCCTTTTTGTAGCGTTGGCGAATGGGGAATTTTTCCAGGATATAACGGTTCATGGCACGCAAATCGTTTTTGAGGCTGCGCACCTTGGTAAAGTGCCTATAAAACGGCTCGAATTTTTTTTGGTAACGTTCTATGAGCGCAATTCGCCGATCTTTCGTTGCTTCCAGGATATCTGCAATGCGTGCGGCAACTTTTGCCGTTGCCGCAACGTCTGAAAGGGCGTCGTGAGCGCGTTCGTTTACGATGCCGAAAGCTTCGCAAAGCGTTTCAAGCTTATGATTTTTGAAGTTGGGAAAGAGTAGCCTTGCAAGCGTTAGCGTATCGTATTCTCCCTTCACAGAAAGGGGAGCAAGCCCTTCTTCGCTGAGCTGGCGATCTATCATCGCACGGTCGAAATTCGTGCTGTTGTGTCCCACGAGCACGGCGCCTTCCACGAATGCAGAAAAGCGCTTCAACGCGTCGTTTGCGGACATGCCCCCATTGTTTTCGATGTATTCGCGCGTAATGCCGTGCGTTTGCGCGGCGCCTGCTGAAATTTTTGCGGTAGGCAACACGAGCGCTTCAAATCGCGCGAGGGGGTTGCCGAAGCGATCGATCTTCATAGCGGCGATCTGCACGATCTCATCGTTTGAAAGATCCAGCCCCGTCGTTTCAATATCGTAAACAACGGTGCAATTTTCTTTGAGTGCGCCCAAGAGCGTACGGTAGGGATCTCCGCTCAAGTGGGCGTCTTCCTCCATAAAGGAAGCAAGGGAAACGCCCACGGTAGCCGCATTTCGAATATTTGCAAGCGCAGTATTTCCAATCCCGCGGATATACCACGCGAGCCGCTCGAGGCTCAGTTCGTCGGATGGATTTACGGCGAGTGCCCAAAAGGCGAGCATATCCTTTACAACGGGCTTTTTGAAGAAGCGATAATCTTTATCCACGGTGAAAAAGTGCAAGCGTTCGGAGGCGGGGAGATTGATATTAATATCGTTGAAATAGCCCCAAAGCTTGCCGATATAGCGGTTGGAGCGCGATATTATGCACACATCGGAGGGCTGTGCGGGCGTATGCTTTTTTAGGTAGCGAAAGAGGAACGCCGCTTCTTCCCGTTCAGAGGCGAAGGCAACTGCACGGATAGGCTCGCCATCTGCCCCGCTTGCGTAGGAAATTTCCGCCGGGCAGAATTTGCCGATATCTTCTGGGTAGGAATTTTTGAGATAGCCGAAGGAAGCGGCGGTGAGTAGGCGCGTGGAGCGGTAGTTCTCTGAGAGCATATAAGTCTTCGCGCGGAAGTTTTGACAGAAATCCTCGAGAACGGCGCGCGGATTGGAGCCGCGCCATTCGTAGATCGTTTGAAAAAAATCGCCGCACATCATCACGCGGTTATTTGCAAAGAGTTGCTTCAAAACGTCGTATTCCAGCTCGCTCGTATCCTGCATCTCGTCGATCACGATAAACTTAAACCGCTCTTTCCAGCGTGCAAGCACGGCGGGTTCGGAGAGTAGGGTGCGAGCCTCAATGATTAGGTCATCGAAATCGAGCCGATTGGCGTATTTGAGCACGCGGTTGTATTCTTGCACGAGCCGACCGGCCCAGCGATCCGCTGCGGCGCAGAATGCACAATCGAGCTCCTCTTGGCGCGCTCTTCGGTAGGAGAGTGCAGAGGCGTATTCCTGCGCGCGCTGCACTTTCCAGCGCTCGTAGGTTGCCTGAAAATCAGCCACCTCGTTCGCCGTTCTTATGTTGTATACGGCGCGGTAATGCTTGAGTTTGCTCACAAATTCGCGATACCCGCCCAACTTGCCGAGGAGAAATTCGCGCGGTGGAATATCAGTGTGCAAATCAACCGAATCCGCGATACCCATGTCCGCAAGTCGTGCTTCTAATTCGTATTTTGCCACACATTGCGGAATGAGCCGTGAGAGGATCTCCTCTTGATCGGTTTCATCGCAAACGGTAGGCTCGGCGTAGCTTTCTTCACTGCGCCGCATTTCTTCCTTAATGAGCTCGTAGCAGAAGCCGTGAATGGTTTTCACATATACGCCCTGTGCTCCGGCGTGGAAGCGCACGAGATCGCGTTTCATTTCATCGCATGCTTTTATCGTGAAAGTGAGAAGAAGGATCTCCTCCGGCAGGGCGCGCCCCTCCTCGAGAATCTTCTTCACCTTTTGAGCTACGGTAAAAGTCTTCCCTGTGCCTGCGCTGGCATAGAGCAAAATATTATTCTCAAAATCGTTGATCACGCGCTGTTGTTCGCCGTTGGGGATCCGTTCCGTTTGTGCTTTCATGGGAATCTCAATTAAAGGTTTACTTAGTGATATTATAGCAAAGCTGTAAAAAATAATCAAGGGAAGTAGCGAACTTTTTCCTGCCAGCGCCTAAATTTGCTATTTTTACTGTGAAAAAACCTTTGGTATAGTTGTTAAAATATAAAACGGCGAACAGAACCTGTTCACCGTTTCATGGCGCAGAGAAAGGGATTTGCGCCTATAGCGGCGCGCTCGTTTAAGTCAAGCACCCGCCATAGTGCCATTTAGTTGCATTTTTAGTTATATTTTGTTATCATAGAGATATGAAAGATAGAAATCTTATTATAAATAATCCCAAGTTAATGTCATTATGGGATGAAGAAACAAATGCCAAGTATAACAATAATCCTAAATATTTGACTTGCGGTGCTCATAAAAAATTATGGTGGAAATGCTCTAATTGTGGCGCATCTTTTTTGCGAATGCCATCTGAAGTTTTGAGGACGAATAGGAACCTTTGTAAGGCATGTTCAGATTATTCAAAGAGAATTAGCCTTGCTAAAGCTCACGTAATAACAGGTCAAACTTTGGGGGATTTATATCCAGAGCTTGTAAAGGAGTGGTTAGAATGCGAGATTAGAGAATTGACTCCTTTTGATGTTATGCCGCAAAGCAAATTGTGTGCCATTTGGAAATGCCCTAAATGTTCTGGACTATATAAGGCTATGATATCTAATAGGACAGATAAAAATTCCGCTTGCCCTTATTGTGCAAGCCAAAAAGTTCTTAAAGGGTACAATGATTTAAAAACACTTTATCCAGACATTGCTCAAACTTGGAGCGAAAAAAATAGCATACAGCCCGATGAAGTAACGCCACACAGCAATAAAGTTGTATATTGGAAATGCGACTTTGGGCATGATGATTTTTCTAAAAGTGTTAAATTAAGAGTTAACGGACAGGGATGCATAAAATGTGCGAACGCACTTCAAACCTCCTTTCCAGAGCAAGCAATTTATTATTATTTAAAACAAATCTATTCTAACGCGATAAATAGATACAAACTGGACAATAAATATGAAATAGATATATTTATTCCCGAATTAAAGGCTGGCATTGAGTATAATGGCTACTATTATCATAAGGACAAAACTGCGCATGATGATGAAAAAAGAAGAACTTGTTTAAAAAGAGGAATAAATATCATCACAATCAATGAGGTCCATAAAGGTAAAAAGGCTGGTAATCAGGCAGATTTGTATATAAATGATAATTATTCCACCGAAGAATTCAAAATATTATTTCATTCATTATTATGTCGCCTCAATCAACCTTTTTCGGTTGATGTTGACATAAGCAGAGATAGTATGGAAATTCGCGCACAATATATGTTTTTTGTGCGTGAGAACAGTATATTAGAAAAAAATGCTCAAGTTGCAAGCGAATGGGATTATGAGAAGAATGGTCAAATTAGACCAGATTTTGTACCTTATGGTTCTTCCCAGAAATTCCATTGGATCTGTTCGAAATGCGAGCAGGAATTCGCTGCAACTCCAAAACAAAGAACATCTGGGAAGGGCTGTCCATTTTGCGCTCGTAAAAAAGTAAAAACGGGTTTGAATGATTTAGCAACATTATATCCCAATCTATTAAAAGACTGGGATTATAAGAAGAATACTAAACACCCTACCGAGGTTTATGCTGGCGGAAGAACTATTTGTTATTGGATTTGCGAACTTGGGCATTCATATGCCTGCAGTATTGAAAATCGTATAAAAGGAATAAATTGTCTGTATTGTGCAGGGAAAAAAGTTTTGGCTGGATTTAATGACCTATTATCGCAGAAACCCGACTTGGTTTTAGATTGGGATTATGCGAAAAATAAGATTTCCCCTGATAAAGTCCATGCAAATAGTTTTAAAAAATATTTTTGGAAGTGCCACATCTGTGGTTTTGAATGGGAGTACAACATTATACAGAGAATAAAATGCCCAAGCTGTACTACCGCAAATAAAAAAATCAATGTATATACTTTGGATGGTTTTTTGTTAGGAAGTTATATCGGCAGAAAAGAAATGTGCGCAGCATTGGGCATCCAAGTAAAATCACTCGGGAACATATCAAGCGTTTGTATGCGAAAGCAAAAAACTTTGCATTCAAAGTATATTTTACGATATGATAGAGATGATGAATTTAAGGGGCTTTCTCAAACCGAGATTCAGTCTATGATTGCCTCATATCTCGGGGGTGTCAATTATGACACAAAACTGAATTCGAATATTAACGTTTATGATATAATAAGATTTGAGTTTGCGGGTACATACAATGGATTTAATGAGCTATGTGCCGACTTGGGAATAAAGACAAAATCAAATGCTTGTTCGGTGTGCCAAAGACGACAAAAATCTATCGGAAAGCGATATATTTTACGTTACGTTATAGACGACGAGTTTAAGGGGTTAGGTGGAATAGAGTTAAAGGAAAAACTCCAAGCCTTCTTAAACAAAAAATGATTGCGAGTTAGAAAGAGCTTTCACCAAAGTTCTTTCTAACTTTTTGTATAATTCAGCACTATTTTGTCATTTTCCCGTTTAATTTTTCTTGTAATATGTTATTAGTATAGTAAGGAGAAAATAGTAAAGATGATAGAATGGTGTAATAATAATCAGGGCTTTATCTCTGCAATACTAACGCTGGTGGCGTTGCTATTAAGTGGTATAGCAATCTATGTCTCAATCAGGACGGCTCGATTACCGTATAAAAAGAAACTTCTTCTTCAATCGAGCTATAAACTTTTTATGGCACAAACAATATATGGTTCTGTTAAAGACGCAGGTTCTGCCCTTTGTATTAGTGCAGTTAATTTAGGCAATCGTATTGTCAATTTAACATATTTGGGAGTTGGCATTATAGACAATGGAAAAATGAGAAAATTGGCTCTTCTAAATGGCAGCGGCGATACAACATCAGTAGATTTTATGTTTAAGCAACTACTTGCTCTTACTGATACATTGCATGGGAAAGTATTGTATGCCTATGCTCACGATAGCGAAGGGCAAGAATACAAAAAGAAGATCGGGATATACGATGATATACTTAATGCATTGAAGCCTTAAAAACCATAAAAAGTCGGGCGTGATTGCTCGACTTTTTACATACAAAAAAATGGAACGCAAACCTGTTCGATTTACGTCCCACTTGGCGCAGAGAAAGGGATTTGCGCCTATAGCGGCGCGCTCCGGTGAACAGCCCACCGGGCTGTTCAGTTTGCGGCAAACAAAATTGTTTCCGTGCCACTCTTCCGCAAACCGATTGCTCGCGCATTCGCCTCCTCCCTCAAATCCCTTTCATATTTCGTAATATAAAACGGCGAACAGAACCTGTTCACCGTTTCATGGCGCAGAGAAAGGGATTTGAACCCTTGTATACATTCCTGCATAACACGATTTCGAATCGTGCGCGTTCAGCCGCTCCGCCATCTCTGCAACAAAGCTATCTTATTTTACACGAAATCCCCAAAAATTGCAACCGATTTGTGCGGCGTTTTGCATTTTTCGCGAAAATCTTTTGCCGCCCGTAAACGGGGCGAAGGGCAACTCACTTCTTCCGCAAAAATTCTTCTTCCTCTTCGGCGCTGGAAAAAGAAAAGGCGATGCGCTCGTTGCGCTCGGTGAGTTCACGAATGAAATCTGCGTACCATTCTTCCTTTACTACGATCACTGTATAATTTGTTTGGAAATCATCGAAGTAAACGGCGAGCTTATTTGCGCCCTTGAAAAGATGTACGGAGAAGATTTTCTTGAGTTCGTATTTTTGGCGGATTAGCCCGAATTGCGTGATAAAATGGGTATCCGTGATCACGTACTGCGAGCGTATAAGCATCGCCGTAATGAGCACGGCAAAGAGCACGCTTACGAGATAGATGAGGCCGATCTTGATCCAATCGTAAGCGGAGGATAGATCGCCGTTTGTAAGGAAATCGAAAAACATCCACGAGGCATAGGCAATGCCTGCCACACAAAGCACGAGCCCGATAGCGCCGAGCCCGATGAGCAGAGGGGAGAAACGGAATTTATAACGCGCATCCGGGCGCGGAGCAGTATTTTCCATACCGTAAGTATATCGGATTTTTTCTCGAAAAGCAACTTTTTTGCGCCGTAAAAATTTTTCCGCCCGAATTTTCCAATTACTTCCGGGTGGGGTATTGAAATTTCCTCTTAAAGATGATATGATAGAGATAAAGTAGCCGTCTGTATGCGGCGTCGATAGGGGATACAATGAATCTTTCTCAATACCGTAACAGCATTGATTTAACGCCTTACGCCCGCCCCGGTATGATAACGGAGGTGGAGAAAGAGGAGGCCTGCGATCAGCTTCTCAAGTTCTTACTCCGCGAGCGAGGGCTGATTGCCGCCTTCAACGCAACTTATGAAAAGAAGCGCCGCCTCGTGCGCGATTCTATGAATGTGCGTCCGCCTCACCCCGTGCCGCCTGAAATTCTTGCTTTGCAGGATAGACTTTTCTGGGCGGAAAGCTTAGAACGGGGGATCATTGCGCTCGATTCTCTCGCCTTCGATCGGTACGGCATCGCCCTTTACGAGGGGAACATCATCCGCCTCGGCGCAGAAGCCATCGTAAATGCGGCGAACAAAACGCTTTTGGGTTGCCGTATTCCGGGGCACGAATGCGTGGATAACGTTATCCATTCGGCGGCCGGCATGCAGATGCGTGCAGATTGCCAGCGCATCATTGCCGCGCTTG
Source organism: Clostridia bacterium (assembly GCA_017507045.1). Classification (GTDB taxonomy): domain Bacteria; phylum Bacillota; class Clostridia; order Christensenellales; family Borkfalkiaceae; genus Gallimonas. Next base: position 23,031 of record JAFWBP010000006.1, on the reverse strand, counting down.
GGCACGAGGAAGAATGCGGCAACGCGCGCATCACACGCGCCTATAACTTGCCTGCAAAGTACGTGATCCACACGGTTGGCCCCATGGTGGGCAGGCAAGTAACGGAAGACCAGCGTGCCGCACTTCGCTCCTCTTATATTGCCGCGCTCAACCTCGCTGAAGAAATGAATTTGCATTCCATCGCCTTTTGTTGCGTTGGAACGGGTGTATTCAATTTCCCTGCCGATGAAGCTGCGGAGATCGCCACGGGCGCCGTTCTCGGTTGGAAGCTACGCCATGAAGATTACGATTTAAAGGTGATTTTCGATACCTTCCGCCCCAAAGATACCGCCATCTATCAAAATATTCTTAAAATGATGTAATAGCTGATGGGATAAAGCAATTTTCCTTATTATTATAAAAAAACTTGACGGAAACGCCGCAAAAGAGTATAATTGTTAGAAAGGCAATTCGTAAGAAGAGAAAAATAGGCGCACGAAGAGAAAACGTGAAGGAGAAATTATGAAAAAGAGCTTTTGGAAAATTGCGGCAGCCGCTGTGCTGGCGGCGGCGTTCTGCGTTTCGGCGATAGGTTGCGCACCGTTCGTTGAGGGTGATACGTTTATCGGAAAGATCTCTGAAGAGGCTTATGAAACCGTGGAAACGGCGGCGCAGGCTTTCGTGCGAGCAGAGCTTTCCGGTGGCCCCAATGCCGATATCAATTACGTCTCTTACACGAAGGAAAGCGATCTTACCGATGAGGCGGTAGAAGAGCTCGATCTTGGTGAGCTCAGCGCGGAAGATGTTACGAGTGCGGAGGCAGGCACGATCATCTACCGCTACGTGCGCTATGGCTCCTTGAGCCTTGATTACACGCACACCGTGTATATCCTCGGTTTTGAGGAAGCGGCTTACCGTTATTATACTCCTGCTCCTCAAGAGGGTGAAATGCTTACGAAGAGCTATTTTGCATCGCTCCTTGCCGCGGAGAACTTTGAAAACGTAACGATGAGTATGAAAACGAGCACGGGCTTAAATATCAACAACACGCGCACGCAGGAATGGATGAATCTCTCCGTTGAATCAGAGGTAGAGCTCAGCCTCTGCGATACGGGCTTCCACTTAAAGAGCACGGTAACGCAAATTCTCGAAGAGCACGTTCTGGAAGAGGTTGGTGGGCCCGAAGAAGAGGAACAGCCCAATCCCGATGAACCCCAAGAGGATTCGGGAAAAACCGAAACAGAAGTCACTTCGGAGATCTACGTATCTTTAAACGACGGAATTCTCTCTACCTACGTGTACGATGGCGAAGAGTGGACGATGGAAATACAGTCCTTTGAAGGCGATTCCATTGCGGAGCTCATGGTAGGTTTTATAGCACAGTATCTGAGCGGTGCAGGAGATTACGCCTACTTCGTGCGAACGGAGAGCGGCTTTGAGCTGAATGACGAACTCTATTTGGATTATATGGAGAGCCAGCTTTCCTCGCTTATAGGGGAATCTTCCAACGCATTCACCTACGAAGGCAGTGCGTTCTACACCGTGAGCGGCGGCAAGTTCACGAAGGAATATGCTCACGTAACCGTGGAAGGCACAGTTTCCGGCGTTACTACAAAGGCGCATATTACCGGATACGCAACGTATAAGAACTACGGAAAAACGAGCGTTACTGTTCCGCAGAGCGTGCGGAATGAGGCGATGAGTTCGTAAAAACAATCAGATATGGAAAGCGCGCGGCATTCGTCGCGCGCTTTACGTTTTCCGGGGCAGTTGGCGGTTTGGAAATTTTTCAAAAAGGGATTGAAATTTTCCGCCGCGTGGTATATAATATCCATAGAATATCACGGAGGCTCATTATGTTACATCTCTTACTTATTTCTACGGGCGCCGTTATCGGCATCGTGATCGCCGCCGTATTCGTTGCGCTGGTAATCGGAATCGCTATTTGGTATATTTCCTGCCGCAACGGATTCGTTGCCCTTCGCAACCGTGCGGAGGAAGCTTGGGCTACCATCGACGTACAGCTTAAAAAGCGCTACGATCTCATTCCCAACCTCGTTGCAACGGTAAAGGGATACGCCAAGCATGAAAGTGAAACGCTTGAAAACGTAATCAGGGCGAGGAACCTTGCAATGACGGCTTCCGGCGAAGCCAAGCTCGCCGCGGAGAACGCGCTTTCCGGCACACTCAAATCACTCTTTGCACTCTCGGAATCCTATCCCGATCTCAAGGCAAACGCCAACTTCACCGATCTTCAGCGCCAGCTAAAGGAAGTGGAAAACGAGCTTGCCTCTGCACGCAGATATTATAACGGCGTTGTGAAAGAATTCAACACGAAAATGGAAATGTTCCCCTCCAACATCGTTGCAAAGCATATGCGCCTTGAAAAGCACAAATATTTCGAGCTCGATAGCGCAGAAGAGCGCAGAAATGTGAAGGTAGAATTTTAAAATGAAAAAGGCAACCAAAATCGCCTCAAAATTTGCGCTGCTTATCGCGGCGCTTTTTCTCATGCTCGCGGTGGGCTGTGCGCACGTGCCGAGCGAAGAAATTGATAATGCATTCTATATCACCGATTATAGCGTAACCATGTCCGTAAGCGATGCGCGTGAAATTGAAACTGTGGAACGCATCTCCGTGCGCTTTATGCAGCAGCGCAGCGGCATTATTCGTGATTTCGATCTCACGGGCGGCGTGCGGTATCGCAATCTTTCAGCCACGCGAAACGGCACTGAGATCCCGCTTTCGGCAAAGAACGATTCTCCTGAAATGCTCTCGTTTTACCTGGGGAGGGAGGGGGATTATCTTTCCACTTCCGCGGAATATCTCTATGAAATTCGCTACGTTCTCACAGTGCCTGCGCTTGCGGAAGAGGGGCATCTTCCGTTAGACGTACTGGGCTTTGATTGGCTTACGCGCATTGAGCATTTCACGGCAAAAATCACTCTCCCGGCGCCGATACAGGCGCACGAAATCTATTCCGGGCGTGCAGGAACTACGGGTAATTCGGCAAGGGTAGAAGTGAAAAAAAACGGAAACACCGTTTTCCTTTCCGCCCAAAATCTTTCGGCGCACTGTGGCATCACGCTCGATATGCGCTTTGGCGAGGGTGCACTCAAGGCGCCTCCTGCAGATTTCACGCCGCTGTGGGCGCTCCTTGCCGGGGGTGCCGTGCTCCTCATATTTGCCGCTTTCAGGCTGCGCGCCAAGCAACCCCTTCTTACGAGTACGGTCAATTTCACTGCGCCCGATGAAATGGATCCTTTAGAGATGGGCACCTTCATTGATAGCATTACCGATTCCGAGGATATCGGTGCAATCATCTTTTGGTTTGCTGCGGAAGGGTATCTTACCATTGATTTTTCCGGTGGGGAGAGTGATCCGCTCCTCATTCGTACGGAAAAGCCCATACCTAACGATATGCCGGCTCACAGAAAAACGTTTTTAGGCGGGCTTTTCCGTAGCGGCTCGCGCGTGCAAGTTTCCGCGCTTCGCAACAATTTTTATACAACGGTGGAAGCCGTTAAAATTACGCTGCCGTCAGCAGGAAAAAGGCACAATTATAAACGCTACGGCATCTATGGGCTGTTCACATTCCTATCCGTTGCAATTCTGGGGGCTATCGGTTGGCTATGCTCCCTGCTCACCGTGGGCACCTTCTACCACTTCTGGCAGAACTTCGTGCTCTGTTTGTTCGCCTTTGCCGTTTCTGCTTCCGCATCCCATGGAGCCCACTTACATTTCTATAAGTGGGGGAAGGGCAAGGTGCGCTCTGCACGCATCGGCGGCATGCTTTTGGGGTGCGCGCTTGCACTCTTTGCGCTTATCGTGCGTAGCCCCGCGTTCTCGCCGATCGCCGTTGCTATCTGCGTTGTATGCGCCGCACTTGCAGGCATGGGTGCTCCGTTTTTGCTCGTTCGTACGGCAGAATACACGAAAAAGCTTGGGCAAATTCTCGGCTTTCGCGATTTCATTCTTTACACCGAGCGCGATAAGCTCGCCGTAATGCTCAAGGAAAACCCCGAGCTTTACTACCGCATTTTACCCTACGCGCAGGTGCTTGGTATTACGAACGTGTGGACGGAAAAATTCAGCGGCCTCGATATGGCGCCGCCTGCTTACGTGCACTACGGCGTGGGGGATCGCCTATTCACAGCGCTCGTATATTCGCGCATATTCCGTTCGGTGAATGCCAACATGTCTCGCGTGCTTGTCTCCCGTCCTTCCAATACGGGCGGCAGGAGAGGCTTCGGTGGAGGATTTGGTGGCCGCGGCGGCGGAGGATTCGGCGGCGGCGGAGGCCGTTCCTTCTGATCTGATAAAAGTGAAGCACAGTACGCAATTACTATAAGCAAAATTTAAGAGGTACCTTATGAAATATATCATTGCTTTGGATGCCGGCACCACTTCCGTGCGCGCCTTTCTTTACGATCTTTCACAAAAGAAATTCATTTACCGCACGCATAAGGAGCTTACCTGCGCCTATCCGCAGCCCGGTTGGGTGGAACAGAGCGGCGAGGAAATTTTTGAGAAGGCAACTTCCGTCCTTCACGATTGCATTCGCACCGCCGGAGAGGAAAACGTTGCAGGAATCGGTGTTACCAACCAGCGCGAAACGGTGCTTCTTTTCGATGAAGAAACGGGTAAGCCGATCGCGCCGACAATCGTGTGGCAGTGTCGTCGCACGAGCGAATTTTGCGCTTCCATTCCTAAGGCTGATGCCGCGCGCATCCGTGAAAAAACGGGGCTTCTTCCCGATGCCTATTTTTCTGCAAGCAAAATCAAGTGGCTTTTAGAGCACGTACCTGTGGCAAAATCGCTTTTCAAAGAGGGTAGATTGCGCGCCGCTACCGTAGAGAGCTATCTCATAAAGCGGCTTACGGGACATTTCGTTACCGATTACACAAATGCCTCCCGAACCATGCTCTTCAACCTCAAAACGCTTGATTGGGATGAAGATCTCCTTTCCTATTTTGGCGTTCCGCGCGAAATTCTTCCCACACCGCTTCCCTGTGATGCTATAATGGGCCACGTGAAGATCGGTGCGCGCAAAATCCCCGTTGCGGGCGTTTTGGGAGATCAGCAGGCGGCGCTCTTCGGGCAGGCCTGCTTTCAAAAGGGCGATGGTAAAATTACCTACGGAACGGGGCTTTTCATGCTCTTTCCAACGGGAAATGTGCCTACCATGTCTGAAAGCGGCCTTCTCACAACAGTTGCCGCCTCCCACGGCGGCAAAACAACTTACGCTCTTGAAGGAAGTGTTTTTCATGCAGGCAGTGGCGTACAGTGGCTCAGAGATGAAATGGGGCTCATTTCGCACGCCGCAGAGAGCGAAGAATTGGCAAATTCCGTAAAGGATACGGGAGGCGTCTTCTTCGTGCCGGCTTTCACGGGGCTGGGCGCGCCCCATTGGAATTCCACGGCGCGCGCGATGCTCGCTGGCATTTCTCGCGGCACGCGCAAGGAACATATTGTGCGCGCAGTGCTCGAGAGCATTGCGTATTCCGCCCGCGAGCTTGCCGAGTGCATGGTGAAAGATAGCGGTATTCCGCTCGCTTCCATCAAGTGCGATGGCGGCGCTTCAGCGAACGGCTTTTTGATGCAGTTCCAGGCAGACGTTTTGGGAATTAAAGTTGATCGCCCCGTGGAGCTGGAGAGCACGGCGCTCGGTGCCGCTTTCATGTGTGCGCTCGCGCTCGGGCTTGCGGATGAGGGCGAGATTGCAACGAGCCGCCAATCCGAGAAGATATTCCTTCCTTCTGAGAACCGTTCGTATTACGATGCGCTGTTTTTAGAGTATCGCCGCGCAGTCAAGCGCGCGTTATAAACTTTCTATCTTACAGAAAAAGAGGTGTTGAGATGCCGAAATATCCCATTAAGAAGGAATTTTTCCCGTTCAATCATTTCAAGCCGCTTATCAGCGAAAAATTTTTAGCACTTGCCGTGCCGCACATGAAAGTGCCGAGATCTGTTTTCCGTGATAAAGAGGTTGCGGTGCGCCGGGAAGAAATTACAAGCTTCGATGGAGAGAAGATCGAGTGCTTTATAATGTCGCCCAAAGGAACAGAGGGCAGTGCGCCATGCCTGATCTATATCCACGGCGGCGGCTTCGTGCTTCCGGCGGCAGGCTATCATTATAAGAACGCGATGCGCTATGCGAAAGAGGTGGGGTGCAAGGTCGTGTTTGTAAATTACAGACTTGCCCCCAAGCACCCGCACCCCACGTTCTTTGAAGATTGCTATGCTGCTACGTGCTGGGTATATGATAACGCCGAAAAACTCGGTGTAAGCGTTTCGCGCATCGGCATCGGCGGAGATAGCGCCGGTGCAACTCTTGCAGTGGGCGTCTGCATGATGGCGAGAGATCGAAATCATCCCGTAAAATTTCTCTTTCAAATGCTTCCTTATCCCTTCCTTGATGCGCGCGGCAACAGCGAAGCTTGCAAAAAATATACGGATACGCCCATGTGGAATTCCACGTTATCTAATCGCGTTGGACCTATGACGAAGGTGGAACGGGAAGATCCGAGCTATGTATATTATTCCCCCGTGGAGGCCGCAAGCTTTGAAAAAATGCCGCCTGCCTATATTGAAACCGCCGAGTTCGATTGCTTGCACGACGATGGGATCCTCTACGCACAGCTTTTGCAGAATGCGGGAATTTCCGTAACACTGAACGAAACCGAGGGTACCATGCACGGCTTTGATATCGTGCAAAAAGCTCCCACAACTAAGGCCGCGGTGGCAGAAAGAATTGCATTTATGCAAAAGAAGTTTAATGAAAATAAATAAGAAAAATTTTTGAAAAGGGCTTTGGCCCTTTTTTTGCACCTTCAATTTTCTCGAAGCATATAATGCGGTAGCGCCCATTCGGCGCGCGGAGGAAATATGGGGAAATATTTCGGAACGGACGGCTTTCGCGGCGTGGCGAACGAATCGCTCACGGCCATTCACGCATTCCGCGTGGGAAGATTTCTTGGGCGGTATTTTGCCCGTGGCAAGAGTGGCAGAACGCGCATTCTGGTGGGAAAGGATACGCGCCGCTCCTCGTATACGCTTGAATATTCGCTTGCTGCAGGAGCCACTGCTTCCGGTGCAGACGTCTATCTCCTGCACGTTACAACAACGCCCTCCGTCTCCTACCTCACACGCACAGAAGGCTTCGATTGCGGCGTAATGATTTCGGCAAGCCACAACACATTCGCCGATAACGGCATCAAGCTCTTTAACGGTGAGGGAGAAAAGCTGGAGGACGGCGTGATTGCGATCCTCGAAAATTATCTCGATGGCGGCACGGTTCCGCTTGCCACCGGGGCAGAGGTGGGTTGCACGGTAGATTATGTTGCGGGGCGAAACCGCTACCTTGCCTACCTGCTGGCGCTTCCATGCGTAGGCTTTCGCGGCATGCGCGTGGGGCTGGATTGTGCCAACGGAAGCGCTTTCATGATAGCCAAGGCGGTGTTCGATGCTTTGGGCGCCAAGACATACACAGTGGGTACCATGCCCGATGGCCTCAACATCAATGCGGGTTGCGGCTCCACGCATCCGGAAGTTCTAAACCGTCTCGTCGTTGCAGAATCGCTCGATGTTGGATTCGCCTTTGATGGCGATGCGGATCGCTGTATCGTAATTGATGAGCGCGGTAGAGTTCTCGATGGCGATGCCGTTCTCTACCTTGCCGCCAAGGGGCTTAAAGCGCGCGGCGAGCTCGATGGTGACGGTATCGTTGCAACAAAAATGAGCAACAGCGGATTATCTCGCAGTCTTCTGCGGGAAGGAATCCGCGTGGATTACGCGGAGGTTGGCGATCGGTTCGTCTACGAAGAAATGGTGCGGCGGGGGTATCTGCTTGGCGGAGAATCTTCCGGGCACATCATCTTTCGCAAATATTCACAGGCGGGAGATGGCATTCTTACCGCACTTAAAGTGCTGGAAATGGCGCTTGAAGCGCGCTGTCCCGTATCTCTTCTTGCGGAGGGGTACGTGCCACTTCCGCAGGTTCGGCGCGCCGTGCACGTAAAGAAACGGGAAAGGGCAATGGAGGCAGAGGGCGTGCTTATTGCAAAAGAGCGCGCAGAGGTGCTCTGCGATCGGGTGCTCCTGCGTGCCTCAGGCACTGAACCGGTGGTGCGTATCCTCACGGAGGGGGAGGATGAACGCGCGTGTGCAGAGGCGGCGGATCTTTTAGAACGCGCTCTCAGATCGGCTGAGGAGAGCATCTGATGTGCGGAATCGTTGGCTTCATCGGAAAGAAAAGAGCGGCGCCTGTGCTTGCCAAGAATCTCAAAAAGCTTGAATACCGCGGTTACGATTCTGCAGGGATCGCAACCCTTGCAAAAGGCTCCTTTCATCTTCTGCGTTGCGCCGGCCCCGTGGCAGGGCTTCGGGGCGGAGGGATGCTTGCAGGAACGTGCGGCATAGGCCATACGCGCTGGGCAACGCACGGTGCACCTTCGGAGGAAAACGCACATCCGCACATTTACGGGCGGTTCGCTGTGGTGCATAACGGCATCATCGAGAACTACCATGCCCTAAAGGAAGAATGCGAAAAGCGCGGTGAAGCGTTTTCTTCTCAAACGGATAGCGAGGTGATCGCTCACCTTCTCGAGCGCTACTACATGGGGGAACTGCTCGAAGCGCTGCGCGCGGTGTGTGCCCGCCTACGCGGATCTTATGCGCTTGCGGTCATGTGTGCAAACGAGCCGGAAACGATTGCGCTTGCGCGCGAAAAAAGCCCGCTCATTGCCGGGTATTCGGATGGCGGAACCGTGTGCGCGAGCGATATTCCTGCCGTAGCCAAGCAAGGTGCCGAGCTGTATGCGATAGAGGATGGCGAGTGTGCGGTTATGAAAAAGGAGCGCATTACCTTCTACGGTATGGGCGGTGGAGAAATTGATAAATCGCCCCTTGCCTTTGATCCCGAAACGGAAGCTCCTTATCGGTGTGGCTTTCCCCACTTCATGAAAAAGGAGATGGCGGAAATTCCTGCCGTCTTAAAAGCTGCACGCCCGAATTTGGGCGATTTTCGCTATGAAGCATTCTACGAGGCGCTCTGCCGTGCGGAGCATCTTCAAATCGCGGCGTGCGGAACCGCATATCACGCAGGGCTTGCGGCAAAGTTCGCTTTTGAGTCGCTCGCCCGTGTCCGCACGGAGGTAAGCGTTGCGAGCGAATACCGCTATTGCGATCCCATCGTGCCTGACGGCACGCTTATGTTGGCAATCTCCCAAAGCGGCGAAACGGCGGATACCATCGCCGCGGCGCGGCTTGCAAAGGAGCGAGGAGCTAAGGTTGTGGCAATTGTGAATGCGGAGAGCTCGTCGCTCGCCGCGCTTGCGGATTACGTTATCCCCGTTCGGGCAGGCAGAGAGATTGCGGTTGCCGCAACGAAAACCTTCAACGCGCAACTTGCCGCGCTTTATAGCATCGCGGCGAGCCTTGCGGAGTATCGCAAAAAAAGAGGGTACGGCGATGTGTTGGCGCAGCTTCCCGGCCTTGCGGAGGCGGCACTTGCGGCAGGAGAAGGGGTGCGGAGCTGGGTGCCCTATTTCGTTGGCGCGAGTTCCGTGTATTTCATCGGCAGGGGGGCCGATTACGTTGCGGCGCTCGAAGGGTGCCTCAAGCTCAAAGAAATCTCCTATCTTCCGAGCGAGGGCTATCCTGCAGGCGAGCTTAAGCACGGCACGCTTGCGCTCGTGGAGAAGAATACGCCCGTTGTTGCAGTGCTCACCTCGCGGCGGCTCGCAGAAAAAATGATGAGCGCAATCGAAGAAGTGCGCGCTCGGGGCGCAAAGGTGTTTCTCATTACCTCGCTTTGCGAATACGCGGTGGCGGAGGGGGTTACCTTATCCGTAGTCGTGCCGGAATGCGGAGAAATTTTTTCACCTGCGCTCTCAGTGATCCCTCTGCAACAACTTGCCTACTACGTTTCCATCGCCCGCGGCAACAACCCCGATAAGCCGCGCAACCTTGCAAAATCCGTTACGGTAGAGTAGAGAAAATGCTCTTACAATTTAGGTATGAAAAAGGCCCGCGCGTCAGCGCGGGCCATACCATGTCCGTTATGCACGGCTTAAATTGCTCGTTTCTTTTTGGTGCGACCATTTCAGGAGAATGGGCGTTATCACCGAGGAAAGTAGAATTATGAGGAACACGAAGGGGAAGAGGGCAGGATCAACAAGGCCTGCGGCTACGCCGCGTTCCGTGCAGATGAGCACAACTTCCGCACGCACCATCATGCCAAGCCCCACGCGAAAACTCTCGTGGTTCGTGAATTTGCATAGTTTCGCGCCTGCGCCGCACCCGAGGAGCTTTCCGAGTAGCGCCGCCACAACGTACACGCATCCGAATGCGAGGAAGGCGGGTGTAATGCCTTCAAAATCAAGATTCATGCCGATAGAGGCGAAGAAGATGGGAGAGAAGAAGAGGTATCCCATGGTGTCCACCTTACTCTCCACGTAAGGCGTTTCCGCAAGCGTGCCGCCGAGAAGGATACCTGCAAGGTACGCACCCGTGATATCCGCAACGCCAAAGAATTTTTCAGCACAGTAGGCGTATAAAAAGCATGCGGCGAGCGAAATAATGGGCACGCGGCGGTTATGGGGCGCTTTGCGTTCCATGTAGTTGAAAATTTTTCGAAGACAAATGCCCAAGGAAATTGCTACAATAAAAAAGATTACGATCTTAATGGTAACGAGCGCCGCATTGGGGTGGAACCAATCCCAGCCGGCGCCCTGCGAGCCGCCCGAAGAAAAACCGGAGAGCACGGAGAGGATCACAATGCCGAGCACGTCGTCTATCACGGCGGCTGCAACGATGGCAGTGCCCTCGCGCGAATCGAGCTTTCCAAGCTCTTTGAGCACGGCTACCGTAACGGAAACGGAGGTTGCCGTGAGAATAGCTCCGTAAAAAAGCCACGATAAGATCCCTGCGCCAGGAAGGAAGATGAACGCAACGAGGGTACCCATGCCCATGGGTACCACCACGCCGCAGGCAGTGATTGCCACGGAGGCGGCGCCTGTGGAGCGCAATTTTTTAAGATCCGTTCCCAGCCCGGTTGAGAACATAATGAGCACCACGCCGATCTTGCTCATCACCTCGATCACGTAGTGCACCTCTTCACCGGAGAAGGCAGTTTGCAAAGGCTCCCACGGAATATAACGAATGAGCCCCACGAGAATTCCCGCAAGGAGCATACCGATTACGGCAGGCATGCCGCACTTATGCGCTCCGAGCCCCATCAACTTTGAAAGGAGCAAAATGAGCGCCAAAGGCAGTAACAGTTCAAAAGCTTCCATATCGACTTTATTATAGTACATTTTCCGCGAAAAGCAACTTTTTTTCGCAAAATTTTTCAGGTGGTGAAAATTGTTCCAAAGTCTCTATTTTTTGATACATTTGAAAGTGCGTGGAATAGCATTTTCCTCTGTAAGCGCTTGCAATTTTCTACGGTTTCTGCTATAATATGGTAAACGGGGTATTTTGGGCCTTTCCGCAAAATCCCGAATAACGGAGGAAGCGATGCCGCACTTGAACGAACCGATTGAAAAAGAGCGTATAAAGCAGTTGAGCCCCGTGGTGCTCGCTTTCGTGGGCGATGCCGCATATACGCTTTACGTGCGAAGAGGGCTTGCACTTTCGCACGGATTCAAAACGGGGGAGCTCAATCACCTTGCCTCGGAGAAAGTTTCGGCGCACGGTCAGAGCGTAGCGTTGGAGCGAATTTTGCCCCTTCTCACGGAAGAAGAAGAGGAGATCTACCGCCGCGGCAGAAACGCAAAAAAACCCACGAAGAGCAAGAATGCTTCCGTGCAGGAATACGTTCGCTCCACGGGCTTTGAGGCGCTCCTCGGGTACCTGTATCTCACCGGGCAAGAAGCTCGCATTGCAGAGCTGTTCTTTGCAGAATAGCCCGCTTAGCACGAAGGCGAAACAGAGGCCATAGATTTCGGAGGAAAGCATTGAAAACAGAAGGCAGAAACGCCGTTTTAGAACTTTTAAAAACGGAAAAAACAATTGATAAGATCCTTCTCGAAAAGGGCGCGCAGGGCACGCTCGGCAGAATCTTCGCTGAGGCGCGGAAAAAGGATATCCGCGTGCAGTTCGTCGATCGCGCCGTTCTCGATAAGGAGAGCGTGGAAAAGCGGCATCAAGGCGTAATCGCTATTACAACGGATTTTCAGTACGCGGATTTTCACGATCTCGGGAAAGATGGCGAGAGCCTCATCGTGCTCTGCGACGGCATTGAAGATGTTCACAACCTCGGTTCTATTCTCCGCGTTGCCGAATGTGCGGGCGCGGATGGCGTTGTCATTCCAAAAGCGAAGGGCGCGAGCGTTACGGAGGCGGTGATTCGAATTTCGGCGGGCGCGGCCGAGCATATCCCCGTTGCAAAGGTCTCCTCCATCAATTCCGCCATCGATGCGCTAAAAAAGCGCGGCTATTGGGTATACGCTCTGGAAGCGGATGGCGAACCCATTTACGATACCCCTCTTTCAGGCATGGTTGCCCTCGTTGTTGGCGGCGAGGATAGCGGCGTTCACCGCCTCACGCGCGAGAAATGCGATAAAGTGCTCTCCATTCCCTTGCGTGGCAGGGTGAATTCCCTCAACGCTTCCGTTGCCCTCGGAATCGCTGTTTATGAGGTAGTGCGTGGAAGAATTAGAAAATAAATCGGATGAAACGCTCGTAGAACTCTCTCGCAGCGGGGATGCTCTCGCTACTGAAGAGCTTATGCTCCGCTACAAAGAAACGGTGCGCCGTTGTGCGCGTAAATTCAGTTTTAACTTGCTTGCCGAGGTAGATGATCTCGTGCAGGAGGGGATGATCGGGCTGTATTCTGCCATCGGAAGCTTTTCTGCAGTGGGCGGAAGAAAGTTCAAAAATTTTGTCTACACCTGTGTGGTGCGTAGAATCTATAGCTATCTGCGCTTTGTCAACCGCAGAAAGCCGGAGGGGGAGCGCACCGAGATTGATCCGGAAAATCTGGCGGAAGGGGAAAGCCCGGAAGAGCTTCTTCTCATCGGGGAATCGGAGGGAGAATTTCGCCAACGGCTCATGCGTGCGCTTTCCGATTTTGAGTTTCGCGTTATCATGATGTACCTTGAGGGCATGAGCTACGCCCAGATATCTGAGGTCACGGGAAAAGAAGTGAAGAGCATTGATAACGCGCTCGCCCGCGCAAAAAGGAAATTGCAGAGCACCTTTCGTTAATTCACTTTCACCCTTTGGTGCTCCTTTTAGGAGTGCCGCGCGGCATTTCCCTCTGCGAAAAATAAACGGCAATGTGCCAAGAAGTTGCTAAGAAGGAGCAATATGTCTCACCTATCGCTATATAGAAAATTTCGCCCCGAATCCTTCGAAGGGATCGTGCGGCAAGAACATATCGTTCGCATTCTCAGGAACCAAATTGAGAAGAACGCAATCGGGCACGCCTATCTTTTCACCGGTCCTCGCGGCACGGGTAAAACGACGATTGCCCGTATCTTTGCGCGCGCCGTAAATTGTGAACAGCCCCAAGGCGGTTCGCCCTGCGGCAAGTGCGCCGTATGCCGCGCCCTGCAGGAGGGTTCGCTCGATATCACGGAAATCGATGCCGCCTCCAACAACGGCGTGAACGAAATGCGTGATCTTCGCGAAAAGGTGCAGTACCCGCCCGTTTCCGGGCGCTATAAAGTGTACATTGTGGATGAGGTGCATATGCTCACCGATTCTGCGTTCAACGCGCTCCTCAAAACGCTGGAAGAACCGCCCGCACACGCGATCTTCATCTTGGCTACAACGGAGCCGCAAAAGATCCCCGCAACCATTCTCTCACGTTGCATGCGGCTGGATTTCAAGCTCATTCCCGAGGAGGACCTCGAAAAACATCTCAAAACCATCCTACGCGAAATCGGAAAAGAGTATGAAGAAGAGGCGGTTGCCGCAATCGCCCGTGCAGGCGCAGGAAGCGATCGCGATATGCTCTCGATTGCCGAAGCGTGCATCGTCTATTCGGAAAAACTCACCTATGAAGCAGTAACTGCCGTTTTGGGTGCCGCGGATTTTCACGAAACGTGTAAACTCGTTTCTGCTATGCTCACCGCGGACATGCCTACGGCGCTTTCCGTCTCCGAGCGTATTTTATCGGAGGGAAAGTCGGTCGGTGTGCTTCTCAAGGATATATTAAATTTACTCAGTCAAGTAACCGTTGCAAAAACATGTAAAACGGCAGAACGCCTTCTTGCGCTTCCTAAGGAGCTGTTCAAGGAAGTTAAGGCAATTGCTGCGAAGGCGGATGGTAGGGCGATTCTTCGCGCAACGGAGATCTTTATTAAAACGGAGAACGAGCTTCGCTTCGTTTCCTCCCCGCGAATTTCGCTGGAAGCGGCAATCATGCGCACCTCGTACCCTGAAGCGGATTACGATATCGAAGCGCTCCTCGTGCGCCTTAACACTTTGGAAGCACGTCTTGCCGAAGCCAAAAGCACAAAGGCCACGGCGCCCGATCTAACCGAAAAGCGCGGAAAAGATGCGCGTGTGGCGGAAGATCTCGCCGTGCAGAAGGAGGCGCGCCAAGAGGCGGAGTATGCTTTTCCCGCGGAAGAGCCGATCTTTGCCGAAGCGTACTTCTCCGATGAACCCGTAATGCCTGCTCCTTCCGGGCCGCGCAAGGAAAGTAAGCCGAGTGTGAAGCGGAGCGAAATCGCGGTACCTGCGCCTGCTCCCCAAATTGCTTCCGCCGCGCGCACAGAAGAGGCTAATACGAAGGCAAGTTCTCTCCCTCAATCCGAGCGAAGCGCAGGCGCGCCGCAAGATGCAGAGGCGGTATACGGAAAGTTTCTGCAAGCGCTCAGAAAAACGGCGCGCGGTGCGCTCTTTGCAATGTGCTCCGATCTCATCGTTTCCTTCGAGGGAGATAAGTTCATCTTTGCCACGGAATCGGAAACGGTTTACGGCGCTTTAAACCGCGAAAATCACAGAGCCACGATGGCGGAAGTGCTGAAAGGCATCGGAATAGCTGCTTTTGAGGTGAGAAAAAGCGGCGCGCCGGTATCCCAAAAGGATGCAATTTTAGAGCTAAAGAAAAATTTTAAGGATTACCCTATCGAAATAAAATAGTTATTGTTGCGTTCGCTTACAAAGACGAATGCAAAAGGAGGATATTATGGCATATGGCAGAGGCGGCGGCATGGGCGGTGCAGGCATGCAAAATCTCATGAAGCAAGCGCAGAAGATGCAAGAGGAAATGCAGGCGGCGGAACAGCTCCTTGAGGAGTGGGAGATCGTTGGCACGGCCGGCGGCGAGGCAGTCGTTGTATATATGAACGCCAAAAAGAAGATCGATGGCATCGAGATCGATAAAGAAGTCATTGATCCCGAAGATAGTGAAATGCTTGAGGATCTCGTTCTTGCAGCCATTCTCGATGGCTACAAGAAGGCAGACGAGGTATATAAAGAAAAGATGGCAAAATTCGGCGCAATGGGCGGCGGCCTGGGCGGCGGTTTGGGAGGGCTCCTTTAATGGAGGTCTTTATCGAACCGATCGGCAGGCTGATCAACGAATTTTCCAAGTTGCCCGGCGTAGGCAGAAAAACTGCGCAACGCTATGCGTATAAAATAATCTCCATGCCCGAATCGGAGGCGCGTGCCTTTGCAGAGGCGCTCGTGGATGTAAAGCGAAAGGTGCGTTTTTGCAAAACGTGCGGAAACTTCACCGAAGAAGAGGTGTGCGGGATCTGTAAATCGCGCGATCATCAAGTGATCTGCGTGGTGAAAGAGCCGAAGGACGTAGTTGCGTTGGAAAAGCTGCATGAGTTCAAAGGGGTATACCATGTCCTGCATGGAGTGATCTCTCCAATGAACGGCGTAGGGCCAAACGATATCCGCATTCGCGAACTGCTCGCCCGCATCACGGATAATACGCAAGAGGTGATCATCGCCACCAATCCCGATGTAGAGGGAGATGCCACGGCGCTCTATCTCGCAAAGCTCTTAAAGCCGCTCGGGGTGAAGGTTACGCGCATCGCGCACGGCGTACCCATCGGCGGTGAGCTTGAATATACCGATGAGGTTACGCTCACACGCGCACTTTTAGATAGAAAGGAATTATAAATCCCATTCAAAGAGGAAGAATATGAATATATCAGTTTTGGGTTGTGGCAGATGGGGCTCTTTTATTGCATGGTACCTTGCCCGCCGTGGCAATAAGGTGATCAGTTGGGGCCCGGAAGACGCCGAATCTTATCAGGTGCTCAAAAACACGGGGCGAAACGAGTACGTTGCGCTCGATGAAAATATTAAGCTTTCTTGCGATCTGGAAGAGGCGGTAAAGTTTGCTGAAGTCATCGTCATCTCCATTTCCGCACAGGGGCTTCGCGGCTTCATGCAGCGCATTACACAGTACCATGTCGGCGATAAGGTCTTCGTTCTTTGCATGAAGGGCGTGGAAGTGGAAACGGGTAAGCGCCTTTCCGAGGTGCTCGTGGAGAGCGGAATTTCCCCCGAAAAGATCGCAGTTTGGGTAGGGCCCGGCCACATTCAGAGCTTCGTGCAAGGCGTGCCGAACTGCATGGTGATCGATTCCGAAAACGCAAAGCTCAAACACGCCCTCGCCGATGAATTCCGTTCCGATCTCATCCGTTTCTATTACGGAGAAGACCTCATCGGCACGGAAATCGGAGCGGCGGCGAAAAACGTAATGGGTATCGCTGCAGGTATTCTCGATGTCGTTTGCGTTCCCTTAAAGGGGCCGCTCATGTCGCGCGGGGCGCGTGAGGTTGCGCGCCTTATCAAGGCAATGGGCGGGAACGAGCTCTCCGCCTATGGGCTTGCGCACCTTGGCGATTATGAAACCACGCTATTTTCCCAATTTTCACACAACCGCATGTACGGCGAAATGCTTGCAAAGGGCCAGCGTTTTGCAAAGCTTGCGGAGGGGGTTGCAACCTCCAAGGCGTTGAAGATCTTGGAAAGCCGCTACGGCGTGGAACTTCCCATAACCGACGCTGTGTACCAGGTGTGCTACGGCGAGGGTGATGATAAGCAGCGTTGCCGCGAGGCGATCGATGTGCTCTTTACCCGCCCTCCGCGCACGGAGATGTATGAATAAAGAATGGCGTGTTTAGCGCCCAGTTTCCTGTATGAAATAATGCATTAAAAAACGACCGTTTAAAACGGTCGTTTTCTTTTAATTTTCCTCTTTTGCGGGAGGTTGCGGCATTTTGCGTTCCATCGCTTTGGCGGCGTACTTGCTCGAAGTGCCTTCGTAAATACCCTGCACGATTCTCTCCGTCTTTTCGTTGATGCGCTCGATCTTCTCTTCCGTGCGCGCCTGAATGATTTCAATGCGCTTTGCGGTTCGTTCGTTGAGTTTTTCGAAATCTTCTTCCTCTTCCAGTTTATCTGCCAGCCGCTCTGCTGCCTCGTTTACCTTTTCAATCTTCTCTTCCGCCTTGGCGCGCCGCTCGGCAGCCTTTTCTGCCATAAGCTCGGTGATGGCTTCCTCTTCCTTTTTAAGGATCTTCAGCATGCGCTCATCTCCGTTCCAAAGAAGCTCTGCAATATCATCTGCAATTTCGGCGGCGCCGTTCTTGGATTTATCGAAGAAGGAAAGCGTCTTTTTGATCTCTTCGAGGAGCATTGGCTCTTCAATGAGCTTTTCCACCTGCTTGCGGATCTTTTTCGGGCTCACGAAGTGATAGCCGCAGAAGTAATGTTCGGTGAAGAGGCGCTGCGTTGCGCGTTCGATGGGGGAGGCACAGTAATCAATGATGATGGGAGTGCCCATCATCACGCTATCCAAAACGGCGTTGGGGCCGCCCTTGGTGATGAAGAGATCGCACGCACCGTAAAGCTGGGGCGCCTCCTTAATATAGCCGAAGGTGAGTAGCGTGATATTCGGCTTCACCTTATCTTTTTTCCCATCAAAGTAAGCTTTGAGCTTCTCGTTTTTGCCAGCAAGCACGCAAACGGTAACGGGGTAATCCGTTTTAAGCAGTTCGTTGCACACGGAGCGCAGTTTTGCCTTGGCGTACACGCCGTCTGCTATAACCACGGCAAATTGATCTTTAGGGATTCCGAACTTCTCGCGGTAGAATTCCTTACTCTCGTTGGAATTCACAACGTCGGAACGGGTGGGGTAGAATGTTTCCACCACGTGCCCGTTCTTAAAACGCAGATCAAACGCCTGCTTTGTTGCCAGGGGGTTGTTGGTATAGATAACGTCTGCACGGTTATCCCACCAGCCGTGTACGTTGTTATCGGGGCAATACGCCACTATGTAAACGTTCGGGTTATATTTGCGCTTATATTCAACGGCGGTATAGAGAAGGAAGTAATGCGTGCAGATAATAACGTCAGGATCGTACTTCGTATACTCCTCAATAGTTGCCTTCGTTTGCGAGTAGAAGATGGTATTATGAATGAGCTTGAGCGTATTCTGTGCGCCAATGATGTGCATGGAGGCGAACTGAATATCACCGTAGGCGGGAACCTGCGAATACCACTGCGTGTTGCGCACGAGAAAATCTTCGTATACAGGCAGAATGGGATTATCGCTATCCCGAAGGATATGGCTTTCAATGATCTCCATCTTATCTGTGTATTTCTCTTTCAGTGCTTCCGAGATTGCCTGGGCACTCACGATGTGCCCCATGCCTGCTTCCACGAACGTGATAAGCACTCTCGGTTTTCGTTTGATTTGCATGAAAATATCTACTCCAAGATTATTTCTTGTACGTTTTCTTACTTTAGTCTATTTTACATGAGAAAAGTAAATTTGTCAATGGCTGGGTGGCAATTCTCGCGTATTTTTCTTAAAAAATTCAAAATGTAGGCATTTTATGCCGCAGAATGCTTGACATTTGGGGAGATTTTATGTATCATAATAACGTTACATGGGGGCGTAGCTCAGTTGGTTAGAGCGCTTGCTTGACATGCAAGAGGTCACAGATTCGAGTTCTGTCGTCCCCACCACCAAAACCCTGTATATTGACGGAGCGGCGATTATCGCCATGGAGGGGTCAATATGTGGGGTTTTCGTTTTATAGCAAAGCGTGTGCCGCACAAAGGCGGCGCCCCTTAAAATACGCCGCTGTGGTGAAACTGGCAGACGCGCCGGACTTAGGATCCGGTGGACGAAAGTCCGTATCGGTTCGATTCCGTTCAGCGGCACCAACGCCAACCCGATTCAAACGGAATCGGGTTGGCGTTTTCTGTGTACAACAATTTTGTTAGCGGGTTGGTGCGGGCATGGGTGCCCCGTGTGATCTAATTGCATCCGATATGCTGCCGGGAGCGCGGCGATCTTCGCCGAAGAAGAAGAGGGCGATCGTACCCGGCCCGATATGCGAGCCCGTGCAAAGATCGTAGTATTCAATGATCACATTTCCGGCGCCGTGTTCTTTTAAAATTTCGGCGAGCGCCGTTGCTTCCTCCTCACAATCTGCATGCGCGATCGCAACCGTTTGCGCTTCGGGGCGAATAGCACGGCTATCAAAAGCGTCCACGAGGGCAGAGATCGCCTTCTTTCTTCCACGCGCCTTGCCGTAAACGGTCATCTTGGGGTTCGTTACGCTGCCGTCTGCCCGAATGAGCGGCTTGATACCGAGAATGGTGCCCGCCACCGCAGCCGCCATAGAGATCCTTCCCGTGCGCCTGAGATATTTAAGGTCTTCCACCGTAACGTAACTATTCATTTTGAATGCATTCTCTTTCAGCCATTGCGCGCAAGTTTCGGCGCTTTCACCCAGATCGCGCAAATCAGCCGCCCGCAGCGCAAGCAGTCCCTGTCCGAGGGATGCGTTGGCGCTGTCGCACACGTAAACGCGGCGTGCGGGGAACGCCTTTTCAAGCGTCTTTTTTGCGGCAAGTGCTTGTTGGTACGTTCCGCTGATGCCCGATGCAATGGTGAGAACAACGGCGTCCTTTCCGGCTTTCAGAGTGGGGGAGAGTTCCTCCACGAAACGTGCCTCTGAAATCAGGCTGGTTTTTGCCTCCATTCCCGCGCGCATTTCTGCATAAAAGTGCTTTGCAATCTCCTTAAAGGGTACACCCTTTTCGTAGCACGGCCGTTCCTTGCCTTTGATGCTAAAATAATAGGGAATAACGCGAATATTCCTATCCTGCACGAGATGCTCGGGAATGTTCGCCGAGGATTCCACAAAGATTTCATAATCCTTCATAATTAACCTCCGTTGAGCAGAGATCGCCTCCGCTCATTTACAGCATACCACGCAAAAACGCTTTCTACAACCTATTTTTCTCAATTTCAATTCTTCGGTTTTATCAAGCGATTCCACCGCATACATCCTTCCCTCTACTCGCATTATCACCGCTCTACTCACAGTAGAATTTGTTATTACCATCAAAAACGGCATATATACTGCGTTAAGGATATGAATGCGTTTGCTTGACACATTCAAGCAATCATGCTATAATAAAACAAGAGATTAGAATTCCGGAGTGTGTTATGCAATTCGAAAGCGTAAAAAAGAAGCTCGGTTTCGGCTGTATGCGTCTGCCGATGAAGGGTAGTGAAGTCGATTACGAAGAATTCACGCGAATGGCCGATTATTTCATTGAAAACGGCTTTAACTATTTCGATACGGCACACGGCTATCTTGGCGGCAAAAGCGAGAAGTCGATTCGCGATTGCGTAGTAAAGCGCTATCCTCGCGAGCGCTTTATTCTCACCGATAAACTCACCGAGAATTATTTCGAAAGAGAGGAGGATATTCGCCCCTTTTTTGAAAAACAGCTTACTTGCTGCGGCGTTGACTATTTTGATTTCTACCTAATGCACGCGCAAAATGCCGCTAACTACGAAAAGTACAAGCGGTGCCGCGCCTATGAAACGGCGCTCAAGCTCCGTGAAGAGGGGAAGATCAAGCATTTCGGCATCTCCTTTCACGATACTGCAAAAGTGCTCGATCGCATCCTCACGGAGTATCCGCAGATCGAAGTCGTACAGCTTCAGTTCAACTACGTCGATTACGAGAATCCAAGCGTGCAGGCGCGCCTTTGCTACGAGGTGTGTTTGCGGCACGGTACACCCGTAATCGTTATGGAGCCGGTTAAGGGCGGCACGCTCTCCAATCTTCCTCAAGAGGCGGCGGCAATTCTCGAAGCTTTGAACGGCGGCAGTAACGCAAGTTATGCCGTTCGCTATGCGGCAAGTTTTGAAAACGTTTTCATGGTTCTCTCTGGCATGAGCACGATGGGGCAGATGGAGGATAACGTTTCCTATATGAAGGAGTTCAAGCCGCTCAACGATGTTGAACAAGAGGCGGTCATGCGCGTGCAAGCAGAGCTTGTGAAGGAGGAATACATTCCCTGCACGGCGTGCCGTTATTGCATTGAAGGATGCCCCAAAAAGATCTCCATTCCCGATCTCTTCTCGTGCATGAATCAAAAGAAGCGCTATCAGGATTGGAATAGCGATGTGTACTACGAAAACTATACGCAGGCGGGCAGAGGAAAGGCTTCCGAATGCATTGCCTGCGGTAAGTGCGAAAAAGTTTGCCCACAGCATCTTGAGATCAGAGCGTTACTAAAGGTGATTGCCAATCAGTTCGAGTAATAATTGCAATAAAAAAGCAAATAAATTGCAATTGACTACTAAAATCAGGAATGTATAATTATTTTATATGGAACAAAGGAGTACAAAACATGGAAAAGGTACAAACTAAATCCCTCGTCTGTAAAACTTGGAAGACGAAGACGGTAGCCGCCATTCTCGCCGTGATCGGTGCGGTGGCGATTCCTCAGCTCTTCCACTACATCGGCATGATCACGAACGTCGGTTCAAATTTTGGCGCCACGTTCCTTCCCATGCACTTCACGATCTTCCTCGTTGGCTACTTTGCAGGCGCGTGGGCAGGCCTCGCTTCCGGCCTTGCAAGCCCTGCAATTAGCTTTATGCTCACCTTGGCACTTGGCCGCCCCATGCCTTCGCTCGCATCTCTACCCTTCATGATTATCGAGCTCGGCATCTACGGTCTTGCCACGGGCATCTTCTCGCAGTACTTCCATAGCCGCAAGCTTCCCACGATTGCAACCCTTCTTATCGCGCAGATTGCAGGAAGAGCAGTTCGTGCGCTGGCAATCGTTATCGGCGTGTTCGTTTTCAGCGCCAGTATAAACGTTTCCACGATCTGGGTCAGCATCTATCAGGGGCTTCCCGGGCTCATTCTTCAATGGATCATCGTGCCCCTTCTTGTTTACTACGTAGAGAGGAAGGCAGAAGGTGAGTGAGCTTGAGCGGGCAAAAGCGCTCTTAGAGGAAGGCAAATTCACGCTTGCGCTCGTGAAGGGCGGCGTGCGCATTACGAGTAAGGAGCGCGGCGTAAGGCCGCTTCTGCGCCTCATTCAAGAAGAAAGGGATGTTCGCAGCTATGCCGCGGCGGATCGCGTCGTAGGAAGGGCAGCAGCATTTTTATACGTGCTTCTCGGCGTAAAAGAGGTTTATGCAAAGGTTATCTCCAAGCTTGCGGAGGAGGTTCTACTCGGGCATGGTATTGCCGTTTTCTGCGGTACGCGCACGGAGCGCATTCGCAGCTACGCCGGAGGGTATTGCCCGATGGAAACGGCGGTAGAGCACTGTGAGGATGCTGAATCGGCACTTGCAGCCATTTTGAAAAGGCTCGCAGAGCTGAATAAACAGTAACGCAGTTTGTAGAGAAACAAAGGAACGAGGCGGGCGGGCGCGCATGCGCCTACCCGTGAACGAAAGTTTCGCACGGAAAAGGGGTTCGGGAAAAATTTTCCGAAAAAAGTTCTGAAAGCCCGTAAAAACGATTGACATATTCTTGAAACTTTGATAGAATGTACAAGCGTTGAACGTGCGGGTGTAGTTCAGTGGTAGAACCCCAGCCTTCCAAGCTGGTCGCGTGGGTTCAATTCCCATCACCCGCTCCAGTTCGCTTCCCGGAGATATGCGAAACTTCGATGCGATGTCAGAGCATGCGCCTGTAGCTCAGTAGGATAGAGCAACGGCCTTCTAAGCCGTGGGTCAGGAGTTCGAATCTCTTCAGGCGCGCCAGACACGGCGGGCGTAGCTCAGTTGGTTAGAGC
>JAFWBP010000005.1 GCA_017507045.1 Clostridia bacterium | reverse complement strand
TAGTACGCGCCAACTTCATCGCCGCCTACGCCCGGCTCCTCATCGGGACCGCAGGCTGCCATGACGCCCATCGCTGTGATCAAAGCGAAAAGAATCGATAAAATCGTCAATAATTTGCGCTTCATATACACTTCTCCTTTTATTTATTTACCTTATATTATAATGCTGTCCGAAAGCCTTGTCAAGCGATTGAACGCTGTTTCGACAAAATTGAGGTATAAGTATTACTTATGATAGGTATAAGCTGTACTTATACCACAATTCTGCCAAGCTTTTTTTATGTAAAAAATATACAAAAAATGCCTTGGCAAGCAAAAAGGGACTTCTGCCAACGGCGAAAGCCCCTTTTTACTCATTTTTTACTTATGAGGTTTGCGCCACTTATCTGCGCCGCGTGCGAATGACTTGGCCGCCCGTAAGCACGATCATTTTCACTGCTTCAAGGGAAAAATCATCCCCTTCTACAACGAGTGATTTGGAGAGCTTGCCACGGGCAAGGATCTTGATATAGGTCACCTTTTTATTAAAGAACGGAATGCGCTCTTTCAACCCCTCGAGAGTGACAAGCTCGCCGCTTTCAAAGTATTCGCCCAAAGTATCAACGTTTACGATTCCCGTTTTGGATTTCACCGCAACGCGATCGCCCTCGGTGATGAGCAGCTTTGCTACGGAATCGTGCATGAGGGCGTTGACTTCGGAAGCCGCCACTTCTGCACGGATCTCGGGCGAGAATATAGCCTCCTCAAAAGGGATAACGGCCACATCGCAGGTGGGCATGTCCGCCTCGGGAGCTTTAGAAAACTTCATTTCAGGGTTTTCGCTCACTTCACTCACAGCGGCGGTTTCACATTTTTCGGAATCCGTTTCGCGCGGTTTAATCACTTCACTCACAGCGGCGGTTTCATCGGCGCACTCCGTTTTGCACAGTTCGCCTACTTCACTCGTAGCGACGCTTTCATCTTCGCTCACGATTGCATTGCGATCCTCGGCAACTTCTTCGATTTCTTCAAGGCTGCTTAAAATTTCATTGATTGCATCCTCAATAGGCTCCGCTTCTACGTACTCCGCTTCAGAAGATTCTTTCACTTCACTCACAGCGGCGCTTTCATCTTCGCTCACGATTGCAATGCGATCCTCGGCAACTTCTTCGATTTCTTCAAGGCTGCTTAAAATTTCATTGATTGCATCCTCAATAGGCTCCGCCTCTACGTACCCCGTTTCGGAAGATTCTTTCACTTCACTCACAGCGGCGGTTTCATCGGCGCACTCCGTTTCGCACGGTTCGCTCGCAATATCGGCTTGCTCTGCGTTTGGAATTGCGTTGATCACCTCTGACGGCGTGGCAACAAGGCCCTTTGCCGCAAGCAGCTCCACTACGCGAATGGCAATGCGCTCCCAATCGGCCTCAACCTTTGCAGATTCCGCTTCATTTGAACCGATCGTATCGCTTAAAATGGCAGGGCCATCTGCTTCGGGCTTCCTTTCTGTGATTTCGCTCACTGCACTCGAAACAACAGTTTCCTCAATGAATTTTTTCTTTGGTTTTTTATACAATATCACGAGAAGTGAAATGATTGCAATTGCCGCAAGCGCGATAAGAACGGCAAGAACGATGCTCACGATCACAGCGCCCTGCGGAATGAGAACGGCGAGAATTGCAAAGCCGCCTACGGACATGGTATGCTCCTGCGCCCTCAAATTGAGTTTTTTATAGGCTTTTGAAGTGAGATGCACGATTGCCGCAAGCTCGATCAAAAGAAGGAATACGAGAATCACGATCACCCACCACAGGTTGAGCTCTATCTCGCCGAGCACGTAAAATTCGGAGAAATGCGTCGTTTCGAAAACAAGGAACTCGCCCTCTATTCTCGTTTGAAGCAACTCCAAAACGCCTTCTTGCGTGAGTGTTGCGATCTGCAATCCAACGAACGCTTGAAGCGTTTCGTTAAGCAGCACCTTCACGGTATATACGCCGGAAAATTCCTCTATGCCGCCCAACGTGATTTCAACCGTTGCCTTCAATTCCTTATCCTTTACGAGCGCGCGTGCCTGCTCCGCGGTGATTGATGTGGAAACGAGCTTTCCGCTATTGATCGCGGCGTAGATCTCCTCTTTAAAGTCGGTTGCTTTCATGAACATTTCAAGAGACGCATTTTGAGGCATGCCCCCCTCGTTTTCTACGATACCCCATATTTCATCGCCGCTGAAGCCTTGGTAGGAACCATCTGCTAACACGCCTTTTGATACGGCGATAACTGCTGATTTTGATATATCTTCAGTCGCCTTTGCAAGAAGGTTTGCAAGCATCAAATCCGCCTCTTCTAAAAGCGCTTCGTACTCCGTTTCGTGCAAATCGCTTGCCTTTACCGCGAGCACCGCTTTTCGCGCAGATTCATAGATATTCAAAAGTGCTGCCTCGCCCTGCACGCTGTACTTTACGTAGCGGTTATTGCAGGCACCTGCATAATGGCCATCAAGATTGCGAAGCACAAGCTCCTGCGCCTCGGCGATGGAAACATCCACCTTTGCCGCAAACAGGGCGTTGGAAAGCTCTGTTTCCAACTGCGCGAAGTAATCCTCCGGTTGCGCGTGCATAGGAAGGTATTCAAGCGCCGACACTGCGCTACGGTGCCACACCTTCTGTGCTGCCACGAGCTCACCCTTCAACTTATCGGGAAGCGCTTCAATTGCCACAAGCACTTCCGTGCGGTGCTTTTCAAATGCAGACTTCATGTATTCATCATCAAGTCTTGCACCGAAATCAGCGTACCCCCCTTTATAGGCTTCATCGAGGTACGCCTTGATATCCGCATCCTCCAAAGCGCGGTAGGCACTGCGCATTGCTGCAATTGCATTGAGATCCTTTGCTTCAATCTGTGCGAAATTGCCTGCCACGTAGCCGCTTGCAAGGCGGCAATATTCTCCGCGAAGCTTGGCCGAGGCTTCCTTCACGATTTGCGCCACGGGTTCAAATATGCTTGCGACATGATCGGCAAATCGCACATCTTCGGGCATAATTTGTGTGTACGCACGCACCTCTTCAAGGGCCTCCTCTTCGATGGGGCGAAGCGCCGCTGCGTAGCTTCCAAGCGCGCGAATCACCTCGGAAAGTACGAGTGAAGCATAGTTTTCGTAGAGCGCGTGCACGGCTGCGAAAGCGCCTTCAACCGAACCGGAAAGCTCATTTGCAAGCTCACTCCAATCCTTGTTAAACGGCTCTTTGAGCGACTCTTGCAACAATGCCTCAAGTAGAATAGCGTAAAGATTTGCAACGTTGAACGCCACGCCTTGAAGCTCGGTTTCCACCTCCAATCGGAGCTTTGCAATCGAATGATCCAATTCGAGCATTTGCCCGATTGCGGGGCGATGGTTTTCCCCAAGAAGGCTTTTCGTTTGCGCTTGAAGAAGTGCACAGATATCATTTAAGCTTGCCGCATTTGCGCCTATTTCGTATTGCAGGAGAATGGATTCTGCGTAAATTCCGAGCATTTTCTTCTCTTCGCGAGTAAGAACCGCAGACATGGTGCCTTCATTCGCGCCCTCTATTGCTTCAAGAGCCTCTGCAAGCGGCGCGTGCAAAACTGTTGCGCCACCCACCTGCCGCTCAAGAGCAGAGATAAGCTCTGCGGTGAAAATTTCAAGCGATAGCTTTGAAAGAGCACGCATTCCTTCAAGTGTAACCTGCGCTTTTTCTTCCGCTGTATCGATATTTGTGAAGGCTTCCATTCGGATTTTATCAAGCTCATCTTCGAGTGCGTGAGCCGCTAAGAGCGCTTCGTAAAACTCCTGCAACGAGACCTTTTGCTTTGCCGATTCGAGATAGCCATCGATTTCTTCTTCCGCCTCGGCAATCGCCTCGGTTGAATAGGCAAACGGAACAATGGCAATGCGCCCCTCACCTTCTTCGATGATATCTTCGATTTCTGCTTTTGATTCGATTGCCAAAAGCTGCAGGGTGGCGTTCGCCTTATAGAGCGTGAGAATACCCTCAAGGGTTGCCGTTTTCTTTTCGCCATCCGTTTGCGCCGCGGCAATGCCCGTAATGATACTCTCCACTTCCTCCTTAAGATCGCCTACCGCAAGCGCCTCGGCATAACCGTTCAAAACCGCTGACGCAAAGGCGCTTCGGATATCGAGCATCGCCGCTCTGCCCTCTTCGAGAGCATTCTCTCTCGCGCCGTTTACAGCCGTAAGAGCAAGCGCCTTCGCCGTTTGCAGAGCTTCCTTCACAGCCATTTCATCAAGCTCATTGAGGAGCGATTGCGAAGCTTTGTAGCCTAAAAACTCTTCATTCAGCAACGCACAGAGTTTTTCGACCTCATCGGTAGCAATTTCAATGGCGAGCTCTGCCGCCGCTTCTTCGCATACAGCATCCATTTCGAGCTTCAGGGCGGTTAGATAAGCATCCACTCTCGGATCGGCGTTCGCGCTATCCTTAGCGTATTGCGTGTATTCAATCGCCGCGAGCCTTGCAAGCTTCACCAAGCGAATCGACTCAAGCCCTTCCAAAAGAGAAGCATCCGCCTCGTAATCTGCAAAGAGCTGCCCAATTTGCTCGGCGACATCTCTGCGATATCCTTCCGCTTCTGCTTTAAAAAGGAAATCGCAGAGCATTAGCATGAAGCGATTGATTGCAAAATCGTTTTCATACGCAGGTGCGAGCGTGTGCAGATATGCCTTCGCGCTTTCGGAGAGCGCGCTCAGCGCCTCGTAAGCGACTGCAATTGCCTCGCAATCTTCTTGTGCAAGCATTTCAAACGCCTTCATAGCAACGGGATGCTCGGTGAGGAACATTTCGCCCTCCATGCCGCCGCGTGCATTTTCTGCAACGGTCGCAATTTCCGTGAGAAGCTCTTCCACTTCTTCAGCGGAAAATTCGCCTTGAGCAAGCGAGTTGATGGAAGAATATGCATCCTCTAAAATTGCAGCCCCCTCAGGATCCGCCTCTTCCCCGAAGCAGACTACGCGATACTCTTCAAGAATGAGCTTGGCGTACGCGGCATAGAGCGCAACCTTGGAAAGAATTGCTTTTTCCGTTTTTTCGGCGATCGGTGCGGCATCACCCTTGATTGCGGCAAGAAGCTGTGAGAGCGTTACGGAAAACGCCACTTTGTTCTCTTGCTCGGTAAGCCCTGTGAGCGTTTCGAAGTAGCCCGTAAGAAGCATTTCCGCCTCGAAATCCTTTAGAATGACCTCGATAGCCGCCTCAACCGCTTTCAGCTGTTCATCAAAAGGTGCGAGGGAATTTATTTGCTGATCGACCACTGCTTGCTGCGCCGCTATGTAAATGTTTGCAAGCACCTCGGAGAGCGGTTTGTATGCTTCAGCAATTTCAGCAAGCACGCAATGGCCGTACTCCCAATAGAGGGCGTTCATGCCGCCGTATGCTTGGTACTCCTTATTCCCGGCAATTGCTTGATCAATGCGCTCAAGGCTGCTTTTTAAAATCTCCTCAAGTGCGGCTTTATAATGCTTTGCAACGCCTGCTTCCCCGGTGAGATTATCGAAATAATTTTGAAGGGCAAACTTCCGGATGATGGATTCAAAAACGAGATCCATTCCCTCTTCTATGTTTTCGAGCGTTTTTTGGGTATATTGCTCATTGAAACCGATTTCGCAAAGGCGCGCTTCGGCTTCCGTAAGAAACGCTTTTAGCGTTTCTGCAGGGTTTTCGTACGCACCGTAAAGATGCTTTTCAAGCGTGGCGGTGATATACGTTTTGTAGAGATCGCGCATTGCAATAAAGCCGGCAACAGCTTTTTCTTCGAGGGTTCTTGCCGCTTCAACCGCGGCGATTCCTACTTCAAGAGATTCATAAAGACGGGCTTCAACACCCCCCTCTCTTTTTGCAAGCATTTCAAAGTAGCGCTGCACCGTAAGCTGTTGATACGCTTGCGATAAAATCACTTCGATCTCGCTTTCAAGAGCGGAAAGCGCCTCATCGGTAAACTTCTCCCCCTCTCCCTGATCGGCATATTCCAAACGTGCGATCGCCTCGCTCGCCGCATTCACGAACGCAGTTTGCGGCGCACCTTCTGCCGAATAGCTTTCGAGGATCAAAAGCGCGCGCTCTTGATACAAAGCAAACATACCGAGATAGGCAGAAGCACGCTTTTGGGCGGCCATCTCTTCCCCGATGAGCGTTGCGCCCGCGCCATCGATCTTTTCGTAAACGCTGCTCAGGGTAGACTCAGCGGGGATAAATTCTTCAAATTTTTCGTAATAATTTCTAACCTTAAGCTTTTGCTTGCCGCTCTCGAAAATACGCTCTATTTCATCTTCCATTTCGGGCATGGTACCCTCGTTTACCGCAAAAACTGCATCAACTGTATCGGCGCATATTTTTTCAAGCGCTTCGGCGGGAGTGGAATACGCCGCCGCAAGGTGCTCTTTTATCAGCTCTTTTGCGAGCGTGCGATAAAGCGCGAGCTTGCCCGATTCAACCGCTCCGTTCATTGCGCCTTCTTCTGCCGCAACGATCTTTTCAAACGCACGCTCCAGCTCCTCGATGAGCGCGGCATTTTTCTCTTTTTGCACCAGATTTGCAATACTCAGGCGCCCGCCCTCGGAGGGCCCGGTAAGCGCTTCAAAGTAGAGCTGCAGTTCGCGCTTGTTTTGCGCCTCGCGAAGAATTTCATCGAGCGCCTCTTCGCAAATTGCGATTTCCGTATCACTGAAGGATTCCGGCGCGATCGCTTCAATGCGTACAAGTTCCTCTGCATAGAGTTTGCCGATAAGCGATTCTTCCAACAGCTCTCCAAACAGCTCTTCAAGCCAAATTTTGCCGTACGCTTTATAGAGCGCAAGCTCTGCCCCGTATTCCTCCGCTACGAAATCTGCATCGCCTGCGAGCAGAAATATGGCATCCATGACCGAGATCAGCGCATTAGAAAGCTTTTCTTGCGAGAAATACTCCTCGCCGCTTTTTTCAATGCAGAAGCGCTCGTAGTAGCCCTGTAGGTTGAGCTGGGCGCCTGCAACCTTTACGAGGCGGTAGATCTCACCAAGCGAATCTTCCCCGATCCCTAAGGCTGCCTCAACGCGCACCTGAAATGCATTGCGAATATCATGAAGGCGCTGAACCTGCTCGTTCTCGCGCTCGGAATCAAGGTTGAATTTATCGCATGCGGCATCATCGGCGGCAAAGATATCGAGCACGGCAATCGCCCGCACCTTGGGCATTACATCCGCCGCCATATCTTCCGCAAGCAGGGCCTGCACGCTTTCGGCAATTTCTTCGATTTTTTCAGCAACTTCGAGGTTTCCTTTCAGGAAAAGCCCGATGATCTCCGCCATAGAATGATATGTACGCGCCGCACTTTCGGCAAGCTCGCGATAGGTGCCGCGCGTGGTATCGGTGAGCGCCTGAAGGGGCAATTTGAGAATCTCGCCGTTGTTCGTGCGCCAATCGTTTACAAATGCCTGCGGCAACGATTCGATCATCACAGCCTGCCACTCGCAAAGGGCGGGGAAGGCGGCAACGTGCGGAAGATCGCGATTGAGCGCCGTGTAAACGGAAAGTGCCGCGTTGATCTCGCTCGCAGTAACATCTTCCCAAACAACGGGAACGCCCTGCTCTTTCGTCTCCTCTTCGTTGAGAAGATTGTGATAGGCACTGTAAAAGGCATACCTGCGGTTGCTCTCTTCGATCGTGAGCGTGCACACACTCTCATTGAGCACTACATACGAGCTGGGCAATCGGTAACCGCTTGCCGGCCTGCGCACTGCAAGGGTGTAGGCCGTGCCGGGCAACAGGTTAAAAAATACGACCTTTCCGCTTTCATCTGCCCTTGACCAAGCCGTCATGCTTCCGTTTCCATCAAAAAGCGCGTATTCATAGAGCTCGCTCGCGAAAAAGCGAAGAACAGTGAGTACAGCTTCGGTATTTTCCGCATCGTAGAGCGCACCCTGCGCTTCTTCCACCTTGACGGGATCCATGCGCATTCCAACGAACACGCTTCGCGAATAGCCGCCTACGACGAAGGTTGCAACGCCGCTTTCGATCTTGAGATCGTTAGGTAAAATTCCACTCGCGGAGAGGGCACGGCGCTCGCCGTCTTCAGCAACGTATTCACAGCCTGCAGGCGCTTCGAAAACGCCGCCTTCGTGAATATAGATCACGCCAACCGCTTCGAACTCCGCCTTTATGGCGTTCACGCTTACGCTCCACTTCCCGATCTCTCCGAGTAGGCGAAGAGAAAAACTTGCTTTATATTGCTCGCCCTCACGCTCGAATTGCGCCGTTTCACCACCTACCGTAACGGTGGCACCTTCCACGCGATCGGTAAAATGCGCATTGAAGAGCAGTTTTTCATACTCTTCCTGTGAAATGTTAACGCCCACACCGCCGTAGCCGAGCTGTTCCACGCCGCCTTCCGTGAGCACACGCGTGTAGCGGGCGCGGTATTCGTAATCCGTGAGATAGCTCTCCCCCACAGCGGGATCGGCTACAGAGATGATGCTCGTAATTGCCGCCGCATTCTGGGCAGTGCGCGTTGCGATCGCACCGTCGGCTCTATCTTCAGCAACCTCTACGGTAAGTGAAGTGCCGCGGTAGCCCGTAACGTCCACAACGGAACCGTTTCCCAGATAGACGTTTCCGCCGCCGAACCGCGCAACGAGCGTGATAGAAAGCTGACCGCCGCCGTAAACATAGACGACGCGCTCATCGCCCTTTCCTGCAGAGATCGTGCCGCCGCTCACCGTGAGCGCCGCTCCGCTCTGTACCGTGAGAGAACCGCGATGATCGAGTGAAACGTTTCCTGAAACGGCGGTGTTATAGCTTTGATCATCCGCCACCCGAACGGTTGCACCGCTTGCAGCCCAAATTGCTGCACCGCCGAGATCTGCCGCGTTGTTTTTGAGCACGCCGCCCTCGAGGGTACATATTCCACCTGCAGCGTAGATCGCGCCACCCTCCAAGGTGTTGTGATTGTTTTGAACTGTTGCCCCCACGCCCACAAGAAGCGCGCCGCGGCTTACGATCGCCGCGGAGGATGCTTGCGCTCCGCCGTTTTCAATCGCACCGTTCAATGCGGCGGGGCTCGTCCACTCCGCGCCACCATCAAGCGTGATGTTTTTGAGCGTGAGCGATGCGTTCTCCCCCACTTCAACGAGCGCGCCAAAGTAGCCTGCGGCACGGTGAATAACGGCAAGCGCGGTTTCCTGCGATTGATTGGCGAGCGAAATGCTCGTGAGTACCACGTTACCGCTCACTTGAATAGGCTCGGAAAGCGCGATGCTCGTCTCCGCAACGGCGTACACGTTGCGTACACCGTCCGCCTCAGCCTCTGCGTTGGAAAATGCCTCGGCAAAGGTTGCGTATGCGGTGTACGTTACCCCTTTTCGGGAAGCAAACAGCCCCTCTTCCGCGGCGTATGCGGTGCGCACCTCTCCACTTCTTACCATAGTAATGCCGCACATACCTGCAAAAAGAAAGAGTGAGGCAAGCACGGCGATAAGAAGCTTTCTCCAATTCGTGTAAACAGATTTCATATTCAACCTCCGTAACGCGGATTGTTTTACGTTTTCAGCATGACCGGCCCCTCTGTTATAATTAAGATTTCCAGGACACAGACGTACTTACAACAATTATAAAAGATTTTGAGAGAAAAGTCAATAGCAAAAAGAAAAAAAGAGCGTTGTGAAAGAAAAAATTTTTAAGGTATTCAAACTTTTGCTCCCCTATGGGGAGCAACTTGCAAATTTTGCCGAACCCTGTCGAATTTTTAATTTCGCGAAAATTCCTTAATTTAGTTAAATTTATTATAATAAAATAACCCTTGCCAAAAACGGCAAGAGCCCTCTGATTGTATTGCAAGCTTCAATAAAAAACGCACTTTTACCCTATCGGTAAAGGTGCGTTTTTGGTGGTGGAGATAGCGCGACTCGAACGCGTGACCTCTGCGTTGCGAACGCAGCGCTCTACCAACTGAGCTATATCCCCAAAGCTATGGAATGATTATACCATACTTACGGAAAAAAGCAAGCGATTTCCGCCCTCTTTTCCAAATTTTTTGTGTTTGAAGTTCTGCGCCTTTCAAACACATTGCTATGAGGCCGGGAACGCCTCTTCGGTATCATAAAAAAGCCCGTTTTCTTCCGCTTTCTCCCAGCGCTTCAGCTCTTCAAGGATAATGATATAGGCATTTCGGCTTCCCTTGGCAAACTCGGAAAGCGCGCCCGTATCAAGCGCTTCTTGCGTTTCCTCAAGCGCATCTTCCAATAAATCTTTGAGGTAAACGATCACCTCTTCTGCAGACATCGTTTCTCGCATGTGATGTCTCCCGTTGCGTTTTATCAAATACATTATACCATAATTTGTTTTATGATACAAGAAAGTTACACGCGTTTCTCAAGAATATTTCTGCTTATGAAAAACTTCTGTAAAAATTTCGCCGCCCGCCACAAAAATCGTTGACATTTGCCTATGGAAGGGTGTAAAATACATTTCGTTACGGGGGCATAGCTCAGTTGGTTGGAGCGCACGCTTCACATGCGTGAGGTCACAGGTTCGAGCCCTGTTGTCCCCACCACAAAAAAAGCAGAGGCACACGCCTCTGTTTTTTCCTATATGCAGGTGGGATCGCCGCCAAGGAATCGTTCTACTGCAGGCTTTTCCCCACTTAATCTTCCAATTTCGCCATAATTTACTTTTCATTTCCGTTTGATAATGTTATAATGTATTTGAATCGAACTTTGGAGAAGTTATGAGCTATTTATCATTGAAAAACGTGAGTAAACGGTACGTTGTGGGAAGCGTGACGGTGGACGCGTTAAAAGACGCCTCTTTCGAGCTTGAAGACGGGGAATTTGCCGTTGTGCTCGGCTCGAGCGGCGCGGGTAAAACCACCCTTTTAAACCTACTTGGCGGCATGGACAGCGCCACGGAAGGCGAGATTGTTTTAGACGGCAAAAACGTGACTGCTCTCTCACGCAGGGGGCTTACCGAATACCGCAGAAACGACGTGGGATTCGTGTTTCAATTCTACAATCTGATGCCCAATCTCACGGCGCTGGAGAACGTGGAGATTGCCGTTGAGATCTGCAAGAACGCGCTTGATCCTAAGGAAATTTTGGAGGAAGTGGGGCTTGGAGAGCGGCTTGCAAGCTTCCCCGCCCAGCTCTCGGGAGGCGAACAGCAACGCGTTTCCATTGCGCGCGCCATGGCGAAAAATCCTAAACTGTTGCTCTGCGATGAGCCGACGGGCGCCCTCGATTACGCAACGGGCAAGAAAATCTTGAAGTTATTATACGACGTTTCCAAACGTCAAAAAAAGCCGGTTATCATCGTTACGCACAACGCAGCTATCAAGGAGATGGCAGATAAGGTGATCTATATCAAGAGCGGGCAAATTGAGCGCATTGAAACGAATGCGAATCCCACCCCCATCGAGGAGATCGAGTGGTGAAGACGTATCTCAAAACCTTTTCACGCACCTTCCGGCGCCACCTCACGCGGCTTCTCTCCATCGCACTTATGGTGCTCATCAGCATCGGCTTTTCGGCGGGAATCGGCATGGCGACGGATAAATTGAACTACGCGCTAGACGATTTGTACCGCGAAAAAAACATGAGCGATCTCATCGTAAAAAGCACGCGCGATGAGGGCTTCACCGAAGAGGAACTTGCTCTTCTCAAAGAGCGCTACGGTGAAAAGAACCTGATGTACGGCAGCTCGCTCGAATTCAAAGATCGAGAGATCCCCGCTTCCACAACGGAAATGGACACGCCCATCGGCACCTTACAGGTAACGACGGAGATCACCTTTGAGAACGTTTCTGAAGGCGTTTCAAAGGTATACTTCTTCGACATGCCCCCCTCGGAGCTTGCGCAAAACACACTCACCGTTACGGAAACGGCGCAACGCCCTACAGATCTTGCAACAGATGTGATAGATATCTACGTGGAAGCTGAAACAGCGCAGCTTTTGGCGCATGCGCCCGGCGAGCGGCTTACGGCAACCGTGAAAAGCTCTGCCTCTACCCCCTTCGGCGAACAATCGAACGAAACGACGTATGAATTTTTCGTGCGGGGAACTGTGGAAAATCCCCTTCACACGGCAACTCGGCACGACGTGAGCCTGCAGTTTACCGATGAAAAGGATGAACAGCTGAAGCTTGAGAACATCTTCTACATTTTCAATGCAACAAACCAGGGCATTGAGTTTGGCACGAACGACGTGTACATCGCGCTCGATCGCACGGAAAAGCCCGTAACTTCTTCCTATTACGAAAAAAGAGTTCGTGAAGAGGCGGAGGCGATAGAAGCGCTGCTTTCCAACGAAGCCGCCACCACGGACATGGTACCTGCAGAAGCTCTCACCCTTTATGAAAACTTTTCCTTCGTCTCCTTCCACGAATTCGCAGTGAAGATACAGGGAATTGGGATTGTAATGGTGATTGTGTTCCTACTCGTAACTTTGCTCGTAGTTCTCTCAACGATGCTTCGCTTTTTAGATGAGGAACGTGCCCAACTCGCCTGCCTCATGACGCTCGGCTACTCTCCTTTTAAGATCACTTTGAAATATCTGATCTTTGCGCTCGTTAGCACGTTGATCGGCGCGGTGGGAGGGTTCTTTGCCGGATTAGGGCTTGCTTATATCGTGTATATCAATTTTGAATGGGTGTATGCAATACCCCCCTTCCCTTCCCGGATTTCCACGACGTTCTACTTCATCGTATCAGCAGGCATCCTTATTGCAGCGCTTGCAGCTACCCTCATCGCTGGGCTTAGAAAAACGCGGAAGCGCCCCGCCGTGCTCCTGCGCCCGAAAGCACCGCGCCCCGGCAAAAAGGTGATTTTGGAGAAAATTCCGGTGCTTTGGAACCGCTTCTCCTTCAAATACAAGTCCTCTCTACGCAACGTACTCCGCTATATGGCACGATTTTTGATGACCGTTGTTGCCGTGATGGCCGCAACTGCACTCGTGTTTGCGGGGCTCGCCGTGCTCGAATGTTGCCTCTTGCAGGATATGGGAACTTCTGCAATGATTGCCGTTGCACTCGTTGTGTTGATATTTGCGGCACTTCTCAACGCAGTTGTCATCTACACCCTCACGAACATCAACATTTCGGAAAGGGAGCGCGAGCTTGCCACGCTCATGGTGCTCGGCTACTACGATAACGAAGTCTCCGGCTATGTGTTCCGCGAAGTTTATATCACGAGCGCCATCGGAATCCTGCTCGGAATCCCTTTCGGCGCAGTGCTTTGTGCGTTTATCTTTAAACTTATGGAGCTCGGCTCTCTTTCCACGATCGGTTGGTATATCTGGGTTGCCGCGCCCCTCGTTTCCCTGCTCTTCACCTTCCTGGTTGCCCTTTTACTCACGCCTAAAATCGTGCGGATCAAGATGAATGATTCGCTGAAGTCAATCGAATAGTATTCGCTCTTTGATAAAAGCCTCCGTGCCGATGGCGCGGGGGCTTTTATGTTTTCCATATCTTGCAATTTATTCTTTATGCGCGGAATTCGGTGCGGAAATGTGCTTGCATTCACGGCAGGAGGAGCAGCTACTACAATAGCCACAGCCCCGCTTCCCCTGTATTCTGCGCACGATGGAATTTACAATTACGGCAAGTACGAACATTGCCGCCGCAATGATGATTAGAATTTCCAACCAGCTCATTTTTTCACCTCGCTATCAGAGATTGCCGCCTCTTGCAGCGCTGTTCTTTCGGACATGGGTGCCGTCTTTTTGATTTGTGGATGCTTTTTGTTCCAGATTACGATCCCTGCGGCTACCAAAGCAAACACCACCGCGATGATGAACACCGTCCACCACCAGCTACCCACGAGATAGATGATCGTGCCAACGATATAAGAAGTTGCAACCCAGAAAAGGATCGTCCATTTAAACTTGCCTTTCGGAAGCTCCCCCCTTGCCGTGGCGCAAGCCGCAAAACAGGGAATAGTTACCATATTGAAGGCGATAAAGGAGATGAGCGCAGGAACGGTGATGCCCGTTGCCGTAATGATCGCCATAGATTCCACGATGCCCTCTTCCGTTTCAATGAGCGCACCCGCCACGCACGCGGCGAGCGTGCCGAAGGTGGCGATGACGTTCTCCTTTGCCACGAGCCCCGTGAGAGCGGCAACGGCGAAAACCCAGCCGTATTTGGCGAGCTGCGAGCCAAAGCCAAGCGGCGTGAAGATGGGCTGAATGAGCATGCCGAGGGAAGCGAGGATGCTATGCTCCATATCTTGATCGGGAAGGTAGTGCCAATCCCAACTGAAGTGCGAGAAGAACCATACGATGATCGTAGATGCAAGAATGACGGTGAACGCCTTTTGTAAAAAGTGCTTGAGCTTATCCCAAAGGTGGATCATAAGCCCTTGGAAGAGTGGCGCGTGGTAGGCAGGAAGCTCCATGATGAAGGGCGGAACTTCGCCGCGCATCGTGGTGGTGCGCATGAGAAGCACGCTGATCACCGCCGTTACGATGCCGATGAGATACATTGAATAGGTGATGAGATCGGCATTCCCCACCCCAAACACACCTACAATGGCGCCCGAAATCGCGGTGAGAATGGGGAGTTTTGCGCCGCAGGAGAAGAAGGGAATCACGCGCACCGTGGAAGTGCGTTCCTGCGCATCTGCAAGCGTTCGCGTGTTGATCATAGCAGGCACGGAACAGCCAAAGCCCATGATCATGGGCATAAAAGCTCTGCCTGAAAGCCCAAATCTACGGAAGATCCGATCCATAATAAACGCAATGCGCGCCATGTAGCCGGAATCTTCGAGAATGGAGAAGAAGAGGAACAACACAAGGATCTGCGGAATGAAGCTAAGAACCGCCGCAAGCCCTTCCCATATACCGCTGACGATGAAGCCGGAAACCCAAGCAGGAGCGGATGCACAGAGCGCTGTAAGGCCCATACCAATGAGATCGGTGAGCCAAACCGTGATATTTTGCAACATCACGCCGGGTGAGAAGATGGTTCCATCGTAGAAACAAGCAAGGAATTGCACGCCGGCGTTGCTCATATCGTAGCCTAGCTCCCCCAGCGCGGGCAGGCCGCCCGATAGCGCACTGAGATAGAAAAGATCCTCCGCAAAGGTGAAATGGAAAATGGAGAGCAGGATCGCGAGGAAGATGGGGATCCCGAAGATCTTGTGCGTGAGCACCTTATCCGCTTTATCCGATTTGGAAAGCTTCTCGCTTTCGTTTCCACCTTTACGGGTGTAGGCTGTAGAATAATTCGCCGTAATATACTTATAGCGCGCATCGGCAACGACGGCCTCTAAATCGTCGCCAAACGTTTCATCCTCAAAGGTTGCTTTGAATTCATCCACCATGCTAACGAGCTCGGGGTGCATTGCAACTTCGATCTCATCCATTTCGGCAAGCTTGATCGCATGAAAGAGCGGCTGTGCAACTTTTGCGGCTTTCAGAGCAATGTTTACATCTCGCACGAGGTGGGCGAGCGGCGAATTGCGAAGAACGGTAACGCCCTTTCTCCCCTCCTTTGCAATGGAAACGGCGCGATCCATGAGCTCCGTGATGCCCATATTCTTGAGAGCAGAAATTTCCACAACGGGCAGGCCGATCTTCGCCTCGAGCGCAGAGGTATCTACCATGTCGCCGTTGCGCTCTACGGAATCCATCATGTTGAGTGCAATGATGATGGGTACGTCGATCTCCATGAGCTGCGTAGTAAGATAGAGGTTGCGCTCGAGATTGGTTGCATCCACCACGTTGATCACACAATCGGGCCGCTCCTCGAGAATGAAGTTGCGGGCAATCACTTCCTCAGGAGTGTAGGGTGAGAGCGAATAGATGCCGGGCAGATCCACGATCTTCAGCGGCTCTTCACCGCGCTTATAGATACCCTCAAGCTTATCCACGGTAACGCCCGGCCAGTTGCCTACGTACGCCGTGGAACCGGTGAGCACGTTGAAAAGCGTTGTCTTGCCGCAGTTGGGATTGCCGGCGAGTGCGAAATTCATCATGCCTTTACCTCCAAAGAGACGAGCTCGGCTTCCGTTTTTCTAAGCGTAAGCTCGTAGCCGCGAAGGGTAATTTCAAGCGGATCGGCAAAAGGCGCCTTCTTGCGGAGAAGAATTTCCGCTCCGGGCGTTACGCCCATATCAAAGAGCCTTCTTCTGATTCTACCCTCTCCCGCAACGGCTTTTACGATGCCCTTCTCACCGATGGCAAACTCACTGAGCAATTTTATCATATGATTGTTTATACCTCCGAATGCGGAACAACGCCAGTAGCTTTGCAGTTCGCAATTGCGAACTCATCCGCATAAAATTCGCCCGCTTCTGCGAGCTTAAAGATTGCAGGCAGTTAGCCGCTGCGAACCATATTTATTTTATCACTGCGCAACCTTTTTGTCAACTTTTTTTCGGCAATTTTCGCAAAAAAATTACCCAACAAAACGCGCGGTTTTCATAAAAATTGGCATCGTTTGTTCACGGCTCGATTTTTGCATAAAAAAAGAACGTAAACCATTGCTTCGGTTTACGTTCTTTTTGGTGCACCTTCAGGGACTCGAACCCGGGACCCACTGATTAAGAG
This sequence comes from Clostridia bacterium, assembly GCA_017507045.1. Taxonomy (GTDB): domain Bacteria; phylum Bacillota; class Clostridia; order Christensenellales; family Borkfalkiaceae; genus Gallimonas. Next base: position 233 of record JAFWBP010000005.1, on the reverse strand, counting down.
TCAGTTGCTCTACCAACTGAGCTAAAGGTGCATATGATGGTGGTCCATCCGGGAATCGAACCCGGGACACCTTGATTAAAAGTCAAGTGCTCTACCATCTGAGCTAATGGGCCGCCATTGGCTGGGGTGGCTGGATTTGAACCAACGAATGCCGGAATCAAAATCCGGTGCCTTAACCGCTTGGCGACACCCCATTAGATATCAAAATTGGGGCGGGCGACAAGAATCGAACT
>JAFWBP010000004.1 GCA_017507045.1 Clostridia bacterium | reverse complement strand
CAGATCCCCTTGACCTTCCGGCACTGGGCAGGAGTCAGCTCCTATACCTCGGTTTACACCTTGGCAGAAACCTGTGTTTTAGATAAACAGTTGCTTGGGCCTCTTCACTGCGGCCATCGTTAGATGGCTCCCCTTCTCCCGAAGTTACGGAGTCGTTTTGCCGAGTTCCTTAACAAGGGTTCTCCCGTTCGTCTTAGAATTTTCTTCTCGTCTACCTGTGTCGGTTTGCGGTACGGGTACCTTACAACATTTAGCAGCTTTTCTCGCCGGCGTGGATTCACCTGCTTCGCTTCTCTTATCCGCTCCCCTTCACGGCTACGCCTTCCGACATGCGTACTTCACTACATGCCAACGCTTCCGCTTGGACACACTTTTCCATCCGTGTGCTCAGACTATCCTTCCGTGTCACTGCTTCATTATCTCGTTCGGTAGTACTGGAATTTCAACCAGTTGTCCATCATCTACGCCTTTCGGCCTCGACTTAGGTCCCGACTTACCCTGGGCGGACGAACCTTCCCCAGGAAACCTCAGACTTTCGACGGGGGAGTTTCTCGCTCCCCTCTCGCTACTTATGCCGGCATTCTCTCTTCCATACAGTCCACTGCTCCTTCCGGTACAGCTTCTGCCCGTATGCATTGCTCCTCTACCGATACACTTCGTGTATCCCCAAGCTTCGGTGACAGGTTTGAGCCCCGTTAATTTTCGGCGCAAAATCACTCGACCGGTGAGCTATTACGCACTCTTTTAATGTGTGGCTGCTTCTAAGCCAACATCCCGGTTGTCTGTGCAATTTCACATCCTTTCCCACTTAACCTGTACTTTGGGACCTTAGCTGTGGATCTGGGCTGTTTCCCTTTTGACTACGGCTCTTGTCGGTCGCAGTCTGACTCCCATTCATCAATTATCCGCCATTCAGAGTTTGATAAGCTTCGGTAAGTCGTGAAACCCCCTAGGCCATTCAGTGCTTTACCTGCGGTAATCTAAAATGAGGCTAGCCCTAAAGCTATTTCGAGGAGAACCAGCTATATCCCGATTCGTTTGGAATTTCTCCGCTAACCACAAATCATCACCGACTATTTCAACAGGCGTGTGTTCGGTCCTCCACAACGTTTTACCATTGCTTCAACCTGTTCATGGTTAGGTCATCAGGTTTCGGGTCTACGACATGATACTTCTCACCCTCTTCAGATTCGCTTTCGCTTCGGCTTCGTGACTGTATCACTTAACCTCGCATCACATCGTAACTCGCCGGCCCGTTCTACAAAAAGTACGATACCACACTCTTAATAGTGCTATATCTGCTTGTAAGCTTACGGTTTCAGGTTCTCTTTCACTCCCCTCCCGGGGTTCTTTTCACCGTTCCCTCACGGTACTATTCGCTATCGGTCATATGGTCGTATTTAGCCTTATGGGATGGTCCCCACTCATTCCGTCAGGATTCCACGTGTCCCGACGTACTCTGGATTCCGCTAAGCCTCGTCATGATTTCGCCTACGGGACTATCACCCTCTTTGGTCGGCTTTCCATGCCTGTTCAACTATCATGACTTTGTGCCTTCTCGCGGTCCGAACCCCATGAATATTACTACTCATGGTTTAGGCTCCTCCGATTTCGCTCGCCACTACTTTCGGAATCGTTTTTACTTTCTTTTCCTCCGGGTACTAAGATGTTTCAGTTCCCCGGGTTCCCCCTGCATACCTATGGATTCAGTATGCAGTAACGCGACATTACTCGCGCTGAGTTCCCTCATTCGGAGATCTACGGATCATAGGATGTTTGCTCCTTCCCGTAGCTTTTCGCAGCTTACCACGTCCTTCATCGGCGCCATATACCAAGGCATCCCCCGTGAGCCCTTCGTAGCTTGATCTTTCTTCTACTCGTCTCTCGTTACAAAAATTCTATGACTTCTACTCTCGACTAATTCGTTCACAAAATTCCAGCTATTTTTGCTTTCTCTTGCAATTCGTATTAACCTTAAATATTTTTTTCGTCTCGCATGGCTCACCATGCGCTACAAAAAGAATTTCTTTGCCTTATATACTTTTTCGTTTCGCTCCCCCATGCCTCCTTTGGAAACTTAGGGTTGCTACTCCGTACTTGCTATGCAGTTGTCAATCTACGGATCACCTCAAAAGAGGCGGCTGACCAGTTAAACAGCCTACATATAATAACATGTGAAAACCCTTTCGTCAAGCAATTTTCGAAGTTTTTTTGCACTTTTTTTTGGAAATTTATGAAAATTTTCCCCGTACATAATATATATGTATGCGAGACGCGAAGCGACACAAGATATGGGGAAATAATAAAAACGAACTCCTCGAGGGATTTCGTTTCTATCGCTTTCCTATTATATATATGGTTTCGGCAAGGCCCACACGCTTTCGGGGTGGGGCATTGAAAATCTTCCCAAAGGAGCTTCCCTCACTTACAGCCGCTACATTCCGAGCATTTGCCGCTGCAATTCTTTGCCGGTTTGCCCGTTGCGGAATAAACCGCGCCTGACCAAACTCGCTCACACGCGGCGCCGCACTTCGGACATGGCACCGCCTCACCGTGCCACTTAACGAGTTCTTCAAACTTATTGCCGCAATTTTTGCATTCGTAGGATAAAATGGGCATAGCTGCTCCTTCCTTTCTCACCCGCGGCGAAGGCCTGTGGCGTGACGTTTAAATCCATTATATCCTAATTCCTTTTTGAAAGCAAGCGTTTTATATAACTGCTTTGCCCTCGGTGAAAGATTCGAATAGCCCTGCAAGGTTTACACCTGCTCCCGCAAAACAACCTGCAAGCTGCGATGGCAGGGCGATCTTACCGCTATATTCACTTGCATAACGCTTAAGCGCACGCAGGAGCTTCCGCTCGCCGATCGTTTCACGCACCCGATCGAAAAGAATCACACCTTTATCGTAAGCGATATTGCGGTATTCATAGTCGCCCGAATAGGAGGTGAGGGGGCGGTTCATGGAGGTGTTCACCTCTCCTGCTACTTGTGAGCGAACGGAAAAGAAGGCGCGATACGAGCGCTCCGAGGCTTCAATAAAATCATGGTAGCTTATACCGTAATCGGGGTGCTTCTCGAAGTAAAGAGCAGAGGAATATTCCGCAAGCCCTTCATCCTGCCACGCGCTTTCAAACTGATTGCTTCCAACCATAGCATACCACCACTGGTGCGCCGTTTCGTGCACGACGACGGCAGGCCGCTCGCTCTCATGCAAACCGGAAGAGATCATGCAAAGCGCTGGGTATTCCATGCCACCGTAAACGAAATCCGTTTCGACGACGGTATAGCGTGGATATGCATATCCACCGAAGCTCTCCGAAAAGAAGGCAAGGCTTTCTGCAGCGTGGGCGAGCGTTTCTTCGGGCGCCGTATCGCCATAGTAGTAATAGGCAATCTCAATTCCCTGCACCTCGGCGGTGATGCATTCCATGCTCTCGCCGAGCACAAATGCTACATCTCTTACCCCTTCTGCGCTGACATGGTATGCCCTTTTCCCGTCATCCGCATTTGCATCTGCAAGCTCTTCAGCGGCATAACCGGAAGCCACCACATACTTTTCGGGCACAGTGAGCGTTACATCATAATCGGCAATCTCGCTCACGAAGGGATCGCCGCTGGAGGAATAAACGTATTCGTGGAATCCGTCGCTCGCAAGATGGCAGAGCACGGGATAAAAATTGCCGAGATTAACGGTGTTTGCCGTGATCCCAAGCCGATGATTGATTTCGGCAAGCTGCACCTCAAAGCAGATTTGCACCGAAGCACGCTCTCCGGGCGCAAGAGGAGATGCAAGCGCCAGCGAGAGAATGTTTTCATCTTCGCCACACACCTCGAAGCTCTGCGCACCCGAAACTCCTGTGATCTTCATCTCGCCATAGCTTGCGCCGTTGTAATACGCGGAGCTTTCAAATGTTTCGGATACGGGCTTATACTTCGCATCCGCGCGGTATGCGTTTGCCCAAAGTTGAAACTTGAGCTGCTCAAGAGCAACCTTAGAAGTGTTGGCGACTTCTGCCGTCATTTCGGCAACGATTTTACCTGTTTCAGGGCAATACTCCATGTTGATTGCGTACATGCCCCTATCATTTTTGCTCTCCGGCGCGCACGCGGCAACCGTGAGAGTGGTTGAAAGCACGAAAAGCGCGAGTGCGCACGAGATAAATTTTTGCATAAATACCTCCGTAATTTGAACGAAGTATTGTATGCAAACCGCGCCGCCGAATATGCCAAAACGCACAAAAAAGGGAACCCTCATCGGATTCCCTTTTTATTACTTTTCGCTCAATACCGGCTCAAGATAATCGGTGGGGTCAACGTAATCCCCTGCGAGCATAATCTCGAGGTGCAGATGCTCACCCTGGAACGCTTCGATGCCGTACGCCGTGGCAACCTCGCCGATCTTTTCTCCCTTGCTCACACGATCGCCCGCTTCGAGTCCATCAATGGGTTCCACGAAACGGTACGTTGTTTTGAGGCCGTTGCCGTGGTCGACGGTGATAAGGTTCCCTGTTTCGGTGCTGAAGCTCACTTCTTCCACCGTTCCATCCGCCATGGCGCGTACTTCGGTTCCTGCGGCCGCATCAAAATCAACTGCCTTATGGCGATACCACCAGCCGAGTGTGCCGTTCTCGTAGATCTCGCCGTATACGACGGAATACGAATCGCAATCAATGGGCGCTGCGAAACGAACAGCTTCCTCACCGCCGGAAGGCTCATCGGGCTCTTCCGGTTGCTCCGGCTCGCTTGGGCCGCTGGGATCGCCCGGAACGTCCGGCCCCTCAATGGGTGGATTGTTCGCCATGTTATTGCCGCTCTCCGTTACAAAGTAAACCGTGAGCACGATTCCTGCAATGAGGAGCAGCGCACAGATCCCCAAAATCGCATAGTAAATCCATCTCTTCCTACTTTTTGTGTTCTCTTCTTTCATACTATCCTCCGAAATTGGTATGTAGATTGTTGCCGGCTCCGTCGCATTTTATACACGAAGCTTAAAATCCGCCGAAGATGAGGGGCGTGCCGGCGGCCGTTTGCCCACCGCCCACCGCGATGTGGAGGTTGACCTCATGCCCCGCGAGGAAAACACCTCTCTCAAGCATGGGGGTATAGAGATAGTAGTTCGTGATGCCTGCGGCACTTTCCGTGAAGAGCAGCGTTGCTTTAAATTCCTCTGCAATTTCTTCGTAGCGATCGCCTGCATAGCGTACGCTCTCGCCGCGAATATCTACAGCAAAAAGTTTCGTGAGGGCGGGGTTTTCCGAGAGTACGATTTCAGCGGAAGATGTACCGCGGTAAAATTCGTAAGCAATCCCCTCTTCAAATACGGGAGCGCGGCGCAGGGCGTATGCAAAAAGCACACATACAAGAGAAAGGATGACGACGGCCATAACTTTAAGCATGCTTTTTACAGTGCGCATAGAAAAATCCTCCCGAAATTTCGGAAGGATTATCGACGGTAACATGAATTTTTATACGGCCGTTTTAAAACGGTTGAGCTCTTCGTGCGCGTTCGCTTTTTCCGACGCAATTTTATTTACTCCCAGCCAAGCGGCTCACCGCCGAGAATATGGATGTGCAGGTGAGGGACCGTCTGCCCGGCGCTCTCGCCCTGATTCATCACAAGGCGGAAACCGTGCTCCAGCCGCAGCGAAGGCGCGAGACTTCCAATCTTGGAAAATGCGCGCGCAAGAACGTCCTCTCTCGCGGAATTCAGCTCTGCAACCGTTTTATAGTGCTCCTTGGGCACGCAGAGGAGATGAACTTTCGCGATGGGGTTGATATCCTTGAAGATAAGGATCTCTTCATCCTCATACACCTTTGCCGAGGGGATCTCCCCTGCAACGATCCTACAAAAAATACAGCTTTCCATGTTATTCTCCTTTTACAGTTCCTTTATGATCTCGCAACGCGCACCATCGCGATACGGTTCTAAAAGCCGCACTTCGTACATGCCCCCCTCGAACGCCCTATCGCAGTACACGCGAACGTAATTTTCTGTGTAACCGCCATCGTCTTCGAAAAGCGCTTTTTGCACGCTCCCTATAAATCGAGCGAGGTACTTCTCTTCTGTAGCCCTGCACGCTACAAGCATGCGCGCCATGCGTTCTTTTTTTACTGCGCCGGCAAGATCTTTTCGCTTTGCCGCCGCCGTGCCTTGCCGCATAGAAAACGGAAAGGCGTGGATTTTGGAAAAGCCAGCCTCCTCCAAGATGGAGAGCGATTCTTCGAAATCCGCTTCGCTCTCTTCCGGAAAGCCCACGATGATATCCGTTGTGATCGCCGCCTCCGGAAAGTATTGATAAATTCTATTGCACGCCGCAAGGTATTCCTCGCGCGTGTAGCGGCGATTCATTGCCCTCAGCACGCGATTGGAACCGCTCTGCAAGGAAAGATGGAAGTGTGGCATCACATTTTTCGCCGCTTTCATCTTAGCAAGAAAATCCTCGGTAATAACGCTCACTTCCAGTGAACCGAGGCGAATGCGGGCAGGCATGTCTGCAAGTGCCGTGAGTAAATCACCGAGACCTCGCCCTTCATCACGATAGGAAGAGAGGTCGATCCCCGTGATCACGATCTCCTTTGCACCGCACGCCTTGGCTTCAGCAAGCACGCTTTCAAAACTGCGCGAACGGCTTCTTCCGCGCAAATATGGAATGAGGCAATAGGAACAAAAGCGATTGCAACCATCCTGAATGCGAAGGTAGGCCCGCGTTTTGGTGCGCGCCGGCACAGGAAGCTCGCAGAACACGCTTTCCGATTGGGTGATGATCTCACCGCTACCCGCCTTGCATGTTTCCTCCGGCATAGAGCCCTGCATACGATCGATATATTCGAGAACTTTATCCTTACGCATCGCACCCGAAACGAACGCCACCCCTTCTTTTTCCGCAAAGGCGGTGGGATTGTTCTGGGCGGCACAGCCAAAGACGGCAATAGGAGCAATTTCACTATGCTTACGCATGCGAGCAATTGCCTGGCGGCTCTTGCGCTCCGCCTCCGCCGTCACCGCGCAGGTATTCAAGAGGTACAGATCGGCAGAGGAAAGCTCATCCGTCACCTCCCAACCGCGCTCGATAAGCCCCTGCATGAGGGAAGCGCTCTCCACCTCGTTTTGCTTACACCCAAGGGTGAAAACGCACGCCTTCATCCCAGCTCTCCCATGGCGTGCGCTACAACGGCGAGCGCCGCAATGGCGGCTGTCTCCGCACGCAAAATGCGCTTGCCGAGCGTAATACCTTTATAGCCGAGCGATTGCGCAAGCGCAAATTCCTCTTCCGAAAAACCGCCCTCACTACCGATCACGAGCGCGCAGGAGCCCGCAGGCATGGTCATGCTGCCTTCGTTTTCGGTGAGGAACTCACAAGCAAAGAGCTTGCTCTCGCAGTGTGCCGCCGCCCTTAAGGCGCTCTCTAAGGTTTCGAAATATTCTACGGCCGGCGATTTTGCCCGAAGACACTGCTTTGCCGCCTCGTGCGCAACGCGGTTGAGCCGCTCCAGCTTGTTGCCATTCATGTACGCCGCCACGTAGCGTGAGGAAAACACGAGGATACGGCTCACGCCAAGCTCGGTTGCCTTCTGCACCACAAGCTCCGTTTTATCCCCCTTCAAGAGCCCGATAAGAAGGCAGATCTCAGACATGGGCTCCCGATCGGACGTATGTTCCCCTGTAACGTGGAGCAAAAGGCGCGCCTTTTCAACGCGGGCGACGATTGCCGCATATTCCTTACCGCTGCCATCAAGGAGGGTTACTTCATCCCCCTCGCGAAGGCGGAGCACGCTCTTTGCATGCCGAAATTCATCACCCTCGAGGGCGACTTCTTCCGATATTTCTTCGATGAAAAAACGCTTGGGAGTAGACATACTAAATCCTTCTATTTCTCAACTCACTTTTTTAGAGCCAGTGCGAACCAATCGCCCTTGTTTACTTCCATTACGATGGTAAGCCCCTCCGCAGCGAATGCTTCCTTCACGAGTTCTTTTCGCTCGCGAATGATGCCGGAAAGGATCACGCTTCCGCCCTCTTTTAAGTGGCGAGGAATGGCGGGCGCTAGGCGGACGAGAATTTCCGCCGTGATGTTGGCGAGAATGAGATCGGCTTTCACGTTGAATCCCTCAACGAGATCGGTTTGTGCTACGGTGATTTTTTGCGAAACGCCGTTCTTTTCCGCGTTGTGGCGGCTGCTTAATACGGCAATTTCATCAATATCCGTGAGGTAGCAACGATCGGCGCCCAGCTTTGCCGCGGAAATTCCCAAAATGCCGCTTCCGCAACCAACGTCAAGCACCGTATCCCCCTCTTTGAGGTATTTTTGCAAAAGTTCCACGCACATCGATGTGGTTTCATGCTCGCCCGTGCCGAACGCCATATTGGAATCGAGCAATACGATCTCTTCTGCCGGCTTCTTTTCGTACTCGATCCACTCAGGCACGACGGTGATCCTTCCCAGCGGAATGGGGCGGAAGTGCTTCTTCCAGATCTCGATCCAATCGTCGCCATCAATCTCACGGCGCGTTTCTTCTAGCGTGCCGAATGCAATTGCACCTTCTGCACGCCCTGCCATGGCGTGGAGCTCGCGCATGATCTTTGCGATATCCCCTTCTGCCGCAGGCTCCAAAAACGCCTTCACGAGTACTTCGCTTTGCACCTTCTGCAAGCTCTCATCGAGATAATCCCAATAGATGCCCATCTTCCCCGATTGCAGGGCGATGATATCGGCGCTATCCGAAACGGCTACGCCGCCCTCGGTGTAATTCCATAAAACGTCTGCAACGAGCTCGCTGGCTTCGCTCGTCGTGCGGATTGTAAGTTCGATATATTTCATGCTCTTATTATAAAATGGGTGAACGGAAAAGTCAAGAGATTTTTGCGGGAGGCTTTTCTCAACGCCTGTAGCGCCAACGTAAGGAAAAGGGGGTTCGCACACCCATTTATTACAATATTGTCATAAAAATTTATGATTTTTTATTCCTTATATATTGACGGTTTGTAAAGACCGTGTTATAATGCTATCAACAAAAGAAATTTTTGGAGGTACTTATGGAAGAAAACAACATGATTCCTCAGGAGCAGGAAACTGCAATGCCTGAGGAAGAAAGCGCCGCTCCTGCAGCAGCTGAAACTGAAGCAGAAGTAGCCGAGCCGAAACACACGGGGTTCCTCGGGAAAGTCGATAAGTTCTTCGGCGTTACCGCGGCAGGCTCCAACTTCAAGGCGGAGATGATCGCCGGCCTTACAACGTTCATGGCGATGGTTTACATCCTCATGGTAAACGCGGGAATGTTCTCGGAGCCTTGGGTTGGCCTTTCCTACGGCGCGGCATACATCGCAACGGCGATCGGCGCGATTGCAGGCACCATGCTCATGGCGTTCCTCGCCAAGATGCCTCTTGCCCAAGCTTCGGGTATGGGTATTAACGCGTTCATCGTTTACACCCTGCTTCTCAGCTACAGCGGGCTTACCTATGCAAACTGCATGGTGTTCACGCTCATCGATGGCGTTATCTTCCTTATCCTCACCGCAACGGGGCTTAGAAAGAAGATCTTCGAGGCGATTCCGAAAGCAGTTCGCCACGCCATCCCCGTTGGTATCGGCCTCTTCATTGCCTTCATCGGCATGCAGAACGCAGGTATCATCGTTGATGAAGGCTCCACCCTCGTAACCTTCGTTTCCTTCAACGTACTCGCAGACGGCTTCTCCTACGGCGCGATCATTGCTCCGCTCGTTGCCATTCTCGGCGTAATCGCAATTGCAATTATGAGCAAGAAGAATGTGAAGGGCGCGATCCTTTGGGGCATTCTCGGTACTGCGGTTCTCTACTATGCACTCGCCGGCCTTGGCTGCGCTTGGAGCGATGCGGCCTGCCTCGGCATCTTCGAGCAGATCGGCGCAACCTTCTCCTTCAATCCCTTCTCTGCATTCGGCGATTGGGGCACGCAGGCAGTTGGTCAGGTGTTTGTGGAAGGCTTCGTATTTAACATGGAACCCGGCGCACTCATCATCGTGCTTCTTACCTCTGCACTTTCCCTCTGCATGATCGATATGTTCGATACGATCGGCACCCTCTACGGCGCATGCTCGAAGGGCAACCTTCTCGATGAGAACGGAACACCCATTCGCATGGAAAGAATGATGCTTGCTGATTCCATCGCAACCTGCGTTGGCGCAGTTGCCGGCACCTCCACCGTTACGACGTTCGTGGAATCCTCCGCCGGCGTTGCTGCAGGCGGCAAGACGGGCCTCACCGCCTTCACGACGGGCGCCCTCTTCTTCCTCGCAATGTTCCTTTCCCCCATCGCTCAGCTCATTCCCGGCGCAGCAACGGCAACCGCACTCATCTGGGTAGGCGTGCTCATGCTCACCTCCGTTACCAATATCGATTGGACGGATGCGGCTGAAGCAATCGTTGGCTTCCTTACCTTCATCGTAATGCTGCTCGGCTATTCGATTGCAAAGGGTATCGGTATCGGTATCGTTGCTTACATTATCGTGATGCTCTGCACGGGTAAGATTAAGGAGATCACCATCCCCACCTATGTGATTGGCGCACTCTTCCTTCTCACGTTCATTTTCACCTAATGAACTGATACGAAAAAAGCAAAACAGCCTCTTCAAGAGGCTGTTTTTTTGCTGTTCGGAAGATTTCCTTCAGCGCAGAAACATACTGTTATGCATTCTTCTTCACTTTATCTTTCCGCATAGTAAGAGAAATGCGGTTCTTCCGCTCATCCACCTCAAGCACCCACACGGTAACGATATCCCCCACCGCAACCACTTCGGAGGGATGCCGGATATAGCGATCGGCAATCTGGGAGATGTGTACGAGGCCATCCTGATGAACGCCGATATCCACGAATGCACCGAAATCAATAACGTTGCGCACCGTACCCTTCAATTCCATACCGGGCTTTAAATCTTTAATTTCGAGCACGTCCGTTCTGAGAACGGGGGCAGGAAGCTCGTCGCGCGGGTCGCGGCCCGGCTTCATGAGCTCGGTTGCTACGTCGTTCAACGTGGGAACTCCTACGCCGCACTCTTTGGCGAGCTTTGCCTCGCCGTACGCCTTCATTCGCGCGCGTAGCTCCGTGAGGTTGCCGGCGCGCACGTCCTTCTCCGTATAACCGCATAAATCAAGCAATTTTTTTGCCGCCTCGTAGCTCTCGGGGTGAACGGCGGTGTTATCGAGCACGTTCTTACTCTCGGGCACACGCAAAAAGCCTGCGCACTGCTCGAACGCCTTCTCGCCCAGCTTGGGAACTTTGATGATCTGCCTACGCGAGGTGAAAGCACCGTTTTCTTCACGGTACTTTACGATATTGCTTGCAACGCCGGCATTGAGCCCGGAAACGCGGGCAAGCAGAGGCGCGGAGGCCGTGTTTACATCTACCCCAACGGCGTTCACGCAATCTTCTACAACGCCGCCAAGCGTTTCGGAAAGGCGCTTTTCGGGCATATCGTGCTGATACTGCCCCACGCCGATGGATTTGGGATCTATTTTAACGAGCTCGGCGAGCGGATCTTGCAATCTTCTTGCAATGGAAACTGCAGAGCGGAGATTTACATCGAAATCGGGGAATTCCTTCGCCGCAAGCGGGGAAGCTGAATACACGGAAGCACCCGCTTCGTTCACGATTGCATACGAAACGCCGCTACCATGCCCGAGCCCACCGATGAGCTCAACCGTCATTTGCTCGGTTTCGCGGCTTGCCGTACCGTTGCCGATCGCAATATGTTGCACCTTGTGGCGCTTGATGAGGCGCGTGAGGATTTCAATGCATTCCTGCTTTTTTCTGTCACCGAAAGTTGGATAAACGACTGTTGTATCAAGCACCTTGCCCGTACCGTCTACCACGGCAACCTTACAGCCCATGCGGTAGCCCGGATCGAGCCCCATCGTAACGAAACCTTTCACAGGCGGCTGCATGAGAAGCGGCTTTAAGTTGAGTGCAAACTGCCCGATCGCCCCCTCGCAAGCCGAATCGGTGAGCATGGAGCGGATTTCGCGCTCCACGGAGGGGAAGATGAGCCGATCGTATGCATCCTCTGCCGCACTCTCAACGAACGCCGTTGCGTTGCCCTTGGGCCTTTTCACCGTGTAGCGCTTCACCACGTTCAGTGCTGCGTCGCGGTTCATATCAATACCCACCTTGAGCACTTCTTCCCTCTCGCCGCGATTGAAGGCAAGCACCTGGTGCCCCTGCACCTTGCAAACGGGTGAAACGAATGTGTAATAATTGCGGTAAACCGAGTCCCCCGGATTCTTTTTCGCCGCACAGGAAACCACGTCTGCACATTGCACGAAGAGGGCGCGGAGATGCTTGCGAACTTCTGCGTCATCGGAGATCCATTCTGCGATGATATCACTTGCGCCTGCGAGCGCCGCCTCCACCGTTTCTACCTTCTTCTCGGGATCAACGTATTTTATCGCTTCCTCTTCGGGTACGGGGCAAGTGGACTCCTGCTTGAAGAGAAGCTCTGCAAGCGGTTCCAGCCCCTTCTCCTTTGCAATCGTTGCACGCGTTCTGCGCTTTTGCTTATAGGGGCGGTACAGATCCTCCACCTCGGCAAGCGTTACGGCGTTATCGATCGCGGCGGCAAGCTCTTCGGTGAGTTTGCCCTGCGTTTCGATGGAGTTTTTTACCTCCGCCTTTCTCGCTTCGAGATTTCTCAAATACTGCAAGCGATCGGCAAGCGTGCGGATGGTTTGATCATCCATCGTGCCGTGCATCTCCTTGCGGTAACGCGCGATGAAGGGCACCGTGTTCCCTTCATCGAGGAGGGTGATCACGTTCTGAACGTGTTCCTCCGATTTCCCAAGTTCTTTTGCCAGTGTTTGTGCGATTGTAGGCATATTTTCTCCTATCCTGTGCCCTCTTTGTTAAATTGAGAGCGATTATGGCATACCCATGCCCGAATATAGGCAATGTTTTTTGTTTTCCTAATATAACATTACGCTCCGCATTAAGAGGATCTGCCCTCAGCGGAAAAAGATCATCCACACGAAAACGCCGATCGTGATAATTGCACCAATCGTATAGGTGATGATGCGTATCTTTTTGATCCGCTCATCGGAGAGCGGTTGATAGACGGCCGGCTTCAGCCTGCCCTTGCATTTGGGGCATTCCGTCATATGATCGAGCGTGGGATTTCCGCAGTTCGGGCAAATAACCGTGTGTCGCTCAAGGTTTTGCTGCCGCCTTTCTTCGCGGTCTTCATAAACGTTTTTATTGCTCATTATGCGCTCCACTCATCGCAGTTCTGCGCCCAGATTATGCTTTAAGTTGCCAACGATCTTATGGAAAAATCCATCTACCGTTTCGGGAGAGAGCGGTTTTTCGGCCGCTCGATCGGGCTCGAAGGTGATGCGGAACGCCATGCTCTTCTTACCTTCCCCAATACGGGCATCGCGGTAAACATCGAAAAGCTCTGCTCGCTTCGCCGCCTTGCACGCGCGGAGAATGCAAGCCTCCAACTCCGCGCACGTTACCTTTTCCTCCACAACAACGGCAAGATCACGCTTTACAGTGGGGAACTTGGAAATGGGGCGATAGCCGATTCCCTTACGGAACTTCTTAGAAAGGAGCGCGTAATCGAGCTCGGCAAGATACACCGCCTTTTCGAGCGCAAGCTCCTCGGCTACGGTGGGATGCAATTCTCCCATCCAGCCCACCTCCTTTTCACCCAGCTTGATAAGCGCCGTTGCGCCTGGGTGCAGGAAGGGCTTAGTGCCGCGTACGTAAGAAAATTTAAGGGCAAATGCCTCTGCGATCGCTTCAATGGCGCCCTTTAAATCGAAGAAGTCCCCCTCCCCCCAGAGTGCAATCGAAACGTGCTTTCTCTCTTCAGGCAAATCCTTTAAGGGGAGCTCCGCGGCAAGATACACGTTTGCAAGCTCAAAGAGTCGCCCGCTATCGTTTCCGCGGCGCACGTTGCGCACCACGTTCGCGAGCATGGTAGGGGTTAGCGTCGTCCGCATTACGGAAAGATCCTCGCCAAGCGGATTCTTAAGCGTTACAGCTCTGCGCTCGGATGCCTCCGCAGGAAGGCGCAGAAGATCGAAATCCTTCGGGGAATAAAAGGAATAGCCGAGCGCCTCAAAATAGCCCTCGCCGGCAAGCGTTTGCTTGAAATGAAGCTCTTCTTTTTGCTGAGAGGTGAGTCCTCCGTGCGTTACGGAGGCCTCCTTCAAGAAGGTGGGCTCGATATGCTCGTAGCCATAGGAGCGGATCACTTCTTCCGCAAGATCGGGCCAGCCCTCTACGTCGTCGCGGAAATACGGTACCGTGACGGTAAATGTGGCACCCATGTCTGCAATATCGAATTCGAGGCGCTGCAAAATGGCATTCACTTCCGCCTTTGGAACTTCGATTCCGAGCAGGGAATTGATTGCTTCGTAGCTCGCCGTAACCGTGTGAGGCGCGAGAGGATCGGCGCAGGCATCGGCGCGATAAGTAGTAGGAATTCCGCAACCGAGCTCATATACGAGGTGTAGCGCACGGTCCATTGCAATTTCAGGCGTGAAGGCATCCACACCCTTTTCGAAACGGGCGGAGGAATCGCTGCGCTGGCCGAGCGCGCGAGAAGTCTTTCTCACGCTATCGCGCGCAAACTTCGCTGCCTCGAAGAAAACTTCCGTCGTCGAATCCTTGATCTCACTATCCAAACCGCCCATGATGCCCGCAAGTGCCACGGGACCTTCGCCATCGCAAATCATAAGATTTTCAGATCGCAGAGTAAATTCCTTTTTATCAAGCGTTGTGATCTTTTCGCCCGACTTTGCACAGCGAACGACGATTTTATCTCCGCGAAGGAAACTGCGATCAAAGGCGTGCATGGGCTGCCCGAGCTCAAGCAGCACGTAATTGGTGATATCCACGATATTGTTAATGGAGCGGATCCCGAGGAGCGCAAGGCGGCGTTTCATCCAAAGAGGGCTTTCTTTGAGCTTCACGCCCTTTACGTAGTGCCCAACGTAGCGCGGGCAAAGCGTGGGCGCTTCCACTTCTACGGAAATGGCTACCTCCGTTTCCTGCCGTTCATACGATACGCCGAAGGCACGGAGGGGCTTTTTGAGGATCGCCGCAACTTCGCGCGCAATTCCGTAAATGCTTTGGCAATCAGGGCGGTTGGCGGTAACGGCGATATCGAACACCCAATCATCGATTCCAACGATCGGGCGAATATCCGCACCGAGCGGCACCCCCTCTTCAAGAATAAGGATACCATCAAACTCGGCACCGGGGTAGAAATCATCGTTGATACCAAGTTCCTGCCCGGAGCAGAACATTCCTTCAGAGGTTACGCCGCGCAATTTACCCGTTTTGATTTTTTGTATGCCGCCCTCGTGAAGAACGGTAGCGCCATCCAGCGCGCAGGGAACGGCCGCCCCCTCGAAAACGTTCGTTGCCGCAGTACAAATCTGCTTTACGCCGTGATCGCCGCAATCTACGGTGCACACGGTAAGCCGATCTGCATCCGGGTGCTTTTCGCATTTCATAATTTTTCCAACGACGACGTTCGTTACGTCCTTGCCGAGAAAGATCAGTTCCTCTACTTCGAATCCGCACGAGAAGAGCTTTTCTTGAAGCGCTTCGGCGGAAATATCAATATCAACGTATTCTTTGAGCCAACTAAGCGGTGCTTTCATATTTTTACTCCTGTTTTCGAACTGCTTATTCGGAATGCTTTAATCCTTAAATTCCTCAAGGAAACGCACGTCGTTTTCCGTGAACGAACGAATGTGGTTGATGCCGTACTTGAGCATTGCGATGCGCTCGATGCCCATGCCGAAGGCAAAGCCGGTATACTCATCGGGATCGACGCCGCAGTTTTCTAAAACGTGGCGGTTCACCATACCTGCACCGAGCACCTCAATCCATCCCGTTCCCTTGCAAAGCGAACAGCCTTTGCCGCCGCAAGCAGTGCAACTTACATCCACCTCCACCGAGGGTTCGGTAAACGGGAAATAGGAAGGGCGAAGGCGCGTTTTGCTGCTCTCCGCGAACATGGTACGGGCAAATTCGTTCAACATGCCCTGCAGATCGCACATCGTAATGTTCTTATCCACAACGAGCCCCTCCATCTGGTGGAACATGGGAGAGTGGGTTGCATCATCATCCGAGCGGAATACTTTCCCGGGAGAGAGCATCTTGATTGGCGGTTTTTTCTTCTCCATGAGGCGGATCTGCCCAGCACTCGTTTGCGTGCGCAGAAGAAATTCCTCGGTAATATAGAAGGTATCTTGCATATCGCGCGCAGGATGATCGGCCGGCGTATTGAGCGCGGTGAAATTATAATATTCGTTCTCAATCTCCGGCCCCTCGAACACTTCAAAGCCCATGCCTGCAAAAATATCAATGAGCTCGCTCTTCGTGCGCGTGATGGGGTGCAGCGCGCCTTTTTGGTGCCTTCTTGCGGGCATGGTTACATCTATTTCCTCGCCGGCAAGCTTTTCTGCAAGCTCTTTTTCCTTCATTCTTTCCTCAAGCGCGGCAAACAAGGCCTCCAGCTTTTCGCGGATATCATTCACCTTCTTGCCAAAGGCGGGGCGCTCATTAGCCGGAATTTCGCGCATGCCCTTGAGGAGCGCCGTCACCTTACCCGTGCGCCCCAAAAACTTCATTTTGATTTCGTAGAGTGCGCGAGAGCTCTCCGCCCCCTGCGCTTCTTCTTGCGCTTCTAAAACGATGTTTTCCGTAGCTTCCATGTTAACTCCTTATTTTACTCCCCTCTTTCCATTGCCAAAGCGATGCTGCACCTCGGAAAGAGAGCGTTTTTTTATCAAATACGCCCTGTTGACTTATCGGTCAACAGGGCGAAAATTTCGCGGTACCACCTGCATTCACGCCTACCGGATTCAGACACGGTATACGCCTTATTCCCCTTAACGCGGGATACGACTCCTCTTAAAGTTCTTTTCGGAGGAGCAGCTCACGGGGGAATAACGCACCGCTACCCATGGAGCACTTTCAGCCAAGGAGCTCCTCTCTGATACGGATCGCATTGGGCGCGTCTCTTCCGCTTCAACGCCTTATTTCGCTATTATTATATCATTTTTTTCGCAGATGTCAAACAATTTTTGGCATCTGTTATTCCATAGAAATCTTTCTCATCAACGCGCCGCTGCCAATCACTCTGCCGCCACCGAGCACGAT
Source organism: Clostridia bacterium (assembly GCA_017507045.1). GTDB lineage: Bacteria > Bacillota > Clostridia > Christensenellales > Borkfalkiaceae > Gallimonas. Next base: position 38,141 of record JAFWBP010000004.1, on the reverse strand, counting down.
CGTTGTGAGCGCATCGGCAGAAAGGTGTGCCTCCATTTGCAGCTTCTCTTCAAAATAATCTCCGAAGCCTGCCAGCGCCGTAACGCCGCCCGAGAGGAAAATTCCGCTCTTGCACATAGCCGCGGAAACCTCCGCGGGAAGCTTGCGCAAAACGAGCTCGGCGTATTCAATAACTTTATCCACGTAAACTTGTACGGGAAACAAAATATCACCCGAGGAAACGGTGACGGAGCGGGGCTTTCCTGAAGATACATCCCTCCCGTTGACGACGGTGCTTTGGTTATCGCCGCGGAGCAGGCTCCCGATCGAATTTTTCAGCTTCTCGCTCGTTTGCGGCCCGATCTTAAGGTTAAAGCGCTCGGCTATATGATCGATGATGTGGGTATCCATATTGTTGCCGCCCACGCTCATTGAAATGCCGGCGATGATGCCATCGAGCGATAAAACTGCGAGCGACGTTTTCCCCGCTCCGAAATCAATGGCAAACACGGGATTGGATTCGGAAAGCGGAACATCCTGCCCGAGCGCAACGAGATATGGCGTTTCCACAAAGCTGATGCGGGAAAGCCCCGCTGCCTTTGCAACGCGAAAATATTTTTCTCGCGATTCCTCCGTGCAGCCACAGGGGACACAGAAGAGCGCTTCCACCGCAAAAGCACTTTTTGCAACTTTGCCAAGGAAGTAGGAAAGTAGCGCGCTCGCATAGCGCTCGCTCACGATCTCCCCCTCGTAGACGGGGAAAATCATTTCACTGACCTCGGAGGTTTTGCCTAAAAGGCGCTTTGCCTCATTTCCGTATGCGCGGATTCCACCCGTCTCTTTAGAAACGGTTAGGCAAGTTGCCTCGGCAAGCACAATCCCACTGCCGATTCTGAAGATCTTCGTGACGGCCGTCCCGAAGTCGATTGCAAGCTTTATCATCTCGTACCTCTAAGCGCTGTTGCGAGCATGGTACCCACCTTTTCCGTGGGGAGCCCCACAACGTTTGTGTAACTTCCGTAAATTTCTTTCACAAGCGGCCGGCCATCCTGAATGCCGTATGCCCCAGCTTTATCGAGAGGAAGCCCGCTCGCAACATACGCCGCGATGACCTCCTCGGAGAGCTCGTGAAATACAACGTGTGTGGCAACGATTGCCTCTTCGCGATAGTTGGGCGCAATCAGGCATACACCTGTTAAAACAGCATGCTCCTTTCCGCTCAAAAGGCGCAACATGCGCTTTGCATCCTCTTGATCTTTGGGTTTGCCGAAGATCTCGCCACCTAAAGTTACAACGGTATCGGCGCCAAGCACTGCGGAAAGAGGAAAACGGGAAAACACTTCCTCCGCTTTCCCCCGCGCAAAGAAAAGCGCCGTATCGTGTGCGGAGAGCCCCCTTTCCCGTTCCTCGAACGAAGAGGGCTCTACGATAAATTGATATCCGAGTTGTGTAAGCAATTCCCTCCTGCGGGGTGAATTGCTTGCTAAAATTAATTGCACAGTGTACCCTCGCGGGCTTCTTTGCCCATACCATGTCCTGCATGCGGCTTCCCGAAAAAGAAATTTGCGAGCTTACAGAACATCCAAATTCTTTCTGAAGGCGCGCTTGAACTCCGGGCCGGCGTTCATGGCTTGCTTGATTTCGAGGGCGGCATCACCGGCAAGCTCCGTTTTCATGATCACGGAATCGCCGAGTACATCGCAATTGATCCCCTTCACCATACCAAGCCCACTGCGATCGAGTGCCTCTGCAATGCGGAGGAGAACGCCAAGCTTTCTCACGATCTCCATATCCTCATCGGAAACGATATCCTTATAGCGATTCCATTCGGCAGGTGCGAGATCTTCCTTGCGGTGGCAACCGACAACGAACGCCGCGAGCACGATCTCCCGATGCGTTGCGCCGTAAATATTGCTGTTGAGCACCATATATCTGCTGTGCATTTGATGATTGTAGTAACGAACACACTGCCCTGCATCGTGCAGGCTCGCCGCAATCTTGAGCACTTTCAGATACACGCGCGGGAATTTATGCAACACGCGAAGCTGTTTGAAGAGCTGAATGGAAAGATGCACAACGTTTTCCACATGCTTTTCGTTGCACCCGTAATACTTAACAAGGGTGTTAAGCGAATAAGAAAGCACATCGGAAATGGGGCGTTCCGTCGTTTGAGGGATCGCCGTGTTGACCATGATCCCTTCGCGCAGACCGCAAGCGCCCACGGTGAAGCTATCAATATGCAGATAATCGGTAAACGATTTGATGATGGCGAGCGCGGCGGGCATGATATCCGCACGGTGGGCAGATAGCCCACGGATGCGCATACGCTTTTCTACGTCTAAAACGCGCACCATCTCGTAAACAGAGCGGAAATCCTCCGTTGTAAACTGGTAGTTGTGCACGACGCTGAGGGGATACTTGCGCACGATGCGGTTGATCTTGTAGAGGTTTCGGAAAGAACCGCCTACGCCGATCATCTGCGTATCGGGATCCACCTGCGAAAGCCATTCGATCTTCTTAAACTGCTCGGTGAAGAACTCCTCGATGCGCGCAGTCTGCTCCACAGGAGAAACTCCGTCGTCGGCAAAAAGATCGGTGAGCGTAACGGCGCCGAAGGGCAGCGTTGCATAATTTAAGATAGTGCGGCGATTGTAATAGATGACCTTCGTGCTTCCGCCGCCGATTTCTAAAATGATGCCCTTGGGCACATCCATAGAGTTGATGACGCCTCGATATACGAGCGTCGCCTCCTCTTCTTCGGAGAGAACTTCCACGCGGATCCCGCACGTTGCCTGAATTTCATCGAGGAAGGAACGCTGATTTTTGGCGCGACGAACCGCCGCCGTTGCAACGGCGATAATGCGCCCCACGCCTGTGGCATCGCACAGGCGTTTGAACATCTTCAACGTCTTGATAGTTTCCGCAACTCTCTGCGGCTTAAGGAACCCGTCGCGATCCATATCCTGGCCAAGGCGCACGCTCTCTTTCAGCTCGTCCACAACCATAAAATGGCCATCTCCGAGCATCTCGATAATGACGAGCCTTGCGGAATTTGAACCAAGATCGATTATGCCGATTTTTTCCATATATTTATCCCGTCCTTCCGTTATTACGGACCTTATGTCCGCCGGTAGTTTCGAATCGGCTGTTTTTTCGAAAAATTACCCTATTCTATAAAAATCGCTATCATTCTACCACGGATTTTGCCGTTTGTCTATACCCTTTTTGAAAATTTTTTCTGCATTTAAAAACTTTTTTTGGGCTATTTGTTACTTTTTTTCATTTCTTTGACAGTTGTACGCAATTCGAAGAAGGAAAGCACAACGAGGAAGGCACCGAACCCTTTTCTGAGCGCCGCCGCCGGAAGCGCCGCCGCCAAAAGCGAGGAGAGCACGGAGAAGATAAATGCAGGCACCACGATAAAGGCGATTCCCTCCCATTTTAGAAGCCCGCTTTTTGCGTGAACGGAGAGCGCAAGCACGGACATGGGTAGGAATGAGGCGAGATTAAGCCCCTGCGCCACGGGCTGCGGCACACCGCACGCAATGGTAAGAAGCGGTATGAGCGCCGTGCCTCCGCCCATACCCATGCCGCCGAGCACCCCTCCGGCAATCCCGCAAATGAAGAAGATTAAAAACGCCATTAAAAAAGCATCCTCAATCCCGCGGCGAGCATGAGTGCAGCAAAGGCGATGGTAACGGCGCTTGCGGAAGCACGCGCAAGCAGCTTCGCACCCAAAAAACCACCCAACAAAACGCCGAGGGCAACGGGTAAAAATAGTGCAAGAGGAATGAATCCGTGCAGCAGATAAACGGCAGCACTTGCAATGGAAGCCGGCAAAATGACGGCGATTGCGGTTGCATGCGCAGAGGGTGCGCTTCTTCCGGCCGCTTTCAAAACGGGCACGGCGATCATGCCGCCGCCCCCGCCGAAAAGTCCGTTCGCCACTCCCACGGCGCTTCCGCCAAAAAGATAAGTTGCTCGTTTCTTGGTCATATGTATGAATCTGTGCGCACCGTTTACAGATTTTCGCCGCCTTCGGCATGGAAAACCGCGTTTTTTTATAGCCACGGATTGCACCTCTTTGGGGAGCAAGATCGCCGGGTGAGCACACCCAAATCGCCGCGCCTTCATGAAAAGTGTGTGTAAATGGAAAAAAATTTTGCTTTTTTTAAGTATTTCCCTCGAAACTGCTTGCATAGAATGGCGTTTTATATTAAAATAGAAAAGAATTTCTAGAAAAATAACGGTTGCACGGTGCAGCTTATTGCACGTTGCGGCCAAGGAAACAAAGGTGTTATATGGCAAAATTCTTTGACTTTGGAAAGGGCAGGAAGCGCCTCGTCGGAACGCTTAGCTTGCTTCTCTCCGCAACCCTTACGCTGGGGATTGTTTCCGCCTGCACGACTGCAGGCGACCCGGAAGAAGAGGAAGGAAAGAATCCCTCTCTTCCCGTTGATACCCAGCTGCTCAAGAACGGCAACTTCGAGTATTACAACGAGATGCTCGAGGATGTGTTCGATGAGAAGCGCGATCTCATCAATTCGCCCACGGACTGGACGTTCTCTTCCGGCTCGCCCGCTTCGGATGCGAGCTCCGGTATCGTGAATGTTGCCGAGTGGGATAAGCTCGCCGTTTCCACTCGTTCCCTCATCCCCGCAGAGGATGAGCGCGAGGATGAACCCGAATTGACAAATACCGTAATTGCAAATGCCGTGAAGTATTGGGATGATGCGAGCATCTACGACCGCCTTGCATTCTACGATTACTACGATATCGATTCTTCCTCCGACTTCGAGCTCTATGACGATTACAAGTATTCCATCGACCTTGAGGACGTGGAGAACTTCAAAGATATCGCAGGGAAGGGAAAGGCGCTTGATCTTCACAAGAAGGACGGCAGAGCTACCGACGGCTCCGACGGCGATTCGAGCATCCTCATGATCCATAACCAGCGCACTTCCGACAGCGTGCGCGGTACGGCACAGTTCTATACTGCCGCCACGACGATCACCGTTCCCGCAGGGGCTTCAGCGCGCCTTTCCGTTTGGGTGCGCACCTCCCAGCTCTATCACTATGCCGCGAACTCGAACCCGAACGATGATCTCGCAGTTACCGCACGTGCCGGCGCCTACATCGGCGTAACGAATACTGTTGGCGGCGTCACGCTCGATCAGATGCAGATCAAAAATATCAACACGAAGGATACTTGGGAGCAGTACACGATCTACGTTCGTGCCAACACCTTCGCCGCCACCACCTTCCGCGTGGTACTCGGCCTCGGACAGGGCGCCTCCGATTACCGCTACGAGGCGGTGGACGGATACGCATTCTTTGACGACGTTGAATGCGAGCTCATTACCAACGACGATTACGTTGAAGCCGTAACCGATAACAACCTCAATCAGCCCGAAAAGAATTTCTGCACCTTGAACAGCAAGAAGGATGAGAAGATCTTCTCCGCAACCGATAACGATACGGGCGCATCCAAGGGCGTGTTCATGTATGCACTTGATCTCTCCCACGAGCTCAAGCCGCTCGCGATCCAGGAGACCATCGGCCTCACCGAAGAAATTTCGGGCAGCCAGGCGTTCACTTCCGAGAAGATCGATCCTTCCCTCGGGCGTGACAACGAAAGTGATGAAGCGCGCGGCAACATTGCAAAGCGCCTCAGCTACAACGAGATCCAAGCAACGAATAACGGCTACCTCAAGGAAATCTTCAAAAACGATTTTGCGAACTACCCGCAGGCCTTCGATCAGGATAACATCATCATGCTCCTCTCGACGAACGGCGCAGCGTACACCGCGAAACTGCAGAAGATCGAGGTGAATCCCAACGAGCGCATCCTCGTTTCCTTCTTCGTGAAAACGAGTGAAATCCGCGCAGGCAAGATGGGCGCGGGCGCCATTCTCGTGGATGACCAGAGCAAGGTGAAAACGGTTATCGCCCCCTTCGACTCCACGACGGTAGATAAAATCAACATCAACGATAACAACAAGGATATTTACGACGGCTGGGTGCAATGCTTCTTCTTCGTGGAGAACACGACGGACGATGTGAAATCCTTCCACATTGAACTTACCTACGGCCCCACCTCGATTGCAGATACCACTAAAGCAGATTATGCGGATGGCTACGCAGCATTTGCGGATTTCCGCACCAGCTACCTCACCAAAGCACAGTACGAATACGCCGCAACGAGCGCGTATGCAGAGAAGGCATCCCTCACCGCATCGGTAAGCGATTCCTCCCGCTTCGACGAAGCCACCTTGGTTTACCCGCTTGAGAAGGGACTTTCCACTCCCGCTAACTACACTGGCGTGCTCGCCGGAAGCAATTGGATCACGGAAAGCGACCTGCCCAACCCCGGCCCTGCGCAGCTTGCAGAGGAATACGGAATCTACACCGGCCTTCTTTCTCACCAGTACGCCGAGAACTATATGAAGCAAGCGGAAGATGAAGACGCTCTCCCCGCATGGAAGGCTTACCTGAACGATAAGGCAGGCAATGTTTCGGATAGCACCGTTTGGTGGAAGAACCTCTTCGGCAACGGCAATTCCTCAGCAAATCCTGCATACCAGCCCCTTGCAATCATGAATACGAGCAGTGAAGCGCAACCCTCTTACGGTTACTATGCTGTGACGGCTTCTCTTTCTCAAAATGCGGCGCGCCGCGTCTCCGTGCGCGTAAAGCTTTCGGCAAATGCAGTTGCTTATCTCTACCTTATCGATGTTTCCGATATCAACGATAAGAACAACACGCTCGCCAACTCCCTTCCTTCCGTTACCTATTGGTACGATGATGACGGCAACATCGTGAAAGGCGATCCCGCGGCAGACGATTTCGATAAGGTTTCGGATATCCTCTATACGCTCGAGGATAACGGCCTCTACAAGAAGGCAACCGATACCTCCGCAAACCCCACCTACTACGCCAACCTTTATAACTACGATAAAGATGACGACGGCAACCTCGTTACATCTGACGGTTCGATTGCGTACTATTACAACAACGGCAACTTCTACGCCTACTACGATGAGGAAACCGATGCGTACACGCAAGTTGTGAAGAATATCCCCGAGAACAAGCTCGGTGATGCCGGCGTTCGCTACGTGGGCCCTGCTTCCTCCGGCTACGAAGCCGTTATCAAAGTAGAGGGTAGCAGTGAGCTGGAAGCAAGCGGCGAATGGGTAACCGTTTCCTTCTATCTGCAAACGGGAAATAAGGCAAAGGATTACCGCCTTGAGCTTTGGGCAGGCGCCCGTGAGGACGATGCCTCAACGGTAGGCAAGAACGAGGCTACGATGGCTGCCGGCAGCTACGTATTCTTCGATCGCTGCTCCACCAGCTCGGTAGCCGATTTCTCCGGCCTCATGAACGATTACGCTACCGCGATGAAGGATAAGCTCGGCCTCAAAACGGGCGATGATCTTCCCAACGTAGATGCTAACGGAAATCCCCTCGCACTCTACTACGCGTTCACCTTCTACGATTCGCCCGATTATCTCAGATATGACGCAACGCTTGATGAAGAAGATCTTGGTAATCCTTGGCAGAATTATGTGCAGTCTACCAACGAACATAAGATGATGTGGTTCTACTGCACCGATCTCGAAGGATTGCTCTTCAGCCCGGATGGTTCCTTAAAGAGCACCTCCACCATTTCCCTCTTCATGAGCTATAATGAAAACGAGGTTACGGTTGCTCCTGCCGATCTTGGTGGAGATAGCGATTCTTCAATCAGCGATAGCACGACCGAAGAGGAGAGCGACGGCTCGGAGATGAACATTGCTATGTACGTCTCCTCCATCCTGCTCGTAGTTGCGCTTGCATTCGCAGTATGCACGGTGATCGCTCGCAGAGTATACGTGTGGTTCAAGCAAAAGAACGCACCGAAGCGCAAAAAGAAGGCAGCTAAAGCAGCTGCGAAGGCAGAAGCGCCTGCAGCAGAGAAGGCGCCTGCCGAAGCGCCCGTAGCTGAGCCTATGGATGAAAACGATCCTTACAACGAGTAAGAACAACAAAAACGGCGGCTTAGCGCTCTTCCCTTAGGGATTTAGATTAAATAACTTAGAAAGCTCGACTTATTAAAGTCGAGCTTTCTTTTACGGATGAAAAGATTGAAAAACGCTTGCAAATTCATATAGAAAGGTTTACAATTAGGTACAACTGAACAAAGGGGAGCTTGTATACAGGCTTCGGAAGCTTTCCAAAGAGGGCTTCCTTTTGTTTGCTTGAACAATACGAGAGGAGATCTTACAATATGAAGGGACTGAAAAAAAATGTTGCTTGGCTTTGCTTTCTTGATGATTGCTTTCATGGGAGCATTTATATTCGAAGATGCTTTGGGGGGCTTTTTGCTTATTATAGGTGTACCACTTGGATTGATTTATTGCATTATCGGGTGCTATGACGAGCAGCTGTCAAGCTTTTTCAAGAAACAAAAAAACGAAAAAAACGAAGAAAAAAAAGAGTAATATAAGTTTTATAAATTCAAAATTTATCGTGAAAAAATCCTGACTCCTTTCGGGAGAGGGGAGTATAATTAAAGAAGATAAGTTATTATGGCGTCGCTATAAGGGATTTTGAATAATAAAATTTTATAATTTCAAATATATAATAATGGAAGAAAAAGGATTTACAAAAAAACAAATTATAGCAATAGTTTTAGGCGTTTTGTTAACAACTATTTCGTTTTGTCTTTATTTTTTATTTAATAAAACGTGTCTTAATATTTTATGCGGAATTGTTTGCTTCCTACATATGATTTATCTTATGTATTTTCAACTTGGTAACAAAGAAGAATTTACCAAAAAGCAACGTATTATATTCCCCACTATTTTAATATCGGTATTTTATGGTTGTTTAATTACGTTAATAATATTATTGAATCCATTAGGAGCATTTCACCTTGATTATATTCTTTGGGTTTTTTTCTGTGGATCTTCGGTTATTCCTATTTTTTATCTTTTATTAGTTATTTTTGCTTTTGCTTCTTAAGCCGCAAAGCATTTAACTTGTTGTTAAAATTTTCGACATAAAAGTATAGCACACTATACTTTGCAAACAAAGCCGAGTATTTTGCGGAGCTAAAAATAAAGGATAGCAAAAGTTTTGCTATCCTATTATATTGTTTAAAAATCCCTAATAGAAAACCGTTTTCAAGCCGCTGTTTTTCATTTATAATTTTTGCATGCGCACTCACGCGCGAACCAACCGTAATCCCTTCGGCAGATGATTCTTCACGGTGCCGTTCACGGCTTTCCCCAGCCCAAGAGGGAATTCTTCCACAAAAACTACACACCAGCCGTTTTCAACCTCCGCTTCCACCGTTTCACCGCGGAGGTATTTTTTTACTTCTTCAAGGGAAAGTTTTACTTTTCGCCGTGCGTGCGTTCCAAATGCCATAGCAAGGGCATGGGCTGGCCTTATGAGCTTTCCATCCCACTCTCCGAGCTCCACGCCGAGGCGCATAACGCGAACGTCGAATGCGGGCATGCCTGTAGGCACGAGGTACATTCTACCGTCGCTAAGCGTTGTTATGGCTCCCTGCGGAGCGCTTACAAAGAAGTCCTCCGCAAAGGCGCGGTACGCCTTCTCTGCCTGCGCATTCACCCGCAGAGGATACGCTCTTATTTTAGGGGCTTCCCTCTGCAAGGATGAATGAGAAATCTTTTTCAATCTCGCTGCAAAGTGCCCCTCTCCTCTTTCTTCATGGGGAAGGATCTTTTTTATTTCGAGGAGCGCAAATTCAGGGTGTCGCTTCAAAAAATCCGCAATCTGCCATTCATCCTCTTCTTCGGCAAAGGTGCATGTGGAATACACGATTTCACCGCCGCTTGTAAGCATGCTTGCCGCATCATCCAAAATTTCTTTCTGGCGTGCGGCGCACAGGGCTACGTTCTGCGGACTCCAATGCGTAAGTGCATTCGGTTCCTTTTTGAACATCCCCTCGCCTGAGCAGGGTGCATCCACAAGAATAGCATCGAAGTACTCCGGGAAATTCTCAACAAGCTGCTTCGGCGTTGCGTTCGTTACGGCGCAATTGGCAATGCCAAGACGTTCTATATTTTGCGATAATATCTTCGCTCTGCTCCCATCAATTTCATTCGCAACGAGAATTGCGCCGCGATCCATTCGTGCGGCGATCTGCGTAGTCTTGCCACCGGGCGCCGCGCAGAGATCCAAAACGTGTTTTGCCGCGCTTATTTCGAGCATGGGGGCCGCGCACATTGCCGAAGGCTCCTGCAAATAGTAAAGCCCTGCAAAGTGATATGGATGCGCGCCTGCTTTTTCTGCCGTAATATAGAAACCGTTCTCAGCCCACGGAACCTGTTCGAGCATAATTGGGGAGATTGCCCAAAATTCCTCTTTCGAGATCTTCTGCGTGTTCACGCGAAGCCCTTTATAGGGAGGATTTTCATAAGCGCGCAAAAAGGCGGGGAACCCCTCTCCCAGCCTTTTTTTCATGCGATCGATAAATTGTTCGGGTAGGTTTTGCATAGCGGTTACGCCTGTTTCAGCGCCTCTTTTAAGCTCTCCAGCGGCACGAATGCGGCGCCGCTTTTGATGGCGCTCTCAAAGCGCGTGCCGCCTTCGTCACGTGCGATATACACGTTGCAGGCGGCGGGGTGCGAGGTGTATTTGCCGCCCGAATTGAAGATGCTTGCCACCAGCTTCACGGACATGGGAACATCAATTTCCACATCCTTGGCAAAGCAGAAGATCTTGCCCTCCAATTTCCCACCCTTTTTGCGGCGGTGCATGTACTTGTTCACATAGCGGTAAAATTCCTCGTGGGCACGGTGGTATTCCTCGCGCTCACGCTCGCGATCGGCAAGAAACTGCTTGAGCCCTACACTGCCCGCCGTGCGAATGTGGTAATTTTCCAGCATTCCGCCGCGAATACCGTACCGCTCGATGAGCCCCGCTACGTTCACACCCTCTCGCTTGCAGAGTGCTTCACACACGCGCATGGTGGCGTAGGCATCGTCCACCGCTCTGTGCGGCGTAAACTCTACCCCGAGCGCCTCTGCCATAATTCCAAGCCCCACCTGACGTGTATATTCCCCCGTAACGTTCATCCAGAAGAACTGCGTATCATGGAATTCGAATTTCAGCGAAGGCAACTTATAACGCTTCGTTTCGAGGTTGAGATAATTCACGTCGTTGACGGTAGCATGCCCGAGAACGATGGCTTCCTTATCTTCCAAAAGCTGCCTGATCTTTTTATGTTCGACCGGAAAGGGCGGATACTTTTTAAAATCCTCGTATTCATAGGGAAGCACCAGCCCCTCGCTGCCTTTGCGCCCCGTCAAGTGGAATTTCCCCTTCGGGTTCATGAGAATATCCTCCCGCGCGAGCACGTTAAAATGCTCATCGGTGACAACGTACCCAAAGGCGCAAATCTTGGCGGCGTTTTTATAGACGCACGCACATTCTATATCGAAAAATACGTATTTCACTTCTTGGGCACGATCTCCTTCTGCCCGCCCAGATAGGGACGCAAGACTTCGGGAATATACACGCTCCCGTCGGCGCGAAGGTGATTTTCAAGGAATGCAATGAGCATGCGCGGAGGAGCGACTACCGTATTGTTAAGCGTATGCGCGAACTTGTTTCCGCCCTCTGCCTTATAGCGGATCCCCAGCCTTCTCGCCTGCGCATCGGTAAGGTTGGAGCAAGAGCCCACCTCGAAGTATTTCTTCTGACGGGGAGACCATGCCTCAACATCTACACTCCGATACTTGAGATCGGCAAGATCACCGGAGCAGCACTCGAGCGTTCTTACCGGGATCTCCATGGATACGAAGAGCTCCACGGTGTAGTTCCACATCTTCTCATACCAATCCTCGCTCTCCTCGGGCTTGCAGATGACGATCATCTCCTGCTTTTCAAATTGGTGGATACGGTAGATGCCGCGCTCTTCGATTCCGTGAGCGCCCTTTTCTTTGCGGAAGCAGGGAGAATAGCTCGTGAGCGTGAGGGGGAGCGTTTGCGGATCAATGGTAGTGTTCATAAAACGCCCGATCATGGAGTGCTCTGAGGTGCCTATGAGGTAGAGATCCTCTCCCTCGATCTTATACATCATGCCCTCCATCTCTTCGAAGCTCATCACCCCCGAAACGACTTCTGCGCGGATCATAAAGGGCGGAATGCAGTACGTGAATCCCTTGCCCACCATGAAATCACGGGCATATGCAAGCACGGCAGAATGAAGGCGGGCAATATCACCTGTTAGGTAGTAGAAGCCCTGTCCGCTCGTTCTGCGTGCACTATCAATATCAATTCCTGCGAGTTTTTCGAGGATTTCGAGGTGATAAGGAACCTCGAATTCGGGCACTTTCGCTTCCAACCAACGCATACGCTCCACGTTCTCGGAATCATCCTTGCCGATAGGCGTATCCGCAGAGATCATGTTGGGAATGCGCATCATCGTGCGCTTAAGATTCTCTGCTACCTCGGATGCCTCTGCTTCGATCTGTTCAAGGCGTACCGCGTTAGCGGCAACCTGCGCCTTGATTGCATTCGCTTCCTCCAGCTTCTTCTCCTTCATGAGCGCGCCGATCTGCCTGGAGAGCGTGTTGCGGGATGCACGCAGAGCATCGCCCTCCGTTTGAAGAGCGCGGCGCTTTTCATCGAGCACGATCGCCTCGTCAACCAAGGGAAGCTTGTGCTCTTGATACTTTTTCTTCATGTTCTCGCGCACCGCTTCGGGATTCGCGCGAAGGAAAGCGATATCGATCATCTTACTACCTCGAAAGCTTTTTCCTTATTATACTCCTTTTTTAACAAAAGCGCAAGAATTTGAGGGGCAGAAATGTAAATTGGGGAATGAAAGCGTGCCTCCCTCCTCCGAAAGCACTTAGAGAAAGAAGTTCCGCGAAAAAAGTTTTGACTTTTCTTGCGTATTTGTGTTATAATATGCTTAAGTAGGGCATACCCATGCCCTCGGAGGTAATTTTTTGGATACCCAACCGATACAAAACGAAGCGCTCGATGAGCATGAAGTGCTCGATGAGCTTTCCGCCGGTGAAAAGGTGCCCTTCTCTTCCCGCGTTCTCGCCGGAGGAACGGCAAAACCCTCTCTCCTTCGGGATAAAAAACTGCAAAAGCGCTTTCTGCGAGCAAAACACATTCCCTCCTCTGAAGAGGTGGAGCGCTTTACGCCTGCTCTTGATCAAGGGCTTTCCGCAAACGAGGTTTTCCTCCGCGTGGAGCAGCTTCTTTTCAACGACGTCAACAAACGGTACTCGAAGTCTTATAAGAGCATCTTCGTAGGCAATATCTGCACGTTTTTTAACTTCCTTTGCCTCGTTGTAGCCCTTGCGTTGCTCTATGCCGGCGCGCCCATCTCGCAGTTCCTTTTCGTTGCAATCTTTGCGGCAAACCTTGGAATCGGCATTCTGCAGGAGATCCTTGCAAAGAGGCAGATCGATAAGCTTGCCGTGCTGATCTCTTCAACCGTGAAGGTAATTCGCGGCGGCGTGCGGCAAGAAATTCCTTTGCGCGAGTTGGTGCTCGACGATGTGGTTCTGCTTGAAACAGGTAACCAAGTTCCTGCCGACTGTATTCTTGCTGACGGCAACGTGGAAGTGAATGAATCCCTCCTTACCGGAGAATCGCTTCCCGTGAAAAAACAGCCGGGTGATATCCTCTACGCGGGCTCCTTTATCTCAAGCGGCTCCTGCCGCGTGCGCGCAGAAAAGGTGGGGCATGCAACCTACCTCAACTCTCTCACCTCCAAAGCAAAGAAATATAAGAAACCGAAATCGGAGATCATGAACTCCATTCGCCTCTTTATCCGCGCGATCGGCGTTCTCATCCCCCTCGTTGCGGCAGCCATGTTCTGGGTAAACTGGCACGCTTTGGGCGGCGATATTTCCGAATCCATTATGCTCACGGGCGCCGTCGTTATCGGCATGATCCCCTCGGGGCTTCTTCTTCTCACCTCGCTCGCAATGGCAATGGGCATGGGGCGCCTTGCCAGAAAACGCACTCTCGTGCAGGATATGTATTCCCTTGAATCACTCGCGCGCGTAAACGTGCTGTGCCTCGATAAAACGGGTACGATTACCGACGGACGCATGCAGGTAAACGACTGTATGCTCCTCGGAAATTACGCAGACGCCAGCCTCGATGAGATTATGGGTAGCATGCTGCTCGCCCTCGATGATAACAATCAAACGTCCATCGCACTTCGGGAGCGCTTCGGCCATTCCGATACGCTCGCGGCAACGCAGATCCTCCCCTTCTCCTCCAAGCGCAAACTCTCTGCCGTAACCTTCGGCGAAGCGGGAACCTTCGTCATGGGTGCCCCCGAATTCGTCCTGCGCCCGCTTCCTGCTAAGATCGAGCGCATCGTTCGGCAGTACGCGCAATCGGGGCTACGCGTGCTTATGCTCGCCTATTCACCCAATCCGATTGTAAAAGATAGGCTCCCCGCCGTGTTAAAGCCTGCCGCGATCATCACGCTTGCAGATAACGTGCGCGCCGACGCGGTGGAAACGATTAAGTGGTTCCGCGAAAACGACGTGGAAATCAAGATCATTTCGGGTGATAATCCCGTAACCGTATCTGAGGTAGCGCGCCGCGTAGGAGTGCGAAACGCCAAAAAATACATCTCGCTCGATGGTCTTACCGATCTCGAAGTAGAGAACCTTGCAAACAAATACACCGTTTTCGGGCGCGTTACTCCCGAACAAAAAGCCATCCTCGTAAAAACGCTCAAAAAGCAGGGCAACACCGTGGGTATGACGGGAGACGGCGTAAACGATATTCTTGCACTCAAGGAAGCAGATTGTGCGATCTCTGTTGCTTCGGGCGCGGAAGCGGCTCGCAATATCTCACACCTTGTGCTCATGGATAATAACTTCATGAATCTGCCCTCCGTAGTGTTCGAAGGAAGACGCGTGATCAACAACATTAAGGCTTCTTCTGCGCTCTACATTATGAAGACGCTTCTCACCACACTGCTCGCCGTGATCTGTTTCTCCATCACCATGAGCGGCACTCCAACGCCGTACTTTTTCAAAACGAACAATATGCTTCTCTTTGAAGTGCTCGTAGCGGCGCTCCCCTCTGCCGTAGTGGCACTCTTCCAGCCGAATACGGCGCGCGTGAAAGGTAAGTTTATTCCGTACGTGCTATCGCGATCCATTCCGGGCGCGCTTACGCTCATTGGCTGTATTATGTCTGCATACCTTGCTTCTCAGCTACTGCCCGAATCATACGGCTTTGCGGAAGCACTCGGCCCTATGCTGCTTATGGGGCTCACCTTTGGCGGCCTTGTAATGCTCTTCCGCATACTGCAGCCCTTCAATCTGATGCGCGCTGCCGTGTACGCCGTGAGCCTCGTGCTCAGCCTTCTCGTGCTTTCGGTTCCCGCTCTTGGGAATATCGTTTTTGACGGCTGGGATACCGTTGTGCTCACTTTCCCTCAGATCCTCTTCGTTATCTGTGTGATCCTTGCGGCGTTCCCCGTTTCGGGTTCTTTGGTGAAACTTTGCGATATGATGAACCCCACGGAGTAACTGGGCTTAAAATTGCGTTTCTGCAAGTAAGTTGCAGGCATGGTATGCATAAAACGCGTCTTGAAAGAAAACCCCGCCGAAGGGCCGGGGTTTTCTTTTTTCATTTTTGCTATCTTGCAACGATCCCTTTCTAATTTTTTCATTCGTTTTTTAGAGAGTAAAATCGCTATTTCATTATAGTATCTTCAACATAAACTATAATAAATCAATGAAAATCTTATTTAACTCTTCCCAATTTTGCTCTTGCTTTTCGGGAAGCATTTTTATTACCTTTTCCATTTTTGCAATATTTTCATCAATGTAACCGTTCACTCTTTCAAATCGCTTCCCTTCCGTAATTTCCGGCGTATTTATTTTTAGATCAAGCAATTTCAACACGTCAGGTTTCACGTCTTCATCTAAATACTTCTCCATTAGTGTTTTGAAGAGCATTGGCGGTGGCGTTCCTTCCGCAAGTATCCATTTGCATGCAAGCAGCGGGCGAAGTACGTAAAAATACTTCTTCAATCTAACCGTTTCGCCTTTAAAATTTTCTCTGTAATTGCTTTTTGCCGTGCTTAAATAATGGTAAAGCCCTGCTTTTGCAACGAAGAAATTGTTGATTATCGCAGAAATACTCCCCCATTCTTTTGTCGTTCTGTAAATAATCGGCGAAGAATTCCACTCGAACAACGTTGGATTTGATTTATATAATAATTGTAACGTTTTTTTAATATCCCAACCGTTAATATCAAGCGTTTCATCCAACTGCCACTCGATAACGTCCCGCGTTTTATCTAATCTCAAGTAAAACTCTTTGGGACGCACGTAAATGAATCTTACGTCATAATCACTATCGGGCGAAGCAAAACCCCATGCGCGACTGCCCGATTCGATACAATGTAAAATTTTAATATTTTCACGCTTTTCTATTTCATAAAGTTTTTCTTGAATTATATCTCTCATATTTTATTTCTCCATGCCGCACGCGTAGCACCGTTTGGATAATTGCTCTTCGTTTTTGATACTGCTATATAATCTGAATCCACCTGCAAAGTTGTAAGCTTCAAAGCCGTTTAGTACGAGGATTCTCGCCGCTAAATAACTGCGCAATCCGCTTTGGCACATGACGTAGATTTTTTTATTTTTATCAAGTTCGCCTATGCGCGCCCTTAAATCATCGAGCGGAATATTGATAAACCCTTCTGCTGCCCCGCGATCATATTCAAACGGCGTTCTTGTATCAAGCAAAATAACGTCATCTCTTTCACGCAAAGCAGAAATCTCTTCATAGTAGAACTGCTTTACAATGCCGTTTTTGATATTTTCAACGACATACCCTACCATATTAACGGGATCTTTTGCAGAAGAATACGGCGGAGCGTAAGCAAGCTCTAAATCCTTTAATTCGTCTGCTTTCATTCCTGCCCGTATTGCCGCCGCAATTACGTCGATTCGCTTATCTACGCCGCCGTAGCCAACGATTTGCGCGCCCAAAATTTTGAAAGTTTCCTTTTCAAAAATTAGCTTCACGGTCATTGCCGTTGCGTTCGGATAATACCCTGCGTGCGAATTTTGCGTTAAAATCACTTTTTCGTAATTTATGCCGTTCGCTTTGGCACCGCCCTCATTAATGCCCGTGGTTGCCACCGTCATATCAAACAGTTTTATCACGGACGATCCTTGCGAACCTTTGTATACGCTGTTTAACCCACAAATACTATCGGCAACGATACGCCCTTGCTTGTTTGCAGGCCCAGCCAAAGGAATCACCGCATCTTGCTCGGTGATAAAATGTTTTACTTGCACGGCGTCGCCCACCGCATAGATATCGGGAATGGACGTTTCCATTTTTGCGTTGACTTTGATTGCTCCTTTTAAGCCGAGCTCTAAACCTGCTTTTTTTGCCAGGCTGTTTTCGGGTGTTACGCCAACGGCAACCACTACCATGTCTGCGTTCAGCGTTGATTCGTTTGCAAGTTCAAGCGAAACCTTATCGCCTATAACGCTCATTTTCTTCGTGTTGGCATTTAACAACAACTGTACGCCGTAGCGACGGAAGTTCGCGTGAATAAAGGAGGCCATGTCGCAGTCAACCGCCGGTAAAAGATGGTTGCCACGTTGAATTATCGTCGTTTTAATGCCGCGTTCAGCGAGGTTTTCCGCCACTTCAAGCCCGATAAAGCCGCCGCCTATCACGACAGCGGTTTTAGGTTGTTTTTGCTCTACAAAGGCGTGAATTTTAAGGGTATCTTCTACCGTTCGAAGGGTGAACACTCTTTCGTTTTCGATATAGAAATCGGGCAAAATCGGCTTTGCGCCCGGCGATAAAATGAGTTTATCGTAACTTTCCGTAAAACGCCTGCCCGTTGTGAGATCGGTAACGGAAACGGATTTGTTTTGCACGTCGATATCGGTTACTTCGTGATTGACTTTTGCCACGATCTTGAAGCGGCGAAAAAAACTTTCGGGCGTATGCAAGGTCAAATCTTCCTCCTCTTCGATAACGCCACCGATATAATAGGGCAAACCGCAATTTGCGTAGGAAATATACCCCGAACGCTCAAGAATCATAATTTCTGCGTTTTCATCTAATCTTCTTATTCTTGCCGCCGCAGTTGCCCCTCCTGCAACTCCACCAACGATTACGATTTTCATATCGCAAAATCTCCTTAATCTAAAATCCAAATAGAGCCTGCATCTTTTGGATGCAGGCTCGAAACACGATATGGCGTTTTTAGGGATTCTCTAAATATTTAGCCCCTGGGGTTCTTGATATTTGCCTGTGCCGCAGCGAGCCTTGCGATGGGAACTCTGTAGGGCGAGCAGGAAACGTAGGAGAGCCCGATGTTGTGGCAGAACTCGATGGACGAAGGATCGCCGCCGTGTTCGCCGCAGATGCCCGTGTGGAGCTTCTTATTCGTCTTCTTGCCGAGCTTAACCGCCATTTCCATGAGCTTGCCAACGCCCGTCGTATCGAGGCGCGCAAACGGATCGCTTTCGTAAATCTTATTCGCATAGTACGCAGGAAGGAACTTGCCGGCATCGTCACGCGAGAAACCGAAGGTCATCTGCGTGAGGTCGTTGGTGCCGAAGCAGAAGAATTCCGCTTCCTTTGCAATGACGTCTGCCGTGAGCGCTGCACGGGGGATCTCGATCATGGTACCCACTTCGTACTTGATCTTCTTGTGCTTGCTCTTAATAACTTCTTCCGCCGTTTTTACGACGATATCCTTCACGAACTTCATTTCCTTCACTTCGCCCGTGAGCGGAATCATGATTTCGGGAACGATCTTCCAATCCTTATGGCGCTTTGCAACGGCGATCGCAGCCTTCATAACCGCCTTCGTCTGCATAACGGCAATCTCGGGATAGGTGACGGTGAGGCGGCAGCCGCGGTGACCCATCATCGGGTTGAACTCGTGAAGATCGGAAATGATCTGCTTGATCTGAGCAACCGTCTTCTTCTGTGCCTTGGCGAGCGCGGCGATATCCTCTTCCGTGGTGGGAACGAACTCGTGGAGGGGCGGATCGAGGAAACGAATGGTTACGGGCTGGCCGCCGAGCGCTTCGAAGAGGCCCTCAAAGTCTGCCTGCTGCATGGGCTCGATCTTGGCGAGCGCCTTCTCGCGCTCTTCAACGGTATCTGCACAGATCATCTCGCGGAATGCGCCGATTCTTGCAGCATCGAAGAACATGTGCTCGGTACGGCAAAGGCCAATGCCCTGTGCGCCGAACGCCGCCGCCTGCTTTGCATCGCCGGGGGTATCTGCATTCGTTCTTACGCCGAGCGCCTTATACTTATCGGCAAGTTCCATGATTCTGCCGAAGTAGCCGCTGTTGGGATCTGCAGGAACGGTAGGAATAAGCGTATCGTAGATCGTACCGGTGGAACCATCGAGGGAAAGCACATCGCCCTCCTTGAAGAGCTTGCCGGCGAGCATGAACTGCTTGTTCTCCTCATCCATCTTGATATCGCCACAACCGGAGACGCAGCACGTACCCATGCCGCGAGCAACGACTGCCGCGTGCGACGTCTGGCCGCCGCGCACCGTGAGAATGCCCTGCGCATACTTCATGCCCTCGATATCTTCGGGGCTCGTTTCAAGGCGAACGAGAACGACTTTCTTGCCCTTCTTGCCTTCGATAACGGCATCTTCTGCCGTGAATACGATGGTGCCTGCTGCTGCGCCGGGGGAAGCAGCAATACCCTTACCAACGACGTTATTCTTATCCGCTTCCTTCAAGGCTTTCGGATCGAACTGCGGGTGAAGGAGCATATCGAGCGATTTCGCATCAATCTGCATGAGCGCCTCTTTTTCGGTGATCATGCCTTCATCGATGAGGTCGCAAGCGATCTTGATTGCCGCGGCGGCGGTACGCTTACCGTTACGGGTCTGGAGCATATAGAGCTGCTCGTTCTCAACGGTGAACTCCATATCCTGCATATCGCGGTAGTGGTTCTCAAGAATTTTGCATACTTCCTGGAACTGCTCGTACACCTTCGGGAAAACGCGTGCCATTTCGGCGATGGGCATCGGAGTGCGAACGCCGGCAACGACGTCTTCTCCCTGCGCGTTGGTGAGGAATTCACCCATGAGCCCCTTCTCACCGGTAGCGGGATTGCGCGTGAATGCAACGCCCGTGCCGCAGTTATCTCCCATGTTGCCGAACGCCATCATCTGTACGTTCACGGCAGTACCCCAGCTGTAGGGAATATCATGATCCATGCGGTAGATGTTCGCACGGGGGTTATCCCACGAACGGAAGACGGCCTTAACCGCCTCGAAGAGCTGCTGTTTGGGATCGGTGGGGAAATCGGTGCCCAGCTGTGCCTTGTATTCGGCCTTGAACTGGTTCGCAAGTTCCTTCAGATCCTCGGCAGTGAGCTCAACATCCAGCGTGACGCCCTTCTTTTCCTTCATCTCATCGATGAGCTTTTCAAAGTACTTCTTGCCGACTTCCATAACGACGTCGGAGAACATTTGAATGAATCTTCTGTAGCAATCGTACGCCCAACGGGGATTCCCCGATTTCGTGGCGAGCACCTCAACAACTTCTTCGTTGAGCCCGAGGTTGAGAATGGTATCCATCATACCGGGCATGGAAGCACGTGCGCCGGAACGGACGGAAACGAGAAGCGGATTCTCTTTATCGCCGAACTTCTTTCCGGTGATCTCTTCCATCTTATCGATGTACGCCATGATTTCGGCCTGGATATCAGGATTGATCTGACGACCGTCCTCGTAGTACTGCGTGCAAGCCTCGGTGGAAATGGTGAAGCCCTGCGGAACGGGAAGACCGATCTTCGTCATCTCTGCAAGGTTCGCGCCCTTACCGCCCAAAAGCTCGCGCATTCCGGCGTTGCCTTCGCTGAAAAGGTAACAATACTTTTTAGCCATTTATAGTTCCTCCTGATTGATTTCTATTTTTCTACCAAAGTGATTATACACGATTTTTATGGAAAAAACAAGCCTTTCGCGCGGGAAAACGCAAAAATTGTTGCCCTTTCCAAAGCCACAAACCCCTTAAGGATGGGCATTAGAGCCGCCCCGTGAATTCCATCGGGGCGGCGAATTGTTTTTTATCTAAGATCAGTTCACGTTCTTCGGATCGAAGTTCACATTGAAGCCCTCTGCGGAGCGGTCTTCGGGGAAGAGGGTGGCTCCCGAGATAACGGGAAGATTGAGCGGCGCAATAAAGGAAGCCGTTGTGAGCGAGCTCACCGTTGCACGAAGGTAAGGGTACATCGTTTCCGTAGCGTTGAGCGCAAAGATGCGGCGATCTTCTGCCGTTTCCATGTTGTTCACCTCAAACACACCTACAAGACGGACCACCATGTTGAAGGGCTTGGGTGCCTCCTCGCTCGTTTCGATCTTGCATTCAAGAATCACAACGTTGATCTTCGGATTCTCCTTCGCCGTTTGAATGCGGCGGGAGAAGAAGGGCTTGATTTCAAACTTGGTATCGGGCGCAACCTTCATGGGGTTGACCTTGAAAGAGAGCTCATCTGCCGTGAGACCTCTAAGCGTGTAATCGATCATAATTTTTACCTCTTTTTGATTATTTCCGTGCCATTGTAGCACATATTTTTTGATTTGTCAATAGCGCGCCAAAACACGCGAGCCACTGATACTTATATACCACGCAATGATCGCTTTCAAACGCAATTTTGTGAATTTGCCTGCACGCTTTGCAAAAATTCGAGAAGCGTTCCCCACTTTGTTTCTCGGCCTGTTTTTTCATTTAAGAATTCATGGCGGCTATTTTCAAAGAGCACCATGGAAACATCCTCCATGCCCGCCTTATCCGTGTAGAACTCATAGAGCTTTTTCACGCCCTTGCCCATATTCCCCACGGGATCACTCTGCCCCGATGCAAGAAGAATGGGTAGGTCTTTGGGAAGCTTTGCGATGTACTCCTTTGTGTAAAGGCTTCTCAGCCCCTTAAAAAAATCGCTGTAAAAACGGTTGGAGCAGGTGAACCCGCTAAAAGTATCCTCTCGGTAAGCGCTGTTGTTCTCGCCATCCACGGAAAGCCACTCACGATCTTCGAACTTCTTTTCATAGGCGCCAAAGGAAAGCTTTTCAATGAGCTTTGCCGGCTTTCTTGCAGAAAACATGCACCCCATGCCCGAAACGAAGCTTCCGAGATACACCTCGAGATCCTTTTTGTGGCTACTGCCTGCAATGATTGCCGCCGAAAGCTTTTCGCCGTATTTTGCGATATAGCTCTGCGCAAGGAAGGAGCCGTAAGAAAAGCCCATAAGAAAGAACGGAAGCTCGGGGTATTCTTTTTTATAATGATCGGTGATGTGTGCCGCATCCTTCACGGTATCGGCAAACATATTCCCGGGGGCGTAGCCAAGGGACTCGGGATCCGTTTTTCCGTGTCCTCGGTGATCATCTGCAACTACGATAAATCCGTTTGCGTTGAGGTAGTGCGCAAATGCATCGTACCTTTTTGCGTGTTCTGCCATGCCGTGCAAAATTTGCACGACGCCCTTTGGCTTTTCCGCTTCCAGCCACTCGTGCACGTAAATTTCCTTTCCATCAAAGCTCGTGAATTTCATATTCGCCTCCCGTTCGTTTTGGCGTACCGTTCTGTACACCCCGCGCATTCTTATTATACCACGTTTTTTCAAAAATTCAACCCCTAAAGTTCCCTTTTATGCGAAAGCGCGCCGTGCGGATAGCAAGGGCGCGCTTTAAGAAATCATCCTATTTCGGAATTACTGCAGTTCCATTACGTCGGCAAGGGCAGCAAATTGTTGCGGCGTGAGCGTTTCTCCCCGTACACCTTCGGGAATCCCTGCCGCCGCCAAAACGCGCCTTGCTTCTTCGCGAGAGAGGCGAAATGCCGTTATGAGATTGTTTTCGAGCGTCTTTCTGCGGCTTGCAAATGCGGCGCGCACGACCTCGCGATAGATCCGCGTGCTCTTTACGGGAATTCTCCCCTCTTCAAAGGTGACCTTCGCGATCGCCGAATCTACGTTGGGACGCGGCGTGAAAAGATTGCGCGATACCTTTCGCACGATTTCACACCTGCCCTTTAAGGCGATTGCCGCAGTAACGGCGCCGTATTCGGGCGTGCCTGCCGTTGCTGCAAAACGCACGGCTACCTCCTCCTGCACCATCACCGTGATGCCGCGGCACTTTTCCGCATCCTCAACGAACCGCATGACGAGGGGCGTTGTGATATAGTAAGGAAGATTTGCCACCACCACATATTCTCCAAGCTTCTCTTCGATCGCGGCAAGCGGCTCGCGTGCGAAATCGCGGAAAACGACTTCTACGTTCTTGCATCCTGCCAGCGTTTCTGCAAGCACCGGCTCAAGCGTGCGATCGATTTCATAGGAAACTACACGCTTTGCCTTTTCCGCAAGGGCACGCGTGAGCGCACCTGCCCCTGCACCGATTTCAAGCACCGTGGTAGTTTCATTTACGCCGGCATCGGAAACGATCGCGCGCAAAAGGTTGCTATCGGTGAGAAAGTTCTGCCCGTACTGTTTTTTGAATCCAAAGCCGTGCCGATTTAAGATTTCGCGGATTTCCATAGATCTCCTCGCATGATGCGGACATGGTATGCGCAAATTTTCTGTTAGAGGGATCTTTCCCTCCTCACAACTGATGAGAAGAGCCGAAATTCTTCGGCTCTTTAAGTTTTTTGAAGCGCCACCAAAGGGTTGCCCTTTGCCGTTTTATTCTATCATCTCGCGGATGCGGAGGGGGATGCCCGCCTCTTTTGCGATTTTTCGGCACCCTTCAATCGCCTCTTCCCCAATGCAATCCACAACGGAAAACCAACAGTTGAGTCCTTCACGCTTGCAGGCACGTGCGAAAGCAACGAGCTCCTCGAAAGCGTTTTCGATTCGGGGCCGGCAAAGCGCCGCATAGGCTACCGCATCGGGTGCATTGAGTGAAACATTGATCGCATCAAGCTGCCCTTTGAGCGCACACGCGATATCCATGCCCGCAATCGCACTTCCGTGCCCGTTGGTATTGAGCCGCGTCTTTCCGCCGTTTGCATGTATGTAGCGGCAGATCTCAAGAAGCGCTTCGAGGCGATACGTAGGTTCTCCGAACCCGCAGAAAACGATCTCACCGTAGCGCTTGGGATCGCCGATTTCGGCAATCACCTGCTTCACCTGCGGCTCACCGCCCTGCAACCAAAGCGCGTAGCCCTCGTACGTTTCCTTGCCCTCGCGCACACAAAAGGTGCAACGGTTGGAACAACGGTTGGTGAGATTGATATATAAATTTTTGCCGATCTGGTATGTGTAGGTATCTTTCATGTTTTCGTTGGCATGATCAAATTGTTATTTTCGGAAATAACCGTTTCGCATTATCGCGAAGCGCACCTTGCATCGCGGCAAAGGGAACGCCCTTGATCTCGGCGAGTTTTTTCACGATAACGGGAATATTTGCCGGCGTATTTTTCTGCCCGCGGAATGGCGAGAGGTATGGGCTATCCGTTTCGGAAAGAAGGCGCTCTTGCGGACATGCCCCCACCGCTTCCACTGCGCGCCTCGCGTTTTTAAAGCATACCACCCCACCGAAGGAAAAGTATGCCCCAAGCTTTAAAAATGCTTCGAGGCTTTCTTGCCCATACGAATAACAATGCATTAAAAAGCCACGCGTGAGAAAATCTTTGAATTCGCGCAGGATAGAGATCGTATCGGCGCAGGCATCGCGCGAATGGATCTGTAAGGGAAGCCCCAGCTCTGCGGCAAGCCGGATCTGCGCAATAAAAAGCGCTCTCTGCGCGCTCTTATCGTAGCCTTCGTAGTGATAATCCAGCCCGATCTCGCCAACCGCAACGCACTTTTTTTCAAGAGCGAGTGCTTTAAGTTCCTCTTTCATCCCTTCAAAAAAAATTTTTCCGGCGCTTTCGGGGTGAATGCCAACCGTGAAGAATGCGCCGTCGTGCACGTTTGCAAAATCGCGGTGCATACGGGAATGCACCACATTGTCGCCCGCGAGCACTACCGCCTTCACGCCTGCCGCCTGAATCTTCTCCCACTCGGCAGGAAAATCATACCCCTCTTCTGCAAAATGGGCATGGATATCAATCATCGCACCGTACCGCCGCTCACCATTTCCTTTTCGGGTGAAACGAGGGAGAGATTTCCGTTTTCATCCTCCGCACAGAGGATCATTCCCTCCGATAAAACACCGCACAGCTTTGCCGGCTTAAGATTCGTAACAACGACGACCTTTTTGCCTACCATCTCCTCGGGCGTGTAATACTTCGCAATGCCGGAAACAACAGAGCGAACTTCATTTCCGATCTTCACTGTTTCGTGAAGGAGTTTCTCGCTCTTTGCAATCTTTTCGCAGGCGATCACCTCGCCCACTTTCAATTCCAATTTCGTGAAATCTTCGAAGGCAACGAGCGGTTTGGCCGCCGCATTTGCCGCTTCCTTCTCCTTTTTGCCAACCTTTTCGGCATTTGCTTCTCGCTTGAGCGGCGCACTCTTTTTCATGCTTGCCACCAGCTTTTCCACTTCAACGAGCTCTTTCTTCACGTCGATACGGGGAAAGATGGGCGGAATTTTTTCAATGGGCGTGCCTGCCTCGAGAAGCCCGAACCTGAGCGTATCAAAGCCTGCATTCTCATCGCAGCCGAAGCTTTTGAGAATAGCAGCAGAAGCTTTCGTGAGGAAGGGGCGCAGGCACACGGCACAGATGCGCACCGTTTCGGCTAAATTATAGAGAACCGCACCGAGGCGCTCTCTCTTTGCGGGATCCTTGGCAAGCACCCAAGGAGTCGTTTCATCTATATACTTGTTTGCACGGGAAATAACTGCAAAGATCTTGGAAAGCGCTTCGGGCGCGTTGAGGGCATCCATGTCTGCACTCACACGCGCAAAAAGCTCTTCACACATTGCAATCAGCTCGCCATCCGTTCCCTCCTGCAGGCCACGGGCAGGAAGGGCAGAGAAATTTTGTGCAATCATTGCCTGTGTACGTGAAACGAGGTTGCCCAGATCGTTGGCGAGATCGGCGTTGATGCGGTTCAAAAGGCGCTCGTTGGTGTACTCCCCGTCGCTTCCGAAGGGAATTTCGCGGAGAAGGAAATATCGCACCGCATCCGTTCCGTAGCGTTTCACGAGCTCGTAGGGATCGGTAAGCTCGCTCTTTACTGCATCTTGCTTCGATTTCGAAAGCTTATCTCCACCGATCAGGAGCCACCCATGTCCGTAAATCTGCTTCGGTACGGGCTCGCCAAGTGCCATAAGAAGCGCAGGCCAGATAATGGCGTGGAAGCGCACGATCTCCTTTCCGACCATGTGTAGATCGGCAGGCCAAAACTTTTTATAGAGCGCATCCTGCGGCGAAGCGTAGCCGAGCGCGGATACGTAGTTGGCAAGTGCATCGATCCAAACGTAGGAAAAATGCTTTTCATCGAAGGGAAGGGGCACGCCCCATTTCACCGTCGTTCTAGAAACACAGAGATCGGTAAGCCCTGCCTTTAAGAAGTTATTCACCATTTCGTTCACGCGTGATTTCGGCTGCAGGAACTCAGGATTTTCTTCGTAGAGCTTGAGGATGCGGGGTGCGTACTTAGAGAGGCGGAAAAAATAACTCTCCTCCTTTTGAAGAGTTACTTCTCTGCCGCAATCGGGGCACTTCCCATCCTTTAATTGCGATTGCGTCCAGAAAGCTTCACAGGGCGTGCAATAGTGACCTTCATACTCCGCCTTATAGATATCGCCGCTCTCGTAGAGTTTTTGGTAGATGCGCTGCACGCAAGCAGCGTGATCCTCATCCGTGGTGCGGATAAAGCGATCGTAGCCGATATCGAGAAGGCGCCACATATCCTTGAGTTGAGCAACGAGCGGATCTACGAATTCAAGCGGCGTAATGCCACGGCTCTTTGCCTCTTTTTCCACCTTCTGGCCGTGCTCATCGGTGCCGGTAAGGAAGAATACCTCCTCTCCCTTCATCTTATGGAAGCGCGCAAGCGCATCGCAGATGACGGTGGTGTAGCAATGGCCGATGTGCCAGTTCCCGCTGGGATAGTAGATTGGCGTGGTGATATAGTAAGTGTTCATGTGCTCGGTTCCTTTTCGTTGCATGGCTGAATTTTCTTTATTATAACGCATGCGAAATAAAATGTAAAGCAAAACGCTATCATATTCGTACGGGCGATGGCGTAGGATAAAAAATGAACGCTATCTTCGCCGCGGTTTTTCTGCTCACCGCCCTCCTCTTTCTTTTTACCGATCCGGAAGGGTTCCTCGCCGCACTTCTCGAAGGAGGGGAGAAGGCGGCACTGCTCTCCCTTTCTCTTCTTGCCGCTTACTGTGTATGGCTGGGCTTTTTCAAGGTACTTGAAAAAAGCGGCCTTGCGCAAAAGCTCTCGCTAGCAGTTTTCCCGGCAACGAAAAGGCTCTTTCGCTCGGGCGATCGCGAAGCCCTCTTTTTTGCAGGAGGAAATCTCACTGCAAATTTTTTGGGGCTTCCGGGAGCGCCCACCCCGCTCGGCATACGCGCAACGAAGCGCTTTCTTTCCAAAAACAACGGCTATGCCGCGGACATGCTATTCGTGTTGAACGCCACAAGCCTACAACTGTTGCCCACAACGGTGATCGCCCTGCGCCTTGCGGCAGGCTCTCTCTTTCCTTCCGATATCTTCCTGCCCACCCTGATCGCAACGCTCTTTTCCACGCTCTTGGGCGGCTTTCTCGTGTGGATTACGGGGCGGAAGGCACACGCACACGAGGGCGAAAACAGGCAAAAGAGGAGGCCACTTGTATGACATGGGTAGCTTATGTGATCCCGGCTCTCTTTCTTGCACTCTTTTCCTACGCGCTCTTTAAGAAGATTAAGCTCTACGATTGCTTCACGGAGGGCGTGAAGGAGGCAGTGCCTCTCATACTTTCCATCTTTCCCTATCTCGCGGCAATCCTCATGCTTTCCGCGCTCTTTGAGCGGAGCGGGCTCGCCGCCTCGATCACGGATCTTTTATCGCCCTTCTGCAATTTCCTCGGGATTCCACCCGAGATCAGCTCTCTCGTGCTTATTAAACCCTTTTCGGGAAGCGGCTCCACGGCACTCCTTTCCGAGCTGTTTGCCACCCACGGGCCGGATAGCTACATTGGCAGGTGCGCGGCCGTTGCCTACGGCTCGAGCGAAACCGTGTTTTATATCTCCGCCGTCTACTTCGCCGGAAGCGGAAAAAAGCTCGCACGCCCCATTCTTATCGCGCTTTTCGCGAATTTTGCAGGAATCGTGCTCGGCTGCTTTTTGTGCCGCTTTTTGTGAAGTTTTCCGATTTTACTTATTTTTTGCGAATTATTCACTTTTTGATTTGTGAATTGTAAGAAATTTTCAAGTCTTGAACACATGTATTCGAAAAAAGTTTTTTGGAAAAATTTCGCTGATATATTTTACTTTACAACACGTTCGTACTATAATAAAAGCACAACGAACGCAGACATGCGTGCCCCAAAACAGCTCATAATTTTTCCCCCTTATCATATAGCAGATCCCCTCGGAGCGTGAGTTCCGGGGGGATTTGCTTTCGGGCGTGATCTTTTTTCTTGTGATTTTTTAAGCGGATGTAACAGAGCCGACTCCGCAAAAAGTGATTTTGTGAAAATGAATCATTGCAGCGTTATAGATCCAAAGTTTCTTTATAGAGCGCACTTTTGGGCACGCCACGATCTTTGGCGGCAAGCTTGAGCGCCTCCTTTTTACCGTAACCCTGCTCCATATATGCCTGCACATGCTCACGTATGGAGAGCGTGCAAAGAATATTTTCTTCATCCTTGCCTCCTTCCACGAGGAGCACGAATTCGCCCCGTCTTTCGCCATGGTATCCCTCTTTGAGGTCGAACGCAACGCTTTCCTCATGCAATTTTGTGATTTCGCGCACCGCGCACGCGCGCCGGTTTCCAAACACCTCGTACATCAGCTGCGTGTAGGCCTCTATATCCTGCGGAGCGCAGTGAAAAATGAGCGTATTGCGGACATGGGTATAGCGTTCTAGCTCCTTTCTGCGTTCCGAAGTTTTCTCAGGGAGGAATCCTACGAATGTAAACCTATCAGCAGGGAAGGCGGAAAGCACAAGCGCGCACACGAATGCACACGCACCGGGTAGCACCGTGTAGGGCTCTTCCTGCTCACGCAGAATACGGCAGACGGCGTTTCCTGGATCAGAGATCACGGGCATGCCCGCATCCGAAACGACGGCGACACGCTTCCCCTCGCGGGAGAATTCGATCATCTTCTCCGCCGCCTCGCGTTCGTTAAACTTGTGGCAAGAAAAAAGCGGTTTTCTGATTTCGTACGCGGAAAGAAGGTGTACGGTGTGGCGCGTATCCTCGCAAAAGATCACGTCTGCCGCCCTAAGCTCCTCGAGCGCGCGAAGCGTGATATCCTTCAAATTCCCGATCGGCGTTGCGATGAATGTAATCATATCGGCTCCTTTCTATCTTCATGCGTTTAGCAGTGTGGGCAAAACGTCCACCCCCGTTTTTCCGCCCTTGACGGCGCATACGAGCACGGCGTACGGCTTTCGCCCCTCTTTCCCGGCAACGAATTGCAACTTTTTAGGCTCTAAGTTTCGGGCATGGAGGGCACTGAGCAGCTCTGCCACCCGATCGGCGCGGTGGATGAGCGCAAATCTTCCACCAAATTTGAGGCACCTTTTCGCGCTATCGAGAAGCTCTTCCAGTGTGAGGGAAAGCTCCTTGCGGCAGGGCGCTTTTTCGGCGCTTGCGTTTTCAAATCCCGTGCCTTCACGCTCGTAGGGCGGATTGCATAGGATAAGAGAAAAATGCTCTGTGTAACGCGCTGGGATCTCTTGCAAACGGACGTTCTCCACGGAAAACGCTTCTTCAAGCCCATTGAGCGCAACCGTTTTTGCGCTCATGGCGGCAAGCTCCTCATTCATCTCAAAGAGGGTGACGTGGGCAACCTTTTCGTTTTCCGCAAAAAAGTGTAGCCCCACTACACCGCTCCCCGAACAGAAATCGGCAACGACCTCCCCCTTCTTCGCGGCTACGAAGCGGGCGAGGTGCACGGAATCGGAAGTAAAGCGGTATTTTTCCGTATCTTGAATGATTTGGTAGCTGCCGATGAGCAGCGGTTCTATTACTTGCATAGCTTTTTAGAAAAATGAAACATAAAATATAAGAGGCGGGAATCCCGCCTCTTATATTTCAGTTAAGCAGTGATCGCTCCCGTAGGGCATACATCCTCGCAGGCGCCGCAATCAATGCACACTTCGGGATCGATGACGTACGTCGTATCGCCGGGTGCAATAGCGCCCACAGGGCAGGTAGCCTCACATGCGCCGCAGGATACGCAGGCATCCGTAATCGTGTGAGCCATAATCCACCTCCATGAGATTTATCCGTATTATATCATAAGTTTGCGCTTCCGTAAAGGGGTTTCGGAAAAATTTTTGGTCTTCTTACGATTTTTTCTCTTCAGAAGCACCCTTATCTTGCTTTTCGGGTTCGCCGCCTCGCTTAAACGCAAGCTCGCTTACGGGATAATCGCGGTAGAAAACGGCACCCTCCTTTTCAATCTTTAAGCGCGCGGTCATTTTAAGCATGTCCGTTGCAATAACGGTACCCTTGCCCTCGGGCGTGCCTGCCGAAGATCCGATCTTGGGCATCTTTTTGCTGACGCCGGCATAGTATTCATCTTCATACGCAAGGCAGCACATGAGCCTGCCGCACAGGCCGTTGATCTTGCCCGGATTGAGCGAGAGGCCTTGATTCTTTGCCATCTTAATGCCCACCTTCTGCGGCTCGGGCATGCAGCCCGCGCAGCAGCACTCTCTGCCGCAGGGCGCAATTCCGCCGAGAATACGCGTTTCATCGCGCGCGCCCACCTGGCGAAGCTCAATGCGGATATGGAAAGTGGAAGCGAGATCTTTCACGAGCTCACGGAAATCAACGCGCCCCTCTGCCGTGAACGTGAAAATTACTTTGCTGCCATCAAAAGCGAACTCGCAATCAATGAGCTTCATCGGAAGATTGTGCGCGGCGATCTTTTCCTTACAAAGGCGGATCGCATCGGGGCGACGCGCCTCGTTGCGCTTTACAACCTCCTCATCCTGCGCGGTTGCAACGCGCACGACGGGCTTTAAGGGCGAGACGATCGCTCCGTCCTCCACCTCTTTTTCCGCAAGCACAACGGAGCCGACCTCAAGACCTCGCGCCGTTTCCACTACTACGCTTTGCCCTCGCTTTAGCGCAAGACCTCCGTTTGTAAAATAATAGGGCTTACCGTTTCCCTTGAATTTTATTACAACAACTTTTGCCATTTTATTTTTTCCTCCCGAATGCGAAGGGCGAGCACCAGCGCCGCCTGCCCTACATTCGCATTGAACTGCAACTCTCGCTCCGCATCCGTTACGAACCCGATCGCCGCAAGGAGAGCGCCCACGGGGTATTCCGCCGCAAGCCGTTGCATCTCTGCCGTCTTTCTTGCGCAATAATGCTCTTGCCCGGCGGCAAGTAGCATAAGATCTCTCAAAACAAGCTTCACTGCCGCCAAAAAAGCTTTTCCTTCCTTGCGCTCACCGAGCGCGCGGCACAGTTTTTCAACATCTCTTTGTGCTAAAAATGCTTCCGCAAGGCGGAATTCTTCGCCGCCGCCTGCAAGCAGGCTCTCAGCAACCGAATAGATCCCGCCGCTCGCCGCAGCCGCTTCGCGAAGCTCCGCGCCTTGCACACGCCCTCTTTTGAGCGCGCCTTCAATCGCTTCCTCGGAAAAGGGCGGCACCACGTAGCGCTTGGCACGGGAGAGCACCGTGGGAAGGAGCGCGTGCTCGGCAGTAGCGCCCAGCAAAAAGTAAACGCCGCGCGGCGGCTCTTCCAACACCTTTAAAAGTTTATTTTGCACGAGCGGCGTTACGTTCTCGAAGGCATCGAGAACGAAGAGCTTTTTATCGCCCTCTAAAGGGCGCAGGGCACTCTCTTCGATGAGCGCTGAAGCGGTATCCGCCGTGAGTTTCTCCCCCATTGCTGGAAGGATCATGCAATCTTGAAAGCTCTCGCGCTCGATGAGAGCTTCCACGCGGCTCCCCTCCTTCGCAAGAAAAAACGCCTTGGCGCATTCTTTGAGGAGCATGCGCAGGTACTTCTCATCCGGAAAAACGATGAGCGTAGTATGCGCGGTGCTTGCACACATAGCATCCGCAACGAAAAGTTTATATGCGGTTGTAGAGCGCAGGAGCTGTTTCATTCATCCTCCGAGTACATGGGGATCGCCCCTGCAGGCGCATCCTCCTTTACCTCTCCACGCGCAAGCTTTTTGAGCAGGCGACCGAGCACCTTCAAATCTTTTTCCTTCGTACAGGGAGAGAGGTAGAACATGATATAGTTTCCATCGTTAAACTCGGGATATACGCCGTGCGCTTCAAGATAAGCCGCCGCTTTCGGGCCTTCCTTGCCAAAGGGAACGAGGATTTTCGTCCAATCAGCATTTTCGTAGCACCCATGTTCGCGTTTGAATGCTTTTGCCGCTTCCTTGATGCGATCGTTTTGCGGATATTTTACCGCGTACTCCACGCTCGCCATAATGGGATAGGAGGGCGAGGTGGTTCGAAAACGCAACACGCCTGCATGCAGATTTTTCGCCCATCCCTGAGATTTTGCGGAAACGACGGCTCCCTGCGTCATAGCCGGGAGGGATTTATGAACACCGTCTACCCACATATCCGCATAGCTGCCTGCATACACTTCTTTTTCGCGGTGCAAGTGGCCGCCGTGTGCACCATCCACCAAAAGCGGCTTGTTTGCCTGCACACATAGCTTCTGCGCCGCAGAAAGGTTTGCAATATTGCCGTAGTAATCAGGCGAAGTAAGAAGGATCGCCTCCGCCCCTTCAAGCGCCGCTTCCAGTGCGGCAACATCGGGCTGTTGGGGAATTCCGTAACGCACGGTCTGCGGCATGGGTACCGGTTTGATTCTCATTACTTCGCAAGCATGCCAAACGCTGGGGTGCGAATATGCAGGAACGGCAAGGGATGTTTTTCCCGCCGCCTTGAGCGCATAGACCATGGAAAAGATGCCCGAGGTACTTCCGTCCGTGAGGATAAAGCTGCGCTCTCCGCCGAGGATTTCTGCGATATCGTTCTCAGCCGCCTGCAAAATACCCGTGGGCGAAGAGAGGCAATCGGAATAGGAAAGCTCCGTGATATCCGCACCCGTGCGCTTGTGCCCGGGCGTGTGAAAGGAGACGTGATGTTTGTGCTGTGCGCGGAGCATCTCCGCGATATAGAGCTTCGGCATGTGCACTTCTTTCGGGCTTCTCCCCTTGCTGTAAAATATGCGCGTAATTTATTTCTTCGGCTTCATCGTAGGGAAGAGCAATACGTCCCTTATGCTTGCACTGTTCGTAAGCAGCATTACGAGGCGATCCACGCCAAGGCCAAGGCCGCCCGTGGGGGGCATGCCGCGGTTGAGGGCATCAATAAAGTCCTCATCGACTTGTGCATTCGTGCCCTGGGCGCGCTTTCTTTCCGCCTGCTCTGCCATGCGCTTTTCCTGATCGATGGGATCGTTGAGCTCGGAGAAGGCGTTGCCCATCTCCATACCCATCATGAAATATTCGAAGCGCTCTGTCATCGTGGGATCCTCCGGCTTGCGCTTCGCAAGCGGGGAGATCTCCACGGGATAATCGTAAATAAAGGTGGGCTGAATGAGCTTATCCTCAACGAAGGCATCGAAGAATGCCGCGAGCACGTGACCCTTCGTATCCTTCCCTTTTTCAAGCTCTACGCCCTTTTCTGCGGCAATGGCTCTTGCCTCCTCTGCGGTGGCGATCTGATCGAAATCGACGCCTGAATACTTCTTTACCGATTCTACCATCGTGAGCTTTTCCCAATGCCCCAAATCGAGCATGGTGCCCTGATATTCGATCTGCAAGGTGCCACAGGCCTCGCTCGCCACGAATTTGTAGAGCTCTTCTACAAAGTCCATCACGGCGTGATAATCCACGTACGCCTGGTAAATTTCCACGGAAGAGAACTCGGGGTTATGCTTGTTATCCATGCCCTCGTTGCGGAAAATTCTGCCAAGCTCATACACCTTTTCAAAGCCGCCCACGATGAGGCGCTTTAAGTAAAGCTCCGTTTCGATACGAAGATACATATCGAGATCGAGCGCATTGTGGTGCGTTTTGAAGGGGCGGGCATCCGCGCCGATCTCCAAAGGCAGAAGGATGGGGGTATCCGCCTCGATAAATCCGCGATCATCGAGGAATTTGCGAATACTGCTTATGATCTTCGCTCGCTTGAAGAACGTATCGCGAACATCCTGATTCATCACGAGATCGAGGTGGCGAAGGCGGTACTTGGTATCCACATCCTTAAGGCCGTTGTGCTTTTCGGGCAACGGCAAAAGTGCTTTGGAAAGTAGCACGAATCGGGTGGCGTGAACGCTCACCTCACCCGTCTGCGTTTTGAAAACAAAGCCCTCGACTCCGACGATATCGCCGATGTCGAAATCTTTTTTATAAGAAGCGTAAACCTCCTCACCTACATCCTGACGGGTGACGTAGATCTGGAGCCTTCCGAATTTATCCGAGATATGCGAAAAAGAGGCCTTTCCCATGACGCGGCGGGACATCATTCTCCCGGCAACGGTAACGGTTTTTCCCTCCCACGCCTCGAACTCCCCCTTTACGGAGACGGAATTTGCCGTTACGGGAAAGCTCGTGATCTGATAGGGATCACGCCCCTCTCCGCGCAGCTTTGCGAGCTTTTCGCGGCGGATGCGCGCCTGCTCTTGAAGCTCTTTTTCTTCCTGTTGCGTTATGATATCTTCCATACTTCCTCGCTTACTCAATTTTGAGAATTTTGAGCGTGTACTCGCCATCGGGGGCCTTTACGGCAACGACCGTTCCCTTCTTCTTTCCGAGAAGCGCCGCACCCACAGGGGATTCGTTCGAGATAATGTTCTTCATGGGATCAGCACCCGTCGTCCCCATGATGGTATACGTTGCCTCCTCTTCGAGATCATCATCGTATACGGTAACCTTGGAGCCGATATGCACAACGGAGGTATCGCTTACCTCCTTGATGATCTCTGCGTTTTTGATCTGATAATCGAGCTCTGCGATTTCGCCTTCGAGGGCTGCCTGTTCGTTGCGAGCAGCATCGTACTCAGCGTTCTCGGAAAGATCTCCGTGGCTACGCGCCTCCTGAATGCGCTCGATGATCTCAGCGCGTTTGACCGTCGTAAGATGCTTGAGGCGCTCTTCCGCCTGTGCCTTCTCTTCCGACGTCATGTAAAATTTATCCGCCATAAAATACCCCTTTGCGCATTCGCGCTTTCGCTTCTTGATAAAATACGACCGTGAAAATTTCACGGCGTTTTCCTTATTATACCCCTTGCGCGCGCGTTTGTCAATTACTTTCCCGCGCCCGCTAAATTTTTCGCTTGCTTTTTCCGCCTGAATGGATTGCCTTTCACGCCATTTTCCTGTATAATGGGAATATGTTTCGCATTTGGGCAAAGGTCTTTGAAGAAGACCACATCGTAAAACAAATTACCTATGAACAAACCGAGAGGTTTGCGTACGCCGATTTCTTTCGCTATCTCGCGGAAATCTGCGATGCGCTCGATATCCCCACGCCACTCCTTTTGAAAGCACATGTCTTCAATTATGCGAAGTTCAACCACGTCGTTTTCAAACGGGCAGATTTTATGGAGAGCGTGGAATTCGATAAGCTGGTGCTCGAGAATATCTTATGAAAGTTTTCTGCCTTGCATGACGGAAAAAAAACTGCACAAACTCTCTGCATGAAGCTTACTACGTTTATCTGCTGCGGAATCCTCATCGCCTTCGGCACCTTTGCGAGCGTGTTCGCGCTTACGGGGTTTGATCTGCTCTTTTTTCTGTGCTTTGGAAACGTGATCTTATACCGCAGCCTGCTCTCTCTTTCGGGCATGGGTGCTGCCTGGCTGCTCTTTTGGCTGATTTGCTTTAGGCCGACGAAGTTTCTTTCCTGAACTTTCGGCGCTAAATTCATGCTGATAATTTCTTATACGGAACCGCCCGCCGGCTGCGTTTGCAGCCGGCGGGCGGTCTCATTTTTACAAGATATCCAGGAGCGCTTTCAGCCGTTTGATTTCGCGCACTCCGGGCGGACACGGTGCGTTGCGGCGGCTTAGCCAAACGCAATCGATACCTGCTCTGCGCGCACCTTCAATATCGGAAGCAAGCGAATCGCCCACCATAAGGCACTCTGAAGGGCGCGCCTTGAGGCAATCGAGCACGTGCTTGAAGAAGGCGTAGGTGGGCTTAATTGCACCAATCTCCTCCGAGATAAAGATCCCGTTTATAGGGAATTCTTTTAGGCGGCTGCGCTGCAGAGAAGAAAGCCCGTTCGTTGCTGCGTATACGCGATATCCTCGCGCCACCAATTCACAAACGACTTCGCGTGCGCCCTCCACCTCGATGCCGGGCATGGAAAATTCCTGCAAAAAAATGCGTTCTGCCTCCGCCGCTTTGCCGCCTAATCCGCACATTTTATCCGCATATGCAAATATGTCGCGGACATGCCCCCTATATAAATCGTGAAAGGCGGCTTGCACGGTAGGCAAGTGAACGTCGGAAAGGCCAACCTTATCCCAGTTTCCGTAGTCAAAATCAATGCAGATTTTAAGCAGTTTCTCATCGTCCTCGCGGCCGATCGCGCGAAGCGCTGCACGAAATGCACGCAGTGAATCCTTCTCGTAATCAACGAGAGTATCGTCTGCATCGAAGATAATATAGCGGTATTTTCGATCGTTCATATTTTTCTACACCCTTTCGGCGCGCTTTCCGCGCTGCAATCAAGAGGCACGCCTCAGGCCTTGCTCCCTCTTAATAGAATTATTTACCAATCTTGCTTTTTTAATGATTTATCCTTTACGTCATCATAGTATGCAAAATACTGCGCCTTCCATTCATAGGGAGAGAGCGGCCTTTCTGCTCCTACGCGGTAGGCAAGATATTCCTCAAGCTCCTCCGGCGTAAAGTCTCCCTCAAAAAATTCTTCGTCCTCACAAAAGAGGCGCATCATCTCATAGCGGTTCAAATCTTGTTCCCCCGTTCCAATTTCTTAACACGCCCATTATAGCATGCTTTTTGGAAAAAAGCAAGCCGCACTAAACCGTTCATTTCCGGAATTCAAGCAAACGCTTGAGGGTTTCGCTCCCCTTGCGCCATAATAAAGAACAAAGGATAAATACTATGAACAAATGCGGCTAACGGGATAGATCACCGAAACTTTCTCCATCTCAACAGCCTTTCATAAAAAAACGGCTTCTTTGCAAGCTGTTTTTTACGCTTCGTTACAAACGCGCTTACCGTATCCTGAAGGCACCAAGCCGTCCTTGGCCAAAAACAAGGCACCCATGTCTGCGTCCCCCCTTTGCAAACTGAACACACGAATGCAAACACAATCGCTTTAATGCATAATTCTGTAAAGAAAAAGCACTCGCATAGCGAGTGCTTTCCTTGTTTGAAAGGTGGCAACTACCTATCCTCCCGGGCGGTTAGGCCAAGTACTTTCGGCGTAAGAGAGCTTAACTTCTGTGTTCGGGATGGGAACAGGTGGATCCTCTCTGCTTTCGTCACCACCATGGTATATTAACCGCGAAGCGGATAATAACGATGGTATTTCATCCGTAGATTGACAACTACATAGCAATTACGTTATCTTTTCGTATATAAAGCGAACTCGTAGAAATCATAGCTTTTCTCGTAATTTCAAGATTCGTAGCTGCTCTCAACGTTTGTTGAGATCAAGCCCTCGACCTATTAGTATCGGTCAGCTACACACGTTACCGTGCTTCCACCTCCGACCTATCAACCTTGTCGTCTTCAAGGGGTCTTACTATCTTATGATATGGGATACCTTATCTTGAGGTTAGTTTCACACTTAGATGCTTTCAGCGTTTATCTAATCCGCACTTCGCTACCCTGCCGTGCCGCTGGCGCGACAACAGGTGCACAATTGGTGCGTTCATCCCGGTCCTCTCGTACTAAGGACAAATCCTCTCAAGTATCCTACGCCCACGATGGATAGGGCTGGTAAGTCTTTTACCCTACCACCACGCACTAGTACA
This sequence comes from Clostridia bacterium, assembly GCA_017507045.1. Taxonomy (GTDB): domain Bacteria; phylum Bacillota; class Clostridia; order Christensenellales; family Borkfalkiaceae; genus Gallimonas. The sequence goes on along the minus strand of JAFWBP010000004.1, from coordinate 62 downwards.
ATACTGTGCTCTTGTAGGTTGTGGCCTTCACCGCCGATATAGCTGATTACTTCAAAACCGCT
>JAFWBP010000017.1 GCA_017507045.1 Clostridia bacterium | reverse complement strand
GTTATCCGTGCCTTCGGTGGTTTGAAGCTTAACGGCGGAAACATCTACTGCGGTGCCGTTTACTGCAAGGGTGAAGAGGCTGCCCATCATAACTTCGGAGGTGCGAGCACTCATTTCGAAGTAGAGGCCGGCTTCGCAAGCGGCGGAAGCATTCACGGTGATGGTGATCGTTGCACCGTAAGCGGCACGGAAGCCACCTACGCCGTTGTAACCATCTTCATCCGCGCCCTCGGAGGGAACGCTCGCGGTTGCACCTGCAACTACAACGTAGCTTGCAAGATCGTTGCTACCCGGTTCTGCTCTCAAAGGAAGGGTGTATCTTGCCCAGCTTGCATCCTTTTCCTGCGTGCCCTGGTGTGCATCGGGAAGCTTGCTTGCGCCTGCTGCGGGAGCATCCTTGAACTCTTCAAGGCCGATCTCAAGCGCATCGGCGGTGAGGCGCATTCCCCACCAGTTGTAAGCTGCGCTCGAAATGGAGCCTTCGTTTCTCGTGAGAACGACGGTGTTCAAGCCCTTCACAAGGTTCACGTAACCAACGAAGGTGTAGAGGTTGGAGGGGCCGTTTGCAGTAAGGCCTTCGCCTTCGTTGCGAAGCTGCGCCTTCGTAGCATCCACAGCCGTGCCGTTCACGGTAAGATCGTAGAGACCGCTCAGATACGCTTCATCGGAACGGAAGCTCATTTCGAAGTAGATACCTGCTTCGCCTGCATCGGAAGCGTAGAAGGTGTACGTCATCGTGTCGCCAGCCTTAGAGCTACGGAAGCCGCCGATACCATCGTAACCATCAAGGTCGGTAGCGCCATCGGTAGGAATGTTCCAGTTCGCGTAGCTGCTCACGAAGTAGCTTGCAAGTTCTTCACTACCGGGTGCTGCAAGCACGGGAAGGGTGTATCTCGTCCAAGCGGCATCCTTCTCCTGCGTGTTCTGGTGCTGATCCGGAACCTTACTGTTCATAACGATAGAACCCTTAGCTTCGCCGCCGGGCTGCTCGCCGCCGGGACCGGGATCGGGGGTTACAACGGTTCTCGTGTAATCGCAGTTGTTGCAAGTGGTATCAGCGTCGTTATCGAACGCGTGCGGTGCAACTGCAGAGGTTGCGCCGCAGTTGGTGCAAGCCTGCGTGTGGCCGTTTGCACCTGCGGAGGTGTACGCCGTGCCCCAGTTGTGCGATTCAACTGCGGAGGTTGCGCCGCATTCGGTGCAAGCCTTCGTGTGGCCGTTTGCGCCCGCGGAGGTGTACGCCGTGCCCCATTCGTGGGGGGCGGTTTCAGAATGCTCTTCGCATCCCGTGCACGTTTGATAGTGCCCGCTTTCGCCTGCGGAAACGTAGCCATCGTTCCAGGTATGCGTATGGCCGCATCCTACGAACGTGCACAGCATGGCAACAGCTGCGATTCCCGCAAAAAGTCTTTTTGCAAGTTTCATAATATTTCTCCTTAAAATATTTTTTCGGAATAAAGTGAAAAAAATTGCCTTGTAATGCAAATACATTACATCTATTACAATTATATATCATCGTTGCACACTTTTCAATTGCAAATATTACTTAACATATTGCAAATCGTTTTATCGGCTGAATTTTTTTGTGAATTTTGCGTGAAAAAAACTTCACACGAAAAAACTCCCCCATAAAAGGAGGAGGTTTGTTTGCATAAAACGCGGCAAGGCGTAAAACCGTTCTATTCGCTTTCGCTTTCCTGCGGAGGAATGAGCAGTGCATCCTCTTTGAGAAGGCGCACGTATTGGCGGTAGAACGTGGAATAATTATCGAAACCGAACTGCTCGGCAACGTACGATTTCTTCTCCCCTGCCAGAATGAGCTGATGCGCCGCGATGATCTTCTTCGTGCGCACGTACTGCATGATGGAAACCTTCATGTAGCGCTTAAATTCGTTGCTGAGGTAGGATTTTGAGAAGTGAAACGCCGTGCAGAGCGAATCGAGCGAAATGGGCTGGCGAATGTTCTCATCAATATACTGGATTACTTCCGCAATAACGGTGTTGATCTGGTGCGGCTGTGCCGCAGGCGCCTTTGAGAGCGCAATGAGCAGCTTGATCGTTTCGCTCATGAACATTGCCGTGAGCTCATCCTGCGTGAAGTTTCCGTAGTTATGATAGGAATCGAGGCGTTTGAAGCTTGCAGAATGCTCCTTCACCGAGCCGAAGAAGGGATTGAGCGTTGAGATGCGCTCGCCGAGAAACTTCGGCAAAAGTGCCGTGGGGAATTTGAGCACGTAGCGTTCGTACTTTACATCGGAATTCACGGTTGCAAAGTGAAATTTTCCGGGCGCAATGAGCACGAGATCACCGGGAACGAGCGTTTTCGTTTCCGATTCCACGGTGTACGCTACGTCGCCCTCAACGAAATAGAGTATTTCGTTGAATGCGTGAACGTGCTTATAGTAGGATTCGGTGGGACTGCTCGCCGCATCCGATTTGTGCGCGAAATCAATTCCACCGTAAGTGAAATTAAACATATTCCTATGATATCACATTCGGGCGAAAAAAGCAAACGCTGCGCGAAACCTTAATCTGCCAAGCGATCTTTCGAGATCCAAAGCCCCAGCGCGGGGTTGGGAATGAAGAAGATCTCTTCCCCATCTTTCATTGTGTTCCAGCCGAGTTGCAATTTTTCGGGATCGTAGCGCTTTGCCATCTCATCGTAATCGGCATAGCGGAAGTTTACACCCTCGATCTCCTCTTTCGTGATACGCTTCACAGCATATGTGATGGTGAAACGATCATCCGAAGAGCCGTGGATGAGGTGCGCCGCGGTGCCCATGTTCTCTTTCAGCTCCTGCTCCGTTTTGAACAGCTCCAACACCTTTTTGCGGCCAACGTAGCCGTATTTGCGAATGAGCTCATCCACACGGTCGTCCTCGCCGAATTTCTCGATGCCGGGTGCAAGCACGATGAGCTCTCCGCCATCGGCAATTGCCATGCGGGTACGGTACACCGATTTATTCCCAAGCCAGGTGCTCTTGAATTCCTTGGGCGTGAGGTAGACAACGCACTTTTTCATGGGCTTATCCACGATATCGAGGTTCTTTTGCTGCGAAAGCGCGATCGCATCCTCAAGAGGCTTTCTGCCCTCGCCGATGAAAAGACCGTGCGTGTGGATAACGCCGCCCGGCGCCGTGGTAACCGTGAGCGCCCATAAGAAGGGAAGCTCGCCCAAAAAGTTGGTGATGCAGTAATCGAAGAGCTTGCGCGTTACGGTGTTATCTCTGCCCATCATGCGCTCCATGCCGTAGAGCGCGCCCACCATGTGGGAGGCGTTGATGAAGCGGCTTCCGCCCAAACCAACGAGAATGTTCTTGGAGTGGTTGGACATACCAACAACTTCGTGCGGCACTACCTGCCCGATGGAGAGAATGAGATCGTAACCCTCAAAGAGGATCTTATTCACCTCGCAATCGACGGGCGTAGTCCAAGTTCCCTCCGAGATCTCGGTGAGATAATCAACGGGAACGGTGCCTACCTTCACAACGTCGGTACGCCATCTGTGTTCGAGAAATTTTTCGTAAGGGATATCCCCGAACATCTCGCTGCACTCTTCCTCCGTCATCTTGACGTGGGTGCCGAGTGCGGGCATAATATCCACCTCGGCAATCCCCTCAAGTGCATGGTAATAGACGTTCGTAATATAACCCGCGTTGGAGTGAAAGCGCGTGAAATCGGGCGGAATGATGAGCACTTTGCTCAATTTTCTGCCTTCCAACGAGCGGAGAAGCGCCTCTTTGATCTCTTCCGGAGAAAGCCCCTCCTCTCGCTGTGCGCGCAGGGTAATATTCATATTAAACCTCGTACGTGGTAGAAGCGGTATCGCCGCCCTCGCCCGTCCAGTTGGTGTGGAAGAACTCCCCTCTGGGCGCATCGGTGCGCTCGTAGGTATGTGCACCGAAGTAATCGCGCTGAGCCTGAAGAAGGTTCGCAGGCAGGCGCTCGGTGGTGTAGCCATCGAAATACTCGAGTGCGGAGCTCATAGCAGGAACGGGAACGCCGCTCATGACTGCCGTTGCAACGACCTTACGCCAGCTGGTGATGAAGTTCTCAACGGTTTCCTTGAAGTAAGGATCGAGCAGAAGGTTCTCGAGCGCGGGGTTGTTCGTGTAAGCTTCCTTGATCTTGCCGAGGAACGCCGAGCGGATGATGCAGCCGCCGCGCCACATGAGCGCGATGCCGCCGTAGTTGAGGTTCCAATCGTACGTTTTCGCAGCCGAGCGCATGAGGGTGTAGCCCTGCGCGTAGGAAACGATCTTCGCGCAGTAGAGCGCTCTGCGGAGATCTTCGAGGAATTCCTTCTTCTCGCCGCTGTATCTGTATTTCTTATGAGGATAAACCTTGGAAGCCTGCGCGCGCTCGCCCTTCATGGAAGAGAGGCAACGTGCGTGCACCGCCTCGCAGATAAGCGTGAGCGGAACGCCTTCATCGAGGGAGGCGATACCCGTCCACTTTCCGGTGCCCTTCTGGCCTGCCGTATCAAGAATCTTCTCAACGAGAGGTGCGCCATCCGTATCCTTGGTTGCAAGAATGTTGCCCGTGATCTCGATGAGATAGCTATCGAGCTCCGTCTTGTTCCAATCCTTGAAGATTTCGCTCATTTCATCGGCAGAAAGGCCCAAAAGATCGCGCATAAGCTGATAGCTCTCACAGATGAGCTGCATATCGCCGTACTCAATGCCGTTGTGCACCATCTTTACGAAGTGGCCGGCACCGTTCTCGCCTACCCAATCGCAGCAGGGGTTGCCCTCTGCCTTTGCGCTGATGGATTGGAAGATGGGCTTCACTTCCTCCCATGCGGAGGGAGAGCCGCCGGGCATAAGGGAAGGACCCTTCAAAGCGCCCTCTTCGCCGCCCGAAACACCCGTTCCGATATAGCGGAATCCCTTGCTCTCCAAAAGCGCGGTGCGGCGCATCGTATCGGGGAAGTGCGAGTTGCCACCGTCGATCACGATATCGCCCTCTTCAAGATAGGGAAGAAGCGCCTCGATTACCATATCAACGGGCTTACCGGCGCGGATCATCATCATGATCTTGCGCGGGCGGGCAATGTTCTTCACAAGCTCTTCATAGGAATACGTAGCGATAACGTTTTCGCCCTCGTTCTGTTCCATGAAGTGCTCCGTCATCTCAGGTTCACGGTTATACACTGCCACGGTGTAACCCTTGCTGAGCATGTTCTTTACCAGGTTGCTCCCCATTACGGCGAGCCCTACCATTCCGATATCTGCAAGCATAGTTTTCTCCTTTTTATAACTGTTGTTCTTAATTATTGAAACGCTTTATCGCTGATCCAGGCCTCATCCTCCGCCTGCAGCTTCCAGATGACGTCTTCCCTGGCAGGAAGGCCGTAATCATCCGCAAGCCCGGAAACGAGTGCGGCGCACCCCCAACCGAAGGCAAGGCGCTTTTCCATTTCCCAGCCCTTGACCGTGGAATAAAGGAAGCCGCCGGCAAAGGCGTCTCCTCCGCCGATACGGTCGTAAACGAGCATCGTGTGAGGATCGAGCGTTGTATAACACCCCTTTTCGAGCACGACGGCGCCAAAGGAATGTTGGTTTACGGAAATTACTTCCCGCATGGTGGAAACGAGCGTGTGCGCGGAGGGATACCCTTCCTGCGCTTTTTTGAGCAAAAATTTCGCACCCTCGACGCGGCTCTTATCATCGGTAAACTTCAAACCGAAATAAGGCTCAGCCTTCTCGCGCTTTTCCACGAGGATATCGCCGCCAAAAAGAATATCGGCGATGGAAGCGATCTCGTGAAATTTGGCAAGCAAAACTTCCTCGCGCCCCTTCCAAAGGGAAGCGCGATAGTTGGTATCGAAGGAAATGAGCGTGCCGTACTTCTTCGCGATCTTGGCAAGATCGAGGCAGCACTGCGCAGATTGCTCCGAGAGCGAGCAGATAAGCCCGCTGACGTGCAGAATGGCAACGCCCTCCTTGCCGAAGAGCGTTTCAGGATCGAAATCCTCCGCCTTGACCGTGCGGCCGAGCTCGCCTGCGCGATCGTTACAAACGCGCGGCCCACGAAGCCCGAACCCACTCGATGCGATATTGCAGGGATGGCGAAGCCCCCAAGGGCTTTCACGCTCCTCAAAAACGTTTGCACAGGTAATGCCCCGGCTCTCCATATCACGGCGGATATATCTTGAGATCGGGTCATCCTTTACAAATTTTGCAAGCGCCTTCACGGGAAGCCCCAGAGCGGCGGGTATGGAGAGCGTGTTGCTCTCCGCACTCGTCGCCTGGAGAAATACCGTTTCGCTATCCTGCACTAATTGAAACTCGGTCGGTGCGATCCGAATACCGAGACTTGTGGGAGACGCTATCGCGTACGTCCACTTCTTGCGCATGAATCTTGCCTCTTAGCGCTGTACGCGCGCGTTACCTGCCCAAATATCCCAGATCTGCTTTTCATCTGCAGGCAGACCGAAGTCATCGAGAAGCGTTGCTACGAATGCGCCGCTCGCCCAACCGAACTGCGCGCACTTCTCTGCTTCCCAGCCCTTTGCGATACCGTAAAGGAGACCGCCGACGAATCCGTCGCCGCCACCGATACGATCGAGTACGGGGATGGGACGGGGTTCGATAACCGTCCAGTTATCTTCGTTCAATACGATTGCGCCCCAAAGGTGCTCGTTCGCGGAAACGACCTGACGAAGGGTGGTAGCGAACGTCTTTGCGTTGGGGTAGGATTTTTTCACGTTTTCAACCATGCCCTTGAAGCCCTCGATCTTCGCGGCGATATCCTTGCCGCCTGCTTCGGGGCCCTCGATGCCGAGGCAGAGCTGGAAGTCCTCTTCGTTACCGATGAGGATATCTGCAACGCTTGCGATCTCGGAGAATACTGCCGCAAGCTCCTCTTCTCTGCCCTTCCAGAAGGAAGCGCGGTAGTTGAGGTCGAAGGAGATCTTCGTGCCGTACTTCTTCGCCGTGCGCGCAAGCTCAAGGCAGAACTGGCTCGTTTCGGGAGAAAGTGCGCAGATAAGGCCGCTGAGGTGAAGAATTTCGGCGCCCTCATCCTTGAAGATGCGCTCTACGTCGAAATCGGCAACGTTGAGCGTTCTGCCAACTTCGCCTGCACGGTCGTTCGCAACGCGGGGCGCGCGGAGGCCGTAGCCGGAATCGGCGATGTTGAACTGATGGCGGTAGCCCCAAGGGTTGCCCTGCGGAACTTCCTTTCCTTCGTAATCGATGCCGCGGCGGCGCAGATCGCCCTTGATGAACTGGGCAATGGGGCTGCCTGCAACGAACGTGGTGAGCACCTTAACGGGCGTTCCAAGACCTGCGGAGATGCTGAGCACGTTGCTCTCTGCACTCGTAGCCTGCATGCGGAACATGTTGCTGATCGCAACGGGCTGACGATCGGGCGGCGTGATGCGAATTCCCATGCTCGAAGGAGCGATGATCGCATACTTCTTCTTTCTCGTAATAACAAACTTTTTCATAATATATCTCCTTTTTTGAAGCAGTAAATTAAACTCCGCTGTAAGCGGCAAAGCCGCCGTCTACCGCGATGACCGAACCGGTTACGAAGCCGCTCGCTTCATCGCTTGCAAGCCACAGGAGCGTACCGATGAGATCTTCTACCTCGCCGAAGCGCTTTGCGGGCGTTGCGGCCAAAATCTTGCCCGTACGCGCCGTGGGCGTGCCATCGGCGTTGTAGAGCATTGCACGGTTCTGGTTGGTAACGAAAAATCCGGGTGCAATTCCGTTGCAGCGAATGCCTACCGGTGCGAAGTGCACGGCAAGCCACTGCGTGAAGTTGGAAATACCAGCCTTCGCCGCGCTGTACGCAGGAATCTTGGTGAGGGGGCGGAATGCGTTCATCGAGGAAATGTTGATGATGTTACCACCCGTTTTAACCATGTCGGCTGCAAATACCTGCGTTACGAGAAACGCCGAGGTGATGTTCAAATCGAACACAAACTTAAGGCCGGATTCCTCGAGATCGAAGAAGGATTTCGTTTCTGCAGGAAGATCCACTGCCATCGTCTCGTTATCGCACGTTGCGCGGGGGTTGTTGCCGCCTGCGCCGTTGATGAGCATGTTGACGGGGCCGAAGGCTTCGGAAACGATCTCCTTCGCCTCTTTAATGCTCTCCTTATCGAGGCAGTTGCACTTGACAGCAATCGCGTTTTCGCCGATTTCATCCGCGTATTTTTTTGCAGCGTCGAAATTGATATCGAGAAGTGCAACTTTCGCGCCGCACTTAGCGAGCGCCTTTGCAAACTCGCTCATAAGAATACCGCCGGCGCCTGTGACGACTGCTACCGTAGAATTCAGATCGACTTGAAAAGGTAATTTCATAGGTTTCTCCTTATATTGATTAGATACTTAAATTTTCATGAGCTCTTTGGGATTGCGATAGCAGATATCCTCGAGAAGCCGCGCGGCGCAGCTTTCATCATACTCGCCTGCCTCCACCTTCTCCGCAACGTAATCTGCAATGATGCGGCGGAAGAAATCGAAGCGGCAGTAACTCGAAAAGCTACGGCTATCGGTGAGCATGCCCGGAGAGGTGCCGAATGCGGCGTACTCCGCGAGCGTATCGAGGTGGGAACGGATCCCCTTGAGCGTATCGTTGAACCACCAAGCCGCCCCGATGCGCATATCGGGGAAGCAGGGCGCGATCGTGCACAGGGCTGCGAGCGCGTTGGGGTTGAGCGTATAGAGAATGACGCGCGGCAGGCTATCTGCCTCGAAAAGTCCGTTCAAGAATACGGCAACCGCATCGGTATCCACGTAGCCGCGCATGACATCGTACCCCGTATCGGGGCCGAGCGCCTTGAACGCGGGGGCGTTGATATTGCGCATTGCGCCGATATGGAGCTGCCACGTGATATCGTAACGCTTATAAAGCCCTGCAAGGAACATAGAGCTATAGGAATAGAAACGGTGCTCCTGCTCTGCGGTAAGGTTACCGATGTTTGCAAACAGCGCTTCCGCCTCCCCTTCCGCAACGCCGATATCGGGGATCTTTTCAATGCTGGCATCTGCGATCGTGCAGCCCTTCGAAACGAAGAACTCCACACGCGCTTCAAGCGCCGCCTTGTAATCGGCAAGGGTGCGAATGGGGCTCCCCCACGCCTCGCCAAGCTGGGCAAGGTATTCCGCCGTGGGCTTTTGCGCCTTATCGGGGCGGAAGGTGGGGCAAACGCGCACACCTTCGTAATTGCCGTGGTAGGTGAGCGGACTGATGGGATCATCCGTGGTGGCGATATACTCCAGATTGAAGAGCTTCAAAAGCTTTCTTACGGAGAGCTCCTTGAGCGCCTCGTTTGCGCGCGCATAGATATCGGGCGCGGTTTCAGCGTTGAGCGGGGTGTTGATCCCGAAGATGCGCTGAAGCTCCATGTGCGTCCAATAGTAAAGCGGATTGCCGATGAGCTTGGGCATCACGCTTGCGTAGGCGAGGAATTTCTCGTAATCGGGAGCGTTGCCCGTGATGAAACGCTCGTCTATTCCGCAATTGCGCATTGCGCGCCACTTATAGTGATCCCCTCCCAGCCAAAACTGCGTGATGGTGGAGAACTTCTTATCCTCCGCGATCTCGCGTTCGGAGAGGTGGGAGTGGTAATCCACGATGGGAAGCGCGCGAATACCCTCGTATAGCGCAACAGCGGTTGGCGAGTGCAAAAGCACTCGCCCTCCAATAAATTCGTTCTTCATGGTTTCCTTATTTTTGCCAATTCTTGGTGTTCGTTTTCTTCAAAATGTACGCAGGATCGGGCTTTTCCACCTTGATAACCGTGCCGGCATCGGTGAGCGCACCTGCGCGCACTTCGATCTCGTTCTTCGCCTCCATCGTGGTGGTGAAGCGGAACACCTTGCTGCCCTTCTTCGTTCCAAGGGATTTGCCGTTTACGAGCACTTCCACTTCGGGCTGGTTGGAGCATACCGTGATCTCCAGCTTGTTGCCGGTGCGGTTGACGAAGCGCTTGCCGCAAAGGTGCACGAAAGGATCTTCAGACCAGTATGCCTTATAAAGGTAGAAAGAATCCTTCTTGATCTTGCGATCGAAGGTGATGAGGCCCTTGTGGTTCATACCGGGCTCGCCGCCCTGATCACGCGCATCTGCAGCGAAATCAAAGCAGTTCCAAAGATGCGTTGCCCAGAATTCGGGGTGCTTCTCGAAGAACTTGAGCATGTACTCGTGGTAGATGAACTGATATTCCTCGGTGTTATCTCCCCTCTTCGGCTTCACGGCGTGCAGATTGGGCATACCCTCTGCACCGTACTCAGACATACCGAATACGCGCTTTCCGTTGAGCAGACGGTAGAACCAGTACCACACCTTGTTGAGGAAAAGGCCGGGTACGTACCAACCGAGGTAAAGGTTCCAGCTCACGGCGTCTGTGATCTTGCCAACGCGGTTGAAGGGTGCGCACATTGCGTAGCATGCGAGCACGGTGAAGCGCGCGGGATCGATCTCGTGGCAAAGATCGTTGAGGATCTTGTGCTGCGCGAGCATATCCTTCGTGTGGCGGTGGAACATCGTGATCTCGTTGGAGACGCCCCAGCATACGATACTTGCGTGGTTGTACTGCTGGTAGATGAGCTCCTTCATCTGCGAAACGGTGTTCTCATTTGCTTCGGGCATATGACGGGAGATATAGGGAATCTCCGCCCAAACGACGAGGCCGTACTTATCGCAGAGATCGTAGAAGTAATCATCGTGCTGATAGTGCGCGAGGCGTACGGTGTTTGCGCCCGTTTCGAGAATGAGCTGCATATCTTCCTCGTGCTCTGCGCGCGTGATTGCGTTACCGATCGCCTTACGATCCTGATGGCGGCATACGCCACGAAGCGGATACGGCCTTCCGTTGAGGATGAAGCCCTTCTTTGTATCGATGGCGTAGGTGCGGAAACCGAAGTTTGCGCTCACTTCATCGAGAAGTTCGCCGCCCTCGTAGAGTTTGGCAACCGCCTTGTAGAGGTTGGGCGCCTTGATGCCATCCCACAGCTTTGCGTTGGCAACGGTGAGCGTTTCGCCGCTCTTACCCTCGGCAACGAGCGTATCGCCATCGTAGATTTCCACAGCGATCTCGCCGCCGTTTGCATAACCGGTTACTGCAACCGTGCCGTCGCTTCCAACGACGGTAGCATCTACCTTGATGCCAGGCGCGCCGTAGAAGGAAAGATCGAAATGCTTCTCGGGAACGATTACAAGGTTTACATCGCGATAGATACCGCCGTAGAAGGTGAAGTCCGCCGTCTGGGGATAAACCTTCTCCGTTTTGGAGTTATCTACCTCGAGGATAAGCGTGTTTTCCTCTTGGATCTGCTCGGTGATCTCTGCGCGGAAGGTGGAATAGCCGCCGTCGTGCGAGGCAACTTCCACGCCGTTCAGGATAACTTTGCAGGAAGAGTTAACGCCCTTGAATTCAAGGAACACGCGCTCATCCGCGCCCCTTTCGGGGGCGGCGAAGCGCTTCTCGTAGGTGCAGGTGCCGCGCCAGTAATCGTCGCCGCCGTCCTGCCCATCGAGATTGTTCCAAGTATGGGGAACATTGACCGCGATCGACTCGTTCTCCGGTTTGGTGAAGAGCCAATCAGCGTTCATATTGATATACTTTCTCATAATTTTTCCTCTAACAATTATTCGTTTTCAGAATCGTTTGCCTCGGGAGCTTCCTCAATAACTTCGGTTACGGGAACTTCCGTTTCAACTGCTTCCATCTCGGGAGCGGCTTCTACTTCGGGAGCTGCCGTTTCAACGGCGTCCTTTCTGTACTGCTCGGGAATCTCGATTGCGTTGATGGAAGGCTCTGCGGCAACGGTTTCGTACTTCGTGAAGATCTTGTTATAGATCTTATCGAGAATGTTATCCTTCTTGGGAAGGCCCGTTTTCTTATCAATGGAAACGTGTGCGGGAACGACGAAGCGAGCGGGAACCTGATCGATGGTCTGCCACGTCTTCATAGCTTCTTCCATCGTCATACCGCCTTCAACGGCTTCCTTACGAACGGCGTTAACCGCCTGGATCTCCTGAAGGCGCTTGCCGGAGAGGCTGTAACGCGTCATGCAGAAGGTGGTAACGATCCACGCTGCCATGGGAAGGAGGCAGAAGCAAATGATTGCGGAGAGCTGCATGCCTTCCATGTAAGGGGTAGCTTCGCCGGGAAGTGCGTTAAGGCCGGGAACAAGGTAAACGATGAACACCGTCAAAAGCAACGTCTGGAGCGAAGAGATGATCTTATCTACGAGCGAGAAGAGCGTGCCCATGATACCGGGAACGTACTTACCGGAGCGGTAGGTTTCGTAGTCGGTGCAGTCTGCAACCATGGGAATGGTGAGGTTATCGCAGCAGTTGAACGCGCCGTAGCCGCAACCGTAGAAGATGATGAACAGAATGGTGTACGCGTTGATGGTGAGGTGGAAGCCGCCTTCCATGGAGTAGATGGAAAGATGCGTTGCAAGGTTTGCAGGATCGTAGATGCAGAGCATGATGAGCACGCCGATATAGAAGAGGAAGGCGAGGATCGTGAACTGCGCTACGCCGCGCTTCTGGCCCTTCTTACCTGCCGTGGAGGAGCCCCATACGAAGAAGGCTGCCATGAAGATGAAGCAGAGTGCGTAGAAGGGAATGAAGAGGCCGTTGTAATCGCCCATGAGGCAGCCGTAGAGAAGGAAGGCTACCGTACCGGAAGTTGCAACGGTGGAAGCAAGCTTGTTGAGGCCGGCAGAGAGCACGAGCCAACGGATTTCCTTGTTGCCCTTGAGAATGTTCGCATAATCGCGAAGCTTGGCAGGTTCCGTTTCAACGCCCCAGTACTTCGGGTTATCCTTCGAAGAGATCGCCGCAATTGCCATAACGGTGTAGATCGCGGAAACGATGATTACGAAGGGAACCATGATGTAGTAGAACTGCATACCGTAGCCGGCGCCATAGAGGTACGCATAGCTGAGGGTGGGATCAAGAGCGGGACCGGTGTAAACGATGCCGCGCGTTGCGAACTCGGCAATGAGCTCTGCATACGTCATACCTTCAGCGGATTCGTAAACGAGAAGACCCTTTGCGCAAATTGCGGGATTGGTGAGCACGCCGCCTGCCATAACGTTCACGAGAACGATGGAGCCGATCATACCTACCATGTTCCAGATAACGAACTGCGAGCGCTGTTTGGGATCGTTCGTAAGGCAGGTTTGGCCGGCCTTCGTAACGGCGCACTGGCAGGTGTAGCCGATAACGTAGATAACGTAGCTCACAATGTAGACGACCCAACGAACCCAGGCAGCGCCAACGCCCTGGAAGACGATCATCATGAGCAGGAGGGAGAGCGCGAGGAGAACGTTACCGATCACCATGTAAGGGCGGAATTTACCGAACCTACTTCTCGTTCTATCCATCAAACCGCCGAGGATCGGATCGGTGATAGCATCGAACACGCGCATAAGGGGTGCAAAGATTGCGTTGAAACTCGTGATCGCAAGCGCAAGACCACCTGCGATGAATGCGCCGCCGATTGCCACTGCGTTGCTGCCCGTAAGGTAGAGCATTGCCCAGTAGGTGAAGTACGTGTAGAAAGCGAAGTACACGTTCGTCGCCGCGTTGTTGAAAGGGAAAAGTGCGATCTGCCACTGCTTCGCGCGGTTCAGACCGACTTTCTCTTCCGGTGCCGTTGTTGCATTGTTCATGTTTTTCCTCCTGCTGGGCCTTTGACTGCTTAGAACTTCGTTCCTGCGGTACACAGACTCATACATTATTTATATAAATTCTACAACAACGTCAATCAAATAACAATTGCATTTTTTATGGTACATTATTGCATTTCTTCCATGATAATGCATTGTAATGCATATATGCAAAACCTCTTCCCCTTTAGGGGAAAGAGAGGAAAAAATACCTTCCCATAGCAGGGAAGGTATACGAAACGCAAAATTATTTTTGCAGGAATTTTCCAATGAAGCGCGTGCTGATTTCGGTGAACTTGGTAATTTCTTCGGGATTGAGCGGGCGGTAGTTCATGAGCGCGAGCAGCCAGATATATTCGGCTGCCACCTGCTGCGCCTCCCCTTCCGCCACCTTGAGCGCCTGCACTGCGGGGCTTTGGGTGTTCACGATGAGCGTGATCTCTTCGGGGGATTGCCCCATCTTGTAGAACTCGTTCATTTCCGACATTCTGCGCATAAACTCCGAAACGTTGACAACGGCAGGCACTTCGGAATTTTTCAGTTTTTCGGTTTTTACCTTTACGCCCTTCTCCTTGAGGAGCGCTTCAAACACCGCCTTGAGCGCTTCATCCTCACCGCCCTCCTCCTTGAGTGCGGAAGCAACGTCTGCATCGATGCGTAAAAAGCGCACACGCGTGGGATTTTTGTACTCGATGAAGCTCAAGAAGTGCGGATCAATGAAGGTATCGGAGAGGAAGGCATCTAAGCCTGCCTCCTTGAACATGCGGATATATTGCGCCTGTTTGCTCTCATCGGAAACGTAGTACACGGCTTCGGGCTGCTTGCCCGCTTTAGCATCCGCCTCGCTCACTTCTTCGCCGAAATAAGAGGTTACGGGGCGGTATTCCCCGGCGAGATTTTTATAAATGACGATATCCTTGATCTTTTCGTAGAAATCGCCGTCCTTAATAGCGCCGAACTTTACGAAGGTGGCAAGATCAATCCAGCAGGTTTCGTACTTTTCACGGTCGTTTTTATAGAGTTCGTTGAGCTTATCCGCCACCTTTTTCACGATGTGCTTTGCAATCTTTTGCACCTCGCGATCGTTTTGCAGGAAGGAACGGGAAACGTTGAGCGGAATATCCGGGCAATCGATCACACCGTTGAGGAGCATTAAAAATTCGGGAATAACTTCCTTAATGTTATCTGCAACGAACACCTGATTGCAGAAGAGCTTCACTTGGCCGCGCTCCAGCTCCACCTGCTTCTTTACCTTGGGGAAGTAGAGAATGCCCTTCAGGCGGAAGGGATACTCCATGTTGAGATGGATCCAAAAGAGCGGCTCTTGGAAATCACGGAAGGTGTTGCGGTAGAATTCCTTATAATCTTCCTCCGTGCAGTCCTTAGGAGCCTTTGCATAGAGCGGCACGGGCGTATTTACCGGCTCGCTCTCTTCCCCCGCTTTGGGGTTGAGGTAGATCTCATAGGGCATGAAGGCGCAGTACTTTTCGAGCAGCTCGCGCACGGCGTATTCCTTGAGGTACTCCTTCTCTCCCTCCGAAAGGTGCATAACCACGCGTGTACCCCGCCCTTCTTTCTCTGTGTCGCCGAGTGTGTAAGTGCTACCGCCATCCGATTCCCAGTGCACTGCCTTCGCTTCGGGAAGATAAGACTTCGTGAAGATTTCAATGCGATCGGAAACCATATAGGCGGAATAAAAGCCGAGGCCGAAGTGGCCGATGATGCCCTCTCCGCCCGCCTTTTCGTATTTTTGTGCGAAATCGGCAGCGCCGGAGAAGGCGATCTGCGTGATGTACTTTTCAACCTCTTCCTCCGTCATGCCGAGGCCGTTATCCTCAACGGTGAGCGTGCCAGCCTCTTCATCGGTGGTTACGGTGATCTTATAGGAACCCATCTCCTCGGCATCGCCCATGGATACGAGCTTTTTGAGCTTGGTGATTGCATCAGATGCGTTCGCCACGATCTCGCGCAGGAAAATATCCTTCTCCGAATACAGCCACTTCTTGATGATGGGCATCATGTTTTCACTGGAAATTTTGATGTTACCTTGACGTTGCATATTGATCTCCTTATAGGAAAATGATTCTACGGTTATCGCTTTTATATATAAACGAAAAAATCCGCCTTCAAGCGGATTTCTTCTATTTTTTCCGATTTTTTACTGCGAATCACAACGCGCACACACGAAATGTGCGCGCTGCAATTGCAAAATAGGAGGAATGATCCTTATTTATCATCGTTGCCAAGAAGCTCGGAGATGGAAGCGCCAAAGCTTGCGCCTTCCGTCCACTCTCTGTATTCCTCTTCTTCGCCGTACGTTCTCTCAGCTCTTCTGCCGCCCTTTCTGTTTCTCTCTCTTCTGGGAGCGCCTTCTTCACGCTCTGCGCGCTCGGGGCGCTCGAAGTCCATGCGAGGCTGAAGTGCCTTGATGGAAAGGGTGATCTTTCTTTCTGCAGGATTGAAGGCGAGGATCTTTGCATCAACCTCTTCGCCAATCGTGAGTGCAGAAGTGGGATTTTCAAGCCACTCGTGGGTGATCTGAGAAACGTGCACGAGGCCATCGATTCCCTTTTCGATCTCAACGAACGCACCGAAGGGAACGATACGAACAACTTTGCCGTGTACGATATCGCCTTCCATATATTTCTCTGCGGCAAGATCCCAAGGCTGAGGCTGAAGCTGCTTGTAGCCAATGGAGACCTTCTTGTTTGCACGGTCAATCTTAAGCACCTGGAACTCGTAGCGCTTACCGATCTCGAGCACGTCGGTAACTTCCTTTACGCCCGTCCAGGAAAGGTCGGAAATGTGAGCAAGGCAATCGAAGCCGTTCACGGAGACGAACGCACCAAAGGTGGTTGCGCGATCTACTCTGCCTTCAACCACGTCGCCAACGGCGATCGAGGAGAAGAAGCTCTCTTCCTTCGCTGCCTTCGCCGCATCGCGCGCTGCGCGCTCTGCCTCGAGCACCACGCGCTGGGATGCGATGATCTCCTTGCGGCGCTCTCTGCGGATCTCGATGAGCTTGAGGCGAAGTGTTTTGCCCTTATACTTTTCAAGATCGGAAACGTAACCCATGCGGATTTCCTTTCTGGGAACGAACACGGGATAGGTGCCGAGCTCAGCCGTGAGGCCGCCCTTGTTCGTGCCGGTGCAGACGACGGTGAACTCCTTGCCTGCCTCGATATCCGCAAGGAAGGCTTCCTCTTCCTTGAGCTTTTTCACCATTTTTTCGGAGAGCTGCGTGGGCTTCACGGCAACGACCATCACTTCGATCTCTTCGCCGTTCTTCGCGCGCTCCTCGTAAGCCTCGCGGCTGTACTCAGCGCAATCGAGCTCCTCCTTGGGAATTCTGTTCTCAAGCTTGCCCGATCCGGAGACGAAAATGCCGTCATCCGTTGCGGAAACGATGGTAACCTTAATGATCTGGCCCTTCTTGTAGCGCTCTTCTTTATCAATATCGTCCATGATCTTTTCCATAGCCGACTTGACCGCTACAGGCTCTTCAGCCTTCGTTTCCTCAGCTGCAATTGCAGCCTCTTCCGCCTTGACCGCCGCTTCTGCAACTTCTGCTTCTGCGTTCTCGGCCATAAGTACTTCCGCGTTGTTTTCCACCATCTTTGAAAGAACCTCCTGAGTTGACCATTCGGGAGTGCTCGCTCCCGCGATAACGCCAACCCTATCAAAATTTATCACTTCTTCAATTGCGAGTTCGCCTGCCCGTTCGATGCGGATTACCCGCTTCCCCTGCCTTCGTGCGATCTCACTTAAGCGCTCGGTATTGCTGCTATGGCGCCCACCGATAACGATAATCGCGCCGCACAGCCGCGCAAGACGCTCTGCCTCACGCTGCCTAGCAACAGTAGTATAACAAATTGTTGGCGAAATAACAAGTGATTTCGGGCCCACTTTTTGAAGATTTTCACCTATTTTACAAAATATTTTCTCCGAAAAGGTGGTTTGAGCAACGAAAACAACGTCTTTGCCCCGCAAAAAGGAAAAATCATCTTGCTCGGAGGCGGTAACGTACACCTCGCCCTCTGCCCAGCCCACAAGCCCGATCACCTCGGGATGGCGGCTGTGACCGGCGATCACGATCGCCTTGCCCTGCGCGCTCTCTCGGGCAACGATCTCTTGCGTGCGGCGAACGAACGGGCAGGTGCAATCGATCACTTCCAAATTGCGCCGCTTACACGCTTTGAGCACTGCTTTTGAAACGCCGTGCGAACGGATGAGAAGGCGCGCCCCTTCGGGCACCTCCTCGGGGCGTTCCACGGTAACGATGCCGCGCGCCGCCACGCGCTCCGTAACCTCGGGATTATGGATAAGCTCGCCGAGCAAATAGGTATTCTCTGCAGAAGCGGTGAGCGCCGCCTTCACGGCGTGCTTTACCCCTGCGCAAAACCCGTGCTCTTTGGCTACGTAGACCTTCAAGAATCTGCTCCCCGATCGGCGCCTGTTTCTGCGCCTTCTTCCTCGCTTACTTCACGCGGCGCGCTCTCCCCTTCTAGAAGAAGCGATTGCTCTGCGGCGGGCGCCACGCCCTTTTTCTTCTTGCTCGCACGGGATGCACGGAATTCGGCACGAAGCTCGTAGAGGCGGTTCTTCAGCTTTTCATCCGCTTCCTCGTAATCGGCAGGCGTGAGCTTTCGATCGTAGTACTCCGTAAGCTCAAAGGGCTCGCCGAATACAACGTGCGTCATGCGGAATACCTTCGGGCGGTTGCAGATGACGAAGGGAACGATGGGCGTTTTCGTTTTGATGGCGAGCATCGCTGCACCGCCGCGGAAAGGAAGGAAATCATCGCCCTCCTCTTTGTTGCGCGTGCCCTCCGGGAAGAGCGCCACTTTTTCCCCGTTCTTAAGCACTCTGAGCGCCTGCATGAGGGTGCGTACATCCGAACCGTCGCGCATGACGCCGATACCGCCTACCTTTCTGAGCCACCAACCGAGAATGGGCTGCTCCATTAATATCTGCTTGGGCGTATAATGAATGCCCTCCCTTGTGGTGCGGGCGGGATAGAAGATATCGAACATGTGATAATGGTTACCAACGTAGATGCACGCTCCCTTGCCCACCTTTTTTGCGCCGTGCAGGCGGTAAGGATAGATGAGCATATGCACGGGATAGAACACGAAGCGAAGAAAGTTCATGGCGTGCATGATGTGGTAGCCCTTCTTGTTGGCAGGGAAAAGGCGCACCGTTTTGGCAAGCTCCGCCCTCTTTTTGCGCTTTTCAGCCCTTTTCAGCGCGCGCTTTTCTTTGCGGGTAAGCCGCTTCGGTGCCGCGCTTTCCGCGCCCTCCCCCATGGGGGGAAGCGCCTCTTGTGTGCTCTCGGAATGCGCGAGATCCTTCTCTTCCATCATGTATTCTCCTGAATGAATTTTTTCACGGTGGCAACCACCTCTTCAATCGTCATATTTGAAGTATCAACGAGCACCGCGTCGTCTGCCCGGCGCAAGGGTGCGAGCGCACGGGTGGAATCCTGCTCATTGCGGCGGATGATCTCTGCCTTCAGCTCTTCAAAATCCACCGCATGCCCCTTGGCAAGAAGCTCCTCGTAGCGCCGCTTTGCGCGCACCTCGGGCGTTGCGGTGAGGAAGAACTTGTAGGCGGCATCGGGCAGCACGAAGGTGCCGATATCGCGCCCATCTAACACGCAGGAAAATTTTCCGGCGATCTCACGCTGTTTTTCCACGAGGTGCAGGCGCACGCTCGGGTGCTTGGAAACGGTGGATGCCGCCATAGAGATCTCCGGCCTTCTGATATCCTCGGAAACATCGCGCCCATCGAGAAGGGTTTTTTGCGTGCCGTTTTCATAGGCTACATCTAAGCGAACGTCGCGCATGAGGGAAACGATCGCCGCTTCATCGGCAACCTCCACTCCTGCTTCCAGCGCTTTGAGCGCGCAGGCACGGTACATTGCGCCTGTATCAAGATATAAAATATTATAGTCGCGAGCGAGCAGCTTTGCCACGGTGGATTTTCCGCTCCCGGCAGGGCCGTCGATGGCAACGTTATAGATATCGGTGATATCGCGGCGAAGCACCTTTGCTCCGCGCAGATAGACGTGGTGCGGCGAAATATTCTTCTCCACGAAGATCATTGTGCGAATGCAAAGCGCAAGCCCCCCTTCGATCTCGGGCTCCTGCGCCGAGAAAAGGGATGCGCTCTCAAAGCCTGCCTCACGCGCCGCCTTGGCAGGGTAATAAGAATGGATATCGGAGGTAGAGGAGAATACTATGCTCACAAGCTCCTCTCGCTTGAGATTGTTGCGGCTTACGATTTGCTCCAACAGCTCGGTAACCGATTTTTGAATTTCCTCTTTCGTATCGGCGGCGATCGTCGTCGCCCCGCGAATGACTACCATATGTTTTTCCTCAATTTATGTAAAAGCGTGTGATACTGTAAATTATAGCGCAGAATGCGAAAAATGTCAACGTTTTGCAATGTTTCACGTCGATTATGTCACACATAGTACTACGCAAACTGCGTTATTCTCCGCTTTTCCCTGCCAAATAGCCCGTGGAAAAGGCGATCTGCAAATTGAAGCCGCCCGTGTAAGCATCAACATCGAGCACCTCGCCGCAGAAATAAAGCCCTTTCACCTTCTTTGATTGCATCGTTTTCGGATCAATTTCATCGAGGGAAACGCCGCCTGAAGTAACCACGGCTTCGTTGTATCCGCGCAACGCCAAGGGGCGCATCGGGAAGGCTTTCAGTGCTTGCACAAGCCGCGCGCGCTCCTCTCGCGTTACGCAGTTTGCCCGCTTTTCTGGGGGAATACTCGCCGCTTTGAGCACCGGCCCCACCGCGCCTAAGGGAAGGAGGCCGCGCATCACGTTCTTCATCTGCTCGTTTGCACGTTCGGAAAAATCGCGCACGAGGCGCACATCCAGCTGTTTTTCATCCAAGGCGGGCTTAAAATCGAGGGTGAGTGCAACCTCCTTCATAGCAATACGGTTGATGCGCGCCGAAAGCGTGAGCACGAGCGGGCCTGAAATTCCGTAGTGCGTGAAGAGGAGCTCGCCAAGCTCGGAAAATATTACCTTCCCCTGCGCGGGTGCATTCACCCCAACGCTTTTGCGCCGCGCGGTGAGCACGCAGTTTTTGAGGGAGATCCCCTGCGCCTCGCTCACGCCCTTCACTTCGATCCCCACGAGAGAGGGAACGCAGGGCACGAGCGTGTGGCCCACCTCGCGTGCAAAGCGGTAGCCATCGCCCGTGCAGCCTGTGGAGGGATAGGATAAACCGCCCGTGGCTACGATCACGCAATCGGCTGATAGGTGCTGATTTTCCGCAATTACGCCACGCGCCACACCTTCAAGAACCTCGATTTTTTCAACTTCGGTGTTTAAACGGATCTCCACGCCGCGCTCACGGCAGGCACGCTCGAGCGTTTTGGTTACGTCGCTCGCACGGTCGCTTGCGGGAAACACGCGGTTTCCGCGCTCCGTTTTGATGGTAAGCCCGTGCGCTTCCATGAACTGCATCGTTTTCTCGGCAGGGAAGCGGTACGCCGCGCCGCGCAGGAATTTTTCCCCACGCACCACGTTTTGTAAAAACTCATCGGGCGGACAATCGTTGGTGAGGTTGCACCTGCCCTTTCCCGTGATATAAATTTTTTTGCCGAGCTTCTCGTTCTTCTCGAAGAGAATTACTTCGTGCCCGCTCTCTGCGGCTGCATACGCCGCCATAAGCCCGGCGGCTCCACCGCCGATCACGATTTTTCGCATGTGCACCTCCTAACCCTTTTCGCGGGCCCTTGCCCTCTTTATAAATAAGCGGAAGCGAGGGCAATGCCCTCGCTTTATCCTTTGATATGAACCGCGTTAAACGGGGTAAACGCCCGTTTTGGCAAGATCGGTATCCACGCCCTGATCGCGCGCCTTTCTCCATTTGAAGAAGTTTTCGGCAACTTCGGGGAAGGATGCGTAGGAGAGCACGTCCTCTTCCTGCGTGTAGAAGCCCTTTGCCTCCACCTCTGCCTTGAGCTTTTCGTATTCGGGTGCGAGGTCATCTGCAGGGCGGTAATCAATGCGCTTCTCGCCCTTTAACACCTTCGCCGCGGCCTCTTCATCGAGAGGCATGGGAACTCTGCCGTACTTTCCGGCGAAGAGATCGCGCGTTTCCTTCGTAACCATCTTATAGCGCTCGCCCATGACGACGTTCATAACCGCCTGCGTGCCCACGATCTGCGAGCTGGGAGTTACGAGAGGCGGATAGCCGCAATCCTTTCTCACGTTGGGAACTTCTGCGAGCACTTCTTGAAGCTTATCCTCCTTGCCGGCCTTTTTGAGCTGGTTCATGAGGTTGGAGAGCATGCCGCCCGGCACCTGATAGATGAGCGTGTTTACATCCACCTGGCGCACCTTCGGGTTGAGCGAGCCTTCCTTTTCAAGCTCGGCAGCCACCTTCTTGAAGTGGTTTGCAATGGGAATGAGCTTTTCAAGCTCGATGCCCGTATCGTACTCGGTGCCCTTGAGGGTGGCAACGAGAGGCTCGGTTGCGGGCTGCGCCGTGCCGTTTGCAAGGGGCGAAAGCGCCGTATCCACAATATCCACGCCTGCTTTGATCGCCATGAGGTTGACCATATCGCCCGTACCCGTGGTGTTGTGCGTGTGCAGGTGGATCTTCGTTTCGGGGCGAAGCGCCTGTTTGAGCGCCGTTACGAGCTCGTACGCATCGAAGGGAAGAAGCAGGTTCGCCATATCCTTGATGCAGATGTTATCGGCACCCATATCCTCGTAAGTTTTTGCGAGGTTTACGAAATACTCGAGCGTGTACACGGGGCCGGAGGTGTAGGAAATTGCCGCCTCACAGATGCCGCGCGTGGGATCTGTGGCTCTGAGCTGGCCGCCGTACTTTTTGATTGCCTTCATCGAAGCTTCGATGTTGCGGGGATCGTTGAGCGCATCGAACACGCGGATAACGCCGATGCCGTTCTCAAAGCACTTTTCCACGAGCTTATCCACGAGGTCATCTGCATAGTTGCGGTAGCCGAGAAGGTTCTGGCCGCGCAGAAGCATTTGGATAGGCGTCTTCTTGAGGTGCTTGCGAAGCGTTCTCAAACGATCCCACGGATCTTCATTCAAAAAGCGCATGCAGGAATCGAACGTAGCGCCGCCCCAGCCCTCGAGGGAATAATAGCCCACTTCATCGAGCTGTTCGAGAACGGGAATCATCTGCTCCGTTCTCATTCTCGTTGCCGCGTGCGATTGATGCGCATCGCGGAGGATGGTATCCATAATCAAAACTTTAGACATAATGAAAACTCCTTATAACACACCGCACCGCAGCGAAAGCGCCGCCAAGTGATCGGTGAAGGTGGGATCTTACCCAAAACATGCCAGCAACACGCCGGCGGCGAGAGCCGAACCGATTACGCCTGCAACGTTCGGGCCCATCGCGTGCATGAGAAGGTGGTTGCTCGGATCGGTTTCTCTGCCAACGTCTTCCGAAATGCGCGCCGCCATGGGCACTGCCGAAACGCCTGCCGAACCGATGAGGGGGTTGATCTGCCCCTTCGTGATCTTGCACATGAGCTTGGCAACGAGCAATCCGCCAACGGTGCCGCAGATGAACGCCGTAACGCCCATGAGCAGAATGTAGATCGTTTGCGGTGCGAGGAACATCTCCCCTTTCGCCTTACAGCCAACGGCGATGCCGAGGAAGATGGTTACCGTGTTGATAAGCCCGTTCTGCGCCTGCGAGGAGAGGCGCTCCACAACGCCCGATTCACGGAAGAGGTTGCCGAGCATGAGCATACCGAGAAGCGGAATTGCATCGGGAAGCAGAATGCCAACGACAAGCGTTACGATGATCGGGAACATGATCTTCTCTACCTTGGAAACCTGGCGAAGCGGCTTCATGCGGATCGCGCGCTCCTTCGGCGTGGTGAGAAGACGCATAAACGGTTTTTGCAGGAAGGGAATGAGCGCCATGTACGAATACGCCGCAATGGCAATGGTGGGCACGAGGTGCTCGGCAAGCGTTTTGGAAACGTAGATTGCCGTGGGGCCATCCGCACCGCCGATGATGGCGATTGCCGCCGCTTCCGCGCCCGTGAAGCCCAGAAGGATCGCGCCGAAGAGCGCAATGAAGATGCCGAGCTGCGCGCCCGCACCGATGAGCATGCTCTTGGGGTTGGCAATGAGCGGGCCGAAATCCGTCATTGCGCCGATTCCAAGGAAGATGAGGGGCGGATAGATAACCTTATCCACGCCGAAATAGAGATACCAAAGTAGGCCGCGCGTTTCGGGAATGACGGCTTCAAAGGTATGCTCCGCCTCGGTGAGCCCCTCGGGGTAGACGCCCCAAAGCACGTTTTCCGCGCCGGGGATGTTGATGAGGAACATGCCGAAGGCGATGGGCAACAGGAGCATCGGCTCCGCCTTGTAGCGAATGGCAACGAAGAAGAGAACGCACGCGATGGCAAGCATCACGTAGTTCTGCCAAGTGCCCTGCCCAAGCCCCATCGAGCCCCACAGGCTGGAGAAAATTTCTCCTAAATTGAGTGCAATTAAACTGCTCTGCATAGCTTTCTCCGCTTATCCGATGATTGCAAGC
The DNA here is from genome assembly GCA_017507045.1 of Clostridia bacterium. Classification (GTDB taxonomy): domain Bacteria; phylum Bacillota; class Clostridia; order Christensenellales; family Borkfalkiaceae; genus Gallimonas. Next base: position 123,499 of record JAFWBP010000017.1, on the reverse strand, counting down.
ACAGCGTCGGACTCTACGTTCGTTCCCTTTTGTACGTTGAAGGAAACCGTTCCATCGCAGGGAGCGGTGATATCGTTATCCATCTTCATTGCTTCGAGCACGAGAATGGGCTGATCCTTTTTAACGGAAGCGCCCTCTGCAACGAGCAGGTTCTTGATGAGCCCGGGGAAGGGCGAAACTACCTTCGTGCCGTTTGCGTTTGCGGGTTTCTTTGCCGCAGGCGCTGCCGCTACGGGTGCTGCCGCTACGGGCGCTGCAGGGGCGGACGTTGCGCCTACTTCCTCAACGCCAACTTCGTACTGTTTTCCATCTACCGTGATGATAAAATTACGCATATTCGAACTCCTAAAATTTCAATGATTAGATTCTTTTAATTCTTCTTACGATAAACTCGCATTTTTGCTGATCGCCTGCCATACACACCGCAACGGCGGCTGTGATCGCGGCAACGATCTCGGGGGAAATCCCCTCTTCCACTGTGGGCTGCACCGCGGGAGCAGGGGCCGTTTGCGCCGCAGGCGCTTTCTTGCCCTTTTGCTTGGCCTTCGTCATGATAAATCCAACGAGGTACAAGATCCCAATCAACAGCGCGATGCCCATAAATACGAACACGAACCCAAAGACGGCGTAAAACGCGCCTTCGCCGATATCGAATTTGAACCAACTATCGAGCAAATTGTTAATCATAATTCTCCTATTACTCTCAAACCGTGCTTTATCCGCATTTTGCGGCTTACTTCACCGTTTGCAGAGCGGCGATGAGATACTGCTTCACAAACTGCGGCTCTACGATATCATCGAGATAGCCGCCCTTTGCCGCGTTGAACGGATCGGCGTTCTCTTCAGCGTAGCGCTCGGCAAGCTTGGCGCGATCGGCACCCGAGAATTCGATCTCGGCACCCGCTTCGCTTTCGAAGAGTGCGATCTGCGCCGTTGCCAGCGCGAAGGTATAATCGAAACCAACGGATTTCGCCGCAAACAGGCTGTAACCAAGCCCGATCGCCTTGCCGGTGACGACGGCGATCTTCGCGGTATCCATTGCATCTAACACGTTGAGATATTCGCCCATCTCCTTGAGCACGGCGCTTGAGGCAACTTCAAGCGTTGCATCTACGCCGAGGCAATCGACGAACGTTACGAAGGGAAGCCCGTAGCAGCAGGCGAACTCTGCGAACGCCTTGAGCTTTTTGAGATTGCCCTCGTTCACGCGCACGCCGTTCATTACGACGGCACAGGTAGCAATTCCGCACACCCTTGCAAGATACGTTTTCATCTCGGGGTATGCGTTTGCACCCAGCTCCACTGCGTTTTCAAGCAGCTTTTCAAGCTCTTCGGCGGTTACACTCGCGTTGAGTGCGGGTGCAGGCTCGTTGAGCTCGGCCTCTACCTCTGCAAGGCGCACGATATCGCTGATTGCAAGGATCTTGCTTGCCGCCTCGCCGAGATCTTTCACGGCGATTGCAGGAAGGTTTGCCTTTGCCATCGCACCGTAGCCGCCTACTTCGGCAGGCTTCATGTTCTTGCCCGCTTTTGCGGAGAGCACGAAGGGCGAAGGAAGGCTGAGCACCGCCCCTTCCGTGAAGAGGACGACATCCGCAAGCGAAGCAAGCACTGCGGAGGAACCGTATACCTCGCCGCCAAGAATTGCAAACTGCAGAACGGAACCCTTGAGCTGCGTAGCCTTCAAAAGAAGCTCCGCAACGCCTTCGAGCACGTTCACACCCTCGCCAACGCGCACGCCGTGCGATTGAAGAAGGTACACCACGGGCGTTCCGCTCTTCTCTGCGGCGTTCAGCGCTTTCGCGATCTTCTCGCAGTTCGCCTTGGAAAGTCCGCCTTGGAAGGCGTTGAAATTCTGGGCGACGAGATAGAAGGGATAGCCGCCGATGGTAGCAAAACCGGTTACGACGCCTTCGCCCTGCGCCTCTTCTGAAAAGAGAGCATCCTTGGAGAAGGTGAACGCGGCAAGCTCAACGAAGCTATCCTCATCCACGAGCGCGGCAATTTGGGCGCGGACTTCCTTTCCTGCGCCTTTGAGCATTTCCCTGCGCTCTCTGAGCAATTGAATCTTATCCATTTTTACCTCTGTCGGTGCAAAAAAACACCAATTTCTACCGTTTATCATTATACACCACGTTTCGCCAAAACGCAAGTACTTTCACGAAATTTATTCGTCGGTACGCGAGATTTTTTTATCTGCCTCATTCCACGCCGCAGGGCGAATTTTTATAGCATTCGCAGGGGCGGCCATCTTCCTTCCAACCGCTATCCGAGCACTGTTTGCAAATGGGCACGGGCTCCAGATCCGCACGCGAAAGCCCTGCCCTTTTCAAGAGCTCTTCCAGCTCAGCAACCTGAGCCGCCTGCGCTTCTTCCGAAAGCCGACCCTTCACCACCTCCAACACACCGCGCCGCACCCTTTGGGCAAGCTGCAGATAGCCGGGAATCGCCTCCGCACGCTTTTGATTGCGCCTTGCGGCAGCTTCGCTCTTTTGTTGCCTGAGCGAATAGAAGCGCTCGCGATCGGCACGGGCATCCGCCGCATCCGCACTTCGGCGCGATGCACGGGCTGATCTTCTTTCTTTTTTATTTTTACTTTCTTTTATTTTATTTTCATTTACATTCTCATTCTCATTTACATTTACATTAGGGGTTTTCGTGGGGTTTTCTTCCTTTTTCGGCCTTCCTCCCAAAATGCCGAATTTCCCCCCGCGCTTACCGTTTTCATAGCGGCGGTTGTTGGCATCTATTTGCGGCTTCATGAGAAGAAACACCGCCCTCTCCGCGCCCGAAAGCTGCGGCTCTTCGCCGCACACGGCGTACGCAATCAACGCACGCAACACCGCCAGCTGCGAATTATCCGCAAGCTCCTTGATCGCCTCGTAAAACGAAGCGTAAAAAATAAAACTTTCTCGCATAATTTCCCTCCTCGAAAATGCAAACATTTGTTCTATTCTTATTATAACACACATTTTGGGCAACGTGAGGCAAATATGACAAATTTTTTTCACAACGGCGCATTTTTTTTCGCAAAAAGAACTCCGCGGGTGCGGAGCCGAGTATAAATGAAAATCAAAGTTATTTTTTAACGACAAAAAGAAAACAGTAGGTCGATACGATTGTATCAATCTACTGTTCCTTATTTGGTGCGGACGAAGGGACTCGAACCCCCATGGTCTCCCACAGGAACCTGAAACCTGCGCGTCTGCCAATTTCGCCACGTCCGCTTATTGAGCTTCTTTCAGGAACCCTGAAGCAACGCTTGGAAAGTTCCTTAAAACTCCGTCTTTTTTACAGTTGCGCCGTTTGAACCATCGAGCTTCCAAACCTTGCCGCCTGCTGAAATACTCCGAACGGGTTTCCCCTCGATGATTTCCAACGCGGCATTGTTCTCTAAGCCCCAAGCGCAAGACCTATTATACAACACGATTTCATCAAAGTCAAGCATTCTTTCGTTGTAATGCGGAGAAATTTTCCCTTCCATCCAACCGAGGCCGGGATGCGTGGCGTACTCCCCTTCCACCACGGAATCGGAATACATCTCCTCAAACCAGCAGATCGCTCCGGCAGATAAACCGCAGATGAGCACGCCGCGCTCGTACGCCTCTTCAATGTAGCGCAGAAGCCCACTTTCTTTCCAATGCTCCAGCATAAACACGGTGTTTCCGCCACCAACGTAGAGAAAATCCGCTTTTTCGAACTTTGCCTTCATCTTCTCGCGATCGTACTCGCGCCCAATGGTAAGCGCAACATCCGTTTTGATATCGAAAAGCCCGGTGTACACCTTATGGAAGGTGTTATAGTACGGCATACAATCGTGGCTTGCGGTGGGAATAAAGAGGCCGCACGCACGCCGCGCGCCCGCACGCCTTTTTGCCTCGTTGGCAATGTATTCATCAATTGCCAGCGTTTCGCGATTTTTCAGCTCTCCGCCTCCGATGAGGATCATGTGTTTCATAGAGTTACTCCGCCTTATTCTCCCCCGCGGAGAATGCCTCTTCTTCCGCCGCAGAGATTCCCGCCGTTCGATCGACGGGCAGAGAAAAGATCACGCCGCCCGCTTCCGTTTGCGCACCTACCGATTCGGAGAGCGCGTTCATGATGGAAAGCGTTCGCTCCTTACTCGCAAGAACGAGCAGAATTTCCTGTTCCCGCATGAGAGAAATTCCGATGAACTGCTCCGCCTTTTCGTTATTCACGGAGCGCGCGCGCACAATTGTTCCGCCCGTTGCACCCGCCTTGCGAGCGGCCTGCAGGGCTGCATCAACGTATTCCGCAAAGACGGAAACCACAATTAAATTATATTTTCTTTCATTTCCTTTCATGATCAGTTTTCCGTCCGTCGTTTTATTCGTTGCCGCGCTTACGATACCGTTTGCAATGATCTGAGAGATACCCGTGAGCGGAATTGTGAAGGAGATACCTCTGCCAACCAAAAAGAGAGACATTTTTTCCCTGATGTGCCGAATCACGATTTCCTCATCGCTTTCAGGGAAGAGCGAAATGAGAATGCGCTTCTCCGTTTCGCCGATGCCGAGATAATCGAGGAGTGTGGATTGCGCCGTTCCCCTTCCCTCAAATTGATAGGTAAGTGAAATGGAGCATTCATCGAGGATTTCCTTGAGGCGCGTTTCATCGTTTCGGTTGACGATGCTCACGAGCAACTTTGCGCGGTTGGTAATAGCAGTGTTGCCCTTTGTCGCCGGATACTTTTCCGCTCCAAGCGAGGCAGGCGCCTCAGCCTTCGGGTTGATTTTTCGCCAAATTGCCATCAATCCACCTCGTACGTAAGAATTTTCTCTTCTACGGCAAGGAATTTGCGCTTGATCCTTCCCGTTTTGCGCTTATAAAAGATGCCGAGGATCTGTATGGTAATGAGCGGTGTGAGCGCCACGAACGCCACGCAGCCGAATGCATCCGTCATGATGAGTGAAGTATCCCCTCCACCCAAAGCGTAGCAAGCGCCGATCGCAAGCGGAAGCACGAAAGCGGATACCATAGCACCGCTCGCAACGCCGCCCGAATCGAATGCAATACCCGTAAATACGGGGGGCGAAAAGAAGGTTAAAAGCAGCGCCAAGAAGTAGCCGGGGATTAAGATCCAGAGAAGATCGATTCCCGTGAGAATGCGCAGCATAGCAAGGCCGATCGAAACGGAAACACCTGCGCACAGCCCACCCTTCATCGATCTTTGGGTAATTGCCCCTGCAGACATGCGCTCTACCTGCTTATTGAGCACGTGAACGGCAGGCTCTGCCGCAACGATGAAGTACCCGATCAGCATTCCTATGGGAATGAGCAGCCAGCCGCCAAGTACGGATGCAAGCGCCTCGCCGATCTTTCTGCCAACGGGCATGAATCCCACGTTCGCTCCCGTAAGAAAAAGTGCAAGCCCCAAAAAGGTATAAACGAAGCCCATGAGAATTCGCACGATCTGGCGCCTGTGGAAGGAGTGCGAGATCAACTGAAAGAGAAGGAAAAAGGCAAAAATGGGCGCTATTGCAATGGAAACCTCCCGAAGATACTCAACGAGCCCCTCGCCGTAAGCAAAGAGCACGCCGCGCGTGTTTTCTACGGCGGGAAGCGATTCGTAAGGATAATCGAGATCGTTGATGCGAAATATAATGCCAAGCGCAAGCACGGCGATGATCGGCCCAACGCTTGCGAGAGAAACGAGGCCGAAAGAATCATCGTGCCCTTCCTTTCCCGCGCGAAGGGAAGCAACGCCAACGCCGAGCGATAGAATGAAGGGAACGGTCATGGGCCCCGTCGTCACGCCGCCCGAATCGAAGGAGACCGCCCGAAAGGAAGGTGGCACAAAGATGCTGAGAAGAAAGGCGATCACGTAGAACGCAATAAGCAGAACGGAAAGGCGCACGTGCAACACGATGCGAAGCATGGCAACCGTGAGAAAAATTCCCACGCCAACGGCAACGGTGATAATGAGCAGATAGTTTTCAATGGCAGGAACCTGCCTTGCAAGGATCTGCAGATCGGGCTCTGCTACCGTTACGATGATACCGATAATGAGGGAAACGAGCGCAACCAACCATATTTTTCCCGATTCCGTGATCTTTGTTCCGATCTTTTCGCCGATAACGAGGAGCGATTGATCGGCGCCCTGCGTAAAAAGCCCCATTCCGAAGATAAGCAAAAAAACACCAACCAAAAAGAGCACGAAGGTGCCCGTATCGAGTGGCGTAAGGGTAAGCGCAAGTATTAAAATGATGAGAGCAATCGGAAGAATGGAGGTGAGCGATTCCTTGATCTTTTCTCTAAGCGCCGTTTTCATGCAATCTCCAAAGCGATGAGGGTTTATTTCCTTTCTGCGGCGGCGATCTTATCAATTCGCCTTTGATGGCGTTCCGCGCCCGAAAATTCCGTTTCAAGGAACACCTTCACGATCTCAAGTGCGAGCGCCGGGCCAACGATGATGCTGCCAAGCGCGAGCATGTTTGCGTTGTTGTGCTGGCGCGTGAGCTTTGCAGAAAGAGGATCGCCGCAGAGCGCACAGCGAATGCCGCGCACTTTGTTGGAAGCGATGGAGATACCGATGCCCGTTGTGCAAACGACGATACCGCATTCGCACTCTCCACCGGCAACGGCCTCAGCCGCGGCAATTCCAAAATCCGGATAATCGCAGGAATCCGCCGTCGTAGTGCCGAAATCGAAAATCTCTTCCCCACGCTCTACAAGGTAGCTTTTAATTTGATTTTTGAGCGATAGACCGCCGTGATCGCACGCGATTGCAATTTTCATATTTTTTCTCCTTCCTTTTCCACTTTCGGGCAGCAGATTTGAATAATCCTTGGTAAACATTCGCGAATGGCACGAAGCGTTACGCGATACACATCGATCCCCTGCCCGTAGGGATCGGGAATCTCCTTTTGGCAGAGTGCGGGAAAACTCGTTACGTTCGGAAACGTTTCAAGGGCACGCTGCTGTGCACCCGTCATGCAAACCACGGCGTGCGCCTCTTCAATCATCTCCTTCGTGAGCTGGCAAGCAGTAAATTTTTCGCTGTAAGGAATCTTCGCTTCTCTTAGTGCCTGCGCACTATTTGCAGACATGGTATGCCCTTCCGATGCGGAAAGCCCTGCAGATTGCACGCGGTACCAACTGATTTTGCGCCTTTTCAATTCAGCTTTGAGTGCCGCCTCTGCCATGGGAGAACGGCAGGTATTGCCCGTGCACACGAATAAAATTTTTCTGTGCTTCATGTTATCCTCCGAATGCTCGCGTTAAGCGATTGAGAACGCCTGCCATAACGCCGCCGCTTACCGTAGGTTCCACGGCAATGAGCAGAGTTGCACCCTTTTCCCCCTCTCGAAGGAGCGCGTAGAGCCGCCGTGCCATCTCTTCGCCCGTGCCGCCGAGATCGAGCGTTTTATACGCGGTGAGCGCACTTGCCGCCCCACTCTCGCAGAGGATGCACGGCTTTCCGCCCACGGCTTCTTCCTCTCCGTAGAGAGAAATTGCCTCCGCGAGCGATTTGCAATACACCGCTTTGCATCGGGGCGAATAGTGTTTATACGCCATTCCCGGGCTTTTGGGCTTTTCCCCCTTTTACATCGCGTAAACACCGCAATCGCCTGCAACGGCTGCGATCTGCTCTCTCGTTATAAGCCCTTCTCTCAGGATCACGGGGATCTCTCCCGTGCAATCGAGCACGGTGCTCTCGATTCCGCCCGAAGAGGCGCCGCCATCGAGAATGAGCGGGATCACACCGTTGAAATCATCGTAAACGTGCCGTGCGGTAACGGGAGAAACGTGCTTGGAGAGGTTGGCGCTCGGTGCGGCGATCGGAAGATCTGTTGCCTCCAAAAACGCCTGCGCTGTGGGCGAGGAAGGAACGCGGATCGCAAGCGTGTTCAATCCGCAGGAAACGTATTTACTCACCTTTTTCGTGGAAGGATAAACCATCGTGAGCGGACCGGGCAGAAACGCCTCGCGAAGCAATTTCGCATACGGCGGTTCGCAATCGATGAGAGAGGTGATATCGTAATTTTTATGAACGTGTACGATGAGCGGATTATCTGCAGGGCGCCCCTTCACGGAAAAGATCTTCAACACGGCTTCATCGCAAAGGGCGTTTGCGCCCAATCCGTACACCGTTTCCGTGTGAAAGGCAACAACCTCGCCTGCCGCAATCAGCTCCTTGGCGCGTGAAAGAACTTCTCCGCTTACACGCAAGATAGAAGTGTTCATATTTTATGCAAAGGGAATCCCATCGTCCTCTTCAGGAGGAAGTGCAGGCCGCAAATCGGCAGGCGGTTCGTGAGAATAGATGGGCTCCTCATCGGGTCGATTTTGATCCTCCATATCAATAAAGCGCGTGGTTTCGCCGATAAAGCGCAAATGGATGCGCCCCAAAGCACCGTTTCTGTGCTTGGCGAGCACAAGATCGGCCGCACCGCGCACGATATTGCCCTTGGCAAAATCATCTGCCGTAGCAGTAACATCGGGCCGGTTGATGAACATAACGATATCCGCATCCTGCTCGATCGCGCCCGATTCGCGAAGATCGGAAAGCTGCGGCTCCTTCGTTTGGATACGGCGAAGCTGGGAGAGCGCGATCACGGGAACATTGAGCTCCTTTGCCATGATCTTTAAAAAGCGGGTTATGGAGGCGATCTCCTGCTGGCGGTTGAATTCTCCCCCACCACTCTTCTCGCCGCTGTTCATGAGCTGAATATAATCGATCATCACGAGATCGAGTGCGCCCTCCGCGGAGGCGAGGCGCCTGCATTTGGAGAGTATTTCAGCCGGCGTGATCGCCGAGGAATCATCAATAAACACCTTGCTGTTTCTCAACTTATCGGAAGCGCGAACGAGGTTCTTCCAATCCTTTCCGCCCAGCTTTGCCGAAAGCGCACGCTCCATGCTTACTTCTGCATGCGAGCAAAGCAGGCGCTGCACGATTTCAAGGCGAGGCATTTCGAGAGAGAATACGGCGGCAACCTTTCCGTTGTTGAGGCAGGCGTTCTCTACGATATTCATGGCAAGCGAAGTTTTTCCCATACCGGGGCGGGCGGCGATGATTACGAGGCTCCCTTTTTGCAAACCGTGCGTGATCTCATCGAGCTTGGTAAAGCCCGTTGCAAGCCCGCGGAAGGCGTGCGGATCGCGATCGATCTCCTCGAATTTTTCAATGACCTGCCGAACGACGTTTCCATCTCCAAGGCCTTCGAGGTTGGTGCCATCCTCCTGCTTGGAGATATCGTACACCTGCTTTTCGGCAAAGCCGATCGCCTCGCGTTCCTCCGGGCTCTTCATGGAATTTTCGATAATATCGCGGGAGGCGCGGATGAGAGAGCGGTTAACGGCATCCCTTTTTACGATTTCGAGATACTGCCGATAGTTGGCGGAGGAAGGCATTGATGATGCGATTTCCGTAACTGTTTGCAGCCCTCCTGCACGCTCGATCGTGCCGTCTCGCGTGAGCTGATCGTTGAGCGTTACGAGATCCACCGTCTTGCGCGAAGCGAAGATGCGCTTCATCGCAGTTAAGATCAGGCGGTGAGATTCCTGATAAAAATCCTCTTCGCGCAGAGTTTCGAGTATTTCCGATTGCACGCCGGCATCAATGACCAGGCAGCCTAAAAGCGCTGCCTCGGCATCAAGATTGTGCGGCATCTGATTGTTTGCCATAATCGTTCCGTCCTTTGGTAAGTTTGCAAGTTATGATAAAGCTTCAAATTCCTTCAGAGCTTCCTCAAATTCCGCCATTGCCGCCTTGAAGGGCGCCTCAGCAGTGAGGTCGGCGCCGGCAATTTTTAAAAGAGATACGGGATCTGTGGAACAACCGCCCTTTAAGAAGCGCTTATAATCTTCAACCGCCTTCTCCCCTTCTCGCAAGATGCGATTCGCAATGCAGATGGCGGAGGTGATGCCCGTTGCATACTTATATACATAGAAAGAACGGTAGAAGTGCGGAATACGTGCCCATTCAAAGGAGATCTCCTCATCGTGCGTAACCGCCTCGCCGTAGTACTTCTTATTGAGCTCGAGGTAAAGGCTTGAAAGGTTATCCTTATTGAGCGGCTCGCCGCCCTCTGCAAGCGCATGCGCCTTCTCTTCGAATTCGGCAAATTGCGTTTGGCGGAAGAGCGTGGTGCGGATCATATCCATGAAGTAGTTCAAAAGGTACTTCTTGAGATTGGCATCCTCCGTCGTCTTTAAAAGGTATTTGAGGAGAAGCACCTCGTTTACGGTGCTTGCAACCTCGGCAACGAAGATCTTATAATCTGCTTTTGCGTACGGCTGTGCACCGTTGGAATAGTAAGAATGCAGGGAGTGCCCCATTTCGTGCGCGATGGTGAACACGTCGTGCGTGGTCTTTTGATAGTTGAGCAGAACGAAGGGATGGTTGCCGTAAATGCCGATGGAATAAGCGCCGCTCCGCTTGCCTTCCGTTTCGCACACATCAATCCAGCCCTCATCCCTCCCCTTTCTGAAGAGGGAAAGGTACTCTTCGCCGAGGGGTTCCAGCCCCTTGAGGCAAAGCTCGAATGCCTCTTCGAAGGAGAGCTTGAGCTCTGCGTTGGGAACGAGCGAGGGATAAATATCGTACATATGCATATCGGCGTAACCGAGCACGCGTTTGCGGAGTGCCATATAGCGGTGCATGATGGGCGTAGCCTCACTCACGGATTTTACGAGCCGCGCGTAAACGCTTGCATCTACGTCCTCCTCAAAGAGCGCCTTATTTAAGCAGCTCTCGTGGCCGCGAACGCTCTTATAGAACATATTTGCCTTAACGTTCCCATAATATGTGGTTGCAAGGGTGGTTAAGATCTTGCGGAATGCGGAGTAGTAGAGCTTAAACGCCTCTTCGCGCTTTGCGCGGTCGTGCCCGCTCATGATAACGGAATAGAGCCCGTGCGAAAGCTGAATCGTTTTGCCCTCGTATTCGATCTCGGGAAGATTGAGATCTGCATTATCGAGCATTTCAAATACGTCACCGGCAACGCCGAGGGGTTCGCTCGCCTACGCGAGAATGATCTCTTCGCGCTCGGAGAGCGTATATTTCTTGCTCGCCTTGATGCGTGCGAGCACGTAGTCGTAATCCTTGAGGCGCGCATCTGCAGAGAGTGCACTGAGCGTTTCTTCATCAAGCGCGGTGAGCTCGGGCGTTGCAAACGCCGTTTCAGCACTTGCCCTCGTGAGAAGGGAGATCACTTTTGCAAGATAGGAATTATATTTCGTTACGCGCACGTCCTCATCGTGGCGAAGGTGTGCATAGAGGTATACGCGCATGGCGGCGAGGCTGAAAGCTTCCTCCGCCTTGAAATATGCCAGCACGTTCTCCGCGCAGTTGAGCGTTCCGCGATATTTTGCGAAATCAAGTATATTTTCAAGCTCTGCAAACGCCTTCTCCCAAGCTTCATCGCTTGCAAAGACATCGGTAACTCTCCATTTGTAAAGTTCGGGAACTTCTTTTCTTTCCATTGATCTTATATTCTCCTTACGTTCTGATCGGCGTGCGTGCGCTTCACTTTCCGGCACGCAGAGCGCAGATTGAATTTAATTCTTAAAGCTGTGAATGGGTGCGGGAATGAGGCCGCCGCGGCGGATGAATTTGCTTGAATCGCCGCCGTGCACGGGCATAACGGGCGCTCTTCCGAGCAGGCCGCCGAATTCCACGAGATCGCCCACGCGCTTTCCGGGTGCAGGAATCACGCGCACCGCCGTCGTTTTATTATTGATCATGCCGATCGCCGCCTCATCTGCAATGATGGCGGAAATCGTGGAAGCGGGCGTATCGCCGGGGATGGCGATCATATCCAGCCCAACGGAACAGACGCACGTCATTGCCTCGAGCTTATCGAGGGTGATACAGCCCTTTTCGGCAGATTCGATCATGCCGATATCCTCGGAAACGGGAATAAACGCGCCCGATAAGCCGCCCACGCGCGAGGAAGCCATAACGCCGCCCTTCTTCACCGCATCGTTGAGCATGGCGAGTGCCGCCGTTGTGCCGTGGCAGCCCACCACTTCCAGCCCCAACTCTTCGAGAATATGGGCAACGGAATCTCCGCGCGCCGGCGTGGGAGCGAGGGATAGATCCACGATCCCGAAACGGGCGCCGAGCAGGTGAGATGCCTTCGTGGCGATGAGCTGGCCCGCTCTCGTGATCTTGAACGCCGTTTTTTTGATGACCTCCGCCGCCTGCGTGAGATCGGCTTCGGGCACGAACTTCAAGGCGTGCTGAACGACGCCCGGCCCCGAAACGCCCACGTTGATCACGGTATCTGCCTCTCCTACGCCGTGGAAGGCGCCTGCCATGAAGGGGTTGTCCTCCACGGCGTTGCAGAATACGACGAGCTTTGCACAGCCCAACCCATCCTGTTCTTTGGTAAGCTCTGCGGTTTCCTTCACGAGCTCGCCCATGAGGCGCACCGCATCAATGTTGATGCCCGAGCGCGTAGAACCGACGTTCACGGAGGAACAGAGCCGCTTCGTTTTTGCAAGCACTTCGGGGATCGTGCGGAGAAATTTCTCCTCGTAATCTGCCGTAGCCTTGTGAACGAGGGCGGAATATCCGCCGAGGAAATCAATGCCGAGCTCTGCCGCCGCCCTATCGAGCGCGAAGCCGATAAGGGCGCTTTCCTCCGCAAAGGGTGCGGTGACGATGGAAACGGGCGTGACGGATACGCGCTTATTGACGATGGGAATTCCGTATTCCTTTGAAAGCGCTTCCGTCGTGGGAACGAGCTTTTCCGCCTTGCGCATCACGCGGTCGTATACGGCGCTTGCCGTCTTTTCGGCGGTTTCACGAATGCACGGAAGAAGAGAGATCCCCATCGTGACGGTGCGGATATCGAGATGTTCTTTTTCCACCATTTCGATGGTTTCTAAAACTTGACTGCTGGTAAACATTACAATAAACGATCGCGAAAACGGAATTTTCTTCCGCTTTCGAATTTTCTCCTAAATAAGTGCTGCTTAAATATTATGCATCGCATCGAAGATGTCCGCGTGCTGAATGCGGATATTCATGCCGATATTCACGCCGAGCTGCGTGAGATTCTCTGCGAGGACGGCGAATTCCTCCTTGCTCTCCGAAAGATCCACCATCATCATCATGGCAAATTGGCCGCCAAAGAGCGTTTGCGTTACGTCTTCAATGTTGACGCCTTTTTCAAAGAGGAAGCCGCTCACCTGCGCAACGACACCCCTTCTATCCGTACCCGTAACCGTTACAACTGCGCGCATGGCCTCCTCCTTACTCTGCAATAAAGAGAACGCCGAGCGTGTTTCTGCCGCAGTGGCCGGTGATAACGGAGCCTGCTACCGTTTCGAGTACCTCATCGAAGGCGAACGTTTCGGCTACCTTTTGCTTGGCGAATTCAACAAGCTCTGCATCCGCACTGCTGTGCGTGATGAAGCAGCGGCGTGCATCGTAATTCGGGTATTTGATCGCCAGATCTTCTACGTAGTTCGAAATGCACTTATCCATACGGCCGCGGTATTTTTTGCCGGGAACGAGCTGCCCATCTTCCATTTCAATAAGCGGATGTATCTTGAGAATGTTCGCACCGTACATCTGCATGCGCGAACATCTGCCCCCCTTGAAGAGATAATCGAGGCGATCGGGAATGAACGAAGTGTTCACCTTGGAGCGAAGCGCGTTCACGGTTTCCACGATCTCCTCCGCGCTCTTGCCCTCTTCCAGAAGATCCGCCGCCTTCATCACGAGCAGACCCTGACCGGAGGAAAGTGCCTTCGTATCAATTACGAATACCTTTCCCGCAAAGTTTTTTGCCGCCTCGTTTGCATAGGCGTTCGAGGAGGAAGATTTCGAGGAAATATTGAAGTGGATCACCGTTTTCCCCTCAGAAACGTAGCGGCCGAAAAACTCCTCGTAATCTACAATGCTCGGCGCCGCCGTTTTGGGAAGCTGACCGGTTTTTTGCACGTAGTTAAAGATGTCCTGTGGAACGATATCCACGCCGTCGCGGAAAGAATCCGTGCCGAGGATTACGGAAAGCGGCATAATACCGATCTGCCTTTCCGCAATACTTTTTCCAAGATCGCAAGTGCTATCTGCCGTAAGTTGAATTTGCATAACTTCTCCTTATATTGTGCTTACAATTTTTTTTATTTATTTTTGCATCCAGCCGGTGAGATAATAGCGAATATTCTCCCAACCGGCGATAAAGTGCCTAAGTTCTACCGACCATTCCGGAACGACGCCTATCACATCGCTTTCCGAAAGCGGCCCCACGATGCGCGAATCAAGGCTCACCGTGCGGTTATCTCCCATTACGAAAACTTCCCCTTCCGCAAGCGTATATTCAAATGAGATTTCATTCGTGCCGCTGATATACGGCTCATTGAGCGGCTCGTATTCTCCGCCCGCCGCCGCGAGATACACGGTACCGTTTTCACACTTCACGCGATCGCCTGCAACGGCAATCAAGCGCTTGATGATGAAATGCTCCCCTCCACTGCTGAAGGTGGGGTTTTGCGATACGTCTACAATCACGATCTCTCCCCGCTTCAACGTGAATTCCCGTTCCGCATACACAATATCCCCGCTCTGCACGGTGCCTTCCATGGAAGTTCCGTACACCTCCACAGCGTAGTATTTGCGAAGGAGCAAAAGCTGCGATGCGGTTAGAATGAGAAAAAAGACGAGCGCGATAAAGACAATTTGAATGAAAACGGAACTACCCCGCCTTCCACCTTCCTTTTTCTCCATTACATTTCCTCCGAAAGAATGCGCTTTACGCGCTTTTTCAGCTCGTCGGGCGAAAGCACAACGAGCCTGCCGCAACCGAGGCACTTGATCTTCCAATCGGCGCCCGTACGAACGATTTCCCATTTTACAGAGCCGCAGGGATGCGGTTTCTTAGTTTCTATAATAGCTCCGAGTTGCAGCATTTTCTTAAAGCCAGATTACGTTGTTGATCAAAACGTCGTCGTCGCTCATAAATACAACGGAAACTACGCCGTTAAAATCTTCGAGCGAAGCGCCCGTTTCCGATTTGAAATCATCGGCATCGAAGAGCACGTTCTTCCAGATTCCGCCCCCTTCCACGCTTACCTCGCCTACGTAGCCGATTTCTTCCTCCTCGTCTTTATAGAAGACGACGCGCAGCCGCGCATCCTTCGGCGAATAGGCATCGAAACGGAAGGAAACGCCTTCGGGCGGTTCGTATTTTCGCTCGCCGACGCGATAGGAAATAATGCCCGGATTGGTTGCTATTCCTAAGATGCCGCCGTAGCCGGCAAGGCAACGGATGTGTGAAAACGCGCCATCCGAGAAGCAATCTGCAACCGAGCTCGTTCTTTGGCGGAAGGTGGTAAAGCCGTTTTTACCATCTGCCTCGCTATAGATAACGCGCGTTCTCTGGCAAGCGTTTTTATATGCTTTTCGAACGTTGACCTCTAAAATCTTAGTGGTCACCGAGAAATTGTTGGAGTAGTTGACGAAGGCGTAAACGAGGGCTTTTTCCGTTCCGTTATAGAGCGGAAGCGGCACTCTTCCAATATGCCCGTTAAGATCGGCCGGCTTTCCGAGGATGCGCGTCCAATCCCGCGTTTTGAATGCGGCGGCGTTTTCCGTGTAGAAGATACCGAATTCCTTGATCTCGCCCAAGGGATCGAATACCCCCTCAATTGCAAGGTTGCCCTCTTCATCTTCCACAACGGAAAGATTTATGGGGCGGGAAAGAAACACGCTGCGCCCTTTCAAGAACTTATCCAAGAAGAGATCAATATCCTTCAAAGAGTGCCAACCAACGAGTCCGTTTCCGTGCGCGGAGAAGAGGAGCGCCTTTTTTTCTTCGTTGATCTGGCAGAAGGTATCGAAAACGCGATCGTAGTTATACTTTTTATCGTTGATGGCAGAAACGAGCAAGATCGGGCACTTCACGTAGGGCGCATAGCTCTGCGAATCGATTCCTGCGATAAAGCGGTGCCGCTCTTCATCGAGAATGCGGTTTTCGCTCTTTTGGAACTTCCCGATTTCCTTATAAGCGAGCCAACCTGCCGCGCATACGGAAATCATGCAAGCAAGCGGTGCATAGGGCGCAATTTTGAAGAGTACCTCGCCGCCCGTGCGCAGGCCTACCGCGCCGATCGCCTGCACCTCCGCGCGTGCGTTTAACCAGTTGGCGGCGTAACGGGCAACAGCCGCCCATTCATACCAACTCGTTTCCTTTGCGGTGTTATCGCAGTACTCGATTCTTCTTTCCGCCTTCTGCAAATTCGCGTACTCGATCTCCTTCGGATAGCGCGTGAAGAGCCCCTCCTCGCGCTCGCCGCAGTAATCCACGCAGAGCACGCCGTAGCCATTTTGCACGTAGCGCATGTAAAGCTTCTCATCGAAGGGAAACCCTGCCTCGAAAAGAATCATAACGACGGGGAATCTCTCCGCCTCCGCTGGAAATACGTACCGCGCATAGATTTTCACTCTTTCCGCACCTACGGCTCTTCCCGAGATCAAAAGATCGCGGAAAACGGCGGCGCCTACCTGCCACTCCGCGAGGAGCTCTTCCTCGGGGGGCAGCGCGTCGTCAAAATCCTGCCAAAGGGTAACGGGTGTTAAAATCGTGTTCGCCAAAATAACCTCACTCCGCATGAATTTGCGAGCCGTGCTGTTCGGTCGCCTTTTTTACCAAGAGTTTTCTATCAATTCTGTGCTTCAGCTCCCCAACGTGCGAAATAATGCCAATCGAGAAGTTTTCGCTTCTGAGCCGCTCGAGGCTGTCCATCACCGTATCCACGAGATGGGAATCAAGCGTGCCGAAACCTTCGTCGAGGAAGAAAAATTCGATGGGCCTTAAAGATCTTGCGCAGATCTCCGCTCCGAGAGCAAGTGCCAAAGAGAGGGATACGAGGAAGGTTTCTCCGCCCGAAAGCGTGTATACGCCGCGAAGCTCTCCGCCGTTGAAGTTATCCCCAACGAAGAATCCCTTTTGATAGCGCAAAAAGTAACGCCCATCCGTGAGAGAAAGCAGCCTTCCGCTCGCATTTGAGGATATTTGTTGCAGGTATTCTTCGGCAACGAATTCCATGAATTTATTGCCGTCAATTAGCTTTTTTAGCTGATCGTAGCAAATGAAATCTGCGTTTGCGGCGGAATGTTCCCGCTTGAGCTCCTCTTTTTCGGCAAGCAGCGCTTTAGCGCGCTCAAGCTCGCGCTCCGCAAGCGCAAGCCGCTTCGCGCATTCCCTTCCGCAAGCCTCTTCCGCTCGCACGCTTTTCACGGCCAGAGCAAGGCGCTCTTCGGTTGCTTCGGAAAAATCTTCTGCGGCAAGTTCCCTGCTACGCGCGCTGATTGCTGCGTATTCCGATGCGTACGCCTCGTACTGCCTTTGCGCTTTCTCAGGTTCGCCGTACTTTTCAACGAGCGCTTCCGCCGCCCTCGCATCTTGAAAGCCGCCCGCAAAGAGCGCACTTTCAAGGCGCGCGTTCCCCTCCGCCCATGCAAGCTCGGCGGCGCGCTTTGCCTCCTGGGCTGCGGCAAGTTCAGCACGGCAGTTTGCCGCTCCTTCCGTATATCGGCGCCGATTTTCGCTTGCAACACGCTTCAGCGTGCGCTTTTGTTCAAGCTGCGCTTTGATGGATTCTGCTAATTCTGGAACGCTTGTAAGGCGGCTATCGCATTCGCTAACCGTTTTTTTGTGTTCGTGCGCTTCCGCGCTGAAATGCGAAATGCGCTTGAAGGCAAGCTCTCGCCTCCCCTTCTCGCTCTCAAGCTCGAAAAGCGCCGCTTGCACCGATTTTTTGCGTTCCTCACGCTCCGCAAATGCGCGGCGAATCTCGGAAAATTCGGCAACTTCTCCCTGTGCGAGTGTTCTGTATTTTTCCGCGAGCGGCACGCTATCCGCTTTAATCACGGGATATTTCTTTGTTAGATCTGATATTTCTTCTGCAAAAACGGCATATTCCCCGCGAAGCAGAGCCGCTTTGCAGTGCGTTTTTGCAAAGGCAAGAAAATCTCCGCTGAGTGAAGCAAGCTCTTCCTCAAGGCGGCTACGCGTATTTTCGTATTCAAACGGGCCGAGCGCTTGCTCCTCTTTTTCGATTTCTTGTGCGATCTCTTCAAGGCGGCGCTCTGCACGCTGTTTCCTTGCGCGGAGTTCTTCCGCCTGCACGGCCTGCGCATACAGCGCCGTGAGGCTTTCGATTTCCGCATCCAGCGCTTCCTCATCGGATTGCGAAAAGGAAGCGAATTGCTTCTCTATGTCATCAAGGCGCCTATTTGCATTGAGCCAACGTGCTTGCGCCTTCTCAAGGCGCTCTGCCGTGCGATCAGCATCCTGCTTGGCGGCGAAAACTGCGGCGGCGCTTCCGAGGCGGGATAGCTCGCCTTTGAGCGTAGCCATTTCCGCATGCTTTGCTTTGAGTGCATTGAGGCGCGCTTCCACACGCTCTGCTTCACGCCTCTTTTCAAGGCGCGCGGAGAGCTCTTTTTCCTCCGCCTGCGCGGCTGCAAGGCGTTTTTGCGCCTCCCGATCCGCTTCTTTTAGGGCGAGGATTTCCTGCGCGAGCGCGCGATTGGCTTCAGCGGTTACCGCTTCATACGGCTTGAGCCGCGCTTCGAGCACGCGCAGATTGTTTAACTTTTCGTTACACTCTGAATTCGCCTTCTTCACAAGGCGCTCACCGTAGCGTTCGAGATCGAAAAGGCGGGAGATAAGCTTGAGGCGATCGCCCCGTTGCGCCTTTACGAACTGTGCAAATTCGCCCTGCGGAAGCGCAATGCACTTTTCAAAATCCTTTTGTTCAAGGCCGATGATCCGCTCAAGGAGCGCGTTCGATTCGCGAACGCCTGCGGCAACTGCCCGAAAAGCGCCCTCCGTATATTCGTAAACGATTACGCTCTGCGCCGCGTTCTTGCGCTTTAAGGTGCGCTCTACGCGGTAGTGCCCGCGCGCTCCTTCGAAAAGGATCTCAAATTCGAAGTGAACGTACGCTTCATCGCGCTTATAGTTGATAATATCTGCAATACTACCCGCGCGCGACCGCAAAACGTTGCCGTAGAGCGCAAAGCCGATGCAATCGAGAACGGTGCTTTTCCCCGAGCCCGTATCCCCGAAGATGCCGAAGATGCCAAACTCAAGCAGGTTGGTAAAATCAATTTGCGCCCTTTCCGAGAAGGAGTTTACGCCGCAAAATTCAAGATAACGCGGCTTCATGATCCTTCCTCCACGAGGCGCAAAAACGCTTCGCTCAACTGCGCCACAGGCTCTTTGGAAAACTGCGTTCGGTAGTATTCCGCAAAAAGCTCCCCTGCGCTCAGCTTTGCGCGCCGAACGATTGGCGATTCTTCGCTCGCATCGACGCGTGCAATCACGGTAATCAGCCCCTCGTTCGCTTCGCGGAGCGCCTTCGTTTCCACGGCGGAAAGGGGCGCCGAAAGGCGAAGCGTCAGCTCAATATATTTTCCCTCGTGCATGCGAAGGAGCGTTAGCGCATCATCAACACTTGCCGCCTCCAGGCGCACGAGGCGAACGCCTTCCTTGAAGGGGATCTCTTCGAGAACGGTGATCCCCTCTTCGCCCGTTTCGAGAAGAATCGCGCCCTTCTCGGTGCCGGCTTCATCGAAGGAATATTGCAAGAGCGAGCCGCTGTAACGCGCGTAATTTCCCGCCTTTTGCCCTCTGTGAAGATGCCCGAGCGCAGTGTAGCCGAAATCGGGCAGGGCGGAAATGGGCACGGCGCGCGCGCCGCCGAGAGAAATATCGCGTTCGCTCTCCGCCACGCAGCCGCCTGCTACGAAGAGGTGCGTAAGAAGAATGTGCGGCATTTTGCCATCGTAAGCGGCATCGCCTGCGCGGATCCAACGCTGTGCTTTTTCGGCGTAGCTTTCCTCCGTTTTTTCCTCCTTGAGGCGCGCCTCATTGGGATAAGGAAGCGCGTTGATATACACCCTTTCCCCTTTGGAATTTTCTATGATAACGTAGCTTTCCCCTGCTTCAACGGCACGCACGGGGCGATTGCCGCCAACGGGAAACGCTTGCGAACGCCCTCCGAAGATATACACGCCGTCGTCTGCGGCGAGGGGCGCGGAAGCGGAAAGGCGTACGCCGTCGTCATGATTTCCGCTGATAACCGCAACGGCACGCTTCTCCCCTGCAATTTCCTTCACAAAACGGAAAAAAACTTCCTCTGCCTCAGCCGGCGGAAGATAACTATCGAAGACGTCGCCCGCGACAAGCACGAGCTCCACGTCACGCTCTTCGCATATATTTGCAATTTCGGCAAGAACCCTCTTTTGTTCAGGGAGGCGTTCACGCTCCATGAGCCGTTTGCCGAGATGCCAATCGGAGGTGTGAAGGATTTTCATTCCCATCGGTACTTGAAAAATTTTTCCGCCGGCACGAAAACACTTTGCTTTTTCATGGGCGGTGTGCTATACTATTATACAACGATTACCGAAAAAAAGCAAGCGTTGTTGGTATTTTCAGGAAAAAACGCAAGCCGATTGTGAGGAAATTATGTCTTTCAGCTCCTTTTCGAAGGATTTTAACGAGAATCTGTTCACGAGTGTGGAGAATCAGTTCATTACGAAGTACCTTCCCGAGGCGAACGGAGATGCCGTTCGTGCCTATCTCTACGGGCTGTATCTTTGCAGCTATGCGGGGGATTTCGATGGGGAAAGCACGGCAAAACTGCTGCGTATTCCCTTGAAACGGCTGGAAGAGATCTTTGCCTTTTGGGAAGAATGCGGGCTCGTGCAAGTGCTTTCGCGCAATCCCCTCTATGTGGAATATCTTCCCGTGAGCGCTTCCGTTGGAAAGCCTAAGCCCATTCGCCCCGAAAAATACGCCGCGTTCAACCGCGAGCTTTTCAAGCTCTTGCAAAAGGCCGGAAAAGATTTCAGGGCATACGAACAGCAACGCATTTTAGAGTTTCTCGAAAACTATCCCATGGAGCATCAGGCGTTTTTGCTCGTCGTGGAGTATTACGTGAAAAAGCAGGGCGCACGGCTCACCGCAAACCACCTGCTCAACGCCGCAAAAAAGTTGGTGCGCGAGCATAAGTATACATACGAACAGGTGGAAGCGGAATACGCCGATTACAACGCCCATCAGGAAGAGCTTGCCAAGATCTTCCACCTGCTTACGATCACCAGAAAGCCGCAGGATGCCGATTACGAATTGCTCGAGCGGTGGCGGGGTGCGGGCATGGAGCTCGGTGCCGTTTACGCCTGTGCGCAAGCGCTCAAAAAAGGCTCGCTTGCCACCCTCGATCAGCTCATCGCAGAGCTTTTGGAGCGGGGTTATTCATCGGAATCGGAAGCAAAGAACTATCTTGCCGAGCGGGAAACGATGGCAAACGCCGTGTTCAAGGTGGCGAGAAAGTTGGGTGTGAAGGTGCAAAATCCTCGCCCCTATATCGAAGAATACGCCGAAAAGTGGCTGGAGCGCGGCTACGATGAAGAAAGCCTCGTACGCGTGGCAGGGCTGGGAATGCGCCTCTCTTACGGATTTGCCGAGCTTGATACCCTGCTTGCCGAGATGTATGCAGGCGGCGTGGTAGATCAAGAGAGCGTGAAGGCCTACTGTGCGGGAAGAGAAAAGCAATTCAAACTGCTTCAGAGCATACAATCTCTGTGCGGCGTTGTGAAAAAAACGCAAGCAGCGCTGGATATGATCGCAACATGGCGCAGCTGGAGCTTTTCCGATGAGATGATTTTGGAGGCTGCGCGCCGAAGCGCAAACGCGCAAGCTCCCCTCTCCTACATGAACAAGCTTCTTTCGGAGTGGAAACGGCTTGGCGCCTATTCGCCCTCGGAGATCCCCGAACGTGAAGCACCGAGATCGGCCGCTGCGGCAACTTATAAAAGCGAAGCAACGATCGCCGCAGATGAGCGCAGTGAACGGGAACGTTTCTATTCCGCGCGCCAAGATATCGCGATGCGCGGCGTGCGGCGAGCAAGGGCGATCGCCGAAAAGGATGAAGCGTTTATGGAAGCGGAGGCAGTTATTCGCAGAAGCGAAATAGCTATTGCAAAAGCCGAGCTTTACACGCCCGATATGCTTCCCTCTCTTCGCGAAGCGCTCGAGCACGCGAAAAGAGAGCGTGAAAACGCACTCTTGCGCCTTCACCTCACCGAGCGCGATTTTATGCCCAACTACGCTTGTGCGAAATGCTCGGATACCGGGTTCTTGCCCAATGGGCATGCCTGTAATTGCTACAAAAAGTAAATACTATTTCACGCATAGTACTATGTTAACACGAAAAAACGGCGGATTCTCGGTAATTTTCCGCCGTTTTTTTTATTCATATTCACCGTAATCGCGCCGATCGCTGCGAGGAGACGGCAGCTCCGAAGAGCTTTCCTCCCATTTACCGCGCTTTTTATCCGGCTTTGGCGCCGCCTTTATTTCCACGAGAACGACGTCTACTCCAATCTTTTTCACGCATTTCAAATCGATAAAGAGATCGGCCTTCCCCCAGCGGAAGCCCTTTCCGCCCGGAACCACGATTCCCTGCACCCTTCCTTCCGGCCAGGTGAATACGACATCGCAAACCTTTCCAAGGCTCTTGCCATCAATGAGGTTGATCGTTTCCTTTCGTTTCAGCTCTAAAAAACTTGTTTCCACACCCTATCGTATGCAAAGTTTTATAAAAAGTTTCCGCTTTACGAAATTTCCCTGCGAATGGTGCCGAGCGCGTTTTTTTCAAGGCGGGAGACCTGTGCCTGCGAAATTCCCACCTCTGCGGAAATTTCCGTTTGCGTTTTTCCCTCGTAGTAGCGAAGCATGAGAATTTTCTTTTCCCGCTCCGTGAGCCGATCGATCGCTTCTTTGAGCGCTACGCGCTCCGTCCAGATCTCATCGCTTTGCGATTCATCGTAGAGCTGATCAACAAGCTGAAGGGTATCCCCTGTTTTGTTATATACGGGATCGTAAAGGGAAACGGGATCGGAGATCGCATCGAGCGCGTACACCACTTCGCGCTCCTTCACCTGCATAACGGCGGCGATCTTTTCGATGGTTGCCTCTTCATCCCGCTCCTCAATGCCCTCTCGCACCTTGAGAATGCGGTATGCGGTATCGCGGATGGAACGGCTCACCCGAAGGGAGTTGCCATCTCTGAGGTAGCGCTTTATCTCGCCGAGGATCATGGGAACAGCGTAAGTTGAAAACTTCACGCCAAACTTCAAATCGAAGTTATCAATTGCCTTGATAAGCCCCACGCAGCCCGCTTGAAACACGTCGTCTGCATTCGCGTTCTTCGCCCAAAACCTTTTCACGAGCGAAAGCACGAGGCGCATATTTCCCACGATGAAGCGATCGCGCGCTGCTTTATCCCCCTTTTTGAGCCTAATCATAAGCTCCTCGTTTTCCTCTGCCGTAAGTTTGGGTAATCCTGCCGTATCCACGCCGCAGATATTAACCTTGTTGAGCATACTCCACCTCCCTTTGCTATGTACTCAGGATGGAAGTATCTGCAACGCGCGTGTTTTTATTCGGTTTACCGTGAACTGTGCTATATTTTGTGAGCGGGAAAAGCTAAACGAGCTTGGAGATCTCCTTTTTCAGCCGTTCAATGATCTTCTTTTCAAGGCGGGAGATATAGCTCTGCGAGATGCCGAGCGCATCGGCAACGTCCTTTTGCGTCATCTCCTCACCGCCGCCTAAGCCGAATCGCATATACATGATCTTTTGCTCCCGATCGGGGAGTTTTTTTAATGCGTCGCGCAACAGCTCCTTTTCCACGTTAGATTCCACGCCTCCGTACACCGTTTCGCAATCGGTACCGAGAATATCGGAAAGGAGCAGCTCGTTGCCCTCGAAATCGGTATTGAGAGGCTCATCAAAGGATATCTCGCTCTTGAGTTTCACCGTGCGCCGTAGATACATGAGGATCTCATTCTCAATACAGCGGGAAGCATAGGTTGCGAGCTTGATGTTCTTATCCGTGCGAAAGGAGCCGATCGCCTTGATGAGCCCGATCGTGCCGATGGAAATGAGATCATCGGCATCCACCCCCGTGTTCTCAAATTTTCGGGAGATGTATACGACGAGGCGCAGATTGTGCTCAATGAGCTTTGCCTTCACCGTTTCCGCATCCTCTCCTTCTTCGAGCTTTTTGAGCATATTCGCCTCCTCTTCCACGGAGAGGGGAAGTGGGAGCGCCTCGCTCCCGCAGAGATAGTGCACGATATTTTCGCTGACTTTGAATTGTTGAAGAAAAGCTTTCAGCTTTGCAAAAAGATTCATATTACGCCTCCATGAGTGCCGTGTGCAGAATGAGTTGATATTCGGCGGAAACTTCGCCCACGGTAAGATACACTTCTTCGCGTACGAGCGTTTTCTCCCCAGCCGTGATTTGCATGCGTTCACATTTGAAAACGGGCGCTTCGCGGTTTCCGTTCACGGTGCCCACGATCATTCGCCCTGCCTCTTTTACGCATTTGCCGAAAAGAGCGAAAATGGCAGCTGCGGAAGTTACGCACACGGGCTTTCCGTGATAGAAAAGGCAGTTCCCGCTATCCGCCAAGCCCTGCCAACGCACCTCTCGGCTTCCCGCTTTGAGCGTGCAGGCAAGAAGATTTTTTTTCACCTGCCGATAGCGGTAAAAGGATTTGGAGATATGGAATACCGCAAGGGTAAAGATTGCGGCACAGCCGAAAACAAGCCCTACGGGTGCTCCCTCCACGAAATAACCCTTCCCCTCCGCGTATTGTACGTTGAAAAAGGAATACGCCGCCGTAAGGAGCCCACCGAGCGCGAAGGTGAAAAAAAAGAAGGCGGCGGATGCAATCAGGTATGGCTTTACGCGCTTTTCTCGCACGGCAACAAGGATCAAAAGCACGCCGCCCAAAAATTTTACGGCGTACGCCCCCCACGCCGGCAAGACGATTGCAGGAAAAAGAACGGCTTCCAAAGCGCCGATCGCCGCAGAAAGCATTAGCCGCCAAACGGAAATTTTCACACGGGCACACGATAAGGCGAGGAATAAAAGCACTCCGTCGAGTAGGAAATTTTCAAGAAATGCGATTTCTACATAAACGATCATACCTCGCTCCGTGAAAAGCATTATAAAGGCTTAAAAGGCACGAAAAAAGGCATATCCCATCGGAATATGCCGAAATTTGCAGATGCAGCTATTTCAAGAATCCTTCTGCGTTATATCACGGTTTCCCTTTATTCTTGCGAATCTCCTGCACCGTTTTTTCGTAGCCGCGATCGGAAGGCGTGTAGTACACCCGATCCTTGAGGGAATCGGGCAGATACTGCTGCTCCACGTAGCCGCCGTAGTTGTGTGGATATTTGTAGCCCTTGCTTGCCGCCTTCATCTCCTTGCTTGCATAGGAGCTATCACGGAGATAGCGCGGAATATCGTCGTCACGGTTGTTTTTGGCATCGGCGCGTGCGGCGTCCATCGCCATAACAACGGAGTTGCTCTTCTCCGCTTCGCACACATAAATGATCGCCTCGCTGAGCGGAAGAAGCCCCTCGGGATAGCCCATATTCTTGAATGCCGTGAGCGCCGCCGTTGCCATGAGAAGCGCCTGCGGATCACTCATACCCACGTCCTCTGCGGAATGGGCGATCAGCCTGCGGATCACGAGCAAAGGATCGCACCCGCCCTCGATGAGGCGCATGGCGTAGTAGAGCACGGCGTTGGCATCGCTTCCGCGAAGCGATTTGCAGAACGCCGAGAGAATATCGTAATAGAGATCCTCGTTATAAGAGAGCGCCTTGCGCTGGATGGATTGCTCGGCATCGGAGAGTTTTACGCGGATCTTTCCATCCTCCGCGGGCGGCGTGGTAAGCACGGCAAGCTCTAAGGCGTTATACGCCGTGCGCAGATCCCCCCCCGCCGTAACGGCGAGATGGGTGAGCGCTTCCTCCTCCACCTCTGCACCGTAGCTTCCCAGCCCCTTCCGCTTATCGGAAAGCGCCCTTTCGAGCGCGCTTTTGATATCCGCCGCCGTAAGCGCTTCGAATTGAAACACGCGGCAACGGGAAACGATAGCGGGCGTCATCGAGGCGTAAGGATTTTCCGTTGTGGAGCCGATGAAGAGAATTGTGCCCTGCTCAATGGCGGGAAGAAGGGAATCCGATTGCGTTTTGTTGAAGCGGTGGCACTCATCGAGCATGAGGTATGTACGCTTTCCGAACATACGCAGATTTTCCCTCGCCTTTTCCACAGCCTTCTTTACGTCGGCTACGCCTGCATTAACGGCGTTGAGCTTGATAAATTCTGCGTTCGTTTGCGCGGCGATAACGTTGGCGAGCGTGGTTTTTCCACAGCCGGGCGGACCCCAGAAGATACAGCTTCCGAGGCGATCGAGCGAAATGGCACGGCGCAGCAGCGATCCCTCTGAAATGAGATGGCGCTGCCCCACGAAATCCTTGAATGTTGAGGCGCGCATGCGCTCGGCAAGCGGCTTGGCGCGTTCCTCGTTGTCGTTAAAATCAAAAAGATCCATATTCGTTAGTGTAAAAGTTTTTTTATTCCTTTTGTGTGAAGCTTCCCAAGCTCATACCCTTTTTCGTAGGCAAATTCGAGATTTTTTACGGCGTACTGATCCATATCGCCAAGCTCCGGTTCAAGCCAGAGATCAACGTACCTGCGCGCCGTGCGCTTCCTCTGCGTTGTTCTGGTATCCATGAGATCGATGCAACGCAAAAGCGTGTTGATAAGGTTACCCGTTGGCTTCTTATTGCCGATTAAATTTCCAAGCACATCTATGGCGACGATTGCCTCCGCGCCCATCCTTTTCAGCTGGCGGGTGGGAACGCGCTCTAAAAGCCCGCCATCAACGAGCATTTCGTACTTCCCAAATGCGGAAGGAATAAATGCACCCGGAATGGCGCTGGATGCAAGAATTGCATCGGCAACGTTTCCCTTGCGCAGGGTTACCGTTCGCCCTACCATCAGATCGGTTGCAACGCATGCAAAGGGAATTTTAAGTTCTTCAAAATTTTTTTCGCCCATGAGGCCGACGATGCGCTTTCGCGCCTTCACCGTTTTCATAAGTCCGTTTTGCTGCAAAGGGGCAAGATTGAACGTTGCGATATCGCCGAGCTTCAGCCCGATGACAGCCTCTTTCATTGCCGCAGGCGCAATGCCTGCACAGTAACACGCGCCAACGATTGCGCCCATTGAACTGCCCGTAACGTACGCCGGGCGGATATCCGCCTCCTCGAGCGCTTGTAAAAAACCGATATGCGCAATGCCGCGCGAACCGCCGGCACCGAGCGCCAAACCCAACTGCTTCATAAAAGCAGTTTTCGCAACATAACCATTTTATATATGAAGATCTCGGCAAAAAAAATTCCTTCAGCACTCTTTACGGCGGCGATCCTTCTTGCGATCGTGCTCTTTTTCCTCTTTCCTGCCCGTTATGCCCAAAGCGTGAAGGATGGCGTTACTCTATGGGCGGTGAGCGTGCTCCCCGCAACCCTTCCCATGCTTTTTCTCACGGCAATCTTCACCAAGCGCAAGCTCTTTCAAAGAGCTTCAAGCGCAATGGCTCCCGTTGCAGGAAAGCTCTTTCGTATTTCGGGAGCAGGCGCGCTTGCGGCGCTGCTCTCTATTATTTCGGGTTATCCCGTAGGCGCGAAAACGGTATGCGATCTTAAAAAAGCAAACGTAATCGGAGAGGAAGAGCTATTTCGCATTTCGGCGCTCGCTACAACAACGGGCCCCGCCTTCCTCGTAGGCGCCGTGGGAAGCGGAATGTTTCAAAGTGCCGCCGCAGGTTGGGTGATGTATCTTTCGCACCTTACGGGCGTTTTTGCCGTGTGCTTTTTTCTGCGTTTTGGGGCAAAGCCGCAAAAAAGCACGGCGACTTTTTGGAGCGAGGAAGGAATTTCTCTTTCCGAAGTACTGCAAGGCTCTGTTTTATCCGTACTTTGCGTGGGCGGCGCAATTGCCGTGTTTTACGCTTTCGGGCAGATGATTGCAGATATTGGCGCCACGTTTCACACAGCACCTCTTGCAGAAGCGTTCCTGCGCGGACTGCTTGAAATGACGGCAGGGTGTGCGTTTCTTGCACAAGCCCCCTCGCCGCTCGCTCTTGCGCTCGCTACATTTTTCGTAACGTTCGGAGGAATCTGCGTGCTCTTGCAACAGCTTGCGTTTCTTTCGCAGGTGCACGTTTCCACAAAGCGCTTTTTAACTGTGAAGATTTTGCAGGGAACCGTTTCTGCGCTCGTTTGCTTTCTCTTTGCGCTTCTTTTCAAATTTTAATTATACGCACCGAGCAGCTTGAAGTGCGTGCAATACGCTTCCGCTTCAGCGAGCGCTTTTTTTACCCAATCGGTTGCAATATCGCCGGCGAACTCAATAAAGAAGCGATACTGCCCGAACTCTTCCTTCACGGGGCGCGATTCGATACGGGTGAGATTAACGCCGTGGCGAAGGAAGATCTTCAAAAGCCCCAAAAGAGAACCCGGGCGATCTGCACATACGGCGGAAAAAAACACCATTGCGCTCGTTTGGGGAAGCGCACCACGCCTTTCCACGAGCATGAAGCGTGTGAAATTACTCTTGTTATCTGCAATATTTTCCGGCGAGAGCACAATCCCCTCTCGTGCGACGTGCGCGCCCACGATTCCTGCCGAATGCGCATCGAGCCTTTCGAGGCTCTCCGCCGTAGCGCTGGTGTGAACGTACTCCGCGGTAGGGAAATTTTTGAGCAAGTAATTCGCGCATTGTCCGATTGCCTGCTCGTGTGAATAGATATAGCGAATATCTTCCGCGCGCGTGCCGTGCAACGTTGCAAGGCGGTGATCCACGGAGAGCGGAAACTCCTGCACGCCGAAGATATCCTTTTCCTCAAGCAGATCCAAGCATTCCAATACGCCGCCGTTGAGGGAATTTTCCACGGGGATAACGGCGCAGTTTACTTCACCCTTCAAAAGCTTTTGAATGACTTCGGGAAAGCTGTGGCAAAGAAGGACTTCGCAGCCTTTGCACAGTTTTATTGCCGCCTGCTGGGAAAAACTTCCTTCCGGGCCCAAGCAGCTCACGCGCCCCGGTGCGGCGCCGCCCTCTTTTAAGTCACTTGCCGTGAAATTACTTTCCGCCATATCACACCTTCTCCGCAATTTCAAGAATGAGGCGCTCGGTATCCTCCCAGCCGATGCAGGGATCGGTGATCGATTTCCCGAATACGATATCGTGCTCTTGCGAACCCTCTACGAGGAAGCTTTCAACCATAACGCCCTTCACGATCTTCGCGAAATCCGCATCGCGATTACGGTTTTGAAGCACCTCTTCTACGATGCGAAGCTGCTGCCTATGGCGCTTGCCCGAATTAGAGTGGCTCGCATCAATAATGATGGCAGGGTTCTGAAGCTCCCCTTCCGATTTTTGGTAGCCCTTGAAGATCTGCATCACCGTTTCGTAATGGTAGTTGGGAATATCGTTGCCGTAGTTATCCACCCGGCCGCGCAGCACGGCATGTGCAAAGGGATTTCCGCCCGTGCGCACCTGCCAATTATGATATTTGAAAACTTGCGCGTTCTGTGCGGCGTAAACGGAATTGAGCAACACGGGGAGGCTTCCGCTCATCGGGTTTTTAATGCCAACGGGAAGCTCAATGCCGCTCGCAACCAAGCGGTGGAGCTGATTTTCGCTCGAGCGCGCACCGATCGTAACGTAGGTAAGGAGATCTTCCACGTAGGCATAGTTCTCGGGATAGAGCATCTCGTCTGCCGCGGAAAGGCCCGATTCTTCAATTGCACCGAGCAGCATGGCGCGAATGGTGCGAATGCCGCGCAACGTATCCTCTTTGTGTTTCGGATCGGGTTGGGAGAACATTCCCATATAGCCAACGCCGCGGCTGCGCGGCTTGGCAGTGTAAATTCTGGGAATGAGAACGAGCTTATCCTGCACCTTTTCGTTGAGTTTACCAAGACGGCGCACGTATTCGAGCACGGGCGCCGGCTCGTGCGCGGAACACGGCCCGATAATGACCAAAAACTTATCGGATTTGCCCGTGATTACGTCGATTGCGAGCTTATCTCGCTCACGCTTGATCTTTGCGAGCGATTCAGGAATAGGACGCTCGTTTATGATTTCTTCCGGAGATGGAATTTTGATCTGTTTTTCAAACATGTTTCCCTCGTTTTTCAATGTATTTGTAAACGGCGCTCGGCAGGTATTCCCGATAAGGTTTTCCGAACGCAATAGAGTTTTTCACGATTGTAGAGCTCACGTGAAGCAGCTCTTGCTCAGCAGGCAGATATACGGGAATAAACGCGCTGCTAAGCTTGCGGCTGGCGTAAAAATCAGAAGTTTCGTAGGCAAAATCCACGCTATTTCGAATCCCTCGCACATAGAACGGTGCATCTTCCGCTTCAAGAAGATCGGCGATCACGCCCTCCCAAATGAGAACGCGCACGCGCGGCTCTTTTTGATAGACGGACTTCACCATTTCCAGCCGCTCTTCAGGCGTGAACATGCACGCCTTGCTCTTATTCACGGCAACGGCTACGATCACTTCATCGAAAAGCTTCAAACATTTCGAAACGGTATCCTCGTGCCCAACGGTGAA
Organism: Clostridia bacterium; assembly: GCA_017507045.1. GTDB lineage: Bacteria > Bacillota > Clostridia > Christensenellales > Borkfalkiaceae > Gallimonas. The sequence goes on along the minus strand of JAFWBP010000017.1, from coordinate 93,012 downwards.
GGGATCGAAGGTTCCGGCAAAGACGCATTTTTTCATGGAGCACTCCTTTTGAGCATCGTGATCTTCGTTCTGCCGTAGCTGCGGAAATCTGCAATTTCCCAGCCTTCGGGCGCCTGCTCTTTTTCTTCACTCTCCGCAATTACGAGCCCGCCCTCGGCGAGTAGGTTGCGCGATGCGATGATCTCGAGGATCTCCGCCGTATATTTCCCCTTATAGGGCGGATCGGAGAAGATGAGATCGAACTTGCCGGAAACACGCATGAGGCAGGCGCGGAAATCGAGGGCGCTCAGCTCCCCCTCCTCCTTAACCGCCGCAAGATTTTTTTTGCAGACGGCAAGGCTTTCACGGGAAAGATCGTTGAAAACTACGCTCCTTGCGCCCCTTGAGAGCGCTTCAATGCCGAGTGCGCCGCTTCCGCAAAAAAGATCGAGAACGCGCGCCCCGATGAGCCTTGGCGATAGTATTTGAAAGAGGGATTCCTTTACCCGATCAGCCGTAGGGCGAATTTCCTGCCCGCGAAATTCGGCGAGCACGCGCCCGCGGTGTTTTCCCGCAATGATTCTCATAACCTTTCCTTTTTCGTTCGTTGCCAAAAGCTAACCGTGCAAAACGGGCGCTTCACGAAAAAATAATCACACCTTCTTCCGTTACGACGGCTTCCAACTTTACGTCGTGCCCATCGTGCGGAAGGAAATTTTCAGCTTGTCCTGCATATGCCAGCCCTATTTGCACAGTACTATGCGTGACAAAGTACTTATCATAATACCCTTTTCCATAGCCGAGGCGGTAACCTGCCCTATCAAATGCGAGTAGCGGCGCGAGCGTTACCGCGCAAGGCGTATCCTCTCCGTTTTCGGGTGCCGGAATTCCGTATTCCCCCTTTACGAGTGCAGCGTACGGCGCCGCCACCATAGTATCTCCTACGATGCGCGGAACGCACACGGTTTTTCCCTGTTTGCACAGCGCGGATATGATCGCCTCCGTAGCCGCTTCCGTGCCGATGGAAACGTAGATAAAAAAGCTCTCCGCCTTGGCGTACTTCGAGGCGAGGAAGGCGCGGGCGATCTCTTCATCGCGCTCCTGCGATTTTAAAAGCTTCCGCCTCTCCTTGAATAGGCGCCGTAACGCCGCTTTATCCGTTGCGATATTCCCTCACCGCCCTTTTCGTTACGTTCACGAGCACCTCGTACGCCGTGGTGCCGTGCTGCTTTGCATACGCCGCCGCATCGGCAAGCACGAGCTTTCTCGTGCCGGGCCGCGCCGCTCCTTCCGCGATGCAGGCATCCATGCAAAGCTTTCCGATGCACGGGCCGCTCTCGCGAAAGAAACCATCGCCGTAGCCGAGGCGAAGCGTGTGCAATTTTTTATAATTTTTCTCCGCCCTCTGATATCCAACGCCGCTTCCGAGCGCAGTTCTCGTTTCAACGACGGTTGCGTATATCTTCAAGGCAGGTTTTACGCCGATATTTGAAAATCCCTCGGGCAGATACCCGTAGAGGGAAATGCCGACGCGTACCGCATCGAAATACGTTCCTGCAAGCACGCCGCCCGTTGCGGAAAGATGCCTCAAGGCGCTTGGAAAATACTTTTGAACGACTACTGAAGCGGCGAGAAAACGGCGAATTTGTTCGCCTCTTGCCGATACTTCGGCAGGATCGTAGAAATGCGAATAGACGCCCGTGATCTCAATTCCAGCCGAAAGCGCGCCGCGGCAGAGCGATTTCACCCGATCGAGGCGCACACCGTAGCGGTTCATTCCGGTGTTGACGGCGATATGCGCCTTGAACCCCTTCTGCCCTTTTGCAAATTTAAGCGAGCGCGTGCCGCTCAGCGTTGCCGTGAGGCGGTAAGCGCTTATCCGCAACGCCTCCTCTTGGCTAAGAGGAGGCGTGAGAACAAGGATTTCCTTTTGAATCCCTGCCGTGCGAAGCGCAGCGCCTTCCTCTACCGTTGCCACGGCAAAGGCGGCAACTTCCCCCTCGAGTGCAAGGGCAACTCTTTCCGCGCCGTGCCCGTAGGCATCATCTTTGACGACGGCGATGAGCGGCCGCGCTGCGATGCGGGAGAGAATGCCGGCGTTTTGGCGGATGCGGTTTAAATCGATCACGGCAAGCAGAGATTGCATACAGCCATCGTATGCGATTCTCCGGCGCACATGTGCGGCTATCGCACGTAAATGCGTTAAATTTTATATACGAGCCTGCGGCAATTCTCACATTCTACCATGTTACCGCCGGCAAGCGTGCCCTGTTGTGCGAGCGGGAAATCTCTTCCGCAAACGCAAAATTCACCGTTGAGCGGCACAATGATGGGGAAGATCTTCTCCTTCCGCTTCATATCGTACACCTCAAGGATGTTGGGAGCGATCTTTTTGGAAAGCGCCGCCATTTTGCCGTTGATCGCCTTAACCTCCTCCGCGCGTGACGAGCGGATCGCCTTAAACTTTTCGTTGTACTCTTTATACTGTTTTTGCATGGCGATCGTCTGCTCTTTGAATTTCTTGTATTCCTCCGCGGCGGCGTTCACTTCTGCGATCAGCTTATTGAGCTCCGATTTTACGCTGCGCAGTTTTTCAAGAAGTGCCTGTGCGTTCTTTTTGTAGAATGCGAGATCGCCGCCGCCCTCGAGCATTTCGTCCAGCTCGGCGTATTCGGCGATCGTTTTCGTCATTTCCGCTACGCGGGCGGCGAGCTCATCGCGCATATTGCGAAGCTCCACGGCGCGTTTATCCTGCGTTTCCAGCTTCTCGCGGGCAACCTCCATGAATTTTTTTGCCTGCACGTATTTCTTGCGTTCCTCGCTGGCGGCGAGCTCCATCTCGATCTTGCGGAGCTCTCCATCCGCCTTCTGATAATCCAACAATTCCTTTGAAACGGGCATAATAATATTACCTTCCTTAATACGTTTTCAACTATTTCTTCGATTGCGCCTTTCAGTATGATGCCAACGCATCATAACAGCGATTATAAGAACCGTTCGTCTGTAAACGTGACGACGGGGATCTCCACCTTTTTGCTTACCGCTTCGGCAACGCGCATAAAGCCGTAATTCTCGGCGGCGTAGTGCGTGAGAAGAAGCACGTTGAGCCCTGCTTCCACTGCCTCTTTAATGAGATGATGCTTGCCATCGGAAGAGACGATCGTATCCGCACCGCTATTGCGCGCAAAAGCGATTGCCTCTTCATCGAAACCGCTGCCGCAGAAGCAGGCAACGCGCTTTACGGGTGCGTTGCCGTACGCAACCGCGCGCCGCGTGCCGAAGGTGCGTTTCGTTCTTTCCGTAAACACATCCATCGCGCGCTCTTTCACGTTGAATACGCGGCCGTAAGCGCCACCTTCCACCGCCTCTAAATATGCGAGTGCCTCTTCGCCGCCCAGCCCGCGCATCATCCATTCATCGATGCCATCTACTGCCGCGTCGAAGTTCAAATGGGCGGAGATCACGGAAATTTTCTCTCTGACACAGGCGAAAATTTCGCGGTTCTCCTCTTCGGTGATGCGCATCATGCCGCTCCAAATGGCGGGGTGATGGGTAACGATGCAGTTCGCCCCTTGCTTTTTTGCTTCCTCGATCGCCTGCTCGGAAAGATCGAGTGAAAAGAGGATCTTTTCGATTTCACCGCCGCAATCAAGCATGACGCCGCTATTATCACGGTGATCGAACTCCTCGCAATATTTTTGCGAAAGAACAAAGGGTGCGAGCTCATCGAGAATTTCATAGATCGTTTTCAATTGCATCCGTGATGACCTCCGATTCGTATAACTTTTTCAATACATCTTCGCGCCGCGCTCCGCTTAAATTGGGAGCAGAGAGCGCCGTGCGGTAATTCTTTTGATCGTGGCGCAGTTTATTCAAAAACGCCTGCGTGGGAGATTTGAGGTTATCCCTGCCGTAACGCAATTCGAATGCATCGTATTCATCTCCTCCCACGGCACGCCCTACGATGAGATCGTAGAACTTACCGCCATCCTCAAAGGTATAATCCCTATCAATTGAAGCGCCGCGCCCGATGAGAAAGCTTCGCACCTTTTCGCTGTTTTTCATGGGCTGCAACACAAAGGCTTCAGGAAGCGGAAACTTTTCGAGAATGGAGATGATCTCCTCTCCCCCCATCCCTGCAATTAAAGCGAGATCGCACGGCTCGGGAATCCCCTCGAGTCCGTTGGCAACGATGGGAATACAGCTCCCCTCTTTCACCTCTTTTTCGAGAAGATGCGCCGCCTTTTGCAGGCTTCCGGCGCTGATATCCGAAATATACGCCTTCTTACAAAGCGCCTTGCGAAACATGAACTGCGTACAGTAACCGTGATCGCAGCCGATATCCGCAAAAACGTTGCACGAAAAGAGATGGGAGCAGATGATTTCCAATCGCCGCGTCATTAGTTCAAAAAGTCGCGCAATTTCTTGCTTCTCGAGGGATGGCGAAGCTTGCGGAGCGCCTTCGCCTCGATCTGGCGGATGCGCTCACGGGTAACGTTGAATTCTTTACCTACTTCTTCAAGCGTTCTCGGCTTGCCATCGTCAATGCCGTATCTGAGCCGCAACACCTTCTCTTCCCGGGGCGTGAGCGTATCCAAAACGCCGAGCAGCTGTTCCTTGAGCATGATGAAGGTGACGGAATCGCCGGGGGTTTGCGTTTTATCATCCTCGATGAAATCGCCGAGGTGGCTATCCTCCTCTTCGCCGATGGGTGTTTCCAGCGAAACGGGATCTTGCGAGATCTTCTGGATCTCCATAACGCGGGCAACGTCGATGCCCATTGCCTCTGCGATCTCCTCGGGAAGCGGCTCTCTGCCGTTTTCTTGCAAGAGCATGCGGGAAACGCGCGTGAGCTTATTGATCGTTTCCACCATGTGAACGGGGATGCGAATGGTGCGCGCCTGATCGGCAATTGCACGCGTGATTGATTGGCGGATCCACCAGGTAGCGTAGGTGGAGAACTTGAAGCCCTTTTGGTAATCGAATTTTTCCACCGCCTTCATGAGCCCGAGGTTGCCCTCTTGAATGAGATCCAAAAAGAGCATTCCGCGCCCCACGTAACGCTTTGCAATGGAAACGACGAGCCTGAGATTGGCCTCCGAAAGGCGGCGCTTTGCCACTTCATCGCCATCTTGCATCTTACGGGCAAGCTCGATCTCATCATCGCCCGAAAGAAGGGGCACACGCCCGATATCCTTCAGGTACATTTTTACGGGATCATCCAACCCGATATCGGAAAGCGCCTGCTCGAAGAGCTCCCTATCGCGCTCATCCTCATCGTAGATGGAAACGCCCAACTCGGGCAATGCCTTATAGACCTGCTCGATCTGCTGCGGAGAAAGATCGTATTTTTCCAGCGCATCGCAAAGCGCGTTGGTGGAGACGCTCCCCTTCATTTTGTACGCAGAGGCGAGCGATTCAATCAGCTCGCTAAGTTTTTGTTCGGTTACGTTCATACGGTTCCTCCGCCTTGTTTCTTCAGAATGTTGAGTTTCTTGGTATATTCGTTGAGTGCGAGAAGAATTTCCCGCTTTTCTTCCACCGTTTCCGCGCTCTCGTAGCGCTCTTGTGCCGCGGCAATTTGTGCCGTCAGCTTGCGCATATCGAGCAGAGCGAGGCTATCACGGAAATATTTTTCTGCTGACGGGCCCTCCAGATTATCGCCGTAATCGAGGTTTAATACCTCGGAGAGCTCGCCATCTGCATCCATAAGATCGAAAAGCCCGCTCGGGCGAAGGCGCCCTTCCTTTCTGCCCTGCATAATATACGATGCGATCATGCGGTGCTCTTTATCGGAAAATTCGCAAGATGACAGATCGCAATCGGCGGCGTACGGCTTGGAAAGCAAGCATGCGGCGAGCACGAACCGCGCCGCGCGCACATCGCCGCTCCGCGCCTCCCGCTTGGGAACTGCGGCGGCCTGCGGCACCTGCCGCTCTCCTTGCGTGGGAACTTTTTCCAGATCGCGTGTGAGCGCCGTAACGCTCACACCCGAGAGCTTGGAGATGCGGGAAAGCAGCTCCTCGCGCTCCGTTGCGCTCTCAGCCCTTCGCACGATGGCGAGTGCTTCTTTCACGAAATCGCGCCGCTGATAGGGATCGGAAAGATCGTGCCTTCTTTGCACGGAGAGAATGCGGAAATCAATGAGCGGCATCGCCGCATCGAGGCACTTTTGATAGCCTTCCGCGCCCTTTTGGCGAATCACGTCATCCGGATCGAGCCCTTCCGGCATCGGCACAACGCGCACCTTGATCCCTTCATCCTTCAAAATATCCAGCCCGCGGAGATTGGCGGATTGCCCTGCGAAATCACCGTCGTAGCTGATGAGAACGTTTTCGGTGTACCGCTTGGCGAGGCGCGCCTGCTCCTTTGTGAGCGAAGTGCCCATGCTTGCAACAACGTTTCTAAAGCCTGCCTGATAGAGAGAAATGGCATCCATATACCCCTCTACCATGATGATATACGGGATAGCGCCCGCTCGCTTTTCCTTCTTTACGAGGTTGATGTTGAAGAGGTTTTTGCTCTTGTTGAAGAGCGCCGTTTCGCGGGTATTTTTATATTTCGCCCGATCGGTGGGCTTCATAACCCTACCGCCGAACGCCACGACTTCATCCATGTGATTGATGATGGGAATGATGAGCCTGCCGCCCTCCGCATCGATGAGCCGCCCCTCCTCCGTTCTTGCGCAGGCGCCGCTCTCCACGCACTCCTCGGGCGTATAGCCCTGTGCGAGCAGGTGGGAAGGAAGCCCGTTGAAATCAAGGGAAGCGCCGATGCCGAATTTCTTCATCGTAGAGGGCTGAATGCCGCGGTCAATGAGGTATTTTACATGCACATCTGCCCTTCCGGAGTAGAGATTGCGCAGATAAAAGCGCGCGGTATCCCGCATGAGCGAAGAGAGCCTGTCCCGCTTTTTTTTCTTCTCGGCTGCCTCCTCGGCGGCTTTATCATCGTAGGCAGGCACTTCCAGCCCAACGCGAGCGGCAAGAAGCTGCACCGCCTGCATGAAATCAAGATTCTCGTACGCTTTTACAAAGCCGATCACATCTCCCGAGACGCCGCAACCAAAGCAGTGGTAATATTTATCTGCGGCGTTGATGGAAAAGGAAGGTGTTTTTTCGTGGTGAAAGGGGCAACACGCCCAATAGCTGTAGCCTCGGCGCTCGAGTTTTACGTAGGAGCCGATGAGATCTACGATATCGTTCTTTTCCTTGAGAACACGAATAAAATCGTTGAATTCGTTTCCTCTGCCGTTCATACGCTCCCCTCCCGCGGCACGAACAACCGCTTGAAGAGATTGACTGCGTACTTATCCGTCATGGTGGAGAGATAATCGCACACGGCGCGAGACGCATCGGTTTTTGCCGTTTCAAGATAGAGCATGGGAAGCTCGGTGGGCTTTTCAAGATAGTATGTATAGAGGGCGCAGAGCATGCGCTCGGCACTCTCCTGAATGAGCTTATTGGCTTGCTCGTACACCCGTTCGAACATAAAGGAGCGAAGCTCATCGAGTGCATCACGCTTTTCTTTTGACATTCTTACGTACGGCTTGCCCTTCGATTCTTCGTAAATATCGCGGATCGCGGTGTTGATGCGGGCGGAAGTATCCCTTCCGAACACCTTCACGGCGCTTTTCGGAAGCTCGTCCTCATGCAAAAAACCGGCGCGGATCGCATCTTCGATATCATGATTGATATAGGCGATACGGTCTGCAAGGGATACGGCCACCCCCTCTAAGGTGGCAGGGTTGCCCTTTTTCGTGTGGTTAAGAATGCCGTCGCGCACTTCTACCGTGAGATTGAGGCCTTTTCCCTCCTTCTCAAGAAGATCCACAACACGCAGAGATTGCGCGGAGTGCTGAAATCCCGTGGGGCAAAGCTGATTCAAAACGCGCTCCCCCACGTGGCCGAAGGGCGTGTGCCCGAGATCGTGCCCGAGAGCGATCGCCTCGGTGAGATCCTCGTTGAGGGAAAGGCAACGCGCGAGGGAACGCGCGATCTGCGAAACATCGAGCGTGTGCGTGAGGCGGGACATATAGTGATCGCCATCGGGCGCAAAGAAAACCTGCGTTTTGTTCTTCAAACGCAGGAACGCTTTCGAATAGATGATACGGTCCCGATCGCGCTGAAATTCTGTGCGCATACTGCACGGCGCTTCATCTTTCAAGCGGCCGCGCGTTGCGCGCGATTTCTGTGCATAGGGCGAAAGGAAAGCCTCTTCCTTTTTATACGTCATTTCCTTCATCATCTGTAAATTCGCCTAAAAAACAAAAATCTCCTTTTTTTCAGGAGATTTTTTGAAAAAAATGGTAATTATGCGTGATATAGTACTTTGCACCTTTGATATTATGCCACACATAGTACTACATTTAGATAAGAAATCCGCCGTTTACGCCGAGAACTTGGCCGGTAACGTAGCTCTGCTCTGCCAGAAAGATGATTGCTTGTGCAACCTCTTCGGGGGTAGCGAATCTCCCGAGCGGGATCTCTTCCATAAGCTCAACACGCTCCTCTTCTAAAAGGCGTGCGTTCATCTTCGTTTCAACGACGCCCGGGCTCACACAGTTTACCGTGATCTTCGAGGGTGCAAGCTCCTTGGCGAGCGCCTTCGTGAAGGCGATCACCGCGCCCTTCGAAGCGGAGTACACGCTCTCGCAGCTTCCGCCCGTTTCACCCCACACCGAGGAGACGGTGACGATCGCCCCTCCCCCATCCAGCATTTTCTTCACTGCGTGTTTCGAGCACAAAAACGTGCCGCCCACGTTGATATCCATCACGCGGCGGTATTCTGCCTGAGAAATATCCTGCACCTGCGCGAAATGAGAAACACCGGCATTGCACACGAGAACATCGAGCGAAGAGATATTTTTGAAGAGCGCGATCACCTCTTCTTCCTTCGCCGTATCCGCACGCACGAAGGAAACGGCGGGAAGGAGCAACCTCGCCGCCTGCGCATCCTCTTCGCTGTGCGCGTACGTTCCGATCACGGCGTAGCCGCGCTCAGAAAGCAGCTTTGCCGTTGCCAGCCCGATTCCGCGTGTTGCGCCCGTTACGATTGCTCTTTTCACACTTTCACCTCCGAGCAGATCTTCTCTGCAATTTCGTTTTGGCTAAGCCCATCCGTATCAACGGTAAAATCTGCCGCTTGCTCGTAGAGTGGTGCGCGTGCTTTCAGCATCGCACCGAGCTTTTCGGCAAGGTTGCCCGCGAGCAGAGGGCGCGTGTTATCGCCTGCAAGGCGGCTTTGAAGCGTATCCTTGCGTGCGCGCAGGTAGATGATAACGCCGCTCTTTTTGAGGGCATCACAATTTCCCTGCCTCGTTACGAATCCTCCGCCCGTGGCGATCACGAGGCCCTCGCACCCCGCAAGCTCTAAGGCAAGCTCCGCTTCCAGCGAGCGGAAGTAGGCTTCACCGCACTCGGAAAAGATTTTTGAAATACTGCCGTGGCGCGCTTCAATGAGCGCATCGGTATCCACAAGCACTCGCCCCGTACGCAGCGCGAGCGCTTCGGCTACCGTGGTTTTCCCGGCGCCCGGCATGCCGCATAGAATGATATTCATAAAAAGAAGCTTTCCAGCGCCAGCATATAGCTCAGCTTACCAAAGCCGAGAATCGCGCCTCTGCATACCTCGGTGAGAACGGAGTTTTTCCGAAATTCTTCGCGCGCATGCGTGTTGCTCATATGCACTTCCACAACGGGAACGCGCACTGCCGCAACGGCATCGCGAATGGCGTAGGAATAGTGCGAATAAGCGCCGGCGTTCAAAACGACGCCATCGTAAACGCCCTCCGCATTTTGAATTGCGGTGCAAAGCTCGCCTTCGAGGTTGCTCTGAAAGAACTCCACCGCATGGCCGCGCGAAGCAACGAAGCGCGCGATCTCCCCGTTGATGCTTTCCAGCGATTCGCTTCCGTAAATATTCTTTTCGCGGCGCCCCGTCATGTTGAGATTCACGCCGTTGATCACGAGAAATTTCATTGGTTTTCCTCCCGATATTCTTCCCAAAGTTTTTTTGCCTCCGCCAAGGAGGATTCTCTGCCTAAATAGATACAATCAGAACGGTACGCCTGAAAAAAAAGCATGGCAAGCCCGTTCAAGGTTCTCTTTCCGCAATGCTCGGCTACCAGCAAGAACTCTGATTTTTTGGGCAGATAGATGAGATCTACCGCCGTATCGCAAAGTTTTAAGAGCGCTTCTGCCGAAGCCGTGTTACCGCCTGCAAAGCGAACTTCGGGCAATTGACCAACCGATTCGTTCGCACCGATGCCCGTGCAGTTGACGATGATATCGAAGCGCTCGAGCGGAATTTCGCAAAGAGGCGTGAAATCGCCGAATGCGGAATAAACGCGCATCATGCGCTCAGGCGTTCTGTTGTAGGCGTAAACTGCGGCGCCAGCGCCTGTGAGCGCCTTGATCGCGCTTCTGCCCGCACCGCCCGTGCCGAGCACGAGCACTTTTTTCCCTTCAAGTTCAATTCCCTCGTTTTGTAGCATGAGGAGAAAGCCGAAGCCATCTGTGTTGTAGCCTGCGCGCGTTTTCGCAACGACGGTATTTACCGATTGAAACACCTGTGCATCGCCGCAAAGTTCGTTTAAGAAAGGCAAAATTTCCCGCTTGTAGGGCATGGTTACGTTGAACCCATCGTACTGTGCAAAAATCTCTTCTATATTTTCCTGAAACTGTTCAGGCGGAAGGGATATTTTTTCATAGGTGCAGCTTTCTCCCATGCGTTTTAGGAGAAATTCGTGCATTGTTGGGCTGAAAGATCCGGAAACGTGTTTTCCGATCAACGCAAGCTTTACCATAATATCCTCTGAATTTCTTCCAGCTGCTCTTCGTATGTGGCAAGGGGAAGCTCTAAAATTTTGTATTCGCCCTTTTTCACGGGAACCACCAAGGTGATATTTTCCGCATCTTTGTTCTTTTTATCAAGGCGGGAAAGCGCAGCCGCTCGGCCGATATCCACCTTTGGAATGCTCCCAAGCACCGCAAGGCAGAGCGCTTGCAACGTATTTAAGTAATTTTCATCGCATACGCAGTGCCGCTTTGCAAATTCCGCTTCGTACACGATTCCGATTAGAACGCACTCCCCGTGCGAGAGATCGGCACCCGAAAGCTCAATTGCGTGCGCCACCGTATGCCCGAGATTGAGGCACTTTCTAAGGCCTTTTTCAAGCGTATCCTGCGCAACGGTATGCACCTTGAACGCGATGTTTTCGGGCACGATTTGGGCGAGGAAATTGAGATTTGTAAGGTTTTTTTCGTGCGCGGAAAGCTTATCGAAGAGCGGAGCACAAAGTGCCGCGTGTTTTATGATCTCGCCCAGCCCCGAGCGAATTTCCCGCGGCGGAAGGGTTGCGAAAAAGGCGGGGTCGGCAAACACCGTTTCAGGCTGTTTGAATAGCCCCACGAGGTTCTTCACACCGCAAAAATCAATCGCCGTTTTTCCGCCCACCGAGGCATCTACCTGGGCAAGAAGCGTTGTTGGCACTTGAATACAGGCGATTCCGCGCATATAGAGCCCTGCGGCGAGTCCGCCGATATCGCCTACCACGCCGCCTCCGAGCGCCACGAGCACCGAGCCGCGGTGAAGGCCTGCTTTTGCCATGGCTTCCAACAGCGAAAAGAGCGATTCCGCACCTTTATTTTCTTCGCCTGCCGGCATTGCGTGCACGCGCGCCCACGGAAGATATTTTTCAAGCTTCTCTTTATAGAGGCGGAACACCGTTTCATCGGTGAATACGAGCACGCCGCGCTCTCGGTACGGCTCGAGCGCTTTTGGAAGCGCTTCTTCGAGCACCCGATCGCGGCAAACGACTGTGGATACCGTTGCACGATCCCTCGTTTTTAGCCTGATCGTTTTCATTGCGGAAGCTCCCTGTAGCGCGCCTGCATCTCGAATAGCGTATCGCCGCCGAGGCGCTCTGCTACGACGCTTGCAAGCTCGGCGCAAACGGCGCTTTCAAGCACACGCTCACAAGCGAAGATCGCGCACACATCGCTTCGCTCCGCCGCGGCGGTTGCCTGCTTCTTGGTTGCGGTATCCACCGTGTTGAGTGCGCGCATCAGCGTGGGAATGGGCTTCATGGCGGCGCGGAACACGAGCTCCTCTCCGTTCGACATTCCTCCCTCAACGCCGCCTGCGCGGTTGGTTTTGCGGAAGTAGCCGCGTGCATTATCATAATAAATTTCATCGTGAACCTCACTGCCCAAGCGTTTTGCCGCCTCAAAGCCGAGCCCCACTTCCACGCCTTTCACCGCCTGCACGCTCATCAGCGCGGCGGCGAGGCGGGCATCTAATTTTTCAGCGTACGTCATACAGCTGCCAAAACCGCTCTTAAGCCCTCTCACCCGTAGCTCGCACACACCGCCGAGGGTATCTCCCCGATCGCGGCAAGCCTCGATCTTTTCGATCGCACGCGCCTCGAGATCGGCGCCGAGCATCCCGAGCACCTCGCTACGCGCTAAGAGCGCTTCGAAGGGATATTCTCTTTCATCTTCAACTTCGCCAACCGATTTCACATAGCCGGCAACCTCTATTCCAAGCGCACCGAGAAGCTGGCGGCAAATTTCGCCTACGGCAACGCGCACCGCCGTTTCCCGAGCGGAGGCGCGCTCCAACACGTTGCGCGCGTCCTGTTGCCCGAATTTTACCATACCAACGAGATCGGCGTGCCCCGGGCGCACCTTCGTGAGTTGGCGAAGAGCGGTATCGCACCCTTCGGGCGCCATGCACGCCTTCCAATTCTCATAATCACGGTTCCACACGGCAACGGTTATAGGGCTTCCGAGCGTTACGAGATCGCGGACGCCCGTAAGGATCTCCGCCTCATCACGTTCGATCGTTTGCCGAGCGCCCCTGCCATAGCCGCTCTGGCGCAGGCGAAGCGCACAGTTGATCGCTTCAAGATCAAGTTTCAGCCCTGCAGGAACACCTTCAATTATGGCAAAAAGCCCCTTGCCGTGCGATTCGCCGCTCGTGGTAATTTTCATAGCTTACTCCGTAAAATTCGTAAAAACTTTATATCCTTCCTGCGTGACGGAGACAACGATATCCCCCAGCTCATCGATGCGGTACACGGTATCCACTTCGCGCGAGATCCGCGCAACCGCTTCCGCCGCAGGATGCTTATAGTAGTTATCTGCGCCGCAGGAGATAATGCCCACCTCGGCACCGAGAAGGCGCAACCACTCCTCCGAGGAGGAGGTTGCCGAACCGTGATGAGAAACACGCAAAATATCCGTTTCATCGAGGCGGACGGCATATTCTCCGCTATCGAAAACGGTGCTCAAAAGCTCGTACTCGCGAACGAGACGGCGCTCGCGTGCCGCATCGATATCCGCGCCGAGCAAGATGTTCGTATCCGCGTAGTGCAAATATAAAAGTGTGGAAGCGGCGTTTTTATCTGCCTCGCCCTGCGAATAGGGAGAAAGGCACACGAGGTACGCGCCCGAGGGGCGGGCGATCACGCCGTAACGGGTGAGAGTTTCCGTTTCACAGCCCACCCGTTTTGCCGCTTCTATCATTTCTGAATAAAATTTGTTCTCGGAAGGAATGGCGGGAAGATAGAGCTTTTCCGCACCGAAGGCATCCATTAGGCTCTTCATGCCGCCGCAGTGATCAAGATCCGCATGCGTGGCAACGAGCGTGATGCCTTGGGCGCCCAGCCCCTTCACGTAGCGGTAGATTTTATTGCCGTTTTCAAAGGAACCGTCTCCCGCATCCACGATGAGAAGATCGCCCTCGGGGAATTCTACGATGGTTGCATCTCCTTGCCCCACGCTTAAAAAGTGCACGCGAAGCTCCCCTTTAGAGCGCGTGGGAAATTGATATGCAGGAAGAAGTGTTTCAAAGGGCAAAAAGTAGTTGAAGAGCGCAAACGCCACTACCATGACCGAGGTAAGCGCGATGATAGCAATTCTTCGAACGAGTGCCCTATGCTCGGGATCTTTCCTTATTCTTTCGTTTTCGGGCACTTCGCTCCGCCTCCTTGATGGCATCCTTGATCTCTTTTAAATGTGCTTTCGCCTCGCGGTAGCCAAGCTCGTACATATCATCCATAGCCCTGCGCGAAATATCCGTTGCGCCGTAGCCTCGAAGGTTGGGGCGAAGCATGATATTTGCCGCGGCGTAGCCGCGCGAACGGGAATCCTCCGTGTATTTCACGGGCATAACGGCGCTGATTGCGCTTCCGAGAATGCGCGAAACGCGGCTCTTTTCTTGCTCTGTGGGAAGATACGCGGCGAGGTCGATCCCTATCACGAACTCCGCGCCCAGCTCCTTGCAGGCATCTGCCGGAACGGCGTTGGTGAATGCGCCATCGTAATACTTCCTTCCGCCGATATCCACGCCGCGAAAAAACGGCGGAATGGCGGCTGAGGCAATAAGCGCGCGGGCGAGCTTACCCGATTTTAGGGAAAGCCCTGTATTCGTTTTTCCATCCGTTACCCAAGCGGCAAACGGCTTGGGAAGGGAAGAAATATCCCCCTCGAGATAGCGCTCGAGGAAGCTTTCCACGAAGGAAAGATCGGAAAAAGGACGTAGATTTTTTGCAAATTCTCTGCGGTTTATCCCTTCCACGATTGCGATCATATCCTCGGAGGTGTAGCCCTTGGCATAGAGTGCGCCCACGATAGCGCCGATGCTCGCACCCGTTATCACGGAAAAGAAGATGCCCTCCTCTTCAAACGCCTTTAAGGCGCCGAGATGCGCCATTCCCTTTGCGCCGCCACTCCCGAGCGAAAGCCCCAAAACGAGCTTGCGGCGTTCCGGAAAAAAGAAATTTTTGATGCGCGCGAAAAATCCCATATTACCTTCCTCTTTTATTTTACACTTTTTTTTATAAAATGTAAACCGTTTGCAGGAAGAAACGCGAACGAAAAAAGCACGGAGCAAGCCGTGCTTTTGGAAAATTTTGCTTCCCGCAACATTTTCTCCGCGAACGGATGCCATTCCCCTCAAGGGGAAGCTACGGGATGCAAAAGCTGTGAGGCGAACGATTGTGCCGAGCAGTGATTGGCGAGCGCCTCGCGCAGCGCAAGATCGGTGAGTACGCTTTGAATATGCACCTCATCGGCGCCCTGCGCGCGTAAAAGGGCGGTAACTTTGGCGCGGTATGCCTCCGCAACCGTGCTCATTCGTTTGATTTTATGGTGCGTCTTTCCCATATTCGATCCTCCTGTATCAGAATTCTATCATAACTGAATGCGGATACATTTGGAAAAAAGGGCGATTGGAGGCGGGAAGTGTAGAAACGTTAAGCCGTCTGCCGCGCAAACGCGGCAGACGGCTTAAAAAGCGTTAAATTTCTATCGTCATGCCGTCGTAGGCGGCGATAACGCCAAACTCATCTTCTGCTTTTGCAAGCAGCTCTTCGCAAGGCGCCGAATTGTGAGAAAAGTGCGTGATCACCTTTTTCGTGCTACCGTTGATCAGCCCGATGCGCGCAAGCTTTTCCAGGGTGCGCATATTTTCATCCAGCCCCATATGGCGAGAGGCTTTCTCCGTTTTGTTAAAAAGGAGCGTGCAATCGAGGGTGACGAGATCGCATGCCGCCGCCCCGAGCGAAGCGAGAAAGCGCTCCGATTCCTCCGGGATAGCGCCCGTATCGGCAAGGTGCAACACGCGCTTATTCCCCTTTTCGATGAGAAAAAGAAGCGGTTCGCGCGAGGAATGCTGCGCCGCGAGGGTGTGCACCGTGTAGCCGCCGAAGCGGTGCGTTTCAAAAGGTGCGATCTTATGCAGCGCGATTGCAGGGGCAACTTCTGCCTTCATTTCCCGCGCCGTACACTCTTGAAACACCTCAAGCACCTCGGCGTTTCCGTAGATATGGAGAACGGGCGAGGTGAGATCGTAGGCATATTTATATCCTCGGAGGGGAAAATCGTGCGCGTAGAAATGATCCATATGTGAATGGGTGATGAGAAGATATTTCAGCGCGGAGAAATCTGTGCCGAAGCGCGCGGCATGGTAAAACGCATCGGGCGGGAAATCAATGGAGAGCTCCCCGTCTAAAACGATTTGCGCACGCGAACGAATTTCTCCGCGTTCACGCGCTCCCGTGCAGAAGGGGCAATTACAAAAGAGCGCGGGGATCCCCTCCGCCGCGCCCGTGCCGAGATAACGTACTTTCATATTCCTTCAAATGATAAAGAAGCGCTCAGACCTCGTAAATAATGGTAACCGGGCCTTGATTGCTCTGTACGATGCGCATATCGGCACCGAACACGCCGCATTTTACGGGCACGCCGAGCGTTTCGAGATAGGTAAGCGCATACCGGTAGAGCTCGTTTGCAGCCTCCGGGCGCTCCGCCTCGGTGAAGCTCGGCCGATTCCCACGCGCACAGTCGCCGTACAGCGTGAACTGCGAAACGAGAAGGATCTCACCGCGCACATCCTTCACGGAGAGGTTCATCTTCCCTGCCCCATCCTCAAAGATGCGCAGGTTCGCAAGCTTTTGCATGCACTTTTCTACCTGCTCTTTCGTATCGCCAACCCTCACGCCGAAATAAACGACAAGCCCGCATCCGATTTCGGAGACGGGCACATCATCTACGGAAAGCGCCGCATGCGTTACGCGCTGTGCGACGAACTTCATAAATAGCCTCTTTAATTCGCGATTACACGCGGGACATATATTCGCCCGTGCGGGTATCGATACGAATGGTATCGCCCTCGTTGACGAACATGGGAACCTGGAAGGTTGCGCCCGTTTCAACGGTTGCGGACTTCGTAACGTTGGTTGCAGTGTTGCCCTTTACACCGGGCTCTGCATCGATAACCTTGAGCTCCACAAAGTTCTCAGGCTCAACGGAGAACGCTTTATCATAGAGGAAACGAACGGTAACGGTATCGTTCTCGCGGATATAGCGGAGCGCTTCCTCTACCTGGCTGTGGTTGAGAGGCGTCATGTTGAACTCGTCATCCATGAAGTAGTAGAATTCGCCGTCGTTATAGGAATAGGTCATCTTCTTCGTTTCAACCTGCGCCGTTTCAAGCTTCGCCGTGGGGTTGAAGGTTTCATCGGAAAGAACCTGACCCGTAACGACGTTTTTGAGCGTCGTGCGGACGAACGCTGCGCCCTTGCCGGGCTTTACGTGCTGGAATTCGGTTACGGTGTAAACGCCGCTTTTGTATTCAAACGTCGTGCCCTTGCGGATATCACCTGCCATGATCTGTGCCATTGTTTTATATCTCCTTGAATGTTTTCAATCGTTTTCTAAATTATAAAATCAAACAGCCGCGGCTCGTGTTTTTCATAAACGAGACGACTTTGCCATCCTTCAAATAAACGGTATCTTCGATGCGGATCCCAAGCTCGCCGGCAAGATAGATACCCGGCTCATCGGAAAAGACCATTCCGTTCTCAAGTATATCCTCACTGCGGGGAGAAAGCGAGGGGTATTCGTGGATCTGAAGCCCTACGCCGTGCCCAAGCGAATGGGTAAAATACTGTGCAAGCCCCTTCGTGCGGAGATAGCCGCGCGCGATGGCATCTGCTTGCCTGCCCGTCATTCCTGCAACGAGGCGCTCCTTCACAAGCTCGTGTGCCATAAGCACCATTGCGTGAAGCTTTTTGAATTCAGCGTGCTTACGATCGTCGCCAAAAAGGAAGGTGCGCGTGATATCCGAGCAGTAGCCCTCGAATTTACAGCCGAAATCAATGAGCACGGGATCGCCGAATTTAAGCTTTCTGCTCCCCGTTTCGTAGTGCGGAACGCTGCCGTTCTCGCCGAACGCGCAGATGGTATCGAAAGAAACGCCAAAAGCGCCGAGCGTGCGCATATTGTATTCGAGAAGTGCCGCAACCTCTGATTCCGTCATCCCCTCTTTGAGGGAAGGAAGAAGCAGCTGAAAAGCGCCCTCTGCGATCTCGCAGGCTCTTTGGATGCGCGAAATTTCTTCTTCCGATTTGATGAGCATCGCCTGCTTAAAGGCGGGCATGCAATCAAGGGTTTCGTGCCCCTCCTTCTCGTAGAGGCGAAGCGCCGAAACACTCACGAAGGGATAGGGAATGCCAAGCGTACGGTAGGGCTTTGCCGCCGCAAGCGCATCGCGGTAGCCGCCTTCCACAACTTTTATATCGCTCCCCTTCAGCTTTTTTTCCGCCGCTTCAAAGTAGCGGAGATCGGCAAAGAAAAAGCAATCCTCGTTCGTTACGAGCACGAAGCCGTCCGTCGAATAGAAATCGGTAAGGTATCTGCGGAGAAAATCGCTCTCTAAAAAGAGTGCTTCTGCCCCCGCCGCATCGTATATCTTGCGCAGCTTTTCATTCAGCATAGCCATATTATACCAAATATGCCGCTACAAGTCAACAAATTTTTCAAAGAAAGGAATAAAAGACGGCGAATTGGCGCTTACAAAACGCTTGAAAGTAAGCTTTCGCGCCGGAATTGATTGCTATGCAATCATGAAGCGTGATTTTTCACCTTGCAAGAGCCTCGTAGGCGCGCTTCATCTCCGCCGCTTCTTCCACCTGCCTGCCATCCGATTCGGAAACGATATAGGGCTCCAGCTTCAATTCGTGCAACGCTTCGGCGAGCGGCTCAAATTCCGGCCCGAACACGGTATCGGCGAAGGTGAGATGCTTGATCTCCCCCTTTGCGCCGTACTGGATCTTGGAAAAATGCACGTGGAAGTGCTTCATGCGCTCGTAGCCCAGCCGCTCGAGCATATATTCAAGGCGAATTTTATAATCGGCGGCCGTTTTCAGGCTGCCTTGCTCACGCGCGTTGACGTGCCCGAAATCCACGCAGGGCGTGAAAACGCGGTCGATCTCGCAGAATTTCGTGATCTCCTCAACGGTACCGATCTGCGCCGCCTTGCCCATCGTTTCGGGGCAGAAGAGCAGCTCTTGCATATCGTTCAGGTAGATATAATCCCTGAGCATTTTGAGGCGATCGGCGGTGCGCTCCACGGCAACCTCGCGGCGATCTTTCCCTTGCGCGGCAGGATGGAACACACAGCGCTTTCCTCCCATTCTCTTGAGCATTTTGCCGCTATCGAGCACGTAGCCATACGATTTTGCCGCCATTTCATCGTCGGGATTGGCGAAGTTGATGAAATACGGCGCGTGCACGGAGAGTTCCACGCCCTCCATGGCAAACGCTTCGCCGATGGAGGCGGCCTTCGCTTCCGACATTCTCACCCCTCTTCCGAAGGAATATTCAAAGCAATCGAGCCCACGCTCCTTCACGAATTTTGCCGCCTGCTCGGTGTGCTCGTAGCCGGCTTCGTAGAAGCTGAGCGAATTTCCGCTCGGTCCGAACTTGATCATTTTTTACCTCTTTCTCATAGTAAAGCCGCGCAAAACGCCGTTATTTTATCGCGGGCTTTAAGCTCATTTTATCCTTTTCCAACTGTTCTTTGAGTGCCTCGGCGGAGGGAAATTTTTCGATCGCGCGGAGATATCTTGTGGGATAGATGCGCACCGTTTCACCGTAAAGATCGCCCGAAAAGCCCTCTAAATACGCTTCGATCTTCTTTTCCGCCACTTCAAACGTAGGGCGCGCACCAAAGTTGATGATCGCAGGAAAACTCCCCTTCGGCGTTTCCGCATAGCCGATGTAGACGCCCTCTTTGGGAAGAAGTTTTTCTGCTGAAATTGATAAGTTGATGGTGGGAAAGCCGTACGTTCTGCCAACTGCTCTTCCGTGCTCAACAGTGCCCTCTATGAAATAGGGCACGAGAAGAAGTGCGTTGAGCGCCGCAAGTTCTCCCTCGCGAAGGTGCGCTTTTAGGCGAGAAGCCGCTATCTTTTCACCTCCGCTTTCAGCAAGCGGCATCACGTGTACCGGGCAGGGCGCTTTTAAGCGCAAAAGCTGCGCAGTTCCCGCCGCATCCTTGCCGAAACGAAAATCCTCTCCGCAGATAGCAGCTTGCACAAAAATATCATCAAAGAGCTTTGAAAGAAATTCTTCCGCAGAAGTATTTTGCACTTCCTTTGTGAAGGAAATTTCGTAAACGCAATCAATTCCAGCCCTTTCAAACACCTGCTCGCGCTCACTTTGCGTGAACAGCGCGCCGCCCTTTGCTCCCGCCAGCGTGGTGATGCATACAGGATGCTTTAACTCGCTTGCGTGTGAAAGGAGGGTACCATGTCCGAAATGAAGCCCATCGAACCCACCGAGAAGCAAGGTACAGGGTGATGAAATTTTATCGCCGTAGCGATAGATTTTCAGCATAGCTTTTTCTCCGGACGGAGAATCCCCTCTTCCACGATGCCCGTACCGTAGAATTCCCCTGCGCGGTAAATTTTATAGCGCCCATCTGCCAGTTCCACAGAAAAGCGCACGCCCTGATAGTAGCGATCGTCGTTCATTTCAAGAGCGGGAAAGGGCAATACGGAATCGGTGGGAATGAGAAATTCCCTCCAGTTTTCGGGCGTGAGCGCATCGAGCGATACGGCGGTTTTTTCGGAAAAAATGCCGCTTTTGGTGCGCCGCAAGCCGGTTGTGTAGCCCTGCGTGCCGAGCGCAAGCGCAATATCGCGCGAAAGCGAACGGATATAGGTGCCGCCACTGCACGTGATTTCAAATTCGAACTCATCGGGCGCGGTTTGTTCCTTTAACGCGATGGAAAATATTTCTACCGATTTGGAGGGAAGCTCGAATTCCTTGCCGCTGCGCGCAAGCTCGTAGCCCCGCTTTCCATCAATGCAGCGTGCGGAAAACTTCGGCGGAATTTGTTCGATGCGCCCCGTGAACCGGCAGAGCACCGCCTCCACTTCCTCTCTGTTTGGAATTCTACCGCCGAGAACGACCTCCCCTTCGCTATCGAGCGTATCTGTGGTTGCGCCGAAGCGAAAGCGTGCGGTATACGTTTTTTGCTTCTCTAAAAAGTAATCGAAGAGGCGCGTTGCGTTTCCGATCCCCACGGGCAGAACCCCCGAGGCGAGCGGATCGAGCGTGCCCAAGTGGCCGCAGGGAGTTTTCCCGAGCAGAGGGCGAACGAGGCGCTTGACGCAATTTACGACGTAGGCAGAGGTATCTCCGCGCCGTTTATCAACGTTCAAAAAACCCGTCATACTTCCCCCGCGTGCTGCCAAACGGCGAAACGGATCTTATCGTACACCTCTTCAAGCTCACCGAAGAGCATACAGCCCGAGGCGAGAACGTGCCCACCGCCCCCAAAGCGCTTGGCAACCTCGTTGACGTTCACCTTCCCCTTGGAGCGGAAGGAGGCCTTATACTGCCCTTTCTTTACTTCGAGCAGGCAAACGCTCACCTCTACGCCATCAACAGTAAGCCCAAAATCGACGATCCCCTCCGTGGCATCCGTTTTTATGTTATATTTTGCAAGGAGTGCCTGCGTTACGAGTGCAACGGCGAGCGTATCCTCTAAAAACCAACGAAGGGAGCTGATCACCTCGGCATACATCGAGGCGCGCGCCTTCGATTGGCGGCGCATCATCTCGTAGGTGATGCGGCTGATTTCTGCGCCGTGATCGGCGGCATACGCTGCTGCACGGAAGCTATCGCCGTTTACATCACTATGCGAAAACGCGCCCGAATCGGTTACCATGCCGAGCATGAGGTAGTTTGCCATAAGGGCATCCACGGGAACGCCAAGCGCCTTTATGAGCTCCGCCACGTTCTCGCAGTTGCTTGAGCGCTCTCGCACGAAGTTATAGTGCGCGTAGCGCGTGTTGGAGATATGATGATCGAAATTGACCGTTTTCTTTTTTCTGATCCCTGCGCGGAAGGTAGGCTCTAAAAACCCAAGGCGCGCAAGATCGCTCGTATCCACGGCTATATAGAGCTCTGCATCGAGCGTAGGCTTGGTGCGGATTTGATCGACTCCCTCAAGAAAGAAGAATTTTTCGGGAATTTCCCCCTCGTTTACCACTTCATTGGGAATTTTGAGCATGGAAAGAGCGCGGGATAGCGCCATGCCACTGCCGATCGTATCGCCGTCCGGCCGCATGTGCGTGAAAATCACCGCGCTCTTCGTAGTTTTCAGTACGTTCGCAATCTTTTCAATCGTATTCATGATTCGTCCTTATGCAGTTTTGCAAAGAGCTCGTCCATTCGAGAACCGTATTCTAAGCTCTCATCGGCAAGGAAGTTGAGTTCGGGGACGGTGCGCAGCCGCATCACGCGAGCGAGCTCGCGGCGCACGAAGCCGGCGTTCTCACGAATTACGGCAAGCGATTGCTTCTTCTTTTCCTCGCTCACGGCGTACACGCTGATATAGATCTTCGCCGTCTTCAAATCGGGGGCGATATCCGCTTCCGTAACGCTGATAAGCCCCGTGAGCGCCGGCTCTTTATCCTTCAAGGCTCCGGAGAGAATTGCCGCAATTTCCTTGCGGAATTCGCTCCCAAGCCGCTCTGTTCGCTTACTCACGCCGGTTTGACCTCCTCAATGAGATAGCATTCGATGAAGTCACCGATGCGCACCTCGTTGAAGCCCTCGATGGCGCAACCGCACTCAAGGCCGGCGGCGATCTCTTTCACTTCATCCTTATAGTGCTTGAGCGTTTTGGCGTTGCCTTCCACGATCATGATGTTATCGCGGTAAATTCTCAGCTTGCCGCCGCGAATGAGGCGCCCTTCCACAACGAGGCAGCCCGCAACGGTGCCAACGCCCGTGACGTTGAACGTTTGGCGGACTTCTGCCTTACCGATGAGCGTTTCTTTATACTTAGGCGAAAGCATTCCCTTCATCATCGCTTCCATTTCATCGAGAAGATCGTAGATTATGCGGTACATGCGCACTTCCACACGGCTGCGCTCGGCGAGCGTTTTTGCCTTGGAATCGGGGCGAACGTTGAAGCCGATGATGAGCGCCTTGGAGGAATCGGCGAGCGAAACATCGCTCTCGGTGATCGCGCCTGCTGCGGCGCGGATAACATTGACTTTGACTTCCTCGTTCGTGAGCTTTTCCACGGAGGCACGCACTGCTTCCACCGAGCCCTGCACATCTGCCTTGATAATGACGTTAAGATGCTTGAGGCTGCCTTCCTGTGCGGCTTTGAGGATATCTTCAAAGGATTTTTTAGAGGATTCCGAATTGATGGATTCGCGCTGCTTGTTCTTGCGCTCCTCTTGCACCTTCTTCATGAGGGATTGCTCAACGGCAAAGATCGCATCGCCTGCATTGGGAACATCCTCAAGGCCGAGCACGGAAACCGCCGTGGAAGGGCCTGCTTCCTTCACCGTTCTTCCCATATCGTCGATCATGGCGCGCACTCTGCCCATCGTGGTGCCGGAAATGAGGTTATCGCCCGTTCTCAAGGTATCGTTCTGAACGAGCACGCTTGCCACAGGGCCCTTGCCCTTATCGAGCTTCGCCTCGATGACAACGCCCTTTGCTCTCCGCTCGGGGTTGGCGCGAAGCTCCTGCATCTCCGCTTGAAGGTAGATGCTCTCGAGAAGCTCTTCGATGCCATCACCCGTCTTTGCCGAAACGGGAACGACGATCACATCGCCACCCCATTCCTCGGGAACGAGGTTATAGTTCATGAGCTCCTGCTTCACGCGATCAGGGTAGATATTCGGTTTATCCATTTTGTTCATCGCCACGATAATGGGCACATCTGCCGCCTTGGCGTGATCGATCGCCTCTACCGTTTGCGGCATGATGCCGTCGTCCGCCGCAACGACGAGAACGACGATATCGGTAACCTGCGCGCCTCTTGCACGCATGGCGGTGAACGCCGCGTGGCCGGGAGTATCAATGAACGTAATATTTCTATCGCCGGGAAGGCTTACGGTGTAGGCACCGATATTTTGCGTGATTCCGCCTGCCTCGCCTGCAGTGACGTTGGTGCTACGGATCTTATCGAGCAGGCTCGTTTTACCGTGGTCAACGTGACCCATAACGGTGACGACGGGCGCTCTTACAATGAGGTTTTCCGCCTCGTCTGCGCCGTGCTCTTCAATGAGCGCTTCTTCCGCCGTTTTTTCGGGCTTATATTCAAGATCGATGCCGAGCTCGAGTGCCATGAGCGCCGCGCTCTCGTAATCCACCGATTCGTTTACCGTTTTCATGATGCCTTCGCGGAAGAGCCGTTTGGTGATCTCTACTGCCGAAATACCCAGCTTCTCGGAGAGAACCTTGATTGGAATATCCTTCGTGGTAACGACGGCGTGATCGATCTTAATGGCTTGCGTTTCTTTCTTTATTTTTTTGCCGAAGCGTGCCTTACGATAGCCGCTCTCGCGATCGAAATCGCTGATGCTTGCTCCCTGCTGGCGCTGAAGCGCACGCTTATTCACGGGGCCGCGGGAACGCTCGACGTACGTCTTTTCAAACTTTTTAGCAGGTTCTCTGCGCGGCTGAGGTGCAGGCGCTACAGGCGCAGGCCGCGCACCTAACCCTGCCGGGCGGTTCACGCCTTGCTGCGGGCGAGCGCCCATGCCCTGCCCCTGCGGGCGGGGAGCAAACGTTTTGCCGCCTGCTTGCGGTGTGCGTGCCGCAGGCGCCGTGTAAGTGGGGCGTGCTGGGCGATCAGGCCGCGTTTCGGGGCGGAACGTGCGAGCTTGCTGCGGTTGCCCGGCTTCGCCGCGTGCAGGGCGAGCCGGCGCTCTCTGCTGCGAAGCAGGCTGCGTGGGAGCCGGCTTTGCGGGAACCGCTCCTCTTTCCTGCTGAACGGGCTTTACAGGCTTTTCCTGCTGAACGGGCTTTGCGGGCTTTTCCTGCTGAACGGGCTTTGCAGAGGCCGCTGCCTTTGCCGCCTCTTCCGCCTTTCTTGCAGCCTCGATCTTTGCTGCTTCCACCGCTTTTGCCGCTTCTTCTTCGGCGATGCGCTTTTGGCGAGCCTCTTCGGCAAGACGCGCTTCCTCCGCCTTTCGTGCGGCTTCTTCCTCCGCCTTTCTCTTTGCGGCGGCGCTCTCAATCTCACCGAGCTTTTTTAGGATCTCGCCCAGCTTTTTCTCGTTCGCCGAGATCGCCTCTTTCAGCGATGCGGTTGCCTTCTCCTTGGGGAGCACACCCAATTTTTCTATATTTTCATATGCCATTTGTTGAACCCTCCACAGAGATGTTTTCCGCTTCGCCCAATATCGCTTTGGCGAGATGCTCTTCCTTCATTGCCGCGAGCTTGCAATGCGCTTTGCCTGTGAGATCTTCCAGATCCTCCACCCACACGAGCGGGCAGGAAAAGCGCTTTTTGAGGCTCTCGATTTCTTTTTGGTATTCGGTGAGGCGCCTTTATCGGCAATCAAAAGATCCACCCGCCCCCTTGTAACTTTCACCGCGTTCACGCCAAGCACGAGCTTGCGTGCTCTTAGCGCAAATCCGAGGTAAGCTTTCATTTTATCGGCTGCCAAGAAATTCCTCCGTGATCCGCTGATAGACTGCATCTTCCACCGGCATCGAAAACGCCTTATTGAGTAGTTTTTTTTGCCCGAGCTTCTTAATACACTCCTCGGCAGAGCAGATGTAAGCGCCCCTACCCGGGAGCTTGCCCGAAAAATCGAGGGAGATCACGCCCTCTGAATTTTTCACAACGCGCAGCATCTCCCGCTTGGGTTTTTCCTCTCTGCAGGCGATGCACGTTCTCATCGGAATTTTACGGGGCTGCTGCATTATTCCTCCGTAGGCTCTTCCGCGCCTTCGAGATTGAGCTTCGCCGCCGCGGATTCACTCTTTACATCGATCTTCCAGCCGGTGAGGCGCGCCGCAAGGCGAGCGTTCTGGCCGTTTCTGCCGATTGCAAGAGAGAGCTTATCATCGGGAACTACGGCAACGGCGGATTTTTCGCCGAGCTGGGTAACGGAAACGACCGTTGCAGGCGAAAGCGACTTCGCAATGAATTCAAGCGGATTCTCGCTCCACAGAATGATATCAATTTTTTCGCCACCGAGTTCGGCAACTACGGAGTTGACGCGAGCGCCCTTGTTGCCCACGCAAGCGCCAACGGCATCTATGCGCGCATCCGTGGAGGTGATCGCCATTTTGGTGCGCTGACCGGGCTCACGGGAAACGGACTTGATCACGACGGTTCCCGCCTTGATCTCGGGAACTTCCTCCTCAAAGAGGCGCTTTACAAGCCCGGGCGCGGCACGCGAAACGAGCACCTGCGCATTTCTGGCTCCGCTCTTTACGCGCTTTACGTAAACTTTTATGCGATTGCCCGTTTCGTAGCGCTCGCCGGCAACCTGATCCTGGGGAAGCATAAGCCCCTCGATCTGCCCCTTGCCGAGCTCAATGTAAACGTTGCGCATATCCACCTTGCGAATAAGGCCGCTCATGAGCTCGCCTTCGCGATCGGAAAACTCGGAGAGCGTGTTATCGCGCTCCGTTTCATGAATTTTTTGAAGAATGACCTGCTTCGCCGTTTGCGCCGCGATGCGTGAAAAATCCTTCGGAACGAATTCTTCAGCGAGCACATCGCCTACCTTTGCGCTCTTTTTAATGAGAAGCGCATCCTTTAAGTAGATCTGCCCATCGCCAAGCTCTTCAACTTCATCGTCAACGATGGTGCGCTGCAAAAAGAAACGGATGGTGCACTTTTCGGGATTGAGGCGCACTTCCACATTGCCCGTTTCACCGAACATCTGCTTTTTGTACGCCGAGGCAAGTGCGTTCGAGAGCGCTTCGATGAATATCTCTTGGCCAATTCCCCTCTCGTGTTCCAGATCGGCAAGCGCCGCAAAGAAATCCTTGTTCGTCATATTTTTCTCCTAATCTACACACGAACGTTCGCTTCGTTCGTGAGCGTATCGTTTTTCAAACTTCGATGAGAAGGCAAACCTTCGAGCATTTTTCAAAGGGAATGCTCAATTCGCCCTTCTCGGTTAAAACGGTGATCATGCCGCTTTCAAAGGCGAGAAGCTCGCCCTCGTAGTACTTGCTTTTTTCGTAGGGCGCATAGAGATGAATTTCTACCTTTTCGCCCAAGTGCCGAAGAAAATCCTCCGCCTTTTTGAAGGGGCGATCGAGCCCCGGTGAGGAGCAATTGAGCGTGTACGCCTGCCCAAACGTGGGATCGAGCTCATCGAGCGGCACATCAATCGCGCGGTGAAATTTTTCACAGGTAATAAGATCGAGCCCGCCCGGCTGATCAATAAAAACCGTGAGAGAGCGCGTGCGCATATCCCACGCGGCATCTACGATATCCACGCCGATCTCCGCCGCAACGGGCGCCAAATATTCGATGATTTCTGCAATCGGTTTAACCTTCATATACCCCTTATCATAAAGAAATGAGAGCGGGCAACCGCTCTCAATCTCCGTGATCATCGATTAAGTAACCTTATTATACCATGGAATCCCCCGAATTGCAAGCGTTTGCACAAATTATTTCGGAAAATTTTTACACAAAAACGACGAAACATACCACCGCTTGCCACCCATTTCTTCTTCAAAAAACCCCAAGAAAACCCCTAATGTAAATGATAATGATAATGTAAATGTAAATGTTATATCTTCTGCAAGAATTATATCTTGCAGAAGATATCTTAAAAATATATAATTCTTGCAATTCATCCGCCGCGGGGCTTTTTCAGATAGCCCCCTTCAGGCGGATGAGCTCGATGAAGATCTTTGCCGTAACGAACGCATCTTCATAGGCACGGTGATGGTTGAAGGTGAAGCCGAAATGATCTGCAATCGTGTTCAGCTTATAATTCTTCAGGTGCAGAAGCTCCTGCGCCAAATACACCGTATCGAGCTGGCGATGATTGAAATCAAAGCCCTCGCGCTCACCGTAATAGCGAATGAACTTGCAATCAAATTGCGCGTTGTGCGCCACGAGCGTACAACCCGCCGTAAACTTGTAAAAATCGGGGATCACATCTGAAATGGAAGGCGCCCCGATGAGCATATCATCGGTAATACCCGTGAGCTGAACGATCTCCTGCGAGAGGCGCACGGGGCAGGCTACGAAGGTGGAAAACCTTTCAACGATTTTCCCCTCTCTGATCTTCACGGCGCCGATCTCGATGATGCGATCCATCGTGCCGCCACTCATGCCAAGCCCCGTTGTTTCAAGATCGAATACAACGAACGTCTCTTTTAAAAATTGTGCGGGCAGCGGCCGCGTTCCGAAGAAATCGGGCTGCACGAAATCGCTCTCGGAAACGGGGAATACGGTGCGGTACTGCGCAGGAACGGGGCGCGAAAGGCGGCGCTCGGGCACGAATCCCTTGGGCGGAGCACCGAGATCGATCGCCTTCACGCGGAAGGAAAGGCCGCCGCCGAACAGCTCCATATCGCCCGTGAAGCAAACGCTCACGCCCTGCCGCAGATCGCGCACCTTTTCCACGGTTGCCTTCTTGGAGAAGTACGAGGCGCGCAGCGTTCCGCTTCCATCAGTAATCGTGATGGAAAAGTACGGCTTCCCATTCTTCGTTGCGCGCTCCTCGATGTAGGTGATCGCACCGCAAACGGTAACGCCCTGCGTTTCTTTACTTAAATCTGCAATGTAAATTGCGCGCTGCGGATTGCCGCCGTCGATGGCGTAATACTCGTTGATTTCGAAAAAACGAGGCGCGAGAACGTGCTCCTCGGGCGGAACTTCGCGCTCGATCTCCCCTGCTGCCACTTGGCGGAAGATGAGCTCGCCTGCCCAACTGCCGCAAAGGCGCCTGGAAAGCTCAAAAGAGATTGCATCGATAGCGCCTTCCTCCGTGCCTTGCCCAACCTGCCCTGCCGCAATGCAGAACGTGCCGCCGCTTTCGCCGAGGGCAACGCCGATATCCTCGATCGCCACGAACGCCGCAAGTGCGGGGAAGCCGCTGCGAAGAATTTCAAACACGGCACGGCGCACCCCCTCTTCGCTGGGAACGGATTTCACGATACGCGCACGCGCATTCAACCCCTCCGCATAGCGCAAAGATACCTCGCTCGCGTAGGCGATATCCTCCGGGGAATAGTTCACATCGGTAACGAGATAAAAGACGGCTTCGCCGCGCTCCACGGTGATTTTGGAAAGCACGGCGCGCCTGAGCCCCGCCGCCTTTCTGATTTCTTGCAAATAAGCTTGACTTTTCATATGTGCATAAACGATTATTTGAGTAGCTCTTCCAGCCGCGCAAAGAACACCTGCTCGGCGCTTTCCACGGGCACGCGGAGGTTCTCCCTTCCGCGCTCGAAGATGATGCAATATTCCTTTCCGCCTGCGATGCCCAAATCGGCATCCTTTGCCTCGCCCGGGCCGTTGACGACGCAACCCATCACGGCAATCTTACGCTGTTTTTTCTCGCCCCGAACGCGCGCCGCTACGCGCTCTGCGAGCCCCATGCAATCGTATTCACAGCGACCGCAAGTGGGGCAAGAGATCACTTCCACAAAGTCCTTTTCCAGCCCTACCGCACGCAGGATCGCGTGCGCCGCATACACCTCTTCCACGGGATCGGCAGTGAGCGAAACGCGAACGGTATCGCCGATGCCCTGTAAAAGGAGCGCGCCGATGCCGATGCTGCCCTTTACGATGCCCTGCTCCTTCGTTCCCGCCTCGGTTACGCCGAGATGAAGCGGATAATCCGTTCTCTTTGCGAGCAACGCGTAGGCTTCTACCGTCAAGCGGACGTTGGATGCCTTTACGGAAACGACTAAATTTTCCACGCCGTGCCCTTCGAAAAGGCGCACGTTTTCCAGCGCGCTCTCCACGAGCGCCTCGGCGCTCTTTCCGTACTTTTCAAGAAAGGCGGGTGCGATGCTCCCCGTATTCGCCCCCACGCGCACGGGAATGCCGTGTGCCTTCACACAATCGGCAACGCGGGCGATCTCGCGCACTCCCCCGATGTTGCCGGGATTGATGCGCAGTTTATCCGCCCCCGCCTCCACGGCAAGGCAAGCGAGCTTGGGGGAAAAGTGGATATCGGCAACGATGGGTAGCCGCACGCGCGCCTTGAGCGCACGGATGGCTTGCGCATCTGCCTCGTCGAGCACGGAAACGCGCGCAATATCGCACCCCGCCTCCTCAAGGCGTAGAATTTGAGCGACGCAATTTTCTACGTCGCTCGTTCTTACCGTGGTCATACTTTGTACGGCAATCTTTCCGCTACCCAGCGTGAAATTGCCGATCTTAACGGTTTTTCCGCTCATTATTTTTTGTTCTCCAGCGCCTTATTCTCCATCATGCGTTGCAATTCAGACATGAACGAGGAGATATCCTTAAAGGAGCGGTAAACGGAGGCGTAGCGCACGTAGGCAACCTCATCAAGCTCCTTGAGCCCTTCCATTACCATTTCACCGATCGCCTTGGAGGTGATCTCCTGCGCCATGGAATTATACACTTTTTTTGCGATCTCTTCGGAGAGGGCATCGATCTTCTCAAGCGGAACGGGGCGCTTTTCACACGCCTTGATGATGCCGCGCTTGATCTTACCCATATCGAACGCTTGGCGGGCGCCATCCGATTTGATCACGAGTATGGGCGCAATTTCAATGGTTTCGTACGTTGTGAAGCGCCTTCCGCAGCCTGTGCACTCTCTGCGGCGGCGAATTGTTTTTTCATCATCGGCAGAGCGGGAATCAATCACCTTGCTTTCCGTGCAATTACAATACAAACAACGCATACTTATTTCTCCGTATCTTCGGTTTTCGGTTACATTATACCACAAAATGTTGGTGTTGTAAAGTATTTTTCGCGATTTCGTGCGGCGCGGCACGCGTACGGGGCGAGAAAAAAATTTCCCGACCATTTTTTTGAAACTTATTGAAATTTTCACCGTATTATAGTATAATACGAAAAAACCAGCAACGGTGCTCTTTTGAAAAAAACTCGGAACTCAAAATTTAAAGTTATTTGCAAATACATATCGCTTTCCCTTCTCATTCTCGCCGTGATCGTGCTCTGCGCGGAAGCGCTCACTCCCGGCAAGGAATCTGCGGCGCACAGCAACGGCGTGGGCAACACGATTGATAACATTCTCACCGAAATAGGCGGGGATAAAATCAAAGAAGTTCAACCCGAAGAGGTGCAGATTTTGGTAGACGGGCACTGGCAGAGCAATCTCACGCTCAACTGCGGCGCATCGAAAACCTTGCAAGCAAAAATATTGCCCGAAGATACCTCGGTGAACTTTCGCCGCGTTGTGTGGAGCTCTGATAATACCAAAGTCGTTTCCGTGAGCAACGGCACCGTTCGCGCGCGCGCCGTGGGCGAGGCAACGCTCACCCTTCGCCTTGCAGAAGATGAGAGCATTTTCGATACCGTTCACGTGAAGGTGAACGAGGTGTATGCCGAATCGCTCTCCTTGCGCCTTTCGGGCGGTGAGAATAAAAATACGGTGAAAGCAGATAAAACGGCTACCGTCGTTGCAACGCTCACCCCTTCCGATACCACCGTAAAGGCGGTGAAATTTGAAAGCTCCGATCCCAAAATTGCCACGGTGGATTCCAAGGGCACAGTGAAAGGTATTGCACCCGGCAACGCCGTGATCCGAGCAACCTATACCTCTCAAACGGAGAAAAAGGATGCCCTCGTTGTGCTCACCGAGGAGCTGGAGATCACCGTTGCAGAAAACGACGAAGTCACCGTTCCCGTTGAAAAAGTTTCCGTGGATA
Organism: Clostridia bacterium; assembly: GCA_017507045.1. GTDB lineage: Bacteria > Bacillota > Clostridia > Christensenellales > Borkfalkiaceae > Gallimonas. Next base: position 61,570 of record JAFWBP010000017.1, on the reverse strand, counting down.
TAAGCGCGCTCGCCTTACATTATGACGGGGCTACGCGCACCTATTACTTATATGTCGGCGCGCAAAAAACGTTTACCGCTCTCCTCTCCCCGGCGGATACCACCGAGAATCGGCTCGTTTGGTCCAGCTCGAATGAGGGCGTTCTGAAGATCAACGCAAGCACGGGAAAATGTTCCGCTCTCAAAAAGGGCAAAGTTACGGTAACCGTTTCCGCGGCGGCAAATTCTGCCTTAAAAGCATCGTTTGAGCTTGAAGTGCGCAACGAAACGCTTGGCGCGGCGCTTTCCGTTCAGGGCGATAAGGCGAACCTTGAAAAGACGGGTGCCAACGAATATAGCCTCACCGTGAAGGCTGGTGCCAAGGATATCGTTCTCATGGCGCAAGGAGCGCCCTCTCAGCTCTACGTTCGCTATACCACGGAGGATAAGAGTATAGCGGAGATCTTTGAGGACGGCACGCTCTCCACCTACAAATCCTCTCAAAGCGCCGCGAGTGGCGCCGTGAAGCTCACCGTAACGGTAGCAGATAACGCGCAGTTCAGCGCCGAAGGCGGCAACCTGTGCGAGACGTACACCCTGATCCTCACGGTGGAACGCATTGCCTTCAGTGAAACGGTAGATGGCTGGGGGCAGCTCGTGAGAAAGCTCTTCGGGCACTTCGGCGCCTTCCTCGTGGTTGGCCTGCTTGCCGCAACAACGGCGATCTTCTTCGATAAAAAGAGCTGGAAGCACCGCTTCCTCACCCTCTTCCGCCTCGTTCTTTTCGGCTTTGCCTTGGCGTGCCTTACAGAGCTGCTCCAAATGGATATCTTTACGGTGGGAAGAGGCGCTTCCTTCTCGGATGTTATCATCGATTGCAGCGGCTATATGCCCGCGGCGCTCATTCTGTACGGGATCTTCCTCGTGATCGCCCTCATCACCGCCATCGTGCGCTTTGCAAAGAAAAAGAAGGAGCGCACTTAACAGCTCTTTCCATAGGGATTTTTTGGGCAATATAAAAGGATAGCAAAAAATTTTGCTATCCTTTTCTTTTTGCTTTGCAAAACACACAACTTTGTTTACAAAGTATAGTGTGCGTTGTTTGAAATCGAGATTTTAATATCCCCTGTGTCAGTGGTAATCTCGCATCTTCCACCCATAATGGAATTCGGTACATCGATGCGACCTGTGTCGGTTTTTGTAATAAACACTTTATCAGTAAGCAAAGTGCCTTCAACATCACCGGTATCTGTCGTTATGAAAAGCTCTGCTGCATCCGTGTCTTCAAGCGTTACATCACCCGTGCTTCTTCCGATAGAAATCTTTTCTGTGGAAATAACTTTTTTTAGTGATATATCGCCAGTGCTTCCTGTTGAGATAAGATTTTTGCACTCGATATCGGTAAGATAAGCCTTTCCCGTTGACACACCGATTGTTATATCTCCGTCGCATGTTATATCGGAAACAGTTACCTTACCTGTGGAAACAGTAAGGTCAAGTGAGCTTGCGGATATACTTTCCGCATAAATGTCACCGGTACTCGATGCTATTTTAATAGCCTCTGTAGCAGACGCATAACACCTAACATTGCCTGTACTAAGGGAAATATCAATGCTCTTAAATTCAAAATCCTTCGATATCTCAATATCACCCGTGCTTTCTTCTATGACAAGCGAGAAATATTTTGATTCAGGAAGATAAACCGTTATCTTCGGTGTGTCGATATTAATACCGATATAGTCATACCATTTTTTATCGTTCACCACGTTAACTGTAAGAGTGCCATTTTGAACTTTAACGGAATGGCTTTTCTTTGCCTCCTCATAGCAAACCACTCTACACATTCCGTCATCAGAGAGAACAAAAGCAATATCAGCTGTATCTGTTCTTATAGATATATTGTTGAATTCTTCATTGACTTTATGGATGTTGGTTTCATAGTCAATTGAAGAGCAGGCTGTCAATGTTAATAGCCCCATACTAAAAAAGATAAACAAAAGCAATCGTAATAAAGCTGACAGACGCATTGTATTTCTCCTTTTGATAAATTCTTATTTACCGATGACTTTATTATAACACAAAATTAATTTTAATTCAAGCTTTTACTTGGGTAAAAGAAAACTCGACTTTTCCAAGTCAAGTTTTATAAAATATTTAATTAAAATCCCTAAGAGTGACGCACATAGCCCCTTCTCTTTGTGCAAACGGAATAAAATTTTATAAGCGATGCGCCGCCCGAAAGTTCGGGCGGCGCTTTTTTTATTTACTTTTTCAGATATTCCTTTATGATTCCGAAAAGTTCGGGCGTGATCACGTGCTCGATGCGGCAGGCGTTTTCCTCTGCGAGAACTTCATCTGCACCCATGCGAATGAGCAGCTCGGAGATCACACGGTGGCGCTCGTAGATATGCGCCGCCTTGGCGAAGCCGGTTTTCGTGAGCGTGATCTCATCGTATTCGTTGATATCAATATACCCTTTTTTGTGAAGAAGCCCCACCGCCCGCGATACGCTCGATTTCGCGTAGCCCAGCTCGCCTGCGATATCGATTGCGTGAATGCTCGCCTGCTTTTCTCTTAAAAGATATATCGTTTCGAGATACATTTCCTCGGATTCATGCGTTTTCATCGTTTTTCCCTCTGCCCCTTTATTATAGCGGATTTCTCTGTGTTTGTAAAGAGGAATGGAAAATTTTTCTTATCTTTTGAACTCCACGGAAAAATTTTGTTTTTCCGCGTGAAATTCGTTGACAAATTTTTGCCGAACGGATATAATTACATGGTGTTGGGTTGAGGCCTAGCGAAATTGCATATGCATCCATAGCTCAATTGGATAGAGCGTCGGTCTACGGAACCGAAGGCTAGGGGTTCGAGTCCCTTTGGTTGCACCAAAAAGAAAAATACGAACCTTGATCAATCGAGGTTCGTATTTTTCTTTGCAAGGGAAATAGAAACCGACGCGCCCCAAAAGTTTTTTGACTTTTGGGGCGCTTAAATATTGGTGGTTTATTTCATTTATGAATTACACGTTAAATGCATACCCAACGCTTTAAAAGTTTTTTCATCCGCCGGAGATAAAATAACAGTCGAATGAACCTGGCAATTTTTTAATTTAGAAAGCTGTTCCAAAGCAATTTTTGCCGTAGAATCGGTTACCGCGCAAATAGATAAAGCCATCAAAACTTCGTCAGTATGAAGTCTTGGATTACCTGAACCCATGTGATTTACCTTTAATCGCTGTATCGGCTCAATTACGTCAGGTGATAATAGTTTAATTTCTTCATCAATTTCACCTAACTCTTTTAATGCATTTAATAAGCTTGCAGCGGCCGCGCCAACTAGACGCCCTGTTTTACCAACTACGATTTTGCCGTTAGGAAGCTCTATTGCGCATGCAGGATTGCCTGTATTTTTTGCAGTTTCTTCTGCTGGAAATACTACCGTTCTATCAGATAGTTCGGTATCTGTTTTACTTAATAAAATTTGTATTTCCGAAATAACCTCTTTACTGGTTCTGCCTTTTCTTACGTCGTTTAAGGTGTTGTAATATCTTCTAATTATCTCTTGTTTAGAAGCTTCTCTACAGGCTTCGTCATCAAAAATGCAAAATCCCGCCATATTTACACCCATCTCGGTAGGCGATTTGTAGGGTGAATAACCTAAAATCTTTTCACACATAGCGTTAACTACGGGGAAAATTTCTACATCGCGATTGTAATTTACGGCAAGTTGACCATAAGCCTCAAGATGGAAAGGATCAATCATATTTACGTCGTTCAAATCTGCTGTTGCAGCTTCGTAAGCAACGTTTACGGGGTGAGATAATGGTAAATTCCAAATTGGAAACGTTTCAAATTTGGCGTAACCGGCTTTAACGCCCCTTACGTTTTCGTGATAAAGTTGCGAAAGGCAAGTTGCCATTTTTCCGCTGCCGGGACCAGGCGCCGTTACCACTACTAACCTTTTAGAAGTGGGCACGTATTCATTTTTCCCATACCCTTCTTCACTTACTATTTTTTGAACATCGGAAGGATATCCTTCAATTGCATAATGCTTATAAACTTTTATTCCTAAAATTTCAAGGCGCTTGATAAAATTATTTACTGCTGGTGAAGAACGATACATCGTCATAACTACGCTACCGACGTACAACCCTTTACCCTTAAAGATATCAATAAGACGAATAACGTCTGCGTCATAGGTTATCCCTAAATCGCTTCTGTATTTGTTATTTTCTATGTCATTTGCGCTTATGACAACTAAAATTTCAGCAATGTCTTTTAAATTTAAAAGCATTTTAATCTTACTGTCAGGTTCAAATCCGGGCAAAACGCGTGACGCATGATAATCGTCAAAGAGCTTTCCGCCAAATTCAAGATAGAGCTTGTCACCAAAAGCATTAATTCTTTCCTGAATTTTTTCAGACTGTAGCGAAAGATATTTAGCGTTATCAAATCCCTGTTTAAACATAAAGTTTTAGCCTCCGCAGTAAAATCCACAATTTATTTTACCAAAATAAAATTTATATGTCAACGGTATAAAAAAAATCATAACAATAATTTTTAATTTTAACTAATTTAATCCCTATTGACAATACGTGTATTTTTGGTATAATTAGTTCGTAAAGTGTAAATTTTCGTATTCACACAAGGAGATTCATATGAAAAGAAAAATTTCCGCTTCTTTTGCGGTGATTGCAGCGTGTGCATTCCTACTCGCTTCCTTCGCGGGTTGCGCTCCGTGCGATCATAATTACGTGCTTACCTCAACGCAGGCATCAACTTGCCAAACGCAGGGAAAGGATATTTACACCTGTGAGAAATGTTCGGGCACAAAAAACGAAGCGTTGCCTTTGGGCGATCACGATTACGAATGCACCTCTATAAAGGAGGCTTCCTTCTGGGATGAGGGAGAAGGCATTTACGATTGCAAATATTGCGATGATAGTTTTCAGGATAAAACGCCGAGCGGCCTTTCCACTTCGGGCATTCCCAGCCTTCACTTCACGTTCAGCTCGCAAGCCGATTTCCAGCGTATGAGCACCACTTCCTCCGTTTCAAATAGCGATGAAACGGAGCCTACCGTTGCAATCAGCTATAAGGCAAACGGGCACGATTCGAAGGATTTCGAAGGCTACGCAACGATGAAATTCCAAGGGCAAACGAGCAGACAGTACGCGAAGAAGAATTATAACATTAAACTTTTTAAGGACGCCGAACTTGAAGAGAAGAATAAAATCGAATTAAACGAAGATTGGGGCAAGCAGAACAAATATTGCCTGAAAGCAAACTGGACGGACTTCGGCCATTCGCGCAACCTCATGGCCTCGAGGCTTTGGGCGCAAATGGTTGCAACCCGTGCCGGGGTGAATCCCCTCCTCATGGAAGCGGCAAACAAGGGCGCAATGGATGGGTTCCCCGTTGTCGTATACCTGAATGATCAATACTGGGGCATGTACACGCTCAACACCGCAAAGGATGAGTGGGCCTTCAATATGGATGATAACGATACGGAAGGCATTATGTATATGTCGAAATCCAACGATTGGTCGAAAAAGGTTACGGCCACGATGACGGAGCCTTGGGAAATTGAGTATAACGGAAGAGGCGACGAAGAAACCGAATGGATGACCACTTCCTTTAACAGCCTCATCGACCTTGTGAATAACAAATCGAACATTTCAAACACTGCGTGGAAGCAGCAGATCGCAACCAAGCTCGACGTGAACGCCATGGTAGACTGGATGATCTTTTCCACCTCGATCAACGCGTGGGATAACTACATCCATAACACGCTGTTTGCTACGTACGATGGAAAGGTGTGGATCCCCTGCATGTACGATCTCGATCAAACTTTCGGCAGAAACGTTGCGAATAAGCAAGGCAACCCCGGCGATTATATCCCCTATTTCAGCGGCGATAAGATCATGATGAACGCCCACAAGCATACGAATTACGTGAACAACGATCCCCTTTGGAATAAGTTCTACGAGTTGTTCAGGCCGGAGCTGTACGCGCGCTATACGCAGCTGCGCAAGAGCACGTTAACTTCTACGAATATCACGCAAATGTTTACCTCTTGGTCTGATGCGATCCCCCAGGAAATTCGCAATGCGGATTATAACAAGTGGTCGAGCAAAAACCAACCGTACGCCTCATATTATAATAAGATCGGTGATTTGAACAAGCTTTACACCGATTATATGGGTGATAGATTGGTAGCGCTCGACGGATTCTACGAAACGTTAGGCAACAAGTTAAAGTAAAAAGTAACGAATTAACCCCGAGCTTTCGGGGTTTACTTTTTACTATGTTTGTAACGGTTCCTTCAATATGACCGTGCGCGTACAAGAGCTTGAAAATTTTTCTTTGCGAATGAAAACCCCCCCCCTTTCGTTGACAAAGGGAAAAAACAAGAGTATAATCTATAACTGCACATAGCTACACGCAAGGAGATTATTATGGAAAGAAAGTATGCAGTACTCGTCGTTGATATGTTAAACGACTTCGTTACGGGCGCACTCAAGTGCGATCGCGGGTTGGCGATCGTTCCGAAAACAAAAGAGCTTTTGGCAGGTTGCCGCGCGAAGGGCGTTCCCGTTATTTTCTGTAACGATGCACACCTGAAGGGCATTGATCACGAGCTGAAATTCTGGGGCGATCACGCAATCGCCGGTACGAAGGGCGCGGAGGTAATTCCCGAGCTCGATCTTTGCGAGAAGGATTACGTGGTACCCAAGCGCCGTTATAGCGGATTCTTCCAAACCGATTTGAAACTTTTGCTCGATGAGCTCGGCGTGAACACCGTAATCATGACGGGTCTGCACGCGCACATGTGCGTTCGCCATACCTCTGCAGATGCTTATCAATACGGCTACGACGTAGTTGTTGCGAAGGACGCAACCGATTCCTTCACGGAGGAGGATTATAACTACGGCATTAAGTATTTGAAGGAAACCTACGGTGCGGAAATTTCCGACGTTGATTCCATTTTGAAGATGCTTTGATTATTTGAAGTTAATCGGGTGTAGCTACTTAAGTAACTGCACCCCTTTTATTACTTTTCTCCCCTTCCGCGGCGCAAAAATCGGCGAGAAAATCCTTCGAAAATATTAGTTTCCTCCGCGCTGCGGCGTTTATATTTTTAACTTTGCGTTTATATAAATATACACGCCTTTCGCAGTGCGAATTTATGAGAAAATCAGGTTAAGGAGATAAAACATTGATACCTCACAGCACGGATCCCGAGTTGCTTTTGGAAGAATTCGGATCGACCATCGAAACCGGTTTAACCTCTGAACAGGTCAACGAAAAGAGGGAAAAATACGGCGAAAACAAGCTGAAAGAAAAGAAGAAAAAATCTGTTATTCGGCGTTTTTTTGAGCAGTTTAACGACGTGATGATCATCATCCTTCTCGCGGCAGCGGCGATTTCCTTCGTAATTGCTTGCATAGAAGGAAATCCAAGCGAATTCTTTGAGCCTGCATTGATCCTTTTGATCGTTGTTCTTAACGCGATCATGGGCGTAATGCAGGAAAGTAAAGCGGAAAAGGCTTTGCTTGCGCTTAAAAACATGTCTGCCCCGCACGCGAAAGTGTTGCGCGATGGAAAGGAGAAAATCATCAATGCTTCCGAGCTCGTGCCGGGCGATATCATCATGCTGGAAGCCGGTGATTTCGTGCCTGCCGATGCGCGCCTTATCAGAAGCGTGAGCTTGAAAAGTGAAGAATCCGCACTTACGGGAGAATCCGTTCCTTCCGAAAAGGATGCAACGGCTACGGTGAAGGAAAACGCTCCGATCGGCGATCGCAGCAATATGGTGTTCTCCGGATGCAGCGTTACTTACGGAACGGCTCTGGCGGTTGTTACGGGAACGGGAATGAATACCGAAATGGGGAAGATCGCGAACCTGCTTTCGGGCGAAACGGAAGTGCAAACCCCTTTGCAGCAAAAGCTTTCAAAGCTCGGGAAATGGCTGGGCATCGTGGCGCTTGCAGCTTGCGCCGTCGTGTTCATCGTAGGGCTTGCGGACGGCATGAATCCACTCGATATCTTTATGACGGCGATCTCGCTTGCCGTTTCTGCGATTCCCGAAGGGTTGCCCGCCATCGTTACCATCGTACTTTCCATCGGCGTGCAACGCATGGTGAAAAAGAACGCGATTATTCGCCGCCTTCCCGCCGTGGAAACTTTGGGCAGTGCTTCCGTTATCTGCTCTGATAAAACGGGTACGCTTACGCAAAACCGAATGACGCTCGTGGAAGCTTACGTTGACGGCGGCGAAGATACCGAAAAAATTACGACGAACAACTCTGAAACGGTTAGAAAATTGCTCGCCTACGGCACACTTTGTTGCGATGGTTCGGTGGCGTTTGATAACGGAAAGGAGATCAGCATCGGCGATCCTACCGAAACGGCCATCGTTCTGGCGGCACACAGAAACGGCCTCCCCAAAGATGCTCTCAATAAAGCGCATCCGAGAATGGCGGAAATCCCCTTTGATTCGGATAGAAAGTTGATGACGACCGTCAATCTCATTGATGGGAAAAACGTGGTGATCGTGAAAGGCGCGTTCGACGTGATGGCAGCTCGCTGCATTGCGGGCGATATTGAGCAGGCGCGCGCGATTTGCGATAGAATGAGCGAACAGGCACTGCGCGTTCTTGCAGTCGGTTATAAGGAAATTTCGCAAATTCCGCAATCCCCCACTTCCGACGACTTGGAAAACGGACTTACCTTCTTCGGCCTTGTTGGCATGATCGATCCTCCTCGCCCCGAAGCGAAGGCCGCGGTTGAAACCTGCCGCCTTGCGGGAATTAAACCCGTTATGATCACGGGCGATCACATCGTAACCGCTTCGGCAATTGCCAAAGAGCTTGGCATCTTGCTGCCGGGCGATAAGGCGATCACGGGTACGCAATTAGATAATATGACGGATTCCGAGCTCGATCGCGAAGTGGAAAACATCTCCGTTTATGCACGCGTATCTCCCGAAAATAAGATCCGCATCGTGAAGGCTTGGCAGAGGAAAGGGCAAGTTGTTTCCATGACGGGCGACGGCGTAAACGATGCCCCCGCCTTGAAAGCGGCCGATATCGGCTGTGCGATGGGTATTACGGGAACGGACGTTGCAAAGGGTGCAGCGGATATGACGCTGACAGACGATAATTTCGCAACGATCGTAGACGCTGTGAAGGAAGGGCGCGGAATCTATGCGAATATCCGCAAAGTCGTGGGATTCCTGCTCGGAACGAACATCGGCGAAATCGTGTGCGTTTTCTTTGCAATGCTGCTTTGGCGCGTTTCCCCTCTCCTTTCGATGCAGCTGCTGTGGATCAATCTCGTTACGGATAGCTTGCCCGCAATTGCGCTCGGAATGGAACCCGTTGAAGCCGATATCATGAACCAAAAACCGAAGCCCAAAAATGAAGGAATATTTGCACACGGCTTGGGAATTCGCATTCTCATTCAGGGTGTTATGTTCGGTGTGCTCGCTTTAATTGCCTTCAAAGTGGGTGAAATTTACACGGCATCGGTTGAAGGCGGGCGCACGATGGCGTTTATGACGCTGGCACTTTCTCAGATCATTCAAGCCTACAATATGCGTTCGGAACGTTCTTTGTTCAGTAGCAATCCCTTCTCGAACGGCAAATTGAATTTGGCGGCAATCGTGGCCATTGCCCTCGTTGCAATCGTAATGTTTACCCCCCTTCGCGTGGCGTTTGAACTTGCGCTCCTGCCTTGGGAAATGTACCTCGCCGGAATCGGCCTTGCACTCTTTCCCATCGTGGCAATGGAAATTTCCAAGGCGATTGTAAACCGCAAACGTTAAACGAATAAAAGCGATAAAAGCGGCACGGTGCGTGCCGCTTTTTCTTTACCGAAGTGAGTGAAAGTAATTGAAATTTTAAAGGCGCCTAAGTAACAGAAGGGGCGCACCCATGCCGCAATCATTTCCGCCCCTGCGGACATGCCCTATCACACGCACTCCCACCTTCTTTGCGTGGGCATGTCCCCCACCTTTTCAAGAAAAAAAGTGGCTTGGGAATATAGCCGGCCGTACCTATGAGACATGCCCCCACGAAAAGCCCTTTTCCCTATATTTACGTTTTTCCACAAAAGTCCGCCCAGTGTGGATAACTTTTTTTAACTTTTTTCACGTGAACGAACGTTTTTTGTCGAACCGTGGAGATTTGAGGAAAAAATGTGGATAAAATGTGGATAACTTTATACAGCTTTTGTGTATATCTACATCCAATTCTCATTCAATTTGTGTTGAAAAAGTAGGTTATCGACATATTTCCACAGTATTTTTTACGTTTTTTCGCGTGAGAACAGCTCCGCAAAAGCAAACCTTTTCCTCTGTAAAGAGCGTGCGCGGATTAATTATACTTCGTATGCGATTTGAAAATGAGCGCCATGATATAGGAAAAAATAACGGCGGCAGAAACGCCTGCGCTTGCCGCAGCGAGCGGCCCGGTTAACGCCTCGAATAGCCCCACCTGCGCACCCTTCATGGCGCCGTTTGCCAAAAGGTAGCCGAAGCCCGAAATGGGTACGGTAGCCCCTGCGCCGGCAAAATCAACGATTGGCTGATAGAGCCCCAGCGCCGTGAGCACGATTCCGCAAAGCATAAACGTGACGAGGATCTTCCCCGCCGTGAGCTCGGTGAAATTGATCACGATCTGTGCAATCATGCAAATGAGTCCGCCAACCGCGAACGCCTTGATAAACATGAAAATAATTTCAACGTATTCCATACTTTCTCCTTACCGCTCCAGCGTGACTGCGTGCGCAATGCACGGAATGCTTTCCCCCTGCCCGGAGGAGATGGGCGAGAGCAGCGCGCCCGTTGCCACGAAGAGAATTTTTTTGATGCCGCCGCCCATCAGCTTGCTCCAGAGGTAGGAATTGAGCACCACGGCAGAGCAGCCGGCACCGCTTCCGCCCTGATATTCATCTTCAATGACGTTATAGATGATTTCGCCGCAATCGACGTGATTTGCCGAGATATCCAGCCCCTTTTCCCACGTGAGATCCTTGAGAATACAGCTGCCCAGCGCGCCGAGATCGCCGGTGACGATGAGATCGTAGGTTTCGGGATCTTCGTGCGTTCCGCGAAAGTGTGCAAGAATGGTATCGCACGCGGCGGGTGCCATGGCGGCACCCATATTGTTTACATCGGTAATGCCGTAATCCACCACCTTCCCGAGCGTGGCGGAAACGATCTTCACGCCCTCCCCCTTATTTGCTACGAGCGCGCCGCCTGCTGCAGTTACCGTCCACTGCGCCTGCGGAGGGCGGGTGCAGCCCAGCTCCAAGGGATAGCGGTACTGCCGCTCCGCCGAAGCAAAGTGGCTTCCCGTAGCCGCTACGATGCGCTTTGCAAAGCCGCCATCCACGAACGCCGCGGCAACGGCGAGCGATTCCGCCATCGTGGAGCATGCGCCGTACACCCCGAGAAAGGGTACGGAAAAATCGCGCGCCGCAAAGCTCGCGGAAATGATTTGGTTCAAAAGGTCGCCCGAGATGATCATATCGATCTCGTTGCGCTTGAACCCGGCGTTGGATATTGCACCGTCGATTACCTTCGAGAGCATTTTACACTCCGCCTTTTCATAGGTGGATTCGCCGTACATATCATCTGAGAGCGCCGTTTCAACGTATCTGCCGATGATGCCCTGGCACTCCTTTGTGCCGGCGATCGTGCTCGTTGCCACGATGCGCGGCTGCTTTTTGAAATAAATGGTTTGATTGCCCATAAAAATACCCGAATACAGTATCTGTATCCGGGTTGATTTTATGTAGTGGATGTTAGCGCAAGGGAATGCTTGCCGCGGCGTTGAGTGTGAGCGGTGAAAAGTTGCCTGCTTCGAATTGAATCAGCCCTTCCGCGGCGATCATAGCGGCGTTATCGGTGCAACGCTTTCTTTCGGGAAGCACGAGCCGGAGATTTGCGCGCCGGCACGCGGCCTGCAAGTGCTCGCGCAGGTAGCCGTTTGCGATTACGCCGCCGCCTGCGGTTACCGTATCTACCCCCTTCTCTTTTGCGGCTTCCACCGCCTTTTCCACGAGAATATCAAGGGCGGCGTGCTGGAAGGAACAGGCGAGATCGGCCGCGCTCCACGAAGCGCCTTTTTGCGTCATCGTATGAGCGTAATTGATGATATGCGTTTTCAGGCCGCTATACGAGAAATCGTACCCACCCTGCCCTTTGAGCATTTTCGGCATGGGGATCACATTCTTCCCCTCCCGTGCGAGTGCCTCTACGTGCGGTCCGCCCGGGTAAGGAAGATTGAGTACGCGTGCAACTTTATCGAACGCCTCGCCTGCCGCATCATCGAGCGTGCCGCCGAGGATCTCAAATTCCGTTTCCGATTTCGTATAGAGAACGGCGGTGTGCCCTCCGCTTGCAAGCAGCGTAACGAAGGGCGGCTTTAATTCTTCATCTTCAAGATATGCCGCCGCGAGATGGCCGCGAATATGATTTACCCCGATGAGCGGAATATTCAGCGCATATGCGAGTGCCTTTGCAAAGGAAAGCCCCACGAGAAGCGCTCCTAAAAGGCCTGCGCCGTAGGTGACGGCAACCGCATCAAGCTCTTCTTTTTTTACGTTTGCCGCTTTCAGGGCACGAGAAACCACCTCGTCGACCGCATCGGTGTGTGCGCGCGAGGCGATTTCAGGAACGACGCCGCCGTACTTCGCTTGCACCGCCGCCGAGGAAATGATTTCATCGGATAAAAGAGTGCGGCCGCGGATAACCGCCGCCGCCGTTTCATCACACGATGATTCAATGCCGAGGATAAGTGGATTGCTTTTCATAACTGCACTGCTTGGAGCACGAATTTTACTTTTTAGGATTTCTTTAAGTAATCGATGATAAAGCCCTGCAGGTTGCCATCCATTACCGATTGCACGTCGCCAACTTCGTAGCCGGTGCGGTGATCCTTCACGAGGGTATACGGGCAGAAGACGTAGGAACGGATCTGCGAGCCCCACTCGATCTTTTTCGTTTCGCCCTTGAGCGCCGCTTCCTCCGCCATGCGCTGTTCGATCTGCCGCTCCAAGAGCTTGGAACGCAGATACTTAAATGCCATTTCTTTATTTTGAAGCTGGCTGCGCTCGTTCTGGCAGGTTACAACGATGCCCGTGGGGAAGTGCGTGATGCGGATCGCCGTTTCCGTTTTGTTGACCTTTTGGCCGCCTGCACCCGAGCTTCTGTATACGTCGATGCGAATATCTTCATCTTTGATCTCGATCTCCGCGTCGTCATCTACTTCGGGCATTACTTCAAGAGAGGCGAACGAGGTTTGGCGGCGTTTATTTGCATCAAAGGGCGAAATGCGCACGAGGCGGTGCACGCCGATCTCTGCCTTCAAATAGCCGTACGCATTCTCCCCTTCCACTTTGAAATCTACCGATTTCAGCCCTGCGGCGTCGCCTGCAAGGCGGTCGATCTCCGTAACCTTATAGCCGTTCATTTCGGCATAGCGGCAGTACATGCGATAGAGCATGGAAACCCAATCGCACGCCTCGGTGCCGCCTGCGCCTGCGTGAATGGAGAGAAGGGCGTTGGAGCCATCGTACTTGCCGCGCAGGAGCGCGCGCACGCGCATTTCCTCAATATCCGCCTCTGCCGCCGCCATCATACGGTCGAGCTCCAAGATGAGATCCTCTTCCTCCGTTTCCTCGATGAGATCGATGATCTCGTTTGCATCGTCGAGCGCTTTTCTGCCCTTTTCGTAGGAAGCGATCTTCGCCTCGTTGGAAGCGATCTCACGCCCGATCTTTGCAGAACGCTCAAGATCCTGCCAAACTTCGGGGTTTTCCTGCTCCGCACGAAGTGCCTTCAAGGTTTCGTAGCGGTTATCAATATCGAGAGCGTACTTCGCCTCGCCGAGCGTCTCTTCGAGCGCTTTGATTTTTAATCTGTAATCGTCTGCTTTAAACATATAAGTTTGAAAAATGCGCGGCGCTTTATCTGCTGTTTCTTTCGTCTTCAAGCATGTGGCACTTCTTGTATTTTTTGCCACTGCCGCACCAGCAAGGATCGTTCGCGCCCGGTTTTTTTGCCTTCTTCATCGTGGCAGGGTTGAATTTTTCCGAGCCGCTAGTGTGCAAGCTCTTCACATCGATCGCCTTGGGCACTTCTACGCCCGAAAGGGGCAGCGCGCCGCCACGGGTGGGCTCATTTCCGGCCGCATTCTGCGGTGCGGAAACGGGCTGCTGCTGGGGAACGGTGGAAGCCGGAAATACACGGGTATACTCCTGCGGACGGGGTGCGGGCTGTGCGTTGCCTTCGGAAGGCTGCGCGGGTGCAGCCGTGGGATATACGCGCGGGGTGGGTTCTGCCACGGGCGTGGGGCGAAGCTGCTCGGGATCGGGCAACTTTACCTTGAGCAGGTGGTTGATGGTTTTGCGCTGAATGCGCTCGATCATTTCATCAAACAGTGCCGAGCCCTCGTGCTTATAGGCAACAACGGGATCCGTCTGCGCGTATGCACGGAAGCGGATACCCTTGCGGAGCTGATCCATCGTATCGATATGATCTACCCATTCGCCGGTAACGAAGCGGAGAAGCACCATGCGCTCGTATTCGCCGAAATCCTTTTGGCCGATTTCCGCAAAAATTTCGTTCGCCTTGGCAACCTTCTCTTCGTACACCTCTTCTACCTTCTCGGCGATTGCGCGAATAGCCGTTTCGGTATCCCATTTCTCAAGCTTTTCTCTGGTGACAAATTCGGTATCCGCAGGCAGGAGCCCCTGCTCGAGCGCTCTGTTGAGATAATCTTCATCCCACTTCTCGGGAATACTATCGTTATCAACGTTGCGGCGAACGAGCTCTTCCACGTAATCGGGAATATATTTTAAGATCTGCTCATGCACATCTTCGCCCTTCAAAACCTTATTGCGCTCTGCATAAACGAGCATACGCTGTTGGTTCATAACGTCGTCGTACTGAAGGACGGTTTTACGGGCACCGAAGTTGTGGCCTTCGATCTGCTTTTGCGCGTACTCGATGAGGCGCGTGAGCATCTTCGTTTCAAGGCACTCATCTTCTTCCATCTTGCTACGCTCGTAAATGCTCTGCATGCGTTCGCCGCCGAAGCGCTTCATGAGATCATCTTCAAGAGAAAGGAAGAAAATGGAAACGCCAACATCGCCCTGGCGGCCCGATCTGCCGCGGAGCTGATTATCGATACGGCGGCTCTCGTGGCGCTCGGTACCGATGATGCAAAGGCCTCCTGCCGCGATCACTTTCTCCTTTTCTTCATCCGTTTTCGCCTTGTATTGCGCGTAGAGATCGTTGTAACGCGCGCGGATCTTCAACGTTTCCTCATCTGCCTCGGCGTAGCTCGTGGCAAGCTCGATAGCCTCGTGCTCCACGCCCTCCTCGCGAAGGCGCTTCTTTGCAAGGTATTCTGCATTGCCGCCAAGCAAAATA
Source organism: Clostridia bacterium (assembly GCA_017507045.1). Lineage (GTDB taxonomy): Bacteria > Bacillota > Clostridia > Christensenellales > Borkfalkiaceae > Gallimonas. The sequence goes on along the minus strand of JAFWBP010000017.1, from coordinate 46,148 downwards.
TCGGTACCGCGACCCGCCATGTTGGTGGCGATGGTAACGGCGCCCAATCTACCTGCCTGCGCAACGATCTCTGCTTCGCGTGCGTGGTTCTTTGCGTTGAGAATGTTATGTTTTACGCCGTTGGCGTGCAAAAGGCGGGAAAGCTCCTCCGATTTTTCAACGGAGACGGTACCCACGAGAATGGGTTGCCCCTTTTCATGGCGCTCCACGATCTCGCGGACGATCGCCTTCTTCTTGCCCGTTACGGTGGAGTAGATGCGATCGTTCATATCCACGCGGGCAACGGGCCTGTTGGTGGGGATCTGGATAACATCCAGCGAATAGATGGTGCGGAATTCCCCTTCCTCCGTTTTTGCAGTACCCGTCATACCGGAGAGCTTGCGATAGAGGCGGAAATAGTTCTGGAAGGTGATCGTTGCAACCGTTTTGTTTTCTTCGCGGACGAAGATCCCCTCCTTTGCCTCAATTGCCTGGTGAAGCCCTTCCGAATATCTTCTGCCGATCATAAGACGGCCGGTGAATTCATCAACGATGACGATGCCTTCGTGCTCGTCATCCGCCTTTTCCTTTGCGATGATATACTGATCGCCGAGGTGGAAGAGGTGGTGCGCCTTGAGCGCCTGCTGGATGTGATGATTGACCTTGGCTTCCTCGATGCCATCCCAATCCTCGATGCCGAAGTATTTCTCCGCCTTCTCCGCACCGTGGGCGAGAAGGTGCACTTCGCGATCCTTGCGCTCGATGAGATAATCCCAACCGAGCTGCTCGGAACGATCAAGCTTGCTATCCACAACGCTCTTTCTGCGCTTCTTCTCCTTAGGCTGCTCGAACTCAAGCAGATCCTCTTCATCCTCCTCAAGGCGCTTGAGCTGATACTCCGCGTATGCGGCATCCAGCTCGTCGTCGTAGCCGCCCTTAAGGGAACGGACGAACTTATCCGCCTTTCCATAGAGATCGGAGGATTTTCCGCCGCGGTGGGAAATGATGAGCGGCGTTCTCGCTTCGTCAATAAGAATAGAGTCTACCTCGTCGACGATGGCGAAGTTGAGCTCGCGCTGAACCATATCCTTTTTCGAATAGGCGAGGTTATCGCGCAGGTAATCGAAACCGAATTCGTTGTTGGTACCGTAGGTGATATCCGCTTGGTAAGCGGCGCGCTTATCCGCCTCTTGCATGCCGGGAACGATAACGCCAACGGTGAGCCCCATGAATTTGTGAACTTTGCCCATCCACTCCGCATCGCGGCGGGCGAGATAATCGTTCACGGTGACGACGTGTACACCCCTACCGCTCAACGCTTCGAGATAGGCGGGAAGGGTGGCAACGAGCGTTTTACCTTCACCCGTGCGCATCTCTGCAATACGCCCTTGGAAAAGGCAGATACCGCCCACGATCTGCACGTGGAAATGCTTCATGCCCAAAACGCGCCAGCTTGCTTCTCTGAGCGCCGCAAAGGCATCGTAGAGGATATCTTCGAGCGTTTCCCCCTTGGCAAGGCGATCCTTGAAAACGAGCGTTTGCGATTTCAGCTCGTCGTCAGTCATCACCGCATACTTTGGCTCGAGCGCCTCAACGGCTTCTGCCATTTTATTGAGGTTTTTGAGACTTTTACGTTCGTCTCTGTTTTTGATAAAAGAAATTAATCCCATGCCGTTATGCTCCGAAAATATTGTGCGCGTAATGCGCGCGAGTTTATCACTAATCTATTTTACTATAATTTTCCAAAAATTCAAAGCGTTTTGCGGCAGATTTTGAGATTTTCACGGGACTTTTTCAAGCATTTGCTTGCCGATCATTCTTGAGCCGGCGAGAGATCGGCTATGCGGACCGCGGAAAGGCGCTCCCCTTCCTCTCGCGCCGCATCGTAGAGTTCCTCCGCAATGCGCTCGGGCACGTTCGTCTGCACGAGGGAAGCTCCCGATTTCACGAGCACGCGCAGCTGCTCGGCGTTCTCCACTTCGCCCACATCCACGCGCACTTTTCCCCCGCTTGCGCGAAGGGCGCGCAGCAAAAGCGGAAGCTCTCCGCGCACACAAACGGCGTCTGCTCCGCCCTCGCACGCTGCCTTCGTGCCAAAGGCGATCTCTTCTTCACTGAGCGTGTGATCTTCCAAGGAGACGACGAGGGGCAGCTTCTTCGCCACCCGTTTGATTTTTTTTACCTCACGCCTCAGATAGGATGCGTTTCCACTGCGCAGCGCCGAGTAGCACAACACGAGGCGAATCTCCTTCGCGCCCTGCCAGATCGCCTTTTTCGCCTCCAACCGCTTTACGGGGATGAGGCTCTCGCCCGTGCCGCCAACGAGGCAAATGACGTACGTTTGACTGCCGGAAAGATGTTTTTTCGCCGCCGCTACCCCCACCGGCGATGCAAGCACGCCGTATGCATTCAGCTTCTTTGCGCTCTCGCACGCCGTTTTGAGGGCGGATTTATCCGTCTCACGGCGGGAGGCTTCCACCACCAGCTTGTGCAGGGTGACGGCGATCTCCGCCTCCCTTCTCGTTCTCTTGAATTCTCCGTATTCCGCGGCCTCTGCCGCGGAAAGATAAGTACCTTCCATATAGGCGAGCTTTTGCGATATTGCGGGAAATTATTCCCAAAGCTTGCAAATTATGACAAAGCGCTTATGCTATCATGCAAGCATGATACTCCTTTCCGTTCAATGGATGGGCGCACTCTACGCCGCCATGATTTTTGCAATTTGCTTCCTTGCCGTGCACTTCTTTAAGTTGGCGAAAATGGGTTACCTCGCTTACCGAATCCCCCAAAAAAAGGAAGAGGAACGTGAACCGAAGGAAGAAAAGCCTGAGCCCGTTTATTACATCGAGGAAAAAAAGAAAAAACGCGCTAAGGCTACGTATTCCGAGCCTAAGCGCATTCATTTCAAGGATCAGTGAATTTCAACGCAACGAACGGTTGCAGATTATTCCTCTTCGTATTTTTCCACGTTTCTTCCCGAATCCCAAAGCCGTTCGAGATAATAGAACAATCTGCTCTCCTCGTTGAAAACGTGCACGACGACATCGCCGTAATCAATAACGCCCCAGCGCCCCTCACGCAGGCCTTCCGTGCGGACGGGCGCAATTTCATAGTTCTTTTTGAGCTGTTCCTCAACGTGATCGCCGAGCGCGCGCACCTGCGTGGTGGATTTTCCGCTGGCGATAACGAAATAACTGCATACGACGGTTTGCTCATCAACTTTGATGATGACGATATCCTCCGCCTTCTTCTCCGCAAGCGCCTTCGCGCAAGCTTTTGCGAGTTCGTAACTTTCCATACTTTTTACCTCCGTTGTATTTTAAGTTCTTCCGTGGTTTTTATTTTGCGTATTCCCGCTTTGCCCATTCGTAGGCCTCGGCCGTGAGGGGGTAAATGGGCTTTTCGCTCGATTGCAAATAGCTTATCTGGTGCGAAAGCGCGGCAACGAGGCAGGCATCGAGATCGCGCCAAAAGAGCGCACGAAGCTCCTTTACACCTTCAAATTCCCGCCCCTCCTCCAGCATATCCGCAAGGAAAACGAGTTTTTCCAGCTTCCCCATTTCAGGGCGGCCGGAGGTGTGATAGCGAATCGCGTTCAAAATTTCTTCATCATAAATTCCAAAAGCGTTCTCCGCAAGATAGGCACCCGTGAACTGGTGTAAAACGGGCTCGGGCACCCCTTCCAAGGGCGAAAAGTGCGCGAGCAGCTCGGAATGGGCAGGCACGTATTTGGCGCAATCGTGGAGCAACGCCGCAAGGAGTGCCTTTTCCTCTAAAATCCCCAAAGAGCGCGCTCTAACGCAAGCCATGCGCGCCACGCGGTAGCTGTGTTCCCTACGCGAGGGCTTTTCAAGCTCCAGAGCCTGCGCTGCCTGCGGTAGATAGAGCGCGTGCTCACGGATATAGCGAAGAACGCCTTCATCCAGTGCCTTGGGCGATTTGGAAAAAGCGAGCGCAACGCGAAGCTCCGTAGAGGAGATTTCCTCCCCCGTGAAGGGAATTTCCACGAAATCGCACCCAAAGGCTTCGAAAAAGCGCGTATGCAATTCGTGAACCTTCGCTCCCCCCCTGCCGAATGCCGCAACCGTAACGTTTTTTACGATGTCTTGCGGATTTTTCCAAAGGAAAAAGTTTTCGAGCATATCTGCGCCCACCAAAAAGTACAGCTCGCAGTTGGAAAACTTTTGACGGAAATAGCGGCAGGTGAGGTAGGAATAGCTCGTGCCGCCGGCGCTTATTTCGTAATCACTCACCTCTGCCTCGGGAACATTTTGAAAGGCGATGCGGCACATTTGAAGCCGAGCTTTCTCACTCGCTCTGGCGCCTCCCGCTTTATGGGGCGCTACATACGATGGAACGATAAATACTCGCTCAAGACCGAGCGCCGCAACTGCGGCCTGCACGCAGCGCACGTGCTCGCAATGTACGGGGTCGAAAGAGCCCCCAAAGATACCTACCTTCATCAATTCCATTCTATCATATTTTTTTTCCCTTTGCAAGTTTAATTCGAAAAAAAGGCGGCAAAAATACATTCATGAAAAAAATCGACCTGCCGCTCATTCTCGACGTGCTTTTCTACACCGCTTGCGCTTGGTTTCTTTCCATCGGCGTTTTGCGCTATTACCGCTTGCCGCTTGCGCTTTCGGTGAGCGTATGTTCGATCATCGCGCTCGCCGCGGGGGGCGCGGCGTTTCTTCTCATCTATTCAAAACACAGAAGGCGGGCGCTCACCAAAGCGGAACAAAACAGAAAGGAAAAACTCATGCTGCACCTCACCCTCGAACGGCCGAACCGGGTGCTTGAAAGCCTTGCTGCCGCCTACCGCGCAGATGGAAAAGATGCCGCTATGCAAGAGGATGCCGTGCTCCTTGAGGAAAAATTACTCGTGCCCCTTTTCACGATGCAGCCGCTTTCGGCAGACGCCGTAGCCACACTGCTTCGCCGCCACGGAGAACAGCCCTTTGCACTCGCTTGCAACGCGCTCACGCCCGAAGCAGAAAAATTGCTCGCTTCCTTTGGAAGAAGTGCGGTGCGCGGCGATGAGATCTTCGCACTCTTTGAGCGCACCAAAAGCGTGCCTGAAAAGCTTATCTGTGGGGATATTCCACGGCCAAAGCTCAAGGCAAAGCTCATTCGCACCTTTTCCAAAAAGAACGCGCGCCCCTTCTTCGTGAGCGGCATTCTTCTGCTTATTATGAGCCTTATCACCTTCTTTCCGCTCTACTATCTCATCTCGGGCAGTGTGTTGATCTTATGCGCAATTTGCGTGCGTTTTCTCGGTTATGCGTGACATAGCTTTATGCCTATACACCTGCCTTTCCGCAATACTATGCGAGATATAGTATCTACAAAAAAAGAAAAAAGCCCACAAATACGGGGCTTTTTTTATTTATAACGTGCAATTGCCTTGGCGAGGTAGTGAATGATATCGGTAGCATCCGGGGCGTATTCACCCATTTCAAGCGCCGCAAGCTCGCCTGCTTTCCCCAGCAAAAAGCTTGATACTGCCGCCGCATCGAAGGGCGCGGTTCCGCGCGCAACCGTTCCTGCAAGCAGCCCCGAAAGCACATCTCCGCTACCCCCTTTTGCAAGTGCGGGCGAGCCGGTTACGTTGAGGGCGATCCGCTCTCCATCGGTGATGACGGAGCGGTAATTTTTTAGAATTACGGTAACTTCATATTCCCTTGCAAAGCGCAATGCCGCCGTAATGGGATCTTCTAAAATCTCTCCGATCGGCTTTTTTGTAAGCCGCGAAAACTCCTTCGGATGGGGCGTTACGATCACGCGGCAATTCTTCCGTTTCAACGCTTCCACGCCGTAAAATGCGAGCGCGTTGAGTGCATCGGCATCAAGCACGAGCGTTCCTTGAAAGCTATGCAATAGCTTTAAGATATCGGCGTACAGCTCTTCGCTCACCCCCGCGCCCATGCCAACCGCAATGCAATCCGCAAGCAAAAGCTCCCCTTCCACTGCGGAAAACTCGCGCAAAATGCAGGCAGGGGAAACGCTTCCGATCGCGTGCGGATACACGGTTGGCGGAAGATAAAGCTTCGTGTAGCCCGCGCCCGATTTAAGGCACGCGCCTGCCGCCAAAAACGAGGCGCCCACGCCGGCGCTTCCGCCGATAATATTCGCCGTGCCGCAAGCGCCCTTGTGGAGATCGCGCCTTCTCTTCGGGAAAAACACCGCGATATCGCCATCTTCAAACACGGAAAACGCACCCGCCTCATGCGGCGCTTCGCCGTAAAAATCCACGTACTTCATCGTAGCCTCACACGCACTTCGGCGGAAGAGAGAACGCGCTCGCCGCTCGCCGTTTGCACTTTTAATCTACCGTCCGGCAGGATCTCCTTCGCCGTGGCGGCATAAACTTCTTCCCCTTCTGTTACCTGCACCTCGTTCCCTAAAAACTTCGCGTAACCGAGGTATTCTTCAAAGCTGCTTGGCGTTAAAAAATTACGAATGAGCGCATCGCGCACTTCTTGCGCGGTGCAGTTTTTTTGCGCCGCTTCCGCCAAAGAGACGGCGATTCCGCCCAGGGAGGATACGTCGTTTAAAACGTTCATGCCGATCCCCATGATGCTGTGATGAAGAAAGCCGTTTGAAACTGCGTTTTCGATGAGGATTCCCGCCAGCTTTTTGTTGGAGATGAGAACATCGTTCGCCCACTTGATTTCGGGAGCGGCGCCAAATTTTTCCGCTGTGCGGCAAACGGCAACTGCGGCGTGCGCCATGATGCGGAAGGCTTCCCTTGCCGAAAGGTTTTTATGAAATACGAGTGCGGAAAGATACACGCCGCCGCCCTCCGAAAGAAAGCTGCGCCCCTTCGTGCCTTTGCCGCCCGTTTGCATTTTGGCGCAAACGATCACGTTTTCCCCTTTCTGGAGAAAACGCTTGATATATTCGTTCGTGGAATCGGTGTGATCAAGATAGATAATTTGCATGCTTACAACGTTTCTTTCAGTGCTTCCAAAGCTGCGCGGGCGGTATCGTAATCATAGCCCTTTGCGATGAGATGGGCGTACGCCTTGGCGAGCGTTTTTTTATCGGTTAGGTCTTTGCCGCGCACATACTTTTCGAGCACGCGCTCGGCGCTTTCTGTTTCATCGGTAAGTTCCAAAAGAGCGGCTTCAATCGCTTCCTCGGAGATGCCCTTGCGCCTTAGCTCAATTGCAATGAGCCGCGCGCCCTTTTTCTTGGATACGCTCTCCGCATACGCTTTTGCGTACGCCCCGTCATCGAGAAATCCGTAGCCCTTCATCTTTTCGATCACGTAATCACAAACGTCCTTCAAATAGCCCTTTTTCGTGAGAAAATCGCGAATCTCCTTTTCGGGCTTCATGGAAGCGGTGATGTGGTGGAGCGCCTTATCGAGCGCCGTTTGCTTTTCGCTTTCAAGCTGAATGTGAGCAAGCTCCTCGAGGGCGATGCTCATGCCAACTTTGAGGCGGCTTTGCATAACGGTAACGAGCTTCATGCCGCAATAAAATCTGCCGTCGATTTCAACGTTACAGCGCGTTTTATCCTTCTTTTGGGGGGTGATTGCCGTGATTTCGGGCATAGAAGCTTTCTCCGTTTTTTGTTAATTCTTGGGTTTTCTTGTAGAAAAGACGATTAGGACGAAGGCCAGGTTCGGTTGTTTTTGAACCATTCGCTATCCTTCAAAACCGTGGAATTGTTACTGCCCGTTACGGTGAAATCGATGCCGTTTGATTTCACGAAGATATCGCCGTTCATGGAGGTGTAGCCGCGCGCGGAATCATCTGCGCGGGAGGTTACGAAAATCTTCTCCGTGTAGCGCGCGAGGCGATTGATCGCCGTTTGCGTGGGGAAGGTGCTGAGCGGTTCCTTCGTATATTCGGTAGAGCCTGCGCAAGTGCAGATGCACACGTATTCGGGCTGAATTGCTGAAAGAAGCACGTCGTTCGAAGAAGTGGAGCTTCCGTGATGCCCGCCCTTATAGAGCTTGCAGCGCGGAAGATCGTTGCTTTTCACGAGGGATTCCTCCCCCTCCTTTTCCAAATCACCCATGAAGAGATAGTTGTAATCGCCCTGCTGTATGTAAAAACAGACGGAATAATTGTTCTCTTCGCTCGCCTTTTTTTCGTAGTACTCGTGATAGAGAATGTTCAGCGTTACGTTCTCGGCAAGCTCGTAGCTGCGCTGTGCGTCGCCTTCGTTGTTATAGCATTCGAGGGCGGTGTAGTGCTTAGCGCCTGCCGCGATCTCTGCATCGCGCTCCGCAACGTAGCGCCCGTAAACGGCGCTCGTGGAGTTGGTTTTGGGAAAATCAATGATCGTTTCGAATTCGAATCTGCGGAAGAGGCTGGTGTGCGCGGAATTTCCTGCAAAGGCGGCGATATGATCTTGGTGCGCGTGCGTGACGATGGCATACTCCACCACCCCATCTTTACAGTACTGATCCACGTACGCCTCGATCGCCTCGGCGGAATCTTCGCGCGAGCCGCCGTCTACAATAATTTCGGTATCGCCGATTTGAATAAACACGCAATCGCCCACGTATTGATTGCCCAGCTCAAGGAAGTGAACGCCCAGCTCGCCCGTTTGCAACGTGCCGAGAAGAGGCCCTTGCTCCCTTTCCCGCTTTTTATAATAGTAATACGCAGCACCTGCAAGCAAAACGAGGGCGAGCAGAATGAGGAACGCGGTGAGCGCAGGATGCTTCTTTGCAACCTTCGCCGCCTGCTTTGCCGCGCGCTTCGTTGATTTTTTTGCCATACGCTCCTCCTTAGAGAATTACGCCGTTTTGCGCGAGCAGTGCGCGCGCTGTATCCACGCTATCCACTCCCGTGCGGTTCTTTACGGGCGCAAATTCCTTCTCTCGCGCCACCTCGAAGGGCAGGCAGCTCCCCGCAAGCTTTACCATATCGAGAATGAGCGTTTCAAATTTATAACCGTTTTCCCGTTCGGGCTTTATGAAATTTCCCTCTTCGTTTAGGTAGGGAACTTTCTTTTTCACAACGTGCACGGGAATGCGTTGAGAGGCGATCTCTTCCAGTGCCTTCGCTTCAAAGAGGTAATTTAAGATGACGCCGTAGAGATAGCAAAGATCGCCTGCTCCATCACGTGCGTTCGCCATTTCCGGCGTGAGCTCGTAGTATTCGATCACGGCAGGCAAGCCATCTTCAAGGCAAAGAACGCCCACCTTCTCCTCGGGATTCGCCTTCGTTACAACTTTCGCGCCGCACCGCTTGTTGCTTGCGATCGTTGCACCGATAAACACGGGATCGGCAATGCGTTGCAGAACGTTATCCACCGCAAACACGTTGAACCACTTCACGCTTGGAAAATCCTGCATAATACCCGCGCTTATAAGGGAGGAATACCAGCCGCCGTTGCCGTTGGGCGAGAGTGCAAGGCGGGCAGGCGCTTCTAAGAGAAGCTTTCCGTTCAGATCAACCGCCGGCGCCATCTCCTGCTTGAAGAATCGGATATACGATTCGGGGTAACCGAAATAACCGTGCTCCGCAAAGAATGCGCGCGTTTCCTCATCGTTCTTTTCGCTCGTCATGATGAGAAGGGGCACGTATGCACCGCAGAGCTTGCATACTTCGAGGAGGTTGTTTATCTGCTGCTCGAAGATGTAGAGGGTGCGCGTAACGCCGATGTTGAAGGCGCCCTTGGGCGCATCGGAGCCGAGGCGCGTGCCCTGACCGCCTGCAAGAAGCACAGCGGCAACTTCTTCACGCTGCACGGCTTCCACACCGAGCTTTTCAAATTCCCCTCTTCTTTGGGCAATTTCGGGAAGGCGCAACCCGGCGATGGGCGTGATCTCCCCGCGCTTTTCGGGCTCTACCTGCTTGCAAAGGGCAAGCATTTCCCAATCAATTTCATGCAAGCGGGCGCAAAAATCCCCGTCGGTGAGATATTTTATAAGGTGCTCTTGGCCGTTTGCAAGGAGCTTTTCTCTGAGGTCCATAGATATCCTCCGTACCATATTCTGTTATTATTATAGAAAATTACGGCGGAAAAGTCAATGCTCCGCCGTAATTTTTGTTTTTTTACTGATTACTCTGCCTTTGAGCGTTCTTCCTGCGGCATATGCACATCCAATTGCGGATAGGGAATGGCAATGCCGTTTTCCGCAAAGAAGATGCGAAGCGCTCTGTTGAGATCGCGCTGAACTTGGAAGAAATCGCCCTCTTTGCAATAGGCGGCAAAGAGAAGATTGATGCTCGAATCGCCAAGATCGGCAACGCCCCAATAGTAGGGCCCATCGGTAACGAGGGGAAGGCGCTCTTTGATCTTCTCGCGGTTTGCCGCGAACAACGCTTCCACGCGCTCGATATCCTCTTCGTAGGTGATGCTGATCTTCGTAGTGGGGCAGGAGATCTCCCTACTTTGATTGATGTAAACTTTAATCGTGCTGTTGTTGGCAACGCGGATATCTCCGCTGTAATTGATGAGCCGCGTGTTGCGAAGGCCAATCTCCTGCACGGTGCCGCGCCATCCATCGATCGTTACGATATCCCCTACCTGCAGCGTGCCATCGGAAACGAGGAAGATGCCCGAAACGACGTCGGCGACCAAGCTCTGCAAACCAAAACCGATGATAACGGTGAGAACACCTGCGCTAGCCACGAGCGCGCCAACATCCACACCCCATACGGCGAACACGGCAAGGATGCCGATAACCCAAACCACGAATTTCGTAATACCGGAAACGAGCTTGCCGATCGTAACTCTGCGCGGAGATCCCTTGAATATTCTTCCGTAGATAATGGCAAAAACGTACTGTGCAAGCAGCGTTACGAAGAGAACGCGGATCATTGCGGTAAGTTTCGGTATGATGCTTACCAAAGCACCAACGAGGCCTTCGTTCCCGTAATCGAGTACAAATGCTTCTATCATATCGTAAAAAACGAGAGAAAGAACGCTAATTACCGCAAAAAGAATGAGCATGGTGATGCCCGTAATTTTGAGTGCCTTTTTCTTTTTTGCGGGCTTTTTGCAAGAAAATAGATTATCCATAGTACTTCTCCTATATTTTAGAACATTATATCTTGAAGCGCCGTGTTTTGTCAATCGTTTTGGGGAAATATCGCCGCCGCGATATAAACCTTTCTACAAGAAAAAGGCTTCCGCATTCGGAAGCCCTTTTTTGCATATTTATAGAAGAATGCAGATAACGCCGCCCTTTCCTTCGTTCACGATCCGCGTGACGGTGCGCCGCATTTTGTGTCGTACGTTCTCTCGCATAGCGCGATTCTTCACGGTGAGCTCTTCGCCGAGCATCTCTTTGAGTGTTCTGCCAAACATATTTGTGTTCCAGGCGCGCTCCGGCTCCGTAGCCATGCTCTCGCTAATGCTCTTTACGAACGCTTCGCTCTGCTCCTTGGTGCCAAGCGCGGGATGCACTTCACCGCTTACATCTACGCGAATGACGTGGTAGCTGGGCGCATCGGCGTGCAGGTTTACCCCTACCCTACCGTTCTTTTTCACAAGCTTCGGTTCGGAAAGGCTCATTTCGATGGGTTCGGGCGGCACGATGCCGTAGCCATATTCCTTTGCATCGGCAAACGCCTGCCCAACGCGCTCGAAGAGCTTTTTCGCCTCGGAAAGCTTCACCGCGTAGCGCATGAGTGCAAATTCATCGGAAAGGCTCTCGCCGCACTGCTCGCTGAGAATTTCCAAAAACGCGCCATCCTGTGCCTCCACCGCGCACTTTGCCGTGCCCGTTGCGGCATCCAGCCGAATGGAGACGGGCGGTTTCAAACGCGAGCTTGAAGAAAACAGCGTATCGAGAAGCGCACAGTCAGAGAGCTTTGTAATCTTCGGCGCAACATCACGTATGCCCGAAAGAAGCTCGGAAATGATTGCGCTATCCGCATCGAGAATACGCATCCAATCAGGGATATCCACATCAATGGATACAACGGGAAATTCATAGAGAATGCGCTCTAAAATGCTTGCGATCTTATCCCCATCGAGCTGTTCACAGTTCGCCGCAACAACGGGCACCGCATACTCCTCTTCCAGCTCTTGGCGAAGGCTTTCCGCAGACATGGGTGCCACGGAATTCATCAAAATGACAAAAGGCTTGCCGATTTTTTTTAGCTCGGAAACCGTTTGCTCCTCCGCTTTTTTGTAAGCGGAACGGGGAAGATCGGCGATGGAGCCATCCGTTGTAACCATTACGGCAATCGTTGAATGATCTCTTACAACGCGCCGCGTTCCTTCCTCCGCGGCTACTTCAAAGGGCACGGCGGCATCGTGCCACGGCGTACGCACGAGGCGAGGGATCCCCTCCTCTTCGAAGCCCGCGGCGCCCTCCACGGGAAAGCCCACGCAATCAATGAGGCGCACTCTTGCTACGGCGCTCTTCACGCTGATCTCTGCCGCCTCCTCGGGCACGAACTTGGGTTCCGTCGTCATAACCGTTTTGCCTGAGCCCGACTGCGGAAGCTCATCCGTGTAGCGGCGCTTCTTCTCGCCCTCTACGGAGGGCAGCACGAGCTCCTCCATGAATTTTTTGATGAACGTCGATTTGCCCGTTCGCACAGGACCCACGACGCCGATGAAGATATCGCCGCCCGTTCGGGTTGCTACGTCTTCATAGACTGGGAAAGTTTCCATAATCGCCTCCGCAAATTTTGCTTGCTATGTTACCATATGCCGCCGGAAAGCAAGATATGACACGGATCGAAGTATAAGAAAAAGAGCTTCCATCGCGGAAACTCATTTTCAACAACTATTCCTTCTTTTCCGTGATCTCCACAGGAGGCTGCGAGGAGACTGCCTCATAAACGGCGTCGCCCGAAAAATCGCGTATTTCTTCATATTCGCCGCCGAGCGCTTCGATTGCAAACTTTAGCTCGCGGTATTCGAGGAAGTTGATATCCTCACGGGCAACAACATCTAAAAGGGCGCCCAGCGCACGCGCATCGCCGTACGCGGCAAGATAGTTCGCCCGCACGGGCATCTCCTCACCGCTCTCCTTAAAGGCGCGAAGAAGCGCCTCGAACACGGCTTCATCACGCTCCTTGCAGCGAGAGAGCACTTCGAGCATGAGTTCCTCGCGAATCCCGCGCGCTAAGAGATCGAGTGCAAATGGCTTTGCGGCATCTGCATTGTTTTTGAATTGCTCGATAATTTCTTCCAACAGCTCCTCTTCAAGATCGCCCTCGAGAAGTTTTGCGTAGCCGCAAAGTCCCCTCTCATCGGCACCGATCATGCGGACGGCCGCGGTGAGAATCTCGGGCTCTTTTTCGCCTAAAAGGGCGATGAGTGCCTCCGTGCAGCCGCGGCGCTCCAGCTCCCCCGTGAGGAAATCATCAGCGGGAACTCCCTCGCGCAGGTGGCGAAGGAAGGATGCGGTGAGCGCTTCATCCGTCATGGCGGCATAGTAGCCCTTGGGCGTGTTTTTTGCGCGGGAAACGTAGGTATCGCCGAATTTTTGATAGAGCCTGGGAATGACCGCCTCCCACTGCTTTTCGGTGTACTTTCCTGCGTTGCGCTTCATGTATTCGGTGAGCTTTTCATCGAAAAGACCATCGAAATCAATGAGATCCATAGTTGCCCTCACATCATATAATCAAGAATTTTTTGCGTAACGCGTTCGCTTGCATCGAAGAGCTTACAGATCTCCGAAAGGGAGCGTTCCCCACCGCGCAGGCGCGCCTCGCGATAGATCGCCGCGGAGAGTGCGGCGCGCTCATCGAAGTAATCCCACGCTTCCGCTTCTGCAAGCGCGTTATAGATATCTTCGCCCGCGGCGCAGATCTTGCCTTCGCAATCCTCGCCGAGCAGCGCGTATTTGGAGTAAACGTCGGCAAACGCCTGCATGAATGCGCCACACTTTCTGCGGCCGATCTCAAGCTCGTGCAAAAATACTTCCTTATAGAGATTGAGAAGAACGGTACCGAAGGAATTTTCCTCGTTGCGGCAGACGAGATCGTGCAAAATGGAGAGCTTTACGATCTCATCCCCTTCCGAATCCAAAAGCGCGGCACGCAGAAGGGAATCGGCACGGCATTTCACCGCAACTTTTGCGGCGAGCAGTTGCAGCTTTTCATCGTGACCTTCCATTTCATCGAAGGCGAGGCGGAAGCACTCTGCAAAAACGGAAGAGTTCGCAAGCTCCTCCTGCCCCTCCTCTTCCGCCGTGCTCATCTGCAGAAGGAAGGAAGCGATCTTGCGGTACTGCGCTTCGGGCAGGCGGTAAAAATAACCCATGGGAACACATTCTCCGCCCTCGCGCTCAGTGCGCATCCGCTCAAGATACCACTTTGCAACTGCCTTGCGCGGATAGAGCGTGGTGAGCGTTTCCAAAGCCTCGATCGCCTCGGCAAGGCGGTTTGTGTGCTTAGCCGCGGCAGCAAGAAACCAGAGTACGTTTTCATCGTAAGGAATGCGTTCACGGAGCGCACCCAGCTTTTCGTATGCCTCCTCGTGCAAACCCGTTTCACAGAGCGCCGTGGCAACGCGGTATAAATCATCCGTAGCGCTTAAGGGAAGCGCGTAAAGCTTGCGCGCAACTGCGCGCGCCTCCTCCCTCTTTTCACGCGCACCGAGAACGGCACAATACGTTGTGAGGATCTGCACGTTATTCGGATGGCTACCGATAAGGCGCTCGCACTCCGCTTCCGCCCCTTCTTCATCCCCCTGCATGAGGGAGCACATTGCGGCAAGCCCTGCCCCAGAAGCAAAATCTTTGCTCTCTTCGGGAATTTCCGCAAAGGTGTTGCGCGCAGCCGTAAGATCGCCCGTTTTGAGGAGCGCCAAGCCTTCAGCGATCGTTTCGGGGCTCTCGATCTGCCCACTCTCATCGTGCACGAGGCGAAGAGCGGGTGCTTTCGTTGCCGATTCTACGGGCATAGGATCCCCATCGAAAAAGGCGAGATGATAATAATATGCAGATTGCAGCTCGTTGCCCATGTTCATGAACGCAATGGCAAGCCCCTCGTACCCCTCGGAGAATTCTTCGCGCGCACAGGTATCGAGAAAACGGAACCAAGCGTCTGCGGCGAGCGGCCACAGCTCCATCGCCTCGTAGATATCAGCGTAGACCTCATAGGCATCGGCGAGCGGCTCGTGCATACTTTCCCGTTTATTCAACACGGTAAGTGCGCCGAAATAATCGCCCTCTGTGAAGCGCTTCTGGGCGCTATCTACCAGAAAGTCGTTATCAAATTTCAGCTCGGGAATTTCAGTTTTCATGGTTTCCCCCGACGTTGAAGAGCGAAAGTGCCTCCTCTTCGTCAAAATCGTAGGTCGTGTTGCAATAGTGGCAATGCACGGAGATCTTGCCTTCGTCGCGCAAAATGGATTGCGCCTCCGCTTTGCCGAGCGAAAGAAGCAGGGAGGCGATGCGCTCGCGCGAGCAGTGGCAGCGGTAGAAAATCTCACGCTCCGTGTATTTTTCTTCCGGAGCGAGCATGCGCAAAACGCCCTCCGCACCGCGCTCTCCGATTAGGGTGGACCTATTGGAAAATCTTCCGATCTCGCGCTCAATGCGCGTGAGCACTTCCTCACTTGCACCGGGAAGCGGTTGCAAAAAAAGTCCGCCGGCGGCAATGCAATCGCCATCCTTCCCAATGAGTACGCCAAGGGCGATCGCCGTGGGGCGCTGTTCGCTCGTGAGAAAGTAAGCGGAAAAATCCTCGGCAATTTCACCCGATACGAGCGGACTCGTTCCCACGAAGGGAACGCCGCTCCGATCATCGCGAATGACGGTGATCGTGCCATCGCACCCGGTAAAACCGCCTACATCGAGCTTGCCGCTTGCGCTCGGCGCAAGATCCGCCTCGGGATGATCCACATAGCCGCGAAGGAATAAATTTCCATCGCCTGCGGTGCCGATCGTTCCCCCAACACCCTTTCCGTTGATTGCAACGGAAAGCGAGCTTTCGCTCCCCTTGAGCCAGCTGCAAAGGTATGCCGTTGCAGACATGGTGCGCCCCAACGCGGCCGCAGCAACGGGTGAGAGATGATGGCGGCGTATCGCTTCGCGCACGATCTCGGTGGTATCAAGCACGGCGAGAGAAACGGCGCCATCCCATATTAACGTTTTTAATATTACGCTCTTTGGCATATAAAATTCAACCTATCGCTTTTTGTAGGATCTTCCCCGAGGTGCCCCTCAACGGCGAGCACGCAAAAGCCTGCTTCCTCAAGTGCCGTATGAAGCTCACGCTCCTCGTGGATAAATTGGGTGTGATTTTCATCGTAGCGCGTAAATCTTCCGTCCTGCTCCTTTACGAAGAGGGTGACATCCATTTCCACGCAATCGGAATGCAGGCGGTTGAAGGAGAGGTAGCAAACCTCCTCCCGATCGTCTGCAAATATATTATCTGCAACTTTTTCTCTAAGCTTGCACGGCGAGCTTACATCGAACCAAAAGATTCCGCCCTTTTTGAGCGCCTTCGCGGCCCGCGCAAATGCCTTTTTCAGGGCGCTTTGGGGAAGATAGTTGTAGCAATCGTTGGGAGAAAGCAAAAAATCGTATTTCTCCATTACCTGAAAGGAGCGTGCATCCGCTTGAATAAAGGAGATATTAAGCCCCTCGCTTTGCGCAAGCTCCACAGCCTTGGTTAGCATGGGCGCAGAGATATCCGCTCCGGACATGGTATACCCCTCTTTTGCGAGAGCGCGGCAAAACGCGCCGCTTCCGCAGCCGAGCTCTAAGCCGCGCTTACCCGCTTTGAGGCGCGCAAGCCCATCAATAAAATACTGCGACCAACGGGTGTAGTCGCAGTCGTCATTCAAATATTCAAACCAGTTGGCAAGAAAATCGTATTGCATGTTTGATCAGCGCAACAGCATCTTGGGGCGCTTAACCTTCTTTTTCTTTTTAACTTGTTGCGTGAGCGCACGTTCGCGCTGCTCGAATTGGCTGTTATATTCCGCATACTTAGGCTCGCCCCGGTGCTCTTCGGCGTACGCTTCAGCGGCAGCGTAGATCGCCGCTTTGCTTTCTGCAAGCTTTTCAAGATCCTCACGCGTGAACGCCGTGGGAAGCTCGTAGGGTTCGCCGCCCTCACTCATGGGTTGCATGGGCCGAGAAAGGAGCACAGACTTGCCGTAAAGCGTGACAACGCTCTTCTTCTCGGGCTGTGCTTTCTGCTCCTTGGGTGCCTCCCCTTCCTCTTCCACGGTTGCACCGCTCTCGCCGAGAATGAATTTTCCGATTGCCCAATCAGTGTAAACCATCCACACGAGCAATGCAAAGGAGACTGTAAATGTGGCAAGCAGGATGGTGGCGATTCCGGAAAACCAGCCGCCAAACAGCGTTAAAAGAACGGGCGCCGCCGCAATCGCCGCAAAGAGGATCGTCTGCGGGAAGGTGGCAACCGTCATAATAACGGCGTTTTTGAAGAGCGCCCAAGGGCCCTGGCGGTAGCCAATGCCGAGCGCAACCATCCAAAGGCTCACGGGGATGGAGAATGCGAGAATGATGTAGCCGATGACCTTCGATGCAATCAGCCAACCCGCAATCGAAGAGCCGAGCGCAAGGTGGTAATCGGCGTAGTTGCCAACCGTGCGCGAAGCAAAGAGGCAGAAGCCAAAAACGAACATCGCTTCAAGCACGCACCAGAAGTTGCGGCGGATCCCGCGCAGAAAATCAGAGAAAACGAAGATGCCCTTCGTCCAAACGAGGTTGCGCATGATATACGCACCGCCCGAAACGCCGAGGCCGGCAATTGCAAGCCCGGGAAGCATGAGGGCGAAAAAGAGAAGATCGCCGAGGAAGGTGATCCATTCCGCCGTGCCCTCTACGTAAGGCAAAAAGGGAAGGAAGATGCCCGGCGTGCCGTAGTTACCAATCACGCCCTGCGAAAGATCCCAATACATCCGCCACACGATCACTGCGATCAGCGGCAAACAGGTAAGAAGCGTGGCAAGATTCGTGAGCATAAGCCTGCCGAATCTTTCTTTAAAAATATCCCAAAACAGCGTCCAGCGCGACGTTGTAATTTTACTGCGAGTATATACCTCGCTTCTCTCTTTTCCTTCTAAGCTTTGGGGCAAGCGCCCCTTGCGTTCTTCTGCCATAAATCTCTCTCCGCAAAACGCCGCCCTTCAGCGAGCGCGCTTCGCTTCTCTTATTGTAACACAAAGAGAAAAATATTTCAATGAAAATGAGATGATTTCTTTGACATTTCACCCTCGATATGGTAAAATTATGCTTGAAAAAAGCGCTTTCTCGGCGCAACTTCTGTGCGGGATGGCAAACGCCGTCCCGCTTTCGATTGGGAGGTCTCTATGGAGAAACGAAAATATAAGGTTGGCATCGTTGGTGCAACGGGTATGGTTGGGCAGAGATTTGTAACGCTGCTTGAAAATCACCCCCTCTTTGAGCCGGTGGCACTGCTTGCAAGTGCGAGAAGTGCGGGAAAGAAGTACCCCGATGCCATAAAGAAATGGGCGATGACAACCCCCATCCCCCACTTTGCAGAAGAGATGACGGTGCTTGACGCCGCGGATCCTGCGGCAATTGCGGGTAAAGTGGATTTCGTGTTCTGCGCCGTGAATATGCCGAAAGCGGAAATTAAGGCGCTCGAAGAGGCGTATGCAAAGATGGAGATCCCCGTTGTTTCCAACAATTCAGCGCACCGCGGCACGCCGGACGTGCCCATGATCATTCCCGAGATCAATCCCGAGCACCTTGAAGTGATCTCCGCGCAGAAAAAGCGCCTCAATACGAAACGCGGCTTTATTGCCGTGAAGAGCAACTGCTCTCTGCAATCGTACGTTCCCCTTTTGCACCCTCTACGCCATTTTGGCATTGAGCGGGTTGCAGTTTGCACCTATCAGGCGATCTCGGGCGCAGGAAAAACGTTTGAAACCATGCCCGAAATTTGCGATAACATCATTCCCTACATCGGCGGAGAAGAGGAAAAGAGCGAAATGGAGCCCCTTAAAATTTGGGGCACGGTGGAGGGCGATGCCATTATCAACGCGCAAGCCCCCTCGATTACGGCGCAGTGCCTGCGCGTTCCCGTTTCCGATGGACACACCGCGGCGGTGTTCGTTTCCTTCCGCAACAAGCCCACGAAGGAGGAGATCCTTTCGGCGTGGAACGCTTTCGAGGGCGAGCCGCAGCAACTTGATCTTCCCTCTGCGCCCAAAAAGTTTTTGCACTATTTTGAAGAGGAGAACCGCCCGCAACCCAAGCTCGATCGAAATTTGGAAAACGGCATGGCAGTAACGGCCGGGCGCCTTCGCGAAGATCATCTCTTCGATTGGAAATTTATCGGTTGTTCGCACAACACCCTGCGCGGAGCGGCTGGCGGCGCCATACTGCTTGCGGAACTTCTTGCCGCCAAGGGTTTCATATAATAACAGAAAGGAGACCGCTATGACGGGTTTTTTAAGAGGAAGCGCAACGGCAATGATCACGCCCTTTTGTGAGGATGGAATCAATTTCGCCAGCTTCGAAAAGATGCTCGAATATCAGATCGAAAACGGTACGGATGCCCTCGTTGTGCTTGGAACGACGGGTGAGCCGGCTACCATGTCTGAAACAGAGAAGGAATCGCTTATTCGCTTTGCCGTGGAAAAGGTTGCACACCGCGCGAAGGTAATCATCGGCACGGGTGGCAACAACACCGCAAAGGCGGTTGCCGCCAGCGTGCGCGCGGAAGAGCTTGGCGCGGACGGCGTGCTCGCCGTAACCCCCTACTACAATAAGTGTACGCAGGCAGGGATCGTGGAATACTATCGGGCGATCTGCGCCGCGGTAAAAATTCCCGTAATCGCCTACAACGTGCCCGGGCGCACGGGCGTGAACATTCTTCCCGAAACAATGGCAGCGATTGCCGAGATCCCGAATATCGCCGGTATTAAGGAAGCGAGCGGAAATATGGCGCAGGTTGTGGAAACCGCGCGCCTCATTCGCGGCAAGTGTGATCTCTATTCGGGTGAAGATACGCTCAATCTCCCCATTCTTGCAGTTGGCGGCGTGGCGGTTATTTCCGTTGTTTCCAACATTGCTCCAAAGGACGTGAAGGCGCTTACAGATGCCGTTCTTGCGCGCAAGCTGTACGCCGCAAATAAAATTGCAGATAAACTTTTCCCACTCGTGAAGGCGTGCTTTCTCGAGGTAAACCCCATTCCCGTGAAGGAAGGCATGCAGGCGCTCGGTTTTGAAGCAGGCGCACCTCGCTCTCCGCTCACCCGCCTTGAAGAGGCACACTGCGCCCGCCTTTATGCGGCGATGCGCGAATACGGATTTGAGGTGAAAGCATGAAAATTATTTTGTGCGGCGCTTCGGGCAGAATGGGCAAAATGGTAACGGAAACTGCTTTGGAGCGCGGCGATACGATCGTATGCGGCGTGGATCTCTTTCCGAAGCCAGCAGCCTATCCCATTTACACTTCGTTTGCAGAAGTTTCCGAAAAAGCGGATGCAATCATTGATTTTTCCTCCGCCGCAGGGCTTTATGAACGGCTGGAATTTGCCGCTGAAAAAAATCTACCCGTGGTTTTGGCCGCAACGGGCTACAGCGAGGAGGACGAGGCGCTCGTGAAAAAATACGCAGAGCGCATTCCCCTCTTCAAAACGGGCAACCTCTCACTCGGCATCAACCTCTTGCAGCTGCTCGCAAAACAGGCGGCAAAGATCCTCGGCGAGAACTTTGATATTGAGATCATCGAGCGCCACCACAACCAGAAAAAGGATGCCCCTTCCGGCACCGCACTCATGCTCTATGAGAGCGTGTCAAATGCTTCTGAAGAGGAAATGCAGGCCACATATGGCAGACATGGTATGGTTGGAGCGCGCCGCAAGCAGGAAATTGGCATCCACGCGGTGCGAGGCGGAACGATCGTTGGCGAACACGAAGTGATGTTTGCAGGCGAGGATGAAATCGTGACGGTTGCACACTCGGCGCGTAGCCGCAAGGTGTTCGCCGCAGGCGCATTAAAGGCCGCGAAGTGGCTGATTGCAAAGCCTGCAGGGCTTTATAACATGAACGATCTCCTGCGCGAGCTCATGCCGTAATCAAATCAGATAAGCGCTGAAGGGAACTTTTTTAAGTTCCCTTTTTCTGTGAAACACATCTTTACGCAAGAATTTTCTCCCATGAATTTTGAAATAATACCCCATTATCGCTTGACGAAACGGTGATATTTTACTATACTATATAGGTACGAAACGTGCTGGTGTAGCTCAGCAGGTAGAGCGCATCCTTGGTAAGGATGAGGTCGGCGGTCCGAGTCCGCTCATCAGCTCCAAAAGAGAGGATCTTTTCAGATCCTCTCTTTTTGTTAGATTATTGTAAGCTAAAAGAGCAGCTGCTTATGCAGCTGCTCTTTTCTTATTCGGAAAAGATTTATTCCTGTTCTTCTTCCTCTTCTTCGGAAGGCTCTACAACCTCTTCAACGATTGCTTTGCCCTCTTCTTCCTTTACGGTGTAGGTGCGGTTGCCAACGGTGAGCGTGTACGTTTGCGTAGTGGCATCGTATTCGCAAGCTGTGACTAAGTACACGCCTCCGTTGATAGCAAGGAAGAGGATCTTATTTTCCGCTTCCATGATATCCACGAAATCGCCCTCTGCGGTGTAGAGCGTTTTCACGTTCACTTCGGTTACGATCACAGATTCGTAAGCAGGAACGTATTCCACAGCGTCTTCATCGCCTTCGGGAAGCTTAACTTCCTCGGCGGTAAGCTCGATCACATAGTACTTCGTGCTGATCGCGTTGCCATCCTCATCCTTCTCTCTTACGATGTAGTAGATAACGCCATCAATGATGTAGCCGCTATCAAGCTCAAGCAGATCTTCGCCCTTATAGAGCTTGATCGTGTAGAAGCCGCCCGGTGCATAGGAATCAGATGCAACGATCTGTTCCATTTCTAACTTGTATTCGCCCATCTCGAGCGTTTGTACGCGTACGAGTGCCTGCAACGAGTAGCCGTAAACGATGGAACCCAAGTACATGTAGATATACATGTTCGGCGTGATCGTGAAGTACATGCGATAGGTGTAGCCATCCTTCCACTCGAACTCGGCGGTGAAAAGGCCGCTTTCCGCATCCTGCGTGAAGTTTGCTTCAATGCTCTCCATGAGGTTGCCCTCGCTATCGAACATGCCGGACATCGGAGCGAACGCGCCCTTGATGTACGATCTCACCACGTCGCCCGCTTCATTGAAATCTTGAATGATCGCGATCTCACCAATAACGTTTCCTACCTGAACGCCAATCATCAACAAGTACTGGATGTAAAGCGTGTAGTAGTAATCGGAAGCGAATGCTTGCACGGCGCTCATGCCGGTGATCTGATAGGTGCTCGTGGATACGCCGTACTCATCCTCTTCTCCCGTGTAATCGACGGAGATGTAGAAGCGAATGTTGCCGACGGTGAAGTACATTTCATACGTTCCATCTGCGAGCATCGTGCGGGTGACGGTGCAGGCTTGAGCGGTTCTGTTAAAGGTGACGACGCCGCTTACCGAGAATTCCATGCTGCCGGCAGGCGTGAATTGCAGGTTTTCAAGCGGATACTTTTTAATGACCTGAATCGGGTTGCCATCCTGATCGGTTTCCGTTTCTGCAACGGAGATCGGGTACTTATCCGCACCTTCCGAATCGCGACCAAAGATAATCATGTAGCCGCTGTTGGCGTAGTACTCTTTGCCTTCGAATTCGATCATCGTTGCATCGAAGGAACCGAACTCATCCTCAACGAAGCCGTAGCGGTTTGCCTTAGGATTCGTGGGATCCTGGTGATAGACGAGAACGTTGCCATCTGCCTCAACGGTGTAGTAGTAACGCGTTTCACCGTTATAGATCATGAAGCCGTACTCCGTGAAGCGGAGGGATTCGAGATCCTTCGTGTAGTAGCCGCGGGGCGTGAACTTCATCTGCACGGCGGTGCCGGCCACGCGATCGAAGATGAAGATTGCCGCATCCGTGCCGCTGTTGTTTGCATAGTAGAGCATCGTCTCGGTGATGATGAAGTAACGACCGGCTTCGCCCTGACCAAGTGTATCGTATCTGATCGCGTTGCCGTAGCTATCGAGGGAAAGGACGGACCAATCGCTTTCAACGATGTAGTTTGCAACGACCTCTTCGTGCGCCACGATGAAGGCGTTGTATACGTAGGAGCCCATCTGCAGATAGCCGCGAGTACCGGTGAGCGTGTATACCTCGTTGCCGATCTTATAGGTGACGGTGAAGGTGTAGCCGTTATCGAGCGCAACGTACGTTGCATTCTCGGAGATGATCTCCTCCTGCATCTCACCGCTTGCATCCTCTACCATCTTGTAGATCTTCGCGTTGCCGTAGCCATCGAATTCCACAACTCTGTTATCAACGCCCTGATTATCGTAAACGAGATAGGTAGCAAATTCGGTGCCACGAGCGGTGAAGGCTTCCTTGCCCGTGATATCAAAGTAACGCTCGCCGGAATCCATGATCATGACGATCACGTTATCTTCTGCGATAACGTACATGCCTGCGAAGACGTTGCCGTTATCATCATAGTACGCTGCTTGGAAGCCGAAGCCATCGAGCATGAGCATGCCGATTCCCTCTTCTTCGTAGTAGGTGCCGTTATACACATCGTTATAGACCATGATATAACCGGCGGAAGAGGTAACAAGGCTGATGAAGCGGAAAGGTGCAACACCCTCTGCGCGGAATTCGTAGATGGGATAATCGTAATCGGTGGTTTCATCGGTTTCTACAGCCGTGCCCGTGTAGGAAGCGGTTTCCTTGCCACCTTCAGCGTTCGTGGTTACAACGGTATAGGTTGCGTTTCCCTTGCCATCGAAATAGATGTAATTTTCCGTTTCCATGCCCTGCTCGTCAATCAGGTAGTAGTAACCAAGATTGCCTGTGAGGGTAATGAACTTGCTTTCCTGTTCGTTGATCTCGAGGTATACGGTGCCGGCTTCGCCCGAAACGATCATGATATTTTCCGTTACGGAATATCTGCCGGTGATAACGTTGCCTGATGCATCGGTATATACTGCGAAGATACCAATGAGAACGAGCGTTTCATTGCCGTTTACCGAGGTGTAACGAACGTCGTAATAGCTCGTTTCACCTTCCGTAGGCGTCATGGAGAACCAGTACATGAGGTTGTAGGTGGTTGATCCGTTGGAGAATACGCCCGTATTGAATACGAAGGTTTTGATCGTTGTGATATCGAAGGGCTCAATGGCCGCTTCTGTTTCTTCCCACTTCTCTGCCGTGAAGATATAGCGATCGTTCTCTTCGTCGTAATCGTACGTACCGTAAGCAACGGGAACGCTCTCGCCTGCTTCCGTGCGGCCGTAGATCGTGGCCTCGCCTACCTTCGTTTCGTTGATAACGAGCAGGATCGTGAACCAAACGCTCTGGGAATCGCTGTAATAGTATTCCGCATAGCCCACAGCGCGCTCCACGAAGGAATAGGTGGTAATGTTTTCCTGCGTTTCGGGATCAACGAAGGTTTCACTGTTGATGATGAACACGCGCTCGCCGCCTTCCGTGAAGAAGCGCACTACGTTGCCGCCCAGCACGGAGGAGGTGGTGGAATACGTGCCCTCCAAAACGGTATTGCCCAACTTATAGGTTGCCTGATAGAGGCCATCGAGCTTGAGCGTTGCACCGTTTTCGGCTTCGTAGGTGTGATCGAAGCTCTCATCGTAGATCATGAAGCCGTTGGTTCCGCCGAGGTTTACAACCTTCATGATCAGGTATACCGCGCCGCTGCTCATATTGCGCAACGTAACGATATTCTCTTCTCTCGTATAGATATACTCGGTGGTGGTAGATCCGTTGTAGAACGCCGCAGTTCCAAACCCGTTGAGCGCGATATACACGTTGCTCGTGTAGATAGCGGAACCTTGCATGAAGAAGTATTTGAGAGCGCCCCAGTTGTACTCTTCGTCGTTACGGATCTGGAAGGCGTTGCGCGCGTTGCCCTCTCCATCGGTGACGGTACCCGTTATAAAGGTGAGCGTTTGCCCATTGAGATTGCCCTTCGTGAAGGTTACAATGTAATAACCGTTTTCATTAACGTAGTACGTGCCTTCGGAAACCGCGCGGCTTCCCCCTTCGTACGCCTCGTAGGTGATGCCGTTGTATTCATCAAAATAGATCGTATCTTCGGTGAGACCAACGCCCGTTATGTAACGCACAGCCACGTAGCTTGCACGATCATCGTCGTAATAGATAAACGTGCGATCTGCTTCGTTGAGAACACCGCTAAGCAGAATGCGATCTCTTGAATCGAGGAACTCAAACTCTTTGCGCGTGGCGTTATACGTTCCGCTGAAGAAGCGATCGCCGCGCTCGAGATAAGCCTTGTTGCCAATAATATAAACGTAATCCTGGCCGGCAAAAACATCGGTATAGCCCTGCACCCATACGCCGTAGAGGCGGGTATTGCCCTTCACCGTGAAGGTTTTGGGAGCAGTATCGTTTACCTTTTCATTGAAGAGGCGGGAATTGATGTAGCCGCTATCATACTGGACCTCGCCTGCCGCGTTCGCCCAGCCCGTGAGTACGTAACCGGGGAGCGTGAAGAGATCGGAAGGGATCTCCGCCTCAGCGCCGTAAACGTAGGTTTGCGTGAAGGAATCCTGACCAAAGCCCTGCGGATAGTTGGCATCAAAGGTGACGGTGTACTCCGCACGGTCAAAGTACAGCGAGAACGTGTTCTGCGCATAGTTTTCATTGATCGTCCATGCCTCAGCCGGATCGATCTGCGTGAAACCGGTTACCGTGATATCCTCGGGATAGAATGCACCCGGATATGCAAAGCCCTTGATCGCCTCGCCCTGATCGTAACCGCTCTGCGCGAGATTCTGATAGTAGGTGTTCACGGTGTATCCCACCTTATAGCGTGCGGTGAGCGTGATATCCTGCTTGGGCATCGAATAGCCGCGGGAAAGCTCGGCGTTGCCGTTCATCCACATGCCGAACTCGTTGTTTGCCTTCGTGGGCGCGTAGTCCTGCACGGCGTTATAAACGTTTTCCCCCGCCTTCAGCCAAATATCGGGGGCGGAAAGCGAGCCGCCGCCCAAATTAAGCGTGACGCGGTACTTCTGCTCCCACTTCGCGTAGAGCGTGACGTTCTTCTCGGCGGTAACCGTGGTTACAGGACCATCCGTGAATTCTGCATCGAGGTACCAGCCCTCGAAGCTGAAGCCTACCCGCTCTTCAGGGGGCGTGAGCGTGTACTCCGTGCCCTTTTCCAGCTCGACGATCTCGATCTGCTGGCCTTCCGATTCGAAAGAAAGCTTTACTTTCGGATCCGCGCAAGCGCCGGAGATCAGGCAGACCATACTAAGGACGAGCAGAATGCAGGTAAGCAAACTCTTTCTCATTCTCTTCATAATGGTTTTACTCCTTATATCTTGAATGATTTCGTAGAACCCTTTTTTACTGTTTTTTAAGCCCGAAGCTGTTATATTTGGCCGGGATGAAACTCTTCTTCGGGCACTTCTTCCTCTTCTTCCTCTTCAACTTCGGGCGCGATCTCCCAAACCGTGTAAAGAACGGTTCCTGCCTCCAAGCGGGCAAGGCTGACGAGCGGATATTCCGCTTCCGTTGCACCGCTGCGCGTGGACCAGCCTAAGAAGACGTAACCCTCGCGTGCAGGCGCCGAAAGCCCGTAGATTGCATAGGGATTGATGAGCGAACCGACGGTAATGGACTCAAGATACGTTCCATCCTCCGAGAAGGTGGCGTTGTAAGCAACGGGGCGGAAGGAGGAATTCCAATTCGAAACCCAATTTTCACCTGCACCCTCGGCGTTTACGTAAACCGTCATGCGGTTGTTTCCATAGAATGCGTGCTCATCGATATAATCTACAGTGCCCGACAAAACGACGGAGGTGAGTGCGGTGCAGTTCTTGAAGGCGTTGTAGCCGATATATTGCACGCTCTTCGGAATCACGAGCGAGGTAATTGCTTGGCAACCGTAGAAGGCGTTATCGCCAATATATTCCACGCCGCTGCCGAAATTGATCGTCTTAAAGCCGGTGCAACGGTAGAACGCGTGGCTCTCGATCGTTTTCACGGAATCGGGAATGACGATGGACTTGAGTTTGGCACAATCACGGAAGGCGCCGTAGCCAATGTACTCCACGCCTGCGCCGAGCGTTACGCTCTTGAGCTCTCCACCTGCAGGCTGCACTATGATCCATCCATCCTTAATTCCAGGCATGGCGAAAGCACGGCTGCCGATCGTTTTCACGGAATCGGGAATAACAACTTCTTCTAACTGATAGCAGCGATAGAATGCGTTTGCGCCAATCGTTTCCAGCCCATCGTTGAGCGAGAGCGTGGCGATGCCCGCCATAGCGAAGGCGTTCGTGCCAATCTCTACGAGGCGCGAGCATCCGGAAAGATCAAGCTCATACAGGCGTTCGCAACTATAGAACGCCGCGTTGCCGATCGTTGTGAGCATACTCGGTAAGCCCACGCGGAACAAACGCTTGCAATTGTAGAAGGTGTACGGCTGAATGGCCCTCAGATTTCTGTTAAGCGTCACGGAGGAAAGGTTTTGGCAATCGTAGAAGGCGCCGTAGCCAAGGTTTTCCAGGGTGTTGAGCCCGGTGATGCTGGATAAATCTTCGCAGTAAGCAAAGGCGTAATCGGCAATCCCGTTCGTGCCTTCTTTCAACTCAATGATGGGTTCGGTCATCAATTCCGGATCGTACCCAATTACCCAATTGCCGGCATAAACGAGGCCGTTTTCTTCAGGACTGTTGAAGAGCCCCGAATAGGCGTAAGCAGACATGCCCACCCGCGTTACGCTCTCAGGCACAAGGAAATCTGCAAACAATTCGTTGTTCTGCAGCATGAGGCAACTAAAGAATGCGTAATCACCGATCGTTTTGAGGTTGCTGCCGCGGAACTGCACGTTGTTCAAAAGCGCGCAGGAGGAAAATGCAGCGTAGCCGATTTCTTCGAGCTGGCTATTGATACCCGCGTAGAAATACGTCATGTTGGCGGCTTCGCTAAAGGTATAAACGCCGATATAGCGAACGGAATCTGGAAGCGTGACTCTCGTGAGTGCTTTGCTATATTGGAAAGTATTGTTCGCAATACCGATGGTTCCTTCCTTGAAGGTATCGGCATCAATGCGCGTGAGCGTTTCATTCTTCACCTTATCAGTTACGCCCACGAGCCAATCGCCAACATAAATGAACCCACTGTTTTCCTGATCTCTATAGAGCTTCGTTCCGCTGAATACGTGGGAGCCTACCGAAACAAGCGATTCGGGAATGGTTACATCCTTCAAAGAGGCGCAACCGTAGAAAACGCGATTCTCAAGGGTTGTTACGCCTTCCGGAATTTCGATCTCTGTGAGGCTTGTGCACTTTTCAAAGGCAGATAACGCAATGGACGTCAGGCTGCCCTCTTCGGCGAATTTCACTTCCTCAAGCGCAGAGTTGCCATAGAAGGCGCGCGAAGCGATTTGCTTTAAACCGCTTCCGATGGTTACCGATTTAAGCGCAGGCTCTTCCGACGTGGCATAAAATGCGTTGGCGCCTATCGATTCTACGCTATCGGGAATAACGAAGGATATGAGCGCACTGCAGCCGTAGAACGCGCCTTCAGCGATAGAACGAACCTTTTCGCCAAGCTGAACGCTCTTGAGCTCTCTGCAATAGGCAAACATATACGAGGTTATCTGCGTGATCTCCGCCGGAAGCTTTATTGCGGAAAGTGCGTAACAGTTTTGGAATGCATTTTCACCGATATAAATTACGCTATCGGGAATGGTGATCGAAGTAAGACGGCTGCAATTATAGAACGCATCGTTTCCAATCGACTTGACGTTGTTTCCGATGACAAGGCTTTCCAGACGGCTACTTCCGCGGAAGGCACCGTCTGCAATTGAAGTTACCGGCTTATTGCGGTAGTAATCTTCGATGACAACGTGCCCAGAAGCGGTTCCAACTCGCGTAATCTGGTATTCAGTGCCGCCGTTGATAAGCGAATAGACGAGCCCCGTTTCGTAATCCTTGTGGAAACTGAAAACTTCCGACCAATCGGAAGTACGGCCGTTTTGCGTGCCACCTACCGCCATGACGCGAAGCTCGTAATCGCCCTCTACAAAATCAGACATGGAGAATTCCGCTCTGCGGACAACCGTTTCCATGGTTTCATCGGTTTCGAGCGCCTTGACTTCAACGCGATAGCTACGCGCCTCCGCCACGACGGACCAATGCAGGGTATTCTCATCATCGACATAGAAGCCGCTCGGCGTAGCCAACTTGCCGCCCGTGCATGCAGTTGCTATCAAAGAGAGCGCAAGTACGAGAATGAACGCTACGATTCTTTTTAACGATTTCATGATACCCTCCTTTTTTCAGAATGGGATCGCGCACGAAGGCGCTAAAGGGATTCGGTGGAAAATCAGCGTGAGGACTTCTTTTCCGCCTGCTTTTGCTTGTACTCACGGATGATCTCGTGCGGCCACTTGAACTTGAACTTGCGCACGGCGATATCCATAAGGAAGAATACCATCGCCATGATCATGAACAGCCATCTCGGATCAAACGTTCTCGGAAGTGCCGTGATGAACGATTCAAAGATCTCCCAAGGATTTTTCAAATCCTCTACCATAACGCCGTTACCCCTATTTGCAAGCTCTTCGAGAAGCATTTCGGGTGTAAACTCGGTATCCTCGGGATCATCTACGTATTCTTGTGAATATGCAAACGATTTGTAGGTTTCCAACCGTGCAATTTCCTTGCCGGAGGCATCGCACTTGATGAGGCGAATGAGGTAGGTGCCGCGCTCTTTTACTACGAAGTTGCAACGGGAATAATTGTTGCCTTCGCTCAGATTAAGCGTGACGTAGTAGCCGGGTTCCGTTGATTTCAACTCGTTGAGCGAAACGACCGTACCCGTTTCTGCGCCGGAGGCATCGATTGCAACGATCTCGCCGCGAATAGACTGCCCATCCTCCAGATCGGTGTACACACTGAGCTGATTGATATAGTTTTCTTCGCGCAGATCGATGTTGATCTCGGTAACACGGATATTCTCCGTGGGCATGAGATTGGTAACGACGTTGAGAAGGAACTTCTTTCCGTTATCATCCGACATAAAATCGGAGGACCATTTCCCATTCAAATCGCTCATGAAGCTACCCACAGTGCCCTTGCCGAACTTCCACTGTGCATAGATCGGAATATCAAATTCGCCCGTGAGCACAAGATCTGCACTTGCGCGCGCACGCGTGCCGAAGAAGCCGCCGAGCTGAACTCCCATCTCTTTACGGCTTCCGCCCTCTTCCGTTCTGCCAAATTCAACACCTCGCAAGATGTTGGAGCTTTCGTTATTTACGATGGGATAGAAAGGCTCAGGGTTGACTTCCTTGATTTCGGGTGCATTGAGATCTTCACGCATCTCGGGAACGAGCTTGCTCTCATCGGTAAGGACGTGCAGTTTGCCGTAGCCGAGCTCCGTGATTTCAAAGAGCGTTTCGTAAGCCTTGGAATTTTCCGATACATCGATACCGACTGCCGAAATAGTGATTTCGTGCACTCTATAGTTTTCTTCAACGACCGGGAGATACTTCTCCGCCGGATCTCCGGGCATACCGTCTGTAACGAGAATGATGTGCCGACGATCGACATTTTCCAATCCTGCAAGCGCCTGACCTGCACGCTCGATCGCGCCCGTGAAGTTGGTGGAGCCACCCGATTCGATGCTCATAATGGCTTCTTTGATGAGCGTTTCCTGCGTGCGCGGCGTGGGCTGAAGAACGGTACCGTATACGGTATCGAGCGTCATAATGCCGATATAATCACGCTCGGTGAGCGCATCAAGGCAGGCAATGGCGCCCTGCTTTGCCCACTCGAGCTTGGTGATGCCATCCGTACCGTCGCCCGTCATACTGCCGGAAATATCGATGATGACGATAACGCCCACCGGAGGCGTGTAGTTGATCGCCTCTACGGGCAACATTCGCTGATAGAGCGAATTGTTCATATCCAAGCGGTTATAGGCGTGCGCGTCATCGGAATTCGGCTCGCAGCCGCCAACGGTGAAGAGGCCGCCGCCGTAATCATAGACGTAGGAATAAAGGATCTCATCGAAGCCTACGGGGAGATCCTCGTTGGCAATATTATTGAGGATGACCTGATCGTACTCACGAAGCTGTTCCACCGAAACGGGGATATCTTCAAGAGGACTCGTGCGGAAGTTGACAACGGTTACTTCATAATCGGGATCGAGAAGTGTATCCAGCTCTTTTGAACTTCCCTCAAAATGCTCCAACACGAGCACCTTATTATATACTTCTATATAGATATAGGTACAGAATTCGTTGTTTTCTTCCAGCGAATCCCCATTCTCGATCACGCGGATCTCAATTTCGTGAAGCCCTTCCGTGGTGAAAATGTTATTAATCGGGATCGTTTGCGAGCCAACACCGAGCGGAATTTGCACGATACCGTTTTCGCTATCCAGCTCGCCGTTATCGCGAAGTTCGATCGTCGTCGATTCCGTAGTCGTTTTGGTGAGCACGGTAACGCCGAGCGAAACCTGATCACCCACGCTGATGTGCGTTTCGGGGAATTCAACGCCGAGCACCTGCACGTGATCACCTGCATATTCCGAGGGAATATAGGCGGTATCTACCTTGATGCCCTGCGCAACGATGGAACCGATAACGGCGGTTGCATTCTCATCCGTCTGTTTACCATCGGTGATAAGCACGATCTTCGCCGTTTCGGGATAATTGAACAGCGTGCTCGTATAGGTGAGTGCCGCCGCAATATCGGTTGCGCTCGTATCAGGCAAATCTGCGTTTACGTAGGTGCTGTAGATGCTATCAATATCGTCCGTCATGGAAACCGCATAATTCTGCGTGAAACCAAAGGTGACGATGCCAACGCGGTAACCATCGTAGCCGCTCTCGTTGAGCAGGGTTAAGATGAAATCTTCCCGCGCATCCTCTGCTTCCTTTTGCGTATCGGAAACATCCACAAGCAGGATAATTTCGTTTTCTTCGTTGGTGATTTGGTAGGTAAACGTGATGCCCGCAAGCACGGAGATCGAGAGCACCATAACGAGGATATGAAGCACGATCGAGGCGATTCGGTTTCTCGTTTTTCTGTATTTTTTGTTCAGTCTGAAATATGGAATCAGGGCGAAAAGAAGTGCCGGAATGAGCAAAAGCAGGAGCCACGGATTCCAAAATTCAATCCGAAAATTCATGAAATTGCCCTCCTTTACTTATTTTCACGCGATTGCAACCACCACTCAAGGAAGAGTAACGCCACGAGTGCGGCTGCCAAATATACCATAAGGTCGTCAAACGTCGTACCCTTGACAACTTCCTTGAACGGCCCTTTCAGGCTATCCTCTACGCGGAAGATATTGCTCTCGCGCGCAGGAACCTTGATAAAGATATCAATATTGGGAAGATCCTTAAAGTACGAGCTTTGCTGAATGCGGTACGGCCCGGGAATGTGCTTTGTGATCGTTGTGGGGAACTCCGTAATGGGTTCCTCTTCGCCATCTATAATGAGCTGAGGTCCCCTCGAATTGAGCGCGATCTCCTCCCCTACTTCGAAGGCGTTTCCGGTTACGGTTGCCGGCAGATAGTATTCAAAAAGGTTATGCCACAAAAAGAGCCATTCGGGGGTACGGCTGATGTTCGAATTGTGCACGCTGAACGCAAAAACCGCAATCTGCGTTATTTCACTCTTGGATACCATAACTACGGGGCTGGTATCACAGGTGAGCAGAATTTCATAGTTCGCATCCGGGCGAATCGTTCTGAAGCGGCTTACCGTAATATTATCGGCAACGATGTGCTCAAGCATGGGGTGAGCCATCTCCTCGGAGAACGGCATCTGCCGCGTTTGATAGTTGCGCTCCACACCAACGGTCAAGCCGGAGCCCTTGGGGGCAATATCCGGATCGAAAAGAAGAATTACGCCATCGTTGGGCAACGTTTGCGGCATATTGTGCTCGAAGATGTAGAAATCAAAGCCCTGAAGCGCAGGCTCTGTGCCTTGCCGAACTTCCGTTACTTGGAAATCATAACGATCGTTGAACGATTTTTTTAAGGTTCCCAAAATGTTATTTACGAACGGGTTGGGGCCGGGAACATCCGGTGCCGTGCTCATCGAGCTCGAATACTGAATTTTGATCGGTTCTTTTCTTCCGCCATAGATGTAGAAATTGTTATCCTCGCGGAAGGAATCCATTTCGTTGATGGAAATGGTAATATCCGAGAAGGAATAGAACCGCTGCGTAAGGCCGAGATCGTAGTAACGGAGATTCTCATCGTCGGGAATGATCATATCCGCAGTGAACTGACGGAATACGAACGTTTTGGTGGTATCACGATTGCAGAATACTGCATCAGAAAACTCGATCTCGGTGCCAACGTCTTCCATATCTATGGGGTTTGCGCCCGTTACTTGAACGTTTAACTCAAGCTCGATATCTTGGCCGTAGGTTGCCACCTCCACCGTAAGCACGTAGTAACCATCTTCCAGCGTTGCCGTGGCGTTGAGAATTGCCGCGTTCCACTCGTTTTGATTGGTAATGGGAACGACTTCAATGCCCTCAGGAACGTAAAGATACGTTGTATCCGTGTAGAAGTAGATTTTTGTGGAAGGATTCTCGGAGAGAACCTCTTCGCAGAGCTCCATGGTTGCATCTATATTGCAGCTACCGTAGGCGCAACCCATATCGTCGTATAAAAGCTCATCCAGCGCATTCGAAAGCTCAAGCCGAGCCGCCGCCGTGGAAACTCTCCTTCCCAAAAAAGAGGGCGTATCATCCGCCATAATAACGGACATGGAGCCCCCTTGCGAAAAGACTGAATCGGAGAGCTGAATCACTTCATCGACTGCCCTCTGGAAACGGGATTCACCCTCGTTGAGCGTGTTCATGCTCGCAGAGGTATCAATGATAGCAATGACATCATCCGCGATGATCTCGTTCTCGTGCACGATAGCGGGCATTGCGAGAATACCTGCAATCGAGGTGAGCGCCAAAACCTGGCAAAGGAAAATGAGGATGTTGCGAAGCTTGCTTGTGGGAGGCCGCTTTCTTCTGTATCTCAAGCTCAACTTCCACACAAAGGTGCTGGAAACGTGTTTTACCTGATAGTTGGGGCGGATGATATAGATGATGATGAGCGCCAGCACGCCCAAGAGCCCCAAGAGCCCCAAGGGAACCAGCAAGTCAAAATAAGTAATCATGACATGATACCTCCCTTCAAGAGCTCACCGAAGAGCACGCGCTCGATCGGCGTGTTCGTGGCGACGGAGATAAACCCAACGCCTCGTTTGGTGCAGAAGGTTTGCATATCCTGCCGCATA
This sequence comes from Clostridia bacterium, assembly GCA_017507045.1. Classification (GTDB taxonomy): domain Bacteria; phylum Bacillota; class Clostridia; order Christensenellales; family Borkfalkiaceae; genus Gallimonas. Next base: position 11,908 of record JAFWBP010000017.1, on the reverse strand, counting down.
TCATTCAGCGCCATTTCATATGCCTTCTGCAAGCCGGGAGTGATTCTGAATTTCATGTTTTTCGGATCCGCTTCATCAACGGATTCGCTATCGATCAGATGCACTCTTCCATCGTACGTAGGATCGATTTCTTCAGGCGCAAGAACCTGAATCAAAAGGACTTGCCGTTTTTTATAGCACAGATAATCGACCGCCTTCTTCCAATTGCTTTCTGTGAAGAAATCGGATACGATGACGGTCAACCCGTTGTTCTCGCCGGTATCGGGGCAGCTTGCAATGCAAGCCGCAATATCCGAATCCTCGCCGAGTTCTAAATTTTCAAACGTGCCAATTGCCCTGAAGAATGCGTTCTTACCAACGATCGTGCCGAACGGATTTTCTGAAGCGTTCTCCCTCATGAAATGGAAGGAGAGCTTATCCATGTTCTGCACCGCCAAAAAGCCGAGTGCCGCAGCGGTTGCGATTGCATACGCGCCTTTTTCGGGATTATCCTTCCCCATCGAGGCAGAACAATCGAGAAAGACCTGAACCTGCATCTGCCGTTCGTCGGTAAACAACCTCAAAAAATATTTTTCGAACCGACTGAAAAGATTCCAATCGATTCGACGAATATCATCCCCCAACTGGTACTCTCTGAAATCTGCGAACTCCACCGTCTGTCCGTACGTTTTAACGAGGTGTTTTCCGCCGAAGTAACCAGCTAAGTTGGATCTTAAGTTTAATGATAACGTCTCCAGGCGACTGAAAAAAGCATCATTCAAATAAGAGAACTTCATGCTTTACTCCAATTATTTTCTTCCGAAGAGACCGCGCCTTTCCTTCTTCTTTTCTTCTGTTACGGGAGCTTCTTCTAAGCTCTCAGCGGTATCTTGTGCATCGGTAGCCGCAACTTCAGCTTTCTTTGCTATAGGAAACGGCTTCGCGAATGCGAGATTGTTTTTCTTTCCCGCCTCTTCAATGATCATGCGAATGATCTCATCTGCCGAGATACGCTCTGCAATCGCCTCGAAGTTGAGCTTGATACGGTGGCGAAGTACGGGATATGCAAGGTAGTTGATATCCGAATAGGAAACGTTGAATCTCCCATTGATGAGCGCCAAAACCTTTGCCGCGGAGATAAGGGCCTGTCCTGCACGGGGGCTCGCACCAACGCGAACGTATTTCTTCGCAGTTTCCGTAGCACACTCACTATCAGGGTGCGTTGCAGAGGTAAGGTACATTGCATAACGGAGCACCTCTTCCGCAACGGGAATCTGATTGGCCGTTCTGCGCATTGCAAGGAGCTGCTCCCCATCGCACGCCTTTTCTGCCACTTCCGCCATCGTCTTCTGCGTCATCGAAACGATCTGCATAAGCTCTTCAAGGCTGGGGTTGGGCACGAGAAGCTTGAACATGAAACGGTCCATCTGTGCCTCGGGAAGCGGATAGGTACCATCCTGCTCAATGGGGTTCTGCGTTGCAAGCACGAAGAAGGGCTCGCTCAGCCTTCTCGTTACGCCCATAACAGTAACGCTGTGCTCCTGCATTGCCTCGAGGAGTGCAGACTGCGTTTTGGGAGTTGCACGGTTGATTTCATCGGCAAGAATGATATTGCTGAAGATGGGACCGGGCTGGAAGCTAAAATTCGAGTTGCCTGCCTCATCCTTTACGATGATGTTCGTACCCGTGACGTCCGCAGGCATCAAATCGGGAGTGAACTGAATACGGGAGAAGGGCAGGTCAAAGACCCTGCCCAAACTCCGAACTAATCTGGTTTTACCTACGCCGGGCACACCCTCAAGAAGGACGTTACCGCCGGCGATCATCGCAATGATCGTACCTTCAACGATCTCTTTCTGCCCGATAATATCACGGGCTACCTGCTTGAAGATCTCGTTACATTGCGTGCTGAATTGCTGGATATCCTGTTCCGTTGCCATATACCTTTTTTACCTCTTTAGTCACCGTTATCACCGGAGCCAATCTTTTCGATGGCACCCATGTAATCATCGTACCAGTTCTTCATATCGTCACTGATACCATTGTCCTGGTTCATGCTATCCATACCGTCCTGATAGGCGTTATCGTAACCATCGCCATAATAGGTTTCGCCATCAAGGATCTGGTTATGCTTTTCATCGCGGTTTTCGCCGCCGGCACCGTCACCGTCACCGCCGTCTCCGGAATCGGGCTTAGGAGGAGCGTTGGGATTGGGGGGAGCCTTTTCCCCATCCCCTTCTTCGCCATCACCGCCGTTGGAATTTTGATTTGCCTCATCTTCATCCTCTCCATCGAGTTCTTCGAAGAAAGCAAACAGCGTGATATCCTCTTCAACGTTTTTGATCTCGAGATAGGGATCGTTGGAATAGAGCTCATCGTTCTCATCGTACCAACCGGCAAACGCCCAGTTGTTTGCGGGAACGGCGTAGAGCGTGGGAACGCCTTCTCCCGTTCTTACGAGCTTCTCTTCCGTGCCTTCAGAGATCTCCGTCATCTTATCGTAGCTTTCTGCCCAGTACATAATCGTACCCTCGCAATCTTCAGCCACGCCGTAGGTGATCTTGTAAGTTTTCGGGAAAGCATCGGGCATGATGATTTCAATACCGCTCTCGATAGCTCCTGCATAGTAGAGCACATCTACCGTGGTTGCTGCCAAACCGAGCACGCCGACAGCGGCAAACCCGATTACGAGCGAAAGGGAAACGGCAATCGTGACGAGCATGTGGTTGACGGAGGAGAGCGCACGCATAGCATCCTCTCTTTGCTTCATAGCAATGAAGGAATCATCGTGCTCAAGCTCCATCATCGTGAGCAATCTCTCCTCGAGACCAAGCTCATCAACGCGCCGTGCAATCGCCATCGTGGTAGGCTTAAATTTCCGATAGTAGAAGAGCGGAGCTGCTACGCCGGTGCCTACGGCAAACAGCGCAATGCTGATCCAGAGCCCCTCTCTGTATCCGAAAAACCAGAAGGCGGTTGCGGCCAGTGCAAGCATCGCGCAACCAACGATCAATCCGCAAAGAATAGCTTTGATAATGCCTTCTTTGGCAACGCGCGAATAGTACTTCTTGAATAATTTTTCAGCCATTTTACAACACTCCTTATAGTTATTTATGTTATTATACCATTATATGCGAAAAATATCAACTGAATTACGCAAATTTCGAATAATATTCTTCGGTTTTTTTATTTTTTTCACTTTTATTTATTTTTTTTCATTAAAATATAAAAAAATTTCAAACTTCCATAATCTTAATTGATAAAACCACGGAAGTTTGAAATTTTCTAACACTTCATGCGAAGTTAATTATGCTTGATTATGCATTTTCGCCGGTATAACCAAACACGAATTTCGCATTACAATCGGTGTACCAGTTGCTCTTGGTGTTCATAACCGTCCACCAAGCGTAGATCTCCGCTTCGGTTGCTTCGAAGTAGATCGTTTGATCTGCGGTGAAGCCTGCAAACGGGCTTCCCGTAACGGCGGTTACCGACTTGGGAATCACGAGCTTAAGCGACGTGCAACCCTCGAACTGGCTCGTTGCAACCTTCGAAAGGCTTTCGGGAAGCTTGAGATCGGTGAGAGCCGTGCAGCCACGGAAGACGCCGTTACCCATGCTCTGCAGGTTCTTTGAAAGCTTCACGCTGACGAGCGATGTGCAGTACTCAAATACGTAGTTGTAGAATTCCGTAGAGATCAGCGTATCCGTAGCAACGGAATCGGGGATTTCGATGCTAACAAGGCCGCTGTACCCGAAGGCAGAGGTGCTAATCGAAAGAAGCGAATTAGGAAGCTCGATTCCCTTAAGCGCCGTGCAACCGTAGAACGCGTATTCACCGATGATGGTGAGCGTATCTGGAAGCGTGACCGAGGTAAGGTTCACGTTGTTGCGGAATATAGCGCCAGGCAGAGTGGTGAGTCTCTTCGGGAGCACAACCGTTTCAAGGCCGGTATCCTGGAATGCACCGTTGGTGGGTGCGGTTAGACTTCCCGAGCCTGCGGTGATCGTGAGCGGCTCTTCGCCCTCTTCGAAGGTGAGCGTTTTGAGGTTCATCGCCTGCGCAAATGCACCCAAACCGATCGTTTTCACCGATGCGGGAATGTGAACGCTCGTAAGGCCGCTGTTCAAAAACGCGTTGCTGTTGATCGCCGTAACCGTGCTCGGGATCTTGATGGATTCAAGCGACGTGGTGTTCTGGAACCAGTTGGAACCGATCGTTTCCATGCCTTCGGGAAGGTTGACTACGCGAAGGTTATAGCAGTTCTGGAAGAGGCTGTTCGATGCATAAGGGCCGGAACCGTTGGTAGCATAGTTGTAGTACACAAGGTTGGGCGTGAGAATGGTTATTTCCTCAATTTCGCTATTCTGGAAGGTATAGTTACCAACAGATTCTGCGTTTGCAGGAATGCGAACACTTTCGAATGCGCTATAAGAGAACACATAGTTACCGAACTGATATACCGTTTCGGGAATGGTGATCTTCGCGATGTTGGTGTAGTAGAAGGCGTAATCGGCAATCATGGTAATGCCTTCGGGCAGAATGATCTCATCGAAGGTGCAGCCGTAGAACGCACCCTGGCCGATTGCGATGCCCTCTTCAACCGTGTAAACGCCGCCTTCCACTACTTTGCCTGCAGGGAAGGTAACGAGCGTGCCTTCTGCGGTGTAGAGAACGCCGTCGTTCACGCGGAAAGCTGCGTTATCGAGCGCGATGGAAATGCTCTCGAGTGCAACGTTGCCGCCGAATGCCGCCGTACCGATCGTGGTAACCGTTCTCGGAATATAGATACCCGTGAGGCCGGTGTTAGCAAACGCGTAGTTACCGATGATGGTAGCTGCGCCGAGATCGATGCTCGTAAGCTTGGTGCATCCGAAGAAGGAGTACGCACCGAACGCCTGGAAGTTTGCAGGAAGCGTAACGGAGGTGAGGTTCTCGCAGCCATTGAATACATAAGCATTCACGGTAGCGGAAGGCGCACCCGTTGCAGATGCACGGAAGCTCGTGATCTGCGTGTTGGAAAGATCGATGCTCTTAAGGCCGGTGTTCGCGAAGGAATACGTTCCGATGAACGTGAGCGAATCGGGAAGCTTGATCGATTCGAGCGCGGTGCAACCCTGGAAGAAGTAGTTGCCGAGCTGCGTGAAGGCGGTGTTGCCGAAATCAACGCTCGTAAGCGAGGCGCAACCCTGGAACATGTAGGTGGGAAGATTCTTCAGGCCGAAGTTATCTTCGAACTTAACGCTCTTAAGGCCGGTGCAACCAACGAACGTGTACGTTCCGATGCTGGTGAGGCTTGCAGGAAGCTCAATGCTTTCAAGCGCCGTGCAATCCTGGAACATACGCACGCCAAGGTACTTGATACCGGAAGTGAGCGTGACGGACTTGAGTTTCGTGTTGCCGGCAAAGGCGTACGATCCGAGGTTGGAGCTAGACGTGAACGAAGCGGGAATCGTGAGCGATTCGAAGCCGCAGTTCTGGAACGCATAGTTCGCAATGACCTTGATATTCGTGAGATCAATGCTCTTCAAGCTCGTGCAGTTCTGGAAGGTGTACGCGCCGATCTGAATGAAGCCTGCAGGAAGGATAACTTCTTCCAAGCTCTCGCAACCCAGGAAGAGGTAGGTTGACGTGGAAGCTGCAACGTTCGTAGTAGCACCGGTGCTGAAGCGCGTGAGCTTCGTGTTGGAAAGATCGATGCTCTTCAGGGCCGTGCAGTTACGGAAGGTGTACGTTCCGAGGTGGTTGATCGTGTTGGGAAGCACAACCGTAGTGAGTGCCGAGCAAGCATCGAACATGTAGTTGCCGAGCGCCGCCACCTTGGAACCCTCTTCAAACTCAACGCTCTTGAGGTTCGTGCATTTCTGGAAGACGTAGGTGCTGACCGTGGTAACCGATGCGGGAATGGTGATGCTCTCAAGCGCCGTGCAACCGGCGAAGAAGTAGCTACCGAGCATGGTGAGCCCGCCGAAGTTGACTTCCTTCAGGCTCGTGCAGCCCTCAAACATTCTGGTACCGGCACGGACCGTGGTGCTGGGGAAGGTGACCTTGGTGAGCTTTTCGCAGTTCTGGAATGCGTAGCTTACCGCAGTAGCAGTTACAGCCGTCGTAGAAGTTGCGTTACCGCCGATATCAACGAGCTTCGTGAGGTTGGAGAAATCAACTTCCACAAGGCCCGTGTTCATGAAGGCGTAGTGGCGGATTCTCGTAAGGCTCGTAGGAAGCTGCACTTCGGTGAGCGCGGTGCAATCTGCGAACATGTACTGAGGCAGATAGGTTACGTTTGTGTTATCGCCAAAGGATACCTTCTTGAGCGCGATATCGCCCTGGAAGGTGTAGCCATCGGTGTGGAAGGTGGTTACGCTTGCAGGAATGTTGATCTCCTTGAGCGCACGGCATTCCTGGAAGGCGTGGCCGCCGATCGTGGTGAGCTGGCTCCCCTCTTCAAACTCTACGGTTTGGAGATTGAGGCAGTTACGGAAGGCGTTCGCGCCGATTTTGGTGACCGACTTCGGAATGTACACATACACGAGATCGGTATTGCCGAAGAACGCGCCGTCGCCGATTTCGGTTACGCCATCCTTGATGATCTTAACGTTTTCTTCCACGGAGCCGAATACGAAGCGGACGGCATCGCCGGCTGCATTGTAGAGCACGGGTAGCGTTTCATCGGCCTTGAAGTTTCTGTTTTCGGGAGAAACCTTGATAACCTTGATGGAGACGCAGCCGGTGAATACGTTTGCGATACTTGCAACTGCGGAAGAGAGATAAACTTCCTCAAGAGCACCGCAGCCCTGGAAGAGGTAGGTGCCGAGCGTGATCGCGGAAGTGGATTCGGGGAACTCAAACTTGGTGAGGCCCGTTCTTGCAAACGCGGTGTTGCCGATGGAAGTAACGTTCGTTCCCTCGAAGGTGACGCTCGTCATTGCAACGTTGCCTTCAAATGCGGCAGCCGCAATGCTCGTAACGTTAGCAGGAATGGTGATGCCCTTGATGCTGACGTTCTTACCGAAGTCGTTTCCGATCGTCTTCAGGGCACTGTTTTTGCCGAAGTCCACCGTGGTAAGCTTAGGGCAGTAAGAGAAGGTGCTGCCGTAGAGCTCGGTGACCTGGCAGTTATCGGCAAAGGTTACCTTCTCGAGCGTGGGCGAATTCCAGAATACGTAGCCGCTCGCAGCAGCGCTGCCCACCTTCGGCGTTCCCAGCGTGGTTACCGTGGAGGGAATGGTGATTTCGGTGAGGTGGTTATAAGCGAATGCATCTCTGGAAATGGTTTCCAAGCCCTCGGGAAGCTTGATTTCGTGGAGATTTTCGCAACGATAGAATGCGCTTGCGCCAATCGTTTTGAGGCCTGCGGGAAGCTTGATGTTTTCAAGCTTGGTGTAGGCGAATACGTTTGATCCGATCTCGGTGAGCACGCTACCTTCCGCGAAGTTCACGTTCTTGACGGGGAGCTCGTAGAATGCGTAATCAGCGATCGCCACTACCGTGGAGGGAATGTTGATCGTTTCAAGGGAAGTACATCTTGCGAATGCGCCCGTACCGATCTGCGTGGTTCTCTCGGGAAGGGTGATCTCTTCAAGGGAGGTGCAGTAGTAGAACACACCTTCCGTGCTGGCACCGGAAGCAGTCTTGCTGCTTTCAAGTACGAGGGGCGTTTCCAAGTTGCCTGCTTCAAAGGTTACCGTTTTGAGCGCCTCGCAGTAGTAGAATGCGTTAACGGCGATCGAGGTGACCGTGTTGGGAATGAAAATTTCCTTCAAGGCATCGCATCTTTGGAACGTCTTTGCACCGATCGTTGCAAGGCCTGCGGGAAGGTTTACCTTCTCAAGCGCACTGCAGTAGGAGAATGCGCTATCGCCGATCTCAAGGGTGCCCTCGAGCGCCGCAAAGCGGATCTCGCGGATGTTGGTGTTATTATAGAATACGTTATCCCAGATGTAGGTTACCGTTCCGGGAACGTTCACAACGCCGTTCGTACCGCCAGACTTCAAAGGAGCGAAGATGAGGTCGGTAACCTTGCCTTCCGTTTTACCGTAGAGTACGCCGTCGATCACCGTGAAGTAATTGCTCTCTGCTGCAACGGTAATCGTGCTGAGCTGCGAGCAGTTTGCAAATACGTTCATGAGGTGCGCAGAAGGTCCGCCAAGCGTTTCGAGGGTGGCAGGAAGGTGAATGCTGGTGATGATCGCATTGGAGAACGCACTTGCGCCGATCGCCTTTACACCCTCGGGAATAATGACGGTTGCAAGCATAGCGGAGCTTGCAAATGCCGATGCGCCGATCTCTCTCGTGCGGGCAGGGAATTCGATCTTCGCGAGGCCATCGCAATCGTTGAATGCGGAATCGCCGATGAAGAGGGGCAACTCGCTGCCGGGGGTAAACACGACTTCAGCAAGCTTATCGCAGTTCTTGAATGCGTTTGCTTCAATCATCTGCACGTTCTTGCCGATGGTGATCTTCGTAAGTTCAGTTCTGCCGAAGAAGACGTTTTCGCCGATCGTGGTAACCGTTTCGGGAATTACGTAAGCCCCCTCTTTTGCTACGGGGTAATAGAAGATGTTCGTGACGGCCTTGTTGAAGAGAACGCCATCTTCCTCATAATAGTTGGGGTTTGCGGGATCAACGTGCACTTCCTTCAGCTTGGTGCCGAAGACTGCGCCGATATCGATCGCGGGAACGTTCTTGCCAAGGTTCACAACCGTGAGGTAGGTGTAGGAAGCCGTGCTGCCGAAGGAACCTGCCGCAAAGTTGAGCGTGCGGTTGCCAGCACCGCTTTCAACGTTTACGGTGAGCAGGTTGTTCGTGCCGCCAAAGGCGTTCACGCCCATACCAACGAGGTTTGCGGGAAGGGTGAGGAAGGTGAGGCCATCGCAATTGTAGAATGCGGATTCGCCGATCGTGAGATCAAGATCGGATTCCGTTCCTTCAAACACGACTTCTCTGAGGTTCGCGCAGTTCTTGAACGCCTCGTTGCCGATGTTCGTAACGTGACCGGGAACGATGAGCTTTTCGATACCTGCGTGGCCGGTAAACGCCGAGTTGCCGATTGAGGTGATACCAACGGGAATCTTTAATTCGCTCGGAATACCCAGCGTGGCGATTACGAGCTCAAGGCCTGCAGCGCCGAGATCGATACAGAGGAATCCTTCGTGCGAGGTGTATTTACCGCCCGTACCCTCTACGTTGATCGCCGTGAGCATGGAGCAGCCGGTGAATGCATCTGAAGCGAATTCTTCAAGGCGGGAAGGGAACGTGATCTTCTCGAGCACAGTGCAGTTCTGGAACGCCTGCGCGCGAATGGTAAGAGGTTGAGGCGTAGCGCCTTCCGTTGTGGGAAGGAACACGATCTCTTCCACGAGAGCGGCGGTGTAGAACGCCTGCGACTCGATGAGCGTAACCGTTTCGGGGATATAGAACTTCGTGATCTTATCTGCGAACTGGAATACGTTGGAAGGAAGAACCTGAACGCCGTTCGGAATGGTGTATTCGCCCGTTCTTGCCTGCGGGAAGTAAGCGAGCTCCTTTCTGTTGGCAACCATATTGTTGCGAATGAGAACGCCGTCTACCGATTCGTAGAAGCGATCGTGGTTGCCTTGCGTTTCGATGATGTTCACTCTCGTGAGGTTCGTGCAGCTGCGGAAGCCAACGTTCGTGCCTGCAAGAGAGATGAGCTGGATCGTATCGGGAATATTGACGACTCTCAGCGAAGAGCAGGAGGAGAAATCCTCAACCGTGGTAATGGGGATTCCCTCGTATACCTGCGGAATTGTGATCTCCTGAACGTAGCTGATGCCGGGGCCCTTGGAAACAGCATAGCCGCTCTCGATCTTTTCAAAGTTGAAAATCTCTGCGTAGAACGCATAGAGAACGCGCCCTTCCGTTTCCTTCCATGCAGAGATGCTGGAACCATCGTAGTTCGTATAACGGGTGTTCTGGCCGTTCGGCTCGCGATACCAACCGGCAAACGCCTTCGTGGCATCGGTGCTGGCGGGGCGGGGAAGGAAGTACTCCTTGCCGTATTCTACTTCGATAGAAGCAAATTCAGTATCGTTACCGCCGGCGCCCACGATCATGAGCGTTACATTGTAGCGGTTGGGATTCCAAGCCGCGTAATACATGGTATCGTAAGCATTTTCGAATACTACGACTTCGCCAGCCGCGCCATAGCGCGTGCCGTTGCCGTTCGCTTCCGTGTACCAAGCTTCAAGCGTATAGCCGGTGCGTGCTGCTTCGGGAAGCGTGATAGGATCACCCTTCGCCTTGTACTGCGTGGGAACCGCCGCATCGCCCTTTTGCGTATCGAATGCAACTGCATAAGCGATAACTTCAATGCTTACCCACTGGGAACGCGCACCATCCATACCGATTGCGCACACTTCGATCTTGTTTTCGCCCTTCCGGGTAAGCGTGACGGCGTAATTCGTGGCGTCGGTTACCGTTGCAACCTCTTCGCCGTTTACGCGAACGACGTAGCTCTGCACGCCGAAGCCAGCATCCCAAGCAACGACGCCTGCCTCGTAGGTGAGCGTATCGGCGATGGTACCGCTCTGAACCCTCACCGTATTCGAATACAGCGAGTTGTTCGCAGCGTTTGCCGCAATGGCGCGCACCGAGATCTCGAGCGTTGCGCCTGCAGCGTATTCATTTTCATTCAAAACGAGCTCGGCTGCTTCTGCCTGCTTCACATCGTTTCCGATCTTAACTTCGTACCCGGTTGCACCTGCAACTGCATCCCACTTTAAGGTGTAGCCTTCCATGTGGATGTTCGTAGGTGCGGCAAGGCGCGTTTTATTATACGTCGTTTGTGCTACGTTCGTGGGGTTCCAGCCGCGTGCCGTTGCAACGACTTTCACCGTGATCGCGCCGCTCGTGAATTCCTTAAGCTCGAAGCTCGTGCCCGTTACGGTGCCGCTGTATACTTCGTTTCCGCCGACGAGAACGGTGACGTTATACGCCGTGGCGTTTTCAACTGCATTCCACGTAACCATTTCGGTGGAGTTGTTCACGCGAAGGTTGGAAATGTTCTTGAGTGTGCGCTCGAAGGTGTAGGGCTTGGAGGTAGAGGAGAGGTAGCCATCCCCCATCGCCGTAACCGTGAACGTGATACCGCCCTGCTTCATTTCGCAGTTCGAGAAATCGTATTCAGGCCTCGTAACTTCAACCGTGTGATTGCCATCGCCGCATGCGATCTCGATCGCATACTTCTGTGCGTTTGCTACGGAATTGAATACGAGTGTGTTGCCTACTACGTCGATATACGAAACGCGATCAAGGCCCTTGTTGCGGTAGTAAGCCTTACCCGTCTGACCGTTCAGCTCAACCTCAACTGTGTAATCGCCGGCAGCCTGTCTGGTAAAATCGAAAGCGTACGCCGTGGTACCCTGCGTTGCGCTTGCGATCACTTCATTGCCCAGCTTAACGCGAACCGTGTAGCGGTTGTTTATGCCGTTCGCCACCCAGCTGATCTCCTTATCCGTTACGGATACGACGGGTGCGCTGGTATTATTCGTCCAAACGGCATAAAGCGTGGTATCTTCATACAACGCCTGATCGGTATACTTATATGCAAGCTTGGTGGCATCTTCATATTGGCTGACCCACCAGCCTGCGAACGTGTAACCTGCACGCTGAGGCTGCGGAAGCTCATAGAGCTTTCCGCCCTTCGTGGTGGTAGCTTCTATTGCTGCCGCACCTGCGTAGTTTGCATCGAATTTTACGTTGAATTCCGGATCGTACTTCTCTACAAAATTCGCGTAAAGCGTTCTGTCGCCGAAAATCGGCTCGCTGAACGAGAATACGTTTTTGTATGTATTATCCGTGTACCAACCTACAAACCAGTAGTTGTTGCGCGAAGGGTCCTGCGGCTTTTGCACCGTCTTGCCGTTCATAACCTGTACGTTCGTCGTCGTACCGTTATTGTTGAACG
>JAFWBP010000016.1 GCA_017507045.1 Clostridia bacterium | reverse complement strand
TGCAGGCGTAGTAACTTCGTTGTCTATACTTACCGCAGGAGTTTCCTTGTGCGCTGCATCGTTTTTGCAGGTGAACGTTGCCGTTGCTACAAATCCTTCCCAGCTCCATTCAAGCTCATAATTGTGCCCAAGGGCAGGGATAGATTCATCGAACATTAGCGTGCGCATAGTATCGCTATCACCTTCGCCAATAATTGCAAAGTGATCTTTATTCGTATCTTCCGTCGGATTACCGGCCGACTGAATATCTTCAATGGTTAATATAACGGAATAACGGTTGTTACCGTTCTCTAAACATGTAGCCGGAACAGTTTCAGCTATGTCAGAGGTAGTAAGATTAACAATTCGCGTACTGTAGCAACCATCGTTCGTGCAGAAAACGCTAACATTAACGTTATAAGAGCCATCCGAGAGCTTTGTCCAGTTGGTTTTTGTGAAATCAACGATCCATTTGTGGCCGGTGAACTGATTCCCTACGCTAAAATTTGTACTAACGTATTGCAATTGACCGTTGACTTCAACAAGGGTAGCGGAAGTTGCCGTGTAGGTGATGCTTCCTGCCGTAGCGCAGCCCGTGGAGGATGTTTTAGCAACGGCAATAATTTCTTCCGTTTTTGTGAGACCGCAATCATCTTCTGCACAGATAAGGTAAAGCGTAGCCTTGTAACCGATCACGATTTCATTAATATCATCGTTCAGGTGGATTGCTTCCCAATACCAACCTTCGTGATTGTGCAAAGGCGCATTATTATCAAGCCGGATATCGCCTGTGAAACTACCATCCGGTACGAAGCCGCTCTTATTGCTGTTAGGATTGCTCGTATCAATTCTCCAGCTGAGATCTGCGATATTCAATTTTTGATAGCAACTGGCGCATTCGTTCCAGTGCGTGAGGGTGCCATCTTCATAGAACCACTGAGGATTATTGCCATCCGTAATGGGTGAGCAATTCTCCTCTAACATTGCATCACAGCCTTCGACAGAACAAAGTATGAAGTGGTTTTTTGCATTGGGAACGGTATTGCCTTCACCGTCCATTGTTGTTCCAACGATGTAGCCACCGTTGTAAGTGTGCTCAGGCTCGGAAACATTAAACTCAAACGTACCGCTTAGGGCAGTATAGTTTGCCGTTGCTTCGATCGAATAGAGAGCGCGGTAAGTTCCCACCGGGGTTTCGCGGTTGAATACCGTGGTATATTCTTTCCAAGTATCGCCGTCCTTTACCTCATATGTAATTGCTTCCACGGAGCCAAACTTAGCAACGGGCAAAATTTCCGGTGTGGCCTCATGATGTTTACGATCATAATTATCGCGGCTATATCCAATTAGCCACTCGTTTATAGCTTGCGTGATTTCATACGTACCAGCACTTTCGCTTTCCAACTCGAAATTCACAGCGGAAGCCCCGAAGAGCGCTACAGATACGGAATACGCGCCTGCATTGATCGGATCTTGCGTGTTTCCGCCCAAGGAATACGTTGCGCTAAAATTTGACCCAATGAGTTCGGTTACGTTATTCAGCGTGCCCGCAACATCTTCAAAGGTTATCGTGGCTCTTTGCGTAGAGCCAGTATATGCCGGGTTACCGCTTGAAACAGCGGTGATCGAACGCTTGGCTACGGTGAAGGTTCTATTCTCTCCGATCGTTACGGTGAAATTCTGATCAAGCGGAATAAAATTGTTAAGCGTATATTCGCCGGCATTGGTAACCGTGGTACCGGGTGCAATTCCGCCATCAAACGCGGCGTTAAAGCGCATCGTTTCCGCCATCGAATTCGCACCGCCCCATTGGGTGTTATTCAAGTTGCCTGTATCTGCAAAATCATACGTAATCGCATCAAAGAGATTGCTATTATTAAAGATCACGGGATCAGATTTTACATTCACGGTAACTTGGCGCGGAATAATGCTGTAGCCAAGAATTAGGGTTTCCAGCATCGCATCCCCTATCTTCTCAACTTCAATGCGTGCATTCATCGTTGCGCTGGTATTCCATTTATAGCCGGCTTTGAGTGAAATACGCACGTAATAACTCGTGGTAGTGCCAACATTTACGTCCGTATAGTTCGGCCCATTCTCACCGTGATCATAAGGCTTGATTTGCTGAATAAGCGTTTGCCACGTTTCACCATAATCCTTCACACCGGTGAAAGTGGGCTCAGCCTCGTTAAACAATGCAATAAGTTCATTTAAAGAACGGTTACCGAGTATCTGTGCAGCACCGTTATAGGAAAGGCTTTGGATGGTGGGCGCATAAACTTGCACGTCTCCCACGGTGACGGAGCTGATCGTGTGAACTACTTCAAAGTTATTTGCCGTAGAAGGAACATCGGGATCGGCAACTGTAAGCGAAATCTTCGCGGAAAGTAAGCTTTCCGGACCAAATCCGGTGGTGGTATTAACCCACTCATTGTCATTTTCATGACCGACCTCGCACCATTCAAAGGTATAGTTCACGTTTACAAGCATGGCGCTTATCTGCGAAGGTGCGAGCACACCATCCGCATCGAGGAACATTACTTGAGAGGAAGCCGGTATAAACTCATCTTGGTACGGTGCAACACCTGAAACATAGGCGTTGATCCTTCGCTTTCGGATACGAATTACAAGATCGCCTTCGCGCACAGCGCCACCCGGTAGAATGGGATTATAATCCTTCCAAATGTATCCCTCTGTAGGATCAACACTGAAGGAGTAATCACCAACGTTTTCATTTGAAGCGGTAAACACTCTTCCATCTTTCAGCTTAATCGAAGGAGTTTTTCCATCATAAACGTACTCATAAATGCCGTTTTCTCCCGGAACAGCGGTAAGACCGGCTTCGCTGAGCGCCTCTTGATCAAGAACTTCATCAAACGATCGAGTAAGAGCGGCAGCAGCCCATGCTGCAGTGAGATCGAGGTGGAGCGCCGGGCGAACAATGCCTTCTTCTGAAACGGCTGCGCCCTCATAGCCGTTTGTTTCCACGTGCTTGCCATCCGAGCCGATTGCCGTGGCGTAAGCCAAAGCTGTATTGGTGTTCGTGGCATCCATGCCGCCCGTTCTCAGCCATACAATATCACCCGTGCTCATGGAATAGTGTGCCGTTCCCTGAGTTTCGTTGGCGCCCCAAACGGTGCCGGGGTAAAGATCGCCTACATATTGCACAACTGAACTGTTATAAGCGTGAGCCTCTCCTCCAATAATACCACTCCAGTCCTCGGCAACTCCGCGAGTATACGTGTATCTTGCCCTTACGCCTGCTTCGTTATAGCTTGGAAGCCAAAGCTTATCGCTTGCCCAAGCAGCGCCGTTGCTCGCCGTGTTCGGGTATTCCTGCATATCAGCTCGCCACTTGCCCGTTTCAGTTTGTGCATACACATAATTATTCGCCCCTGAATCTGCACTTCCAAGCATCGCATCGTTAACGTTGACGGGAGTACTTAAAAGTTTTTGATTTTGTTGGTATGCAACATCCTTCGGGGCTACGATGTAATTATAAAGGTCATTATTAGCCCCGGTGGTGTTCTCGGTGAACTTTTTCCAAACCTCGGCAGTATTCAAATAGTTGCGCACGGTGCTATTGGCGTACTCATTCGAATTTCCGCCCCACGTGGAAGTGTAATCCGTTTCAGCGGACCAAAGGGTGAGAATAATGTGATTGGAATCACTTGCAGTGGTACCATTATTTTGCGTTGTTAAAAACACGGGGTACCATTTGAGCCCACCCAGCGTGATAATAATATTGGGGCTGGCAAAGCCACCTGCCTTCACCGAATTTGCGCGGACAAGAGCACCTTTTTCGCTGGTAGTAGGGTTATCGCCCAGTATCCAAGTTTGCGCGCCCGTTCCCAAGGTGGGCGATTTCACGTTGTAACCGTCCGCTATACCGCTATCGGTATCTTCAAATGCTCTCCATTCCCCAGTTTCACTGTAACTATATCCCGTGAACCAATTACCACTATAAGTAAGTTTTCTCTCCATACTACCCTGTGCAACCCAGCCCTGCCGCGTTGCCATGGTATTCAGATCGCTCAACTCAGCGTTTTCGGTACCCGATAATAGCGCAAAGAGCTTTTGCAGCTCGCCTTTATCGAATACTTTTCCTCCCGCATCGCGGTTACCGGCGTAAAGCTCGCCTACATCTGCCGAAAGCGCTGCCTCTACCGGCTTCTTTCCTTCAAACACAGCAAAAGCAGCCGTGAGCGAAAATACCGCCACAAGGCAAAGCGAAAGCAAATAAATGAGCAAATTTCTCTTATAATTTTTCACCATATGAATATTCCTCTCCAAAATACAAAATTGTTCATAAAGTGTACTTTTTTGAAAATTGTACCGAAACAATACTATAATATACTCATACGTGCGCGATGTCAAGTACTTCGTGCAAAAAAAGTTTTAGCTGGTTTGTAATTTTTTTCTATGACAAAAGAATATCTCCCACTCGTAAAAAGGGGAGATTTTTTCAGATTTTCTTTTTATAAAAGAAAAATTTTGAACTCAAGAAAAGATTCTGCGCACGCCGCTGATATGCAAACCTCGCGTGATGGCTGCGCCGTACGATGAGAGCCGTTTATCAAACGCATCATAGGAATGTGCGGCAACGAGGATTTCTCCAGCGGAAAATCCCACCACAACGGGCGAATGATAGAAATCCCCCGTGGCACTTGCAAGCTGCACGATATCCCCTCGCTGAAGCTCGGATAGCGGCACTTCCTTAGCAAACGGGCCTTCGGAAGCATTGGCTGTGAGAAAGTTGTAGAGGTATTCCACGCCCGTCCAAGAGGCGGTGCGGTTGGATGCCGAACGGTAGAACCAGCCGAGTGTGGGCGTAAAGTTCATAATCTTCGCTCCCGCATAGATGCATTGCGAGGCAAAGTTGGTGCAATCGCCGCCGATTGCGCTGAAATCGTAGTAGGCAGGGTTTCTTGAAAAAGCCCAGCGGCGGGCGTAGGCAACGGCAGCTTCGCGATCGTAAGGAAGAATTTCATAGTTTGGCATACAGTATGATATGCAAACTTGTGCAATTGTGCCACGCGGCTTGTATAGCACTGGGCGTGAAAAAATGAGCTTTGAAAAAACGACAGGGCGGAGAAAATCTCCGCCCTTTGATGATATGAACTAGTTAAGCCTTATCCGCTTCGGGTGCGCTTTCTTCGCCGCCCGGAAGCGGAAGAATGAAGCTGCCGTTTTCACCCGTAACCACGGTATCGGGAAGCTCGCCATTCCAAGCTTCGAGGTAAGCTACGTACTTCAAATAATCGGTGATCATCGCGATCTGCGCTTCGCTCTTGCCTTCGAAGTTGATCGTATATTCCACGGCGGTTTGTACGGGATCGCCATTTTCGTCCGTTTCAAATACGAGCGTTTCGAGGATTTCAAAGCCGAGCGCACGGGCAATTTCAACGGATTTTGCCTTGATTGCGTTTGCCTCTGCCTGCGCAATGAGGAGTTGCGCTTCCGCTTCACCCTTTGCTGCAGCGATGCGAGCTTCCGCCTGAAGTTTTGCCACCTCAAGCTCTTGCTCCGCCTTTACGAGCGCCGTTTCCTTTTCGTACTCCGCCTTCAGCTTTTCCTGTTCGGCGATCATTTTATCTTCAACCGTCTTTTCAAAGGCATCGGAGAAATCAATGTTCGTGAGCACCACCTTTTCGATATTTATGTAGAAAGTTTCATCAATCACTTGTTTTACTTCGGATTCCACTTCCATACCGATTTTCGCACGGTTTTCGATAATCTCCATTGCGGAATACTTTGAGAGTGTGGATTTCGTCGTTGCCTCCGCAACCGAAGTGATACGATTCCCTAAAAGCGTGAGCGAGCCGTATTGTTGCGCAATCTCAAGCGCTTTATCTTGCTTGATAGAATATTGCACCACCATGGCGATCTCCATCGTTTGTGCATCCTTCGAATAGGTTGCCGCATCCAACTCAAGATTTTGCACTTTCGAATCGTAGGTGGCGTATTCCTCCGTCATCCAGAAATCGAAGTAAGTGCCGGGTGTGCGCACGCCAACTGCCTTACCAAGGTGCTTTACAACGGCTATCTCGCCCGTATCAACGGTGTGAATGCTGAAGGGAACGATGAGAAAAAGCACACCGAAGAAGCCTGCAACGCCGATTGCAACCCACTTGTAGAGTTGGCGCATCCGCTTACGATGCATGAAGAAGGCAGCCGCAATGCCGCCTGCCGTAAGAAGGAAAAAGAGCACGCCAATAACGAATGAAATGAACATGTTACCAACCTCCTTGGCGGACGACGCCTCCCGGGCGTTTTCATCCGACACGATATATATACCGCGGTTTCATCTTGCATAAACAAGTTTTCCACCGATTTTTGCGATTTTCATTTAGTGCGAAACGCCGTGCAATTTCAGCCACGCTTCCACCTTGTTTTCAAGATCTTCGAGCGAGCCGTTGTTTTCTAAAATATCACAAGGCATCTTTTCGTAGGCGGCTGGGTTAAACTGCCGCGCCATACGCAAGCGCACTTCTTCCTCCGTGAGTCCATCACGCGTTCGTGCGGCTTGAATGCGGACATGGTACCCCCGTCTTACGGCTATTACGCCGTCAAATTTATCTTCAAGAGCACATTCGAAAAGGAGCGGAACCTCCGCAAACGCAATGTTTTCCCCTTCCATTCGGCGTGTAAGCTCTTGTAAAATACGCGGGTGTGCGTATGCATTGAGGCGCATAAGCGCCTTTTCATCGGAAAAAACGAGTGCAGAAAGCGCACGTTTATCTATCTCGCCGCGCGGTGCGCATTCGGGAAAAAGTTCGCAAAGACCTGCGCGGTAGCCCTCATCTTCCCAAAGCTCGCGCGAGATTTCGTCGCAGGAAAAAGTGGCAAAACCTTTTCTTCTAAAAATTTCCAAAACAACGGATTTTCC
The DNA here is from genome assembly GCA_017507045.1 of Clostridia bacterium. GTDB lineage: Bacteria > Bacillota > Clostridia > Christensenellales > Borkfalkiaceae > Gallimonas. The sequence continues at coordinate 57,884 of JAFWBP010000016.1, read as the reverse complement.
GCTTGCAATGCCGCCCGTGATCGCAAATTTTTTACTTTGCATCATACCAGCTCCTACCTACGGAAACCTCTGCCGTGAGCGGCACGCTGAGCGCGATTGCGCCCTCCATCTCCTCTTTGAGGAGCGCTTTTGCCTGCTCCAACTCTTCGAGCGGCGCATCCAGCACGAGTTCATCGTGCACCTGAAGCACCATTTTCGCTCTAAGCCCTTCCGCCTTCAGGCGCTCGGTAACGCGGAGCATTGCAATCTTGATGATATCTGCAGCGCTTCCCTGCAGGGGCATATTCATTGCCGCGCGCTCACCGAAGGCGCGGAGATTGAAGTTCGAAGCGCGCAACTCGGGAATGTAGCGCTTTCTGCCGAGAACGGTGGTAACGAAGCCCTCCTCTTTCGCCATTTTCACGTTTGCATCCATATAGGTACGCACCTCGGGGTGCATTTCGAAATATTTCGTGATATAGCTCTGTGCCTCGCTTGCGGAGCAGCCGAGATCCTTGGAAAGGCCGAAGGCGCTCATGCCGTAGATGATGCCGAAGTTGATCGTTTTTGCCCTTCTGCGCATAGCGGTGGTTACCTCGGAAAGCGGCACGCCGAAGATGCGCGCGGCGGTTGCCGCGTGGATATCCTCACCCTTTCGGTATGCTTCAATCAGCGCCGTACAACCGGAGAAATGCGCGAGCAAACGAAGCTCTATTTGCGAATAATCGGCATCGATGAAGGAGCGCCCCTCACGTGCAATGAAGAGCTTGCGCAGCTCCCTTCCCTCTTCGGTGCGAACGGGAATGTTCTGCAAATTAGGATTGGTGCTCGAGAGCCGCCCCGTTGTGGTTACCGTTTGATTGTAGGTTGTGTGGATAACGTCGCCTCGCACGAGCGGGCGTATGCCGTCCACATAGGTTGATTGAAGCTTTTGAATTTCCCGATAGCGCAGAATGAGGCGCGCGATCTCGTGTTCCTCTGCAAGCTTTTCGAGCACTTCTGCATTCGTAGAATATCCGCCTCGTGCATTTTTTTTCACGCCCTTCGGGCTGTATCCGAGCCGTTCAAAGAGAACCTCTGAGAGCTGTGCGGGTGAATTGAGGTTAAAGATGACTCCGGCAATCGAATAAATGCGTTCAGAAAGCGCCGAAAGCTCTCCCTTGAATCTTTCGGAAAACTCGGAAAATTTTGCCGTATCTACACGCACGCCCGCTTTTTCCATTTCAAACAGCACCTTGGCAAGCGGAAGCTCAAGCTCGCGGTAGAGTTTTTCTTCCGCCGTTCCCTTGAGCGCTTGCGCCGTATCGCGGAAAGTGCGAAGAAGTGCGCCGGCACAGTTATCTTCAGGTAGCGCATAATCTTTGGCAAATTCCTTGGCAGTTGCAGGGCGCACGTTGGAATCTAAAAGATAGCGCAAAAGCCCTACGTCTTCCACGGGGCAGGTGATCGCAATTCCCAAGGCATCCAGTTCGTGTGCAAGTGCCTTGTAATCGGCAACGACGGCGCGCGCTTCGCCCGTGAAGAGCTTGAAAAGAAAGGGCTTCAGTTCTTCCAAGAAGAATCCCGGCATAAAAAAGTTTTCTTTGAAGCGCAAAAGATAGTTCTTTCCGCCGAAAGCGAGGTATATCCCCTCTTGCTCGAGGCAAAAAGCGAATTCTTCCGCGCCATCGAAGGGTAAAGCATTGAGATCATCACACTCGATCGCAGGCTCTGCCGTTTGCAAGCGCTCGGCAGGAAAGAATGCGCTATCCACAAGAGATCGGAATTCGAGCCGAGCAAAGAAGGTGCGCGCCTCTTCGGAAAACGGAAGTTTCAGCGCACAATCCTCAAGCGAGGTATTGAGCGGAACGTTCGTATCAATCGTTGCGAGCGTGCGCGAGAGATAGGCAAGCTCCCTGCCCTCTTCTAATTTACGGCGCGTTGCACCTGTAATTTCTTCAATATGCGCGTAAACACCCTCCAGATCGCCGTAGCGCTGTAAGAGCGCGATTGCACTCTTCGGCCCAATTCCACGCACGCCGGGAATATTATCCGAGGAATCTCCCATGAGCGATTTTTCCTCGATGATCTGCGCAGGGGTCAGCCCCGTCTTTTCGAAAAAATTCTCGGCAGTGAGGCGATCGAGATCGCTCACGCCCCGCTTGGTAAAGCAAATATCTACGTTCTTTGAAACGAGCTGATAGGAATCGCGATCGCCCGTGTAAATGAGCACTTTAATATCCGGGTATTTTTTCGATAGCGTGCCGATGACGTCATCCGCCTCGTAGCCGGCAAGCTCCACCGTGCAGATATTCATGGTGTGAAGAAGCTCTTTGAGCACGGGAACTTGCATTGCAAGCTCCGTGGGCATCGGTTTTCTCGTTGCCTTATAGCCATCGTACATCGTATGGCGGAAGGTGGGTGCGTGCACGTCGAACGCAACGGCAAGGTAAGCCGGCTTTTCATCCTCAATGATTTTGAAAAGCAGCTTGATAAAGCCGAAGATGCCGTTGGTGGGAAGCCCCTCCTTCGTAGAAAAAACGCTCATAGCGTAGAAGGCGCGGTTTAAAAGGCTGTTGCCGTCGATGAGTATAAGTTTATCCATAACTACATTTTAGCACGCTTTTGGAAAATTTGCAAGAAAAACGAGAAAATCGCTTGCCTTTTCTCTGCGGCTAAGGTATAATTTTATAGACGCCGGTGTGGTGGAATTGGCAGACGCGCTGGACTCAAAATCCTGTGGTAGTGATACCGTATCGGTTCGACCCCGATCACCGGCACCAGAAAAGAGACTCTATACTTAGAGTCTCTTTTTCTGTTTTTAACCCCCCCCCTTTTTTTCTCGAATCACTTGACAGCTTTATAAAATGCTGCTATAATAGATATTGGTTGGAAAAGTAATACAATTCCAACAAAGGAGGCAGTATGGAAAATTTTCCAAACGGTAAATATTTGGCAACCGTTAAGATTGGCCCCAAAGGGCAAATCGTGATCCCAAAAGAAGTGCGGGATATGTTTGCGCTGAAAACGGGCGCTTCCCTCATTTTAATGGCTGATAAAGGGCAAGGCATTGCCCTGCAACCTTTTTCCTATGCGGAAACGTTTTGGAATGCGGTGAAAAACATCAAAGGAAGCGAAGAGAAATGAGTACCTCAGAAACTACCATCATTGAAATCGACCATTTGAAAAAATCCTTCAAAGAAGTAAAAGCGGTGGATGATCTCTCTTTTTCCGTGCAAAAAGGCGAACTGTTTGCCTTTCTCGGCGTGAACGGTGCAGGAAAATCCACCACCATCAACGTTATAAGCGGCATCCTAAATAAGGATAGCGGAAAAGTTCGCGTTTGCGGAGAAGATATCGAGTGCAATCCCGAGCGAATTAAAGGAAAAATCGGAATCGTATTCCAAAGCTCCGTGCTTGATAAGCGCCTTTCCGTTTATGAAAACTTACAATGCCGCGCGGCGACCTACGGCATTTTCGGTGAAGCCTTTGAAGCCCGCCTTGCAAAATTGGATGAAATGTTGGGTTTAAAAGAGATCTTAAACCGCCCCCTTGTCAAGCTTTCGGGTGGGCAAAAACGGCGCGCAGATATTGCGCGCGCATTGCTCCATGATCCGGAGCTACTCATCTTGGATGAGCCCACAACGGGGCTGGATCCGCAAACGCGCATCACGGTGTGGAATGTGATAGAAAAGCTGCGCAAAGAGCGCGGACTTACCGTTTTTCTCACCACGCACTACATGGAAGAGGCGGCAGTTGCCGATTATGTTGTGATTTTAGATGGAGGGAAAAAGGTTGCAGAAGGCACGCCGCACGAGCTGAAAAGTAAATACGCAGCCGATATTATCCGATTCTACGATCACATCAACGAGGCGGAAAGGTTATTTACCTCCCTCGGCTACTGCAGCAAGCGCGAGCGTGATTTCCTTGATGTGGAAATGCAAAGCGGCACCAAGGAAATTGCCGGATTTATTGCGAAGTACCCCGAATTTTTCGAAGATTTCGAAGTTTTAAAGGGAAATATGGATAACGTTTTCTTAAAAGTTACGGGGAAAGATCTGGAGGTGCTGTGAGATGATAGAAATGAAAAAGCTTTGCGCGCTTATTCGGCGCAATATAAAATGTTATTTTAAGGATAAATTTCTCTTTTTTATATCGCTGATCACCCCAATGATCCTGCTTGCCCTCTTTGCTACCTTTTTGCGTAGCATATATTTGGATGCCTTTCACGCAATTTTTGAATCGTTTGCCTTCGCGCCGGAAAACAGCCGAATAACGGAAGGCCTCGCAGGCGCTTGGCTGATCTCTTCCATTCTTTCCGTGTGCGCGGTTACGGTTGCAGTTAGCTCCAACGCCGTTATGATCAACGATAAAATCGATGGCACGATTAACGATTTTCGAGTTTCCCCCGTAAGCGGCTTCACACTCTCCGTTAGTTATTTTATTGCGAATTTTATTGTAACACTCATCGTAATGCTTGCGGTTATGGCCCTCGGATTTGCCTATCTCGCTGCGGTTGGCTGGTATTTAACGGTATCAAATGTGATGATGATCATCCTCGATATCCTCTGTTGCGTACTCTTTGGAACGCTGCTCGCCGGAATAATTGGCATTTTTATCTCCACCCAAGGGGCTCTCTCGGCGGTTTCTTCACTTGTTTCCTCGATGTACGGCTTTATTTGCGGCGCCTATATGCCCCTCTCGCAGTTTGCGGAAGGCATGCGCAACGTAATTGGAATGCTCCCCGGCACCTATAGCGTGGGCATCATGAGAAATCATTTTATGGCAAGTTACATTGAAAAACTTGGAGATATGGGGCTGATTGCCGAAGGGCAAAAGGCACTTATGGATGCATTCGATGGCAACCTCTACGTTGGCGAAATGGGAATTCCTCTTTGGGGTATGTATGCAATTCTACTCGGCGCGTGCGCGCTTCTTTTTGCAGCTTACCTTGCCATTGTGATCATGAAAAATAAAAAGAAATAATCAATCGTGAAAGAAAAAGCGGGAAGTTTTCCCGCTTTTTTTCGTATACGATTATTTTGTGATTTTTGCCACGAAGAAGCCCTCGTAAAGCTCGGTGGGAAGCACGGCAACCGTTCCCTCTAAGGATGGAAGCGTTGGTATTCCTTCAAACGGTTCAATGGGCACAATTTGCGCACCGGCCTGCGGAAGAATGCGCTTGAGCAGCTCTTCATTCTCTTCCTTAAGCACGGAGCAGGTGGAATACACAAGCGTTCCGCCCCTTTTTAAAAGCCTTAAAGCCTTTTTTAAGAGCTTTTCCTGCGCCTTCACACACTTTTTCAGGTATTCCACGGAAAAACGAATGGGATTTGTAGGCGTTACCGTTCCGCTTCCGCTACAGGGCGCATCTAACAAAATCTTATCAAAGGAAAGAAAATCATCGAGCGTAGCTGCATCCAATTTTAGTGTGGAAACACGCGTAGCCCCTTGCCGGCGGAGATTAAAAAGCAGCCTCTCGTAACGGATTTTATCTCGTTCGCATGCGGTAACGAGCGCCTTCCCCTCGGAAAGCGCATAGATCTGAGAAGTCTTTCCGCCCGGCGCCGCCGTCATATCGAGAATGTTCTCCCCTGCCTTCGGCTCAAGATAGAGCGGCGGTAACATGGAGGAAAGGTTCTGCATATAAATTTTCCCCTCTGCGTAGAGAGGGGTTTTTTCCACGGCGCTTTCCGCTATGTTTTCGAGAATGAGCGCACTTGAATACCAAGGGACTTGCCTTACGGAAATCCCCTTTTCAGCAAACGCAAAACACACTTCGCCGACATCTGCCTTCAAGGTGTTAATGCGCACGGTTACCGGGTGCTCATATGAGTAGCCGTCTGCAATCTGCTGTGCAATACTTTCGCCGTATTCAGCGAGAAGTAGACCTTCCAGCATTTAGCCAATGAGTTCAAGCCACGCCTTAACAATGTTTTCAGGCGTAACCTGCACGCGATCCTCAAATTGCACACTGAGTATAGGCGCAACTTCTGCACCCTTCAATGCCTTGCGGAAATCGCTGGGCGTATGACCAATCGTGGTGCCGTTCGTCGTGAACGGAAATACCTTTCTGCCCTTCCAATCCTTGCCTTTCATGAACGTTTTCATTGCAGGCGCGAAAGTAGACCACCACACGGGCGTTCCCAAAACGATCGCATCGTATTTATCAAAATCAACGCGATAAGGGTGAAGCTGAGGAATATACCCCGTTTTCACTTCTTGCTGCGCAAGCCCGTGGAGCACGTCAACGTCATCGGGATAAGTTTTAGTAGTGCGGATTTCAAGCACGTCCGCTTTGAGAGCTCTGGCGATACGGCGTGCAACGGCGCGCGTATTTCCGCCGAGGGAATAATAAACGACGAGAGTTTTCATGGTAATTTCCTCCATTGATTGTATTATATCATACTTTTCCGGAAATGTAAATATTAAAAATGAATTTTTTTAGTAATTTTTATAATTATTTTCATAAGAAACAGAAAATCCCTCGGGCATGTCGAGGGATCACTATATCGATATTCGGTCATAGACTATGCATATTCCTGTAAATCACAGGAAAATATACATTTCCAGTTCACGTATTTTATCGTTTAATAAAATGTTGCAAGCTCATCTTCGGGCGGTGGCGCATAGTCAAGGGAGGTTGCCTTGAGCACCGGACCTTCTTGCCCGTAAATGGGATGGCGCTCTATATCGATTCTGGCGGTCACCATTACCCAATCGCGCATTTTCAGCGGAAGATTGGAAGCGTGCAGACAAACGAGCCCACTGTAGGCGATATCCGCTTCACAACACGTCATCACATGCCTTCCAACAACGATCGTTCCACTCTTCATTTTGCCGTCTATGGCTACGAGCCCCTTAAAGCGGACGATTTTTCCCGCATATTTGGGCGTTTCTTCCACGAGATCGCGGTAAAAAAATGCGTAATCGCGATCGGCAATTTCAATGATCTTTGCGTCAATATCGAAGGGAAGCGGATCCACGATTTCATCAAATACCGCCTTTCCGCCAACGTATTCGTACACGATGTTCGCCCTTCTGGTTACTCCGCGCACGGTTTTATGGAACTCTTCCTGTGAAAAATCATCTTGAAAGCGGTTGAATACCACCATATCGGCATATTGCAGCTTATCGAATACGAGCTGGCGCATGTTCTGATTGTATCTTTTGAAGGTGGCGGCATCGAAAAATGTCATCACCTGCGTGATCATCCAACCATCCGGCATTGCATCAAAAAGCGCATCGAGTGTGAGCATTCCGTTGTATTCCACTACAACGCGTTGCGGTTTGTGTTTTTTTTGCAATGCCGTGAGCCGCTCGAGCGTGAGTTCTTCTTGCGGAAGGATTTCCAATGCACATTTTTTAACAGCAAAGCGTGAAGGATCAAATTCTTCCTCTCCTTCTTCAAGCACAAGCAGGAGCGTACGTTCGTTTGCATCATCGAAACGCTCGTCCTCAAACGTTTCTTGGATAAACTTCGTCTTCCCCGCATCTAAAAATCCGAGAAAGAGGTAAACGGGTATTTCCTTGGGCATATTATTTCAAAAAGAGCTCCTTCAATTTCTCTTCTTTGAGATCGCACCCGATCACACAAAGCCTTCCTGTAACGGCAGGCGTTCCCGTACGAACATCTGCTTCATCGGGCACGTAATCAAAGTACAGCCAGCCATTTTCGCCATCTACGATGCCCTTTGCACGTAAAACTTGTCCGTATTCGCCGGAAGCGAGCGCCGCGAGTGCGCCTTCGAGCTCGGCTTGCGTAAAGCGTTTCGCCGTCTCAACGCCCCAGCTCGTGAAGATCTCATCAGCATGATGATGCTCGTGATGGTGTTCGCCGTGCTCGTGGTGATGGTGGCAGTGGCAGTGAGGATCATCACACTCTTCATCTTCATGATGGTGATGATGTTCGTGCTCGTGATGGTGGCAATCGTGTTCGCCGTGCTCGTGGTGATGATGGCAGTGGCAGTGAGGATCATCACACCCTTCATCTTCATGATGGTGATGATGTTCGTGCTCGTGATGGTGCGCGTGCGCCTCTGCGGCAAGTTTTTCAATCTCGGTTTGCAAAGAATCCGTTCTTTGCATGGCGGAAAGGATTTCCTTTCCATCGAGTGAATCCCAATCGGTTGTCACGATCGTAGCGTTCGTATGCTCTTTGAGAAGCGCCACGGCCTCAGCAACTTTCTTCGGATCAGCCGTGTGAGAGAGGACGATGCAGCTGGCGTTTTCCACCTGATCGAGGAAAAATTCGCCGAAGTTTTTAAGATAAACCTTGCACTTTTTTGCATCTACAACAGTGCAGAAGGCGTTCAGCCTGCTTTCGGGAACTTCGGCTTGTTGAACGGCTTTGATCACATCGGAAAGCTTACCAACGCCTGAAGGCTCAATTACGATGCGCTCGGGGGCAAACTTTTGGGCAACCTCTTTGAGTGCCTTGGAGAAATCGCCAACGAGCGAACAGCAAATGCATCCCGAATTCATTTCAGTGATTTCAATCCCGGCGTCCTTTAAAAAACCGCCGTCTACGCCGATCTCACCAAACTCATTTTCGATGAGCACGACCTTCTCCCCTGCGTAACCCTCCTTGATGAGCTTTTTGATGAGCGTTGTTTTCCCAGCTCCCAAAAAGCCCGAAAAGATATCAATTTGAATCATATTACCTCTTTATTATATTGCCCAATTGCCGTTTTCAAAAATCTTCACGCGTTCGCCGTTCTTCGTAACGCCTACAATTTCGAGATCCTTCGAGCCGATCATGAAATCAACGTGAATCATACTATCGTTGATGCCCTTCTCGTGCAGTTCCTCGAGCGACATAGTTTCGAATCCTCGCACGCACTCGTTGAAGCCCCTTCCAAGCGCAAGGTGGCAGCTTGCATTCTCATCGAACAGCGTGTTGTAATAGAGGATACCCTGATTGTTAATGGGAGAATCGTAGGCGATCAGTGCACACTCGCCGAGCATTCGCGCACCCTCATCCATGGATACCATTTTTTCGAGGAGATGCTGGTTCTTTTCTGCCTTCACTTCAACAACCTTTCCGCCTTCAAAACGGAGAGAGAAGTTCTCAATGAGCTCGCCCTGATAGGAAAGCGGCTTCGTGGAATACACAATACCCTCTGCAACCCCGGCTTTCGGAGAGATGAAAATCTCTTCAGAGGGAATGTTCGGATTGAAAATGGCGCCCTCGATCGTCTCCTCTGCGCCGCCCTTGAACTCGCTGTTTTCAATGAGCCCAACCTTGAAATCGGTACCGTTGGAGGATTTATATTCGAGCGAAACGAGCTTGAGGCGATTAAGTTTATCGCAGCGCTGTGCCAGATCATCGTTGTGGCGCATCCATTCGCGCACGGGATCGGATCCCTCTGCATGCGCCGCCTCTAAAATGCAATCCCAAAGCTTATTCACGGCGGTATTGCCGAGCTTTAAGTCAGGGAATACCTTCTTCGCCCACGCTTCACCGGGAACTGCGGCGATACACCACTGGTACTTATTCTCCATCTCATCGCGGTATGGCTTTATCACCTTCGTGCGCGAACTGCGAACGGCGGTGAACTTTTCCTGATCCATTCCTGCAAGCCCATCGGGATTGGAGGATTCGAGGTAGAGCATTGCCGGAAGCTCTTTTTTGCGCAGCTCAAGCTTCTCGATCTCCCACTTTTCGAATTTCTCAAGGCTCGCCTGCTTTTGGTGCTTATAGTGCAGAGGAACAAGGTTCTGGTGCGACCATTCAACGGTAACCTTTCCTGCGCCTGCGCGGTAGAGTTCTTCCACGCACATTTCCACGAATTCAGGCTGATCGAGTTCCGCTTGCACGATAACCCATTGCCCGCGCTTTACGTTCACGCCCACCTTGGCGAGTAGCCTTGCATACTTTTTAAGTTGTGTTTTATTCATAATATCACCTCATGTTGTAAATGTATTTTTTGGATTTTCGCTTGAAAGGGAAGCCGCTAAAACGGTGTTGCGGATTTTTTTACACGCCCCATCATACGGAGATAGCTCCTCTGTTGGAGGAGCTATGATAAATAGAGTTGAATTGTTCCTTCCTTCAAGGTTTTTTGCACGTCGATTACGCGTTGGTTGGAAGAACCACGGAATTTCAGGCGGATATCCTTCAATTCTTCGATGAACATTCCGTCTACCAGCACATCGAGCATGGAAATAAGTTCGCGCGTTACCTCACAGCGTGCGTGCGGCTCGCGAATTTCCCCATCTTGGTAAGTATATCCGGTGTAGCACCAAATATTCTTTTGCGGAAAACGCTCTTTCACTTTTTTTACAAAAGGCAGTAATCCGCGCTGGTTGGAAGGCTCGAAGGGATCGCCTCCGAGCAGCGTTAACCCTGCGATAAATTCAGGCGCAAGCGCTTCGAGAACTTCCCTTTCCACCTCTTCGGTGAAGGGCCTGCCATAGTTAAAATCCCACGCAACGGAGTTAAAGCAGTTCTTGCAGTGCCGCGTGCAACCTGAAACGAAGAGGGAGACGCGTACTCCCTCTCCGTTCGCGATATCTGTTTTTTTAATTTCTGCAACGTTCATGCGTTATCCTCTCACAAAATTTCTTGCCGTAATTACCCAACAAGGAGCTACGAATGAGAAATCCGTGAATTAAAGGTGCAAAACTCTATCTCTGATTTCCTGCGTTCTGCCCTGATTCCAGAACTGCGAGCCGATGTAACCGCAGGTGCGGCGTGCAACGTTCATCTTATTCTGATCGCGATTCTTGCAGTGCGGGCACTCCCAAAGGAGCTTGTTATCCTCTTCCACGATGGCGATTTCACCGTCGTAGCCGCACACCTGGCAATAATCGCTCTTGGTGTTGAGCTCGGCGTACATGATGTTATCGTAGATATACTGCATCACGGCAAGCACGGCAGGAATGTTATCCTGCATGTTGGGAACTTCCACGTAGGAGATCGCGCCACCCGGCGAGAGCTGCTGGAATTCACTCTCAAACTTGAGCTTGGTGAATGCATCGATCGGTTCGGAAACGTGCACGTGATAGCTGTTGGTAATATAGTTCTTATCGGTTACGCCCGGAATGATGCCGAACCGCTTCTGAAGCGCCTTAGCAAACTTGTAGGTGGTGCTTTCAAGCGGCGTGCCGTAGAGCGAGAAATCAATCTTGTGCTTTTCCTTCCACTCCTTGCATTTATCGTTCATGTGCTGCATCACGGCGAGTGCGAAGGGCTTCGCCTCTTCATCGGTGTGCGATTTACCAGTCATATATTTCACGCACTCGTAAAGGCCTGCAAAGCCGAGGGAAATCGTGGAATAGCCGCCGTAGAGGAGCTTATCGATCGTCTCCCCTTTCTTGAGGCGTGCAAGCGCGCCGTACTGCCAAAGGATGGGCGCCGCATCGGAAAGCGTGCCCTTGAGGCGGTTGTGGCGCTCGAGGAGGGCGCGATAGCAAAGATCGAGGCGTTCATCAAAGATCGTCCAAAAATCGAGCACGTTGCCCTTTGAGGAGAGCGCAACATCAACGAGGTTGATCGTTACAACACCCTGATTGAATCTGCCGTAATACTTCGGCTTGCCCTCTGCATCCACGTAAGGCGTGAGGAAGCTGCGGCAACCCATGCAGGTGTAGCAATGCCCCTCGCCGTTCTTATCCTTTTTGTATTCGAGCATCTTCTTCTCGGAGATGTAATCGGGAACCATGCGCTTTGCGGTGCACTTTGCAGCCAGCACGGTGAGATCCCAAAATTTGCTACCCTCGCGGATATTATCTTCTTCAAGAACGTAGATCAGTTTGGGGAAGGCAGGCGTTACCCACACGCCCGATTCATTCTTTACGCCCTGAATGCGCTGAAGAAGCGTTTCCTCGATGATCATGGCAAGATCGCCGCGCTCACGCTCGCTGCGTGCTTCACCCAAATACATGAACACGGTAACGAAGGGAGCCTGACCGTTCGTTGTGAGAAGGGTTACCACCTGATACTGAATCGTTTGAATTCCCTTCTTAACCTCGTCGCGAAGGCGCTTTTCAGCGATTTTTGCAATTTGCTCTTCATCAAAAACGCCTACTCCGGCAAGCTCTGCGGCAACCTCGGCGCGGATCTTTTTGCGGCTGATATCTACGAAAGGCGCGAGGTGCGTGAGAGAAATGCTCTGCCCACCGTACTGATTGGAAGCGACCTGCGCGATGATCTGCGTTGCAATGTTACACGCCGTGGAGAAGGAATGCGGCTTTTCGATGAAAGTTCCCGAGATAACGGTGCCGTTCTGCAACATATCCTCCAAATTTACGAGGTCGCAATTGTGCATGTGTTGCGCAAAGTAATCGGCGTCGTGGAAGTGCAGAATTCCCTCATCGTGCGCCTCTACGATATCGGGCGGAAGCAGAATGCGGCGCGTGAGATCTTTCGAGACTTCGCCTGCCATATAATCGCGCTGAACGGAATTGACCGTGGGATTTTTATTGGAATTCTCCTGCTTCACTTCCTCATTGTTACACTCGATGAGCGTGAGGATCTGCGCGTCCGTCGTATTCGACTGGCGGACGAGCGAACGTGTATAGCGATACGTGATGTACTTTCTTGCAACGGAGAACGCCTTTTGATCCATGATCTGGTTCTCCACGAAATCCTGGATCTCTTCAACATTTACAGCTCGGTTGAGATCACCTGCAAGCGCCGTAACTTTTTGCGCAATTCCCGTGATCTGCTCCTCGGTGAGCCGTGCTCCCTCGCTGACTTCGTTATTCGCCTTGCGGATAGCGTTCAAAATCTTTTCAATATCGAAAGGGACTTCCGTACCGTTTCTCTTTATAATTTTCATGATACACCTCTCTTTTTTTCTTCTGCGTAACCCTTTTTTTGCCATTTTGTAAAGCAAAGAAAAGAAGCGTTCCCCGGATGGGAACGCATTTATTATAACATTCTTATCGTGCCGCTGTCAAGCGTTTGGCACCATATTTTGCATTATAATCTTTTTAATGCCACTATATCTTGTGGTCAAGGTTCATTTTATACGGTTTGCGCATGTGAAACAAAGGGCGCAAACGTTACACGCGACGTTTCGGGTATCACGCAATTAAAACTGTGTAACGGAGAGATTGGAGAACACCTCTTCATACTTCGTTTTTGTAAAGGATGTTGTGCCGAAAGTGGTAACCGTTGCCGTGCCTGCCGCAACGCCGGCGCGCAGGATATCGGGCAAATCGGCCCCCTTTTGCAGCATCACGGCTGCTGCCGCAACCATACCGTCACCTGCACCAACCGTAGAGTTGACCGCCACGTTGATGCTCTTACAATAATAGCTGTTCGTACCGTTGGTGATAACGGCACCATCCTTTCCGAGGGAGAGAAGCACCGTTTTGGCACCGCGGCTTATCAGCTCTTGGCAGGCGGAAAGAATATCCTCTTTCGTTCTGAGCGTGCGGCCCAGCGATTCCTCAAGCTCCTCGCGGTTGGGCTTCACGAGATCCACCCCCGCCTCGAGTGCCGCAAACATCTTTGCGCCCGTAGTATCCGCGATACGCAAAGATCTTCGATCGACCGCGCGAAGAATCTCACGGTAATAGCTTGTTTCCACGCCGCGGGGAAGCCCGCCTGAGATAACGGTAACGTTCGCCTCTGAAGAGCGATCGCGCACCACCTGCATGAGTTCCACAAGCTTATCCGCGCCGATGCGCGCGCCTACGTCGTTGATCTCGGTGAGCATGGAACGCTGATCAATGATCTTATAATTCTCACGCACTCTGCCCTCACAGCCGACGAAGGCGTAAGGAACGCCCTCTTTTTCGAGCGCACGCTCGAACATCGCGCCGTTTTCGCTGTACATAAAGCCCGTTGCTTGCACCGCCTCACCTAGGCGCGCCACGCCGATTGCCACGTTGATTGCTTTCCCCGTAAAGGAAAGCGATTTGCTTTTCACAACGTTCGTCTTCCCAACGTTGAGCGAATCGAGCTCTATGGTGACATCCACACTCGGACTCATGCACACTGAAAGTATCATGGAATTCCCCTTACTGCGATAAAACCCTGCTATTATTAAAAGGATAAACGACTGTTACAGGGAGATCATCTGTAACGTCTCATAAAGCTCGTAATTGAAGCGCTTTTCCATAGAGACTGCCTCGATGATATCCATATCAATAATTTGGTTATTGCGAATGCCAACAACGCGGTTTCCGATGCCATCCTTGAGGAGGCGCACCGCCTTGTTGCCAAACTGCGCCGCAAGCATTCTATCCGCCATGGAAGGCGAGCCGCCGCGCTGGATATGCCCGATGTTCGTGGCACGAACAGAATATTTCGTGAGCGACTGGAGCTGCTTGGTAAATTCTTCTGCACTCATAACGCCCTCAGCGATCACGATGATGTTAGAGTGCTTGCCGCCTTCGCGGGAACGCTTGATGCGCGAGATAACATCCTCCATTTTATAGGGAATTTCAGGAACGACGATAATTTCGGCGCCCGAGGTGATGCCTGCGTAAAGCGCAATATCGCCGCAATGGCGCCCCATTACCTGCACAACTGAGATGCGCTCGTGAGAATTCATCGTATCGCGTAGCTTGTTGATAACTTCGATGCAGGTATTTACCGCTGTATCGAAGCCAAGCGTATAATCGGTGTATTCGAGATCATTATCAATCGTGCCGGGAATGCCGATTGTGGGAATTCCGTAATTCTCTGTGAGGCATTTTGCACCGCGGAAGGAGCCATCGCCACCGATGACGACGAGACCTTCAATCCCACGCCTTCTGAGTGTGGCAACCGCCTGCTCCTGCCCCTCTTTCGTGAGCATTTCAAGGCAACGCGCCGTTCTAAGCTTCGTGCCGCCGCGGTGAACGATATCGGATACGGTTCGCATCTCCATCTTTTCCATTCTATCCTCAATGAGACCTGCGTAGCCGCGCTCGATGCCGTACACCTCCATTCCATAATAGATGGCGGTGCGCACGACGGCGCGGATCGCCGCGTTCATACCGGGCGCATCCCCTCCGCTTGTAAGTAAGCCGATTCTCTTCATTCTGACCTCCGTATATCCATACCTATTCATTATAGCAGATACTGCCGAAAATTGGAATAGGTTTTCTATTAATTTTGAATTATTTTACCAAATAATTTTTAAACGAGCTTGATGCAGGCCGCCGGCAGGAAGGTGCGTAGCTCCGCTGAAAGCGCACGGCTTAAATTAACGGAAAATTCATATCTCTTTCCGCCGTGCAAGATCTTCGCCTTCATATTGCCTTCATATTGCATCACAGCCTCTATGAGTTCAGAAAAATCTTCCTCACTCATCGCACGGGCATCAAGCCAAAGCACCTGCTCTTTTGGCTCTTCTCGCACGGGTTCACGCTTTTCTTCTGAAGGAGTAAATCCTTCGAGGGTATCAAGCACGATAACGGGCAACTTTTCCGGTGCAATATCAATTTTTCCTGCAACGCTCACCACGGCATCCTGCCGCAGGAATGGCTTTGCTTTTTCGAAGATGCGCGGAAACGCCACGCACTCGATACTGCCGTACAGATCTTCCAGCGTGATAAACGCCATTGTGGTGCCGGACTTCGTATTGATGCGCTTCACCGAGGAAACGATTCCACCCATCGTAACGGCATCCCCACTCTTGATGCGCTGGTATACGCGATCCCCCGTCTCCTCATCTTCCTCGTAATCGGCAAGCATGCCGCAGTGGAAATTGCAACGCTCGAAGTGCTTTGCATACATCCCGAAGGGATGCCCGCTTACGTAAACACCGAGCACCGATTTTTCCTTAGAAAGTAGATCCATCGTATCCCACTCGGGAATATCGGGGTATTCCGCTTTAGGCGCTTCCTCGGCGATGATATCACCGAAGAGAGACATCTGCAAGCCGCTCCGCTGCTTATCCATTCCTGCAATACGGCGCATGAGCTCTTCACAAACTGCTGCGTACTGCGAACGCCGCTTACCCATTCCATCGAAGGCGCCGCCAAAAATGAGCGCTTCCACCATGCGCCTGTTCACGAACTTAATGCAGCGCATAAGGAAATCGGGGAAATCCTTGAAGGGGCCGTTCTTCTCTCGCTCGGCAATCACCGCTTCCATAGCGCCGATCCCCACGCCGCGCAGGGCGCAAAGCCCAAAACGCAAACCCTTATCCTGCACAGAAAAGTACGCCTTGGAGCAGTTCACATCGGGCGGGTACACCGCGATGTTCTTTTCCTTCATATAAACGACGTACTTGGCGATCTCTTCAATCTTATCAATGCGGTTGTTGAGAACGCCTGCAAGGAATTCCTTGGGATAATATTTCTTTAAAAACGCCGTTTGATAGGTGACTACGGAATAGGCCGCCGCGTGCGACTTGTTGAATGCATACGAAGCAAAAGATTCCATCTGCCCGAAAAGCTCCGCGGCAACCTCGGGTGCAATTCCGCGCGCCACGCAGCCCGTGATATTTCCGCCCTTTTCTATATCGCCGTAGATGAACTTTTCCTTCTGCGCCATCAGCTCGTTGAGATGCTTTTTCGACATCGCGCGGCGAACGAGATCTGCCTGCCCCAAAGAGTAGCCTGCGAGATTTTGGAAGATCTGCATAACTTGCTCTTGGTAGATGATAACGCCGTACGTCTTTTCAAGAATGGGGCGAAGAAGGGGCGTGAGATATTCGATGTGCTGAGGATCCGCCCTGTTTTTGAGATAGTTGGGAATGAAATCCATGGGGCCGGGGCGGTAGAGAGAGATTCCGGCGATAAGATCTTCAAGGCAGTTGGGCTGAAGCTGTTTCATGAAGCGCTTCATACCACCCTGTTCAAGTTGGAATACTGCATCAGTATCCCCTTCCGAAATGAGCGCGTACGCACCCGGATCATCGCAGCTCTGATCGAACGTTACCGTTCTTCCCGTATCCTCTTTGATATAATCGAGCGCCTTTTTGATATCGGTAAGCGTTGTGAGCGCAAGGAAATCCATCTTCAGCATACCGATGGATTCTACTTCCTTCATATCAAACTGCGTGGTGATATCCTCATTGTTGCGAGAAAGCGGCACGTTATCGGCGATCTTTTTGCGGCAAATAACCACGCCTGCAGCGTGCTTTGAGGTATTACGGGGCATTCCTTCCAGCTTTAGCCCCATATCGATAACGCGTTTCAGCGTTTCGTCGCTTTCGTATATCTCGATGAATTCGGCGTTGCGCTTTCCTTCTTGATCGGAAAGCTTTTTCTGCGCTTCATCCAGCTTGCTCTGCAAATCGGCAAGCTTCATTGCAGCTTCGCCCTCCGCTCCGTTTGGCGCACTTGCAACAATATTTTTTTGCTCTGCAACTTCCTCGGCAAGCTTTTCAATTTTTTTTCTGCAGCCTGCAAGATTGAGCCCCAATAGTTCGCGGATCGTTGATTTTCCGTCCATGAGTTTGGTAACGCGATCGGTATCGGCATACGGCACGCGCATAACGCGCCCTACATCCTTGATTGCTGCGCGCGAAGCGAGCGTACCGAAGGTGATGATCTGCGCCACGTTCTCGGGATGATAGCGCCTTCGAACGTATTCAATGGTTTCTTCTCTGCGCGCCGTGCAAAAATCAACATCGAAATCGGGCATGGAAACGCGATCGGGATTTAAAAATCGCTCAAAGAGCAGATCGTAGCGCAAGGGATCAACGTTTGTGATCCCGATGGCGTAGGCAACGATGCTTCCCACGCCAGAGCCTCTACCCGGGCCAACAGGAATATCGTGGAGGCGAGACCAATTGATATAATCCCACACGATGAGATAGTAATCGGCAAAGCCCATCTTGATGATAACACTCAGCTCGTATTCCGCGCGTGCACGGATTTCTTCCGTAATTTCGGGATAGCGCGTGGAAAGCCCCTCCCAAGTGAGCCGCCTGAGATAATCATCGGATGACGTGCCGTCGTCTGCTGTATAAAGTGGAATGAGCGATTTATCGTAAACGGGATCGCCGTTCGGCTTTAAGTTGAAGGGCGTATCGGTATCGGAAATTTTATTCGCGATGACGCGCGTATTGGCAATCGCCTGCGGAAGATGGGGAAAAAGCGCCGCCATCTCATCGCCCGATTTCATGTAAAATTCCTTCGTTTCCATCTTCATGCGAGCAGGATCGTCAAGCGTCTTCTTCATTTGAATACACATGAGAACGTCCTGCATTTCCCAATCCTCTGATCGAAGATAGTGCACGTCGTTCGTGGCAACGAGTTCGATGCCCGTCTCTTTGGAAAGGCGCACGAGATCAGGCAAAATGCGCTTTTGTTCGGCAAGCCCGTGATCTTGAATTTCCAGATAGAAATCCTCGCCGAAAAGGCCCTGCATATAGAGGGCGAATTCCTTCGCTTTTTCATATTCCCCCGCCATTAGAAGGCGCGGAATACGCCCGGCAAGGCATGCGGAGAGGCAGATCACCCCTTCCGTATGCTCTTTGAGCACGGTGTAATCAATACGAGGGCGATAGTAGAAGCCATCGACGAAGGCGAGCGAATCGAGTTGAACAAGATTGATATAGCCGGCCTTATTTTTGGCAAGTAAAATGAGATGATCTGCCTTCTGATCAATGCGCTCACGGTAGTTATCCACAACGTAAAACTCGCAGCCGATAATTGCCTTAATCTTGTTCTTTTTGCACTTTTCAGCGAAACGGAGTGAAGAATACATATTGCCGTGATCGGTTACGGCAACTGTATCAATGTTATTTTCCACACAGTGGCGCACAAGATCATCCACCTTCACGGCACCGTCGAGAAGGCTATATTCGGTATGCAGATGGAGATGTACGAAATCAGTCATATGTTCTCACGAAACTGTCTTTATATATAACTGCATCAACTTTCTGATTCTATGGTTGAGGCAACTTTTGGTGATATTGAGCTTTTCTGCAAGCTCCACTAAGGAAAGTGTGGGGTTTTCCAGGCGCGCTTCGGCAACCTCTTTGAGCGAAGCTTCCAGTGCAGAAAGCACCCCCTCTCTTTTCAGCCGTTTAAAGGCGACCGTTTGCGCGGCGCTCGCAATCGCCGTTTTATCGGCGTTGCCTGCCATACAGTTGCCCACACGGTTCTCTTGGTTATTTTCTTCACGCGTGGCAGAGATTTTTTCCAGCGTGCGGAGCGCTCTTCGCGCTTCGATCACCGATAAGAAATCGGAAATCGCCTCTCGACTTTTGAGATAGCCGACTTGTTTATCTCCGCGCCTTACGATGCTTCCAATGAGCTGAAAACGTTCGAGAAGCTCCAAAAAAAACGTTGCTTTGCTTTGATCTTCAAAAACGACTTCAAGGTGGTATCCTGTTTTTTTTCCCTCTTTGGGAAGCGTGCAGCTTCCGCCGCTTAAAAAGGCACCTCGAAGGTAGTAAATATCCGCTTCATCGCCCTCTTCGTAACCTCGAATCGCATCAGTAAGCTCTGCTGCCCGAGCTCCCGTATAAGAAACGGTGAGCTTATTTTTTCCGCGCTTCGGATCGAGCACGATCTGAGAGACTGTCATGCGTTCCCCCGGAAAAAGCTGCTCGAACACGCCCAAAAGATACTCCGCACTCTCTTCGCTCTCAATGGTGAAAGTGAAATTGATAAGCGTGTTTCCTTCGCCAAAACGGAAATTTCCGCTCGTATCGAGAACGGCGGCAAGAAGTGCACTCTTGCTATCCCGATCCTTCGGAAAATATTTAATTAAATCACGCTTGATTTCCTGCGTGAAGTTCACGGGCCACCTCCGCTTACATGTGCTTTTTGAACTCTGCAAAGCGGAAGGTTGGAAGTTTTCCATCAACGTTCACGATCCGCTCAAGGGGAACTCCCACTCTTAATATCTGCTTTTCCGCGAGCGTGCAATCGCCGATGCGCGATGTGAAATGCCCATCTGAATTGACGATAAATTTCACTTCCGTTTTCGCCACGATATCGGCAAGCTCCTCATCGGTGAGGTGTTCCTTTTTCGAACTGATTTCAAGGTAAGTGCCGTTATCGCTGCAGCACTTGGCAACCTCAACAACATCTGCAAAACACTGGAAATTGAGGTGTGTAATGATGTCGATGGGATTTTTTTCAATCGCGTTGACGAATGCCTTCGTCGTATCGCGCAAGAGAGAAGAAGAAGGCTTCATGCCCACGAGGCGCCTGCGCCATCCGCTCCAGCCGAGTTTTCTATCCGAAAAGTGCTCGTAGCGGATAACGACGTGAATTCCCGCGAGGAATACGTCGAAATTCTCGTAATCGCTTTCCGTAAAATCACAGAGCCCGGAAACACCGCGAATGTTGCATTCCATACCGCGCAGTACCTTCACGTTCGTCTGCTTGTCCGCTTCGGCGATCTCCTCCAGCCAAGCGGTTGTTTCGCTCCGTTTGAGGCCGCGGAACCAATGCGAATAGCCGTGCTCGGTGATGGCGATCTCTTTGAGCCCCACCTCGTCTGCCGCGAGGGCGTTCTCAAGGACGGTATTTTTTCCATCGGAATAAATTGTGTGCGTATGATAATCTGCCGTAAGCTTCATATTCTGTTCTCCGCTGTACTTTCCTGTATGTAATCTACGGGGAGCCTTCGGATCTCCTCCCGAAGGAGAATGCCCGTCCGCTCAAAAACCGTTCGTTTGATATGTTCAATTAGCGTTGATATCTCTAACGCAGTTGCACCGCCGTTCATCACGAAATTCGCGTGCTCTTCCGCCACGTACGCGCCGCCTAAGCGAAATCCCTTGAGTCCGCAATCCTCAATGAGCTTTCCTGCCGATATCTCGGGTGGATTTACGAATACACAGCCCATACTCCTGCCCTTGGGAAGATGCCTGCGCCTATCGCGAAAGTAAGCAAGACGCGCCTCGATCTTCTCTTGGGAAGAAGAAAATCCGCGCAACGTTACTTCTGCAATGGCAGCACCGTTCTGAAAAGCGCTCTTTTTCTCCGAAAAGGCGCAATCCGTGAGAGAAAACACGCGCATTTTTCCGTGCTCAACGCCGCAAACTTCTAAAACGAGATCGCCGATATGCCCTTCTCCTACTCCTGCGTTTCCGCAAGTTGCACCGCCCACCGTGGTTGGAATTCCCGTAAGAAATTCCAAGCCGCCAATGTTGTGTGCTCGCGCAAAGCGAAGAAGCTCACCGCCCGTAACGCCGGCATCGGCAATTATCCTCTCACCTTTCGCTACAAGGCGGCGCATGCGGGAAAAACGAATCACAACGCCGCTGTAATAGCCTTCCGCAGGAAGTACGTTCGCCCCCGCGCCGAGAAAGCAATATGCAATTTTCTGCTTTTCCAAAAAGGAAATTAGAGCGGTAAGCTCCTCTTTTCCCGTGGGATAGGCGCACACAGCAGCTGTGCCGCCGCAGCCGATCGTCGTATTCCGTGCGAAGGAAAAATTTCGCACAAGTGTGAGCTTTGCAAAGCGTTCGCTCAAGAGCGCATAAATATCCATATTAATGCTCCTACCATTCTACCATATTTCTTCGCATAATTCAAATGGTTTTTAAAAAATTGTCGAGA
The DNA here is from genome assembly GCA_017507045.1 of Clostridia bacterium. Lineage (GTDB taxonomy): Bacteria > Bacillota > Clostridia > Christensenellales > Borkfalkiaceae > Gallimonas. The sequence goes on along the minus strand of JAFWBP010000016.1, from coordinate 36,509 downwards.
TTTTTTTCATCAACTTCTTGCTTTGCAAGAATTCGTATATTTTCTAAGGCGTTTTTATCAGAAAAGACGTTCACCGTCCGCTCGCTCTCATCCCCCTCAACGGGAAACATACCGATCTCAAAAAGGCTGCTCTGCACCTTCTCGGAGAGAAGAACCTCAAAAAACGCAAGACAATCCTCCCGATTTTCATTGGAAAGCAGGGAGAGATATTGGTAGAGATCGTTGTAGGCGGAAAGTTTTTTCTCGTAAACGGAAGCGCCTCGCGTCTGAAAACGGCAGATATCTCGCTGTGTTCCGAGGAGGTAGCGGTACTTTCCGCTGAGAAAACCCACGTACGCTGCGGTGGATTCCACCTCCTCTCCAAAAATTTTGGCGTACCGCGCGGCAACCTCGGGAAGATTGCTTCCCCCAACCGAAATGGCAACACGCCCCTCTTGATCAAAGCGTTCATCGAGCGAAAAGAGAGAATATCCCCCTCTGCACCAAGGATAGGCGAGCGTTTTCCCTTCCAGATCACCACCGGCAAACGAATACGGCAATGGAAGTGATTTCTCTGCAAAGGTGGAAAGCCCCACGCCGAAGGATAACATATCGGGCGCTTCCCCCTTGGAAAAAGCTGCTTCCGCTCCCTCCGCGGTGTAGCTCGAAATGAGGAAATACACCCCCTCACGTTCCTTTTCTACTCGGCGGGCCACATTCCGCAAGAATGCGGTGCGCGATCCCTTCCCACCCTCGAATGTATCAACGTTCCAAATGCGCACGATCCGCTTTTCCGCATTCTCTTTCTCGTGTTCCTTCGGATAAAAAATTACTGCCGCTACTATAACGAAAACGGTAATAAACGGCAATGCAGCAATAAAAAATTTCAAAAAGCTTCGAAGTTTCATACGTACTAATTTATGCTCGTGCAGCCCTCACCATGCAAGATATATCAAGAGGGGGCGCAAGTTGCGCCCCCTCCGCGTTTTTGCCGAGGGTAATCTGCGGCAAAAACTCTATCAATAAGCGGATCCTCCGCTGCGATGTTACTTTGTGCAATCAATGTGCTTTTATACAAAAAGGGAGCAAATGCTCCCCCTCGTTAGCTTCTCTTTACAAAGCTGTCGCAGCAGGTGCAATGCTCGCAATCGCAAGTATTACCCACGTGGATCTTATCAAGCTCACACAACATGCCGTCACGGTTGAATCTGCAATCTGTAACACCGCAGGATACACCGCTGTTGATATTACCAAATTCCATTTTACATCCCTCCTTCTTCACAGTATTGCTCTTTTTCGGAAAAATATCTTGACAAACGCAGGAAATTTCTGTAAAATAACAGATGAAATAAATCCCATAAGGAAAAAGTATATGAAAGTCATTCTTAAGGCAGATGTGAAAGGCAGCGGCAAGAAGGGAGATATCATTGAAGTCTCCGATGGCTACGCAAAAAATTTCCTCTTGAAGAAGGGCCTCGCTGATATCGCTACGGCGGGCGGCATCAATGAAATTCAGCAAAAGCGCACGGCGGTTGCCTTCCATAAAGCAGAAAATATAAAAGCACAAAAGGAACTTGCGGCGAAGATCGATGGAACCACCGTAACGGTTCCCATTCGCGTAGGCAACAACGGCAAAGTATTCGGCTCAGTGACTACGGAAAAGATCTCTGAAGCCCTCTTTGCGCTCGGCTTTGAGGTGGATAAGAAGAAGATCAACGCAAAAATCGGTTTCCGCCAGCTTGGCGTTTTCGATGCGGAAATTCGCCTCATCGAAGGGGTAATCGCAAAGATCAAGGTAAACGTTGTTCCACTTGAATAAAAGAACAAGCAAAAAGCGCCCCGAGCAGGGCGCTTTTTTGATGTGATAAAGCAAATTTTTTATCTGTTTGATGAGTATTATGCCTCACATAGTACTATGCTTAATTCTTATTTTCGCTCTCTGACTGGGCATCAGGGAGCTTTTTTTGCGTATCTGCGGCAAATTTTTGCACGGCTCGCACCCCTTTTGCCACAGGTATATTCACGCCGGCGCCGCCAGCACAGCCGCCCGGACACCCCATTCCTTCGATGAGACATCCGTTCTTTTTACCGTGTTTGGCGAGTGTGAGCATCTTTCTGCAATCGAAAAGCCCTTCCGCGTGCTCGATCTTCACTTCGGTATCGGGATAATATTCGCGCACACAGCGTTCAATCGCATCTGCAACGCCGCCGGCCGCGCCGTATCCCCTTCCCGCCGCGGTAGCCCCGTTCCACACCTCTTCGGTGCAAGTGGCAGGATCAATCCCTCGCGCTTCGAAGATCGCGGCAAGCTCCTCGAAAGTAATTACGAATTCAACCTCGCTGCGCACGTCCTTTCGCAGTGCTTCCAGTTTTTTTGCCGCACACGGGCCAATGAATACAACGTGAGCCTTGGGAGATTTCTCTTTGATTTTTTGCGCCGTTGCCACCATAGGCGTTAGCTCGCTCGAAACGAGCTCTACCTTATCGGAAATTTCTCGCTTTGCGAGCATACTCCAGCTGGGGCAACAGGAAGTGAGCAGATAAGGCAGCTTTCCCGTTGCTACCTTCGTGGCATAAGTGCGTGCCTCAGCTTTTGCAGCGCTGTCGGCGCCGTGCGCCACTTCCACAACATCGGAAAAACCGAGTTTTTTTAGCGCAGTTATGAGCTGCCCGAGGGTTACGTTTTCCCCAAACTGCCCAACGATAGCAGGCGCAACTTCCGCGATGATCTCATCTTCACCCTTAAGCGCTCGAATGAGTTGATAGAGCTGTGATTTATCGGCAATTGCGCCAAACGGGCAGGTGACCATGCATTGCCCACACCCCACACACTTTTCGGGATGAATGTACGCGCGCCCCAATTCATCACTGGAGATGGCGTTCACGCCGCACGCCGCGGCGCACGGGCGAATTTGATGGGTGATCGCATCGTACGGGCAAGCCGCTTTGCACTTTCCGCAGCGAATACATTTTTCCTGATCAATCTCGGCGTAACCGTCATCCCGAACGTAAACTGCGTCCACCGGGCAAGATTCAACGCAGTAACGCGCAATACATTGCCTGCAATGGTTGCTCACTACAAAGGAGTTTTCCTCACATTTATCGCATGCCGAGGGAATCACCTGCATGAGCGGAGGTTCATAGTAGCGCTCGGAGATATTGCTCTCTTCCAGTCCATTGGTGGGATTTACCGGTTGATTCTGCGGATTGAGCGAAAGCCCCATGGCAAGGCGAACGCGCTCGGATGCTATGGCGCGCTCGCGGTAGATGCTTTCGCGAAACTGTGGGCGTTCGGAAGGCGTGAGCGAATAAGGCACTGCTTCCAAATCGCCGCGCACATCCTCCGATTCAAAGGCAATGCGTGCAATTTCCGCAAATATCTTTCTTCTGATTCTGTTTACAGCCGTTGGAATTCCTCGCATCTTATTTCCCGTAATATGCGTTCAGATACATCTGTTTAATTTCACTCATCATGGGATAACGGGGATTTGCGCCCGTGCACTGATCATCGAACGCCGCCTCCGTCATTTCATCGAGCTTTTCAAGGAACTGCTCTTCGCTGTACTTGCCTTCAAGCGCTTCCTTTATCGTTTTCGGTTGCCCGATTGCCCGTTGCAATTCGTTTAATTTTTCTATGAGCGCTTCTACGAGCGCTTCATCCGTATTGCCCATGCAGCCAAGATAGCGCGCAACGTCGGCATACCGAGCCCGAGCCTGCGGATAAGCGTACTGCGGGAAAGTACCCATTTTTGCTGGCGACTCCGAGCTGTTGAAGCGGATCACCTCTTCAAGCATAAGCGAATTGGCAACGCCGTGCGGAAGGTGGAAATAAGAACCGAGCTTGTGCGCCATTGAATGGCAAACGCCGAGGAATGCGTTGGCAAACGCCATACCGGCCATCGTTGCCGCGTTCGCAACGCGCTCTCGAGCTTCCGCATCGTCGGCACCCTTTTCATAGGCGCGCGGCAGATATTCGAAGAGAAGCTTTAATGCTTCTTTTGCCGTACCGTTCGTGAAATCGGTTGCCATGAGGGAGACGACGGCCTCCATCGCGTGGCTCACGGCGTCGATACCGGAAGCGGCAGTAAGCCCCTTCGGAATGTTCATCATAAGATCGGCATCCACGATCGCCATATCGGGCATAAGCTCGTAATCGGCGATCGGGTACTTTGTACCCGTTTTTTCATCGGTGATAACGGCAAACGGCGTAACCTCGCTGCCCGTACCTGCCGTTGTGGGAATGGCAACGAAGAGCGCCTTTTCTCCCATATGAGGGAAGGAATAAACGCGCTTACGGATATCGGTAAAGCGCATTGCCATATCCTCAAAATCAACTTCGGGATGCTCGTAAAGAACCCACATGATCTTTGCAGCATCCATGGGAGAGCCGCCACCTACTGCGATGATAACGTCCGGCTCAAATGCACGCATCTGCTGAACGCCTTCATTCGCGCAAGCGAGCGTGGGATCGGGCGTTACGTTAAAGAAGGTGGCGTGGGTGATCCCCTGCTCCTCAAGAATTTTCGTGATTTGCTTTGTGAAGCCGCTATCGAAAAGGAATTTATCGGTTACGATGAAAGCCTTTCTCTTCTTATAAACTTCGCCAAGCTCTTTGAGCGCAACGCCAAGGCTACCGCGCTTGAAATAAATCTTTTCGGGTGCTCTGAACCACAGCATATTTTCCTTCCTTTCCGCAACGGTTTTAATATTGATGAGGTGCTTCACGCCCACGTTCTCCGAAACAGAATTTCCGCCCCAGGAGCCGCAGCCGAGCGTAAGCGACGGTGCAAATTTGAAATTGTATAGATCGCCGATGCCACCGTGAGAGGAAGGCGTATTTACGACGATACGGCACGTTTTCATGCGGGCGCGGAACGCTTCAAGCTTTTTGCCCTCCGTAGCCGTGTTGATATAGAGTGAAGAAGTGTGCCCGAGTCCGCCGTCCTGAACGAGGCGATCCGCCTTTTCAATGGCGTCTGCAAAATCCTCTGCACGATACATTGCAAGTACGGGCGAAAGCTTTTCGTGGGCAAATTCTTCACTGAGTTCTACCGATTCCACCTCGCCCACGAGCACGCGCGTTCCCGCGGGAACGCAGCAGCCGGAAAGCGTGGCGATCTTTTCTGCGGATTGCCCCACGATGCGTGAATTGAGCGCGCCGTTGATGATGATCGTCTTTCTTACCTTCTCCGTTTCTTCAGGGTTCAAAAAGTAAGCGCCGCGCATTTGCATCTCCTGCTTGAATGCGTCGTAAATATCCTTATGCACGATCGCCGCCTGTTCGGAGGCGCAGATCATACCGTTATCAAACGTTTTTGAGTGAAGAATGGAGGATGCCGCGAGCTTGATATCTGCAGAGCTATCCACGACGGCGGGTACGTTACCCGCACCAACGCCAAGCGCGGGCTTTCCGGAAGAATACGCCGCTCGCACCATTCCGGGTCCGCCGGTGGCGAGGATCATATCCGCCTCTCGCATAATCATTCCGGAGAGCGGCACGGTGGGTTCATCGATCCAGCTAATGATATCTTCGGGCGCGCCTGCCTTCACAGCCGCTTCCAAAACGATCTTCGCTGCCGCAATGGTGCTCTTCTTTGCCCGAGGATGGGGCGAGATGATAAGGCCGTTACGCGTCTTTAAGCAGATAAGGCACTTAAAGATGGCGGTAGAAGTAGGGTTCGTTGTTGGAATCACGGCGGCGATCACACCGATCGGCTCTGCAATACGCGTGTAGCCAAAGCCCTCGTCGTGCTCGATAACGCCGCACGTTTTCTCGTGCTTATAGGCGTTATAGATATATTCCGAGGCATAGTGGTTCTTGATGACCTTATCCTCGACGATACCCATTCCCGTCTCCTCCACCGCGAGCTTGGCGAGCGGAATGCGCGCTTTGTTTGCGGCGAGCGCGGCACGGTAGAAAATCTCATCTACCTGCTCCTGTGTGAATTTTGCAAATTTCTCCTGCGCGGCACGAACGCGCGCAAGCAACTTTGCAAGGGAATCTTCGTCGTTCACAATGAAGTCCTTCATAATTTCCTCCATGGTTTTACATGAACTATCATACCAAATATTGCCAAAATTGTCAACAGACAAACGCACGATTATCAAAAGAAATATAATGCCGTTCTTTCTCTAATTTTAACGCAAAATGCGGTGGGAATTCCCACCGCATGCAAATTTTACAGTGATTTGAGCTGCTGCTCGATCTTTTCCTTCATTTCAAGGTACTTTTCCTTCTTCGCCGCTTCATCTTCCACAAGCTTTTTGGGCGCCTTCAAAAGGAAATTCTTGTTCTGAAGCTTGCCGTCTGCACGGGCAATTTCGCTGATAACGCGCTCAAGCTCTTTTTGAAGGCGTGCGCGCTCTTCCTCGATGTTCACGAGCTCGCCGAGCGGAATGAAGATCTGCGCGATCTCGGTAACCTGAGAAACCGTTTTCTCCCCTGCCGCCGCGCCGCTTTCTGTGAAATCGATCTCCCTTGCGCCTGCAAGGCGGAGAATGGAATTTTTATTTACGGAAATAAGCCTGCGCGCTTCCGTAATGAGATAGAGGTGCACCTTCTTGGCGGGCGGGCAATTAACGGAAACTTTAATGGCACGCACCGCTTTAATAAGCTCGATAACTCCTTCAAATGCCTTTGCTTCCTTCTTATAGGCAAGCTTGGAATTGTAGCGCGGATATTCTGCCGAAATGATATCCCCTTTCGTATGGGGCAGGTATCCGTAGATCTCCTCCGTGACGAAGGGCGCAAACGGATGCAAAAGCTTTAAGAGGTTGGTGAGCACGTAGAAGAGCACGCCGAGCGTGGAGCGCTTTCTTTCGGGATCATTCCCGTAGAGCGCGGGCTTGGAAAGCTCGATGTACCAATCGCAAAAATCATCCCATGCAAAGCTCGTGAGTTTATCCGCGGCGATGCCGAGATCGTACTTCTGCAAAGAAACGGTAACTTCGCGAATGGTCGCCTGCAAACGGGAAATGATCCACCGATCGGCGGGCGCAAGCTTGATTCCCGAAAGATCCTTGGGAACTTCAGTATCCTTTGCGTTCATAAGAACGAAGCGCGAGGCGTTCCAGATTTTATTGATAAAGTTGCGTGCCGCCTCCACTTTTCCTTCGGTGAAACGCGTATCGTTTCCGGGTGCAACACCCGTTACAAGGGAAAGGCGCAGAGAATCCGCACCGTATTTTTCAATGACGACGAGCGGATCAATGCCGTTACCGAGCGATTTGCTCATCTTTCTCCCCTGCTCGTCGCGCACGAGGCCGTGAATGAGCACGTCGTGGAAGGGAACCTTCCCCGTGTAGCGAAGTCCGGAGAACATCATGCGCATAACCCAGAAGGGTATGATATCGTAGCCCGTTACGAGCACGTCCGTCGGGTAGAAATAGTTGAATTCAGGCGTCTGTTCGGGCCAACCGAGCGTGGAGAACGGCCAAAGCGCAGAGGAAAACCACGTATCAAGGCAATCCTCATCCTGATGAAGATGCGTGCCGCCGCACTTCGGGCAGAGGGTAACTTCCTCACGGGCACACGTTTCCTTGCCGCAATCCTCGCAGTACCACACGGGAATGCGGTGCCCCCACCAAAGTTGGCGGGAAATGCACCAATCGCGGATGTTTTCCAGCCAGTTGTAATAGATTTTTGCAAAGCGATCGGGCGTAAACTTCGTTTTACTTTTCATAACTGCGTCGATCGCAGGTTTTGCGAGGGACGCCATCTTCACGAACCACTGCTTGGATACGATGGGCTCTAACGTTGCATTACAGCGGTGGCAATGACCAACGTTATGCGAATGATTCTCGATTTTAACGAGAAGACCGAGCGCATCCATCTCTGCCACGAGGCGTTTTCTCGCCTCGTAGCGATCAAGCCCTGCAAACTTACCGCCCTGCTCGTTGATCGTGCCGTCGTCATTCATGATGCGGATCATCGGCAAGTTGTTGCGAAGCCCCACTTCAAAGTCGTTGGGATCGTGCGCAGGCGTAATCTTCACCGCGCCCGTACCGAATTCAGGATCAACGTATTCATCGGCAACGACGGGAATCTTACGATCGGTGAGCGGAAGATGCAGCATTTTGCCCACGAGGTGCGCGTAGCGCTTGTCCTCGGGGTGAACGGCAACCGCCGTATCGCCGAGCATCGTTTCAGGGCGGGTCGTTGCAATCGTGATAAATTCATCCGTCCCCTCTACGGGATAATTGAAGTGCCAGAAATGACCTGCGTCCTCGGCATACGCCACTTCTTCATCTGAGAGTGCCGTTTTGCAAACGGGGCACCAATTGATGATGCGGCTTCCGCGGTAGATGAGCCCTTTTTGGTAAAGCTGGAAGAACGCCTCGCGAACGGCGCGAGAGCATTTTTCATCCATCGTGAAGGCCAGGCGAGACCAATCGCACGAAGAACCGAGCTTTTTGAGCTGTTCTACGATTCTGCCGCCGTACTGCTCCTTCCACGCCCACGCACGCTCCAAGAATTTTTCGCGACCGAGTTCTTCTTTCGAAATACCCTCCTCGCGCATCTTCTCCACTATTTTATGCTCCGTTGCAAGGGAAGCGTGATCGGTTCCCGGCTGCCAAAGCACGGAATACCCCTGCATTCTGCGGAAGCGAACGACGATATCCTGCATCGTTTCATCCATCGCGTGCCCCATGTGAAGCTGCCCCGTGATGTTGGGGGGCGGCATCATAACGGTAAAAGGAATCTTCTTTGGATCGATTTTTGCCTCAAAAGAGCCCTTTTTCAGCCAATTCGCATATATTTTATCCTCGAAATCTCTCGGATTGTAGGTTGTTTGCATTTCTTTCATAAACATTCACCGCAAAGTATGAGTCTGCAATATTATATACGATTTTTTCTGCGTTGTCAATTATTCCGCCTATCTCATAGAATATATTATTCTATTTTTCACGGAGTGAACTATGAAAAAAATACTGGCAGTTTTAGGAGCGGTGATCTTTGCTCTCCTTCCCCTCTCCGCTTGCGGAGGCACTAACGATGGTCTTACCACGATCAAAATCAACGAAGTAACGCATTCCGTCTTCTATGCGCCGATGTATCTTGCTGATACACTCGGCTATTTTGAAGAGGAAGGCATCAAGATAGAGCTTACCAACGGAGGCGGTGCCAACAACGTTATGGCAGCAGTGCTCTCCGGTAGTGATGATATCGGTTTCTGTGGCCCTGAAGCCGCTTTCTACGTAGCCGAGGGCGGCACGAAGGATATTCCCACCGTGTTCGGTCAACTCACCCAACGGGATGGCGCATTCTTACTCTCCCGCACCGACGAGCGTGATACCTTCCAATGGGCGAACCTCAAGGGCAAAGAAGTGCTCGCGGGGCGCAGAGGCGGCGTTCCTGCGATGACCTTTGAGTACGTTCTGCGCGAACACGGCTTCAAAGATGAGGATATCAACTTCAACTTCGACGTTGATTTCAACAACATGACGGCTGCATTCATTGAAGGAACGGCGGACTATTGCACGATGTTCGAACCCACTGCTTCCGAGGTGCAGGCGCAGGGCAAAGGTTTTATCGTGGCTGCAATCGGTGAAGCAAGCGGCGTTGTTCCTTACACCAGCTTCATTGCAAAGCGTTCGTGGATTGATAAGCATGAAAAGCTTGTGGAAGGTTTCCTTCGCGCAATGCTCAAAGCGGTGCGTTACGTGCAAAAGAACACGCCCGAGGAGATTGCATCCCATCTCACCAAGCACTTCGCTGGTACTTCCGTTGCATCGCTTGCAACAAGCGTAAAGAACTACCGTGCCATTGATTCGTGGGCGAGTGATATGGTGATGACGGAGGCGAGCTTCAATCGCCTGCAGGATATCATGGATTCCGCCGGCGAGCTCCCCGCCCGCGTGGATTTCCGCTTATTCGTTGATAACAGCTACGCACAAAAAGTTTATGCTTCAATGCCGTAGGGAATATTGCCCATAAGGCTTCCAAATTTCGCACTACGATAAAATTTCGCACTAAGAAAACAAAAGGAAACGCATATGAGAAAGGAAAGTCTCCGGTTTTTTGATGTAACTCACATCTACCACACCGTGCGCGCGGAGACGACGGCGGCCGAACACCTCTCCTTCTCCGTAAATGAGGGAGAATTCGTTGCTATCATCGGTCCTTCCGGATGCGGAAAAACCACCCTTTTATCCCTCGCGGCAGGGTTGCTCGAACCCTCCGGCGGAGAGGTAATGCGGTGCGGAAGCTGCGGCTACATGCTGCAAAAGGACGAACTTTTTCCTTGGCGCACGATAGAAAAGAATATTGTAATCCCCCTTGAAATCAAGCGGCAGAATACACCCGAACACCGAGAGCGAGCAAAAGCACTCGCCGTAAAATACGGGCTTGGAGATTTCCTTCAAAGTTACCCTTCTCAGCTCTCGGGTGGAATGCGGCAGCGTGCCGCGCTCATCCGTACGCTTGCAACCGATCCCGATATTTTACTGCTTGACGAGCCTTTTTCCGCGCTTGATTATCAAACACGGCTAAACGTAACGGAGGACGTTTCGAAAATCATCCGCAGCGAAGGAAAAACCGCTCTTCTCATCACGCACGATATCTCGGAAGCGATCTCTCTTGCCGATCGCGTGCTTGTACTCTCCGAACGGCCTGCGCACGTTGCTTACACGCATACGCTCGATTTTGGGGAGCTAACAAACCCGCTCAAACGGCGGGAAGCCCCCGGGTTTTCGGGGTGGTTCGAATTACTCTGGAAGGAGCTAAACGGATGAAAAACGAACTTGTAAAAAAGTATTCTGAAGAACATCTCCGCTTTTTGAAGCGGCGAAAAAATCATTTGCTATTCGTTTGGTCACTGCGCATTGGAATCCTCGTTCTTCTTTTCGGGATCTGGGAACTTACAACGGCGCTCGGCTGGGTAGATGCATTCATCGTAAGCTCACCCTCGCGGATTTTTGGCACGATTGCAAGCCTCTACGAAGATGGCTCGCTCTTCTATCACGTTGGCGTAACGCTATGGGAAACGCTCGCAGGTTTTGCGATCGCCGTTGGGCTTGGCGTTTTTATTGCGCTTGCACTTTGGTGGAGCAACACGCTCCGCGAAGTGCTCGAGCCGTACATCGTTGTTATCAACGCCCTCCCGAAGATCGCGTTGGGGCCGATGATCATCATTTGGTTCGGCACGGGAAGCGAGGCAATTCTTTGCATGACGGTGCTTGTAGGCATCATTATTGCTATTTTGCATATGCTTTCAGCCTTCATTGCTACAGATAAAAATAAAATTCTGCTTTTGCGCTCAATGGGCGCAAGCAAGGCGCAAATCCTTATAAAACTCGTAATCCCCTCCTCGCTCCCCTCCTTTATTTCCATGCTGAAGGTGGCAGTTGGAATGGCTTGGATCGGCTCGATCATGGGTGAATACATCGTTTCAAGGGCGGGGCTGGGCTACCTCATCGTGTACGGTGGGCAGGTGTTCCGGCTCGATCTTGTGATGAGCGCAACGCTGATTCTCTGCGTTCTCGCCGCTGGAATGTACTTTCTTGTGGTGCTGCTTGAAAAGATACTCGTTAAGAGCGCAGAACATTGATAAAAGCAATCCCAAACCCCCTAAAACGGGATAAAGAAGGGAGATGATCCCCACAAAACCCAAACGGGAAATACAAAACGCCGCAAGGAGCACACACGCCTTTGCGGCGTACTTTTTTCGCCTTTTGAATCGGTTGCAAGATTGCATGAGCGGATAAAGCGAGGATGCAAGAGAGGTCATTACGGCAAGTGCAACGGCAACGGAGAAAACTGCTTCCCCTCGCATAACGTATAAAAAAGGCATCTCGGCGTTGAGCGCCCCTGCGCCCTCGCGATAAACACATCCGAGAATGGTGAGCGCGCTCAAAGCGATCACTGCCGCTGCAACCGCAGAAAGAAGCACCGGATTTTTCACATCTCTACCGGCATCAAGCAAAACAGGGGCAAGCAAAAACGCGTTCATACCCGCATAGAGAGCGCCTCCGAAAAAGCCCGTGGTTCCCTCGGGAAGCAAGGGGTAATAGAAAGCCTTTTCTCCACTGCCGCACATGAATACAAAGCCGAGAAGTATGGGCACGAGCAAAAGGTTTACAAAAGATATCCCCCCCGTTCCCCTTTGAAGCACTGCGGCAGAGAGCAAAAGCCCCGTGAGCGAAAGAAGTGGCTTGAGGGCGGGAAGAAGCGCATCGAGCCCGGCGAGCATCCCTGCACACGGAATAAACGCACACAGAACGATAACCGCTCGAACAGCCGGCGCCGCCCTTTTAAAAAGTATATTCAGCGCCCCCTCGTAGCCGCCGTGCGTTCTTCCAAGCCAAAGAAAGAGCGCACACTGCAAAAAGAAAAATAACGCGGAAAGCATTACGGGAAAAAAGAAGTACTGTGTGTGAAAGAACCGAATAAGTTCTGCCCCCGAAATAAAACCGGCACCGATTGCCCCACCAATAATGATACATATTCCGCGCAATCCCTTCATAACACCGTTTTATGCTGAAATGAAGCGTACTATGAAAAAACTTGCAAAATTTTGCCAATTATGTCTAACATAGTACTTCTCACCCATTGACAAATTCCGACAAATGTTATATAATATAACAAACAAAGGAGGATAACCATGGACGAAGATATGACGACGCCCGAAGAGGAAGCAGAAGAAGGCAAAGGCAAGGCCATTTCTTCCGACCTCATCAGAGGACACATTAATACGATTATCCTGCGCGCCCTCTACGATGGAGATAAGTACGGCTATGCCATCAAGGAAGAAATCGAGCGCAAAAGCCACGGGCAATATAGCATCAAAGAGCCCTCCCTTTACAGCGCCTTAAAGCGCCTTGAAAAGGAAGGATACATCACTTCTTATTGGGGCGGCTCCGTGAGCGGCGGTAGAAGAAAATACTTCTCCCTCACAGAAGAAGGCAAAGAAATTTCGGAAACCAATCAGGCGGAATGGGAGTACTCGCGCACCGTTATCGATTCGCTCATCTCCGATAAAGATTTCGATTTCGCGAATCCTGCCCCCACCGCCGTTAATATGCGTATGCTGAGAAGCACCACTTCCCGTGTTCCCTCTCGCGAAGGCGAAGCTGAAGATCTTGATTACGAGCCCATCTTTGATGATAGCGCCGAGCGCACGAGGCTCGCAGCCGAATACGAGGAACAGGTTGCTCAACTGGAAAATGAACGCCTTACCTTCGAAGAAGAAAAACAGCGCTTCGAAGAAGAAAAGGCAGCCCAGCTTGAAAGCGAGCGCCTTGCCTTCGAAGAAGAAAAACAGCGCTTCGAAGAAGAAAAGGTAGCCCAGCTTGAAAGCGAGCGCCTTGCCTTTGAAGAAGAAAAACAGCGCTTCGAAGAAGAAAAGGTAGCCCAGCTTGAAAACGAGCGCCTTGCCTTTGAAGAAGAAAAACAGCGCTTCGAAGAAGAAAAGGTAGCCCAACTTGAAAGCGAGCGCCTTGCCTTTGAAGAAGAAAAACAGCGCTTCGAAGAAGAAAAGGTAGCCCGGCTTGAAAACGAGCGCCTTGCTCTCGATGAAAATAAACAGCGCTTTGAAGATGAGATTCGCGCGAGGAATTCAGCCTATCAGACAGAATGCGATTGGCGCGAAAAGGAAATTGCCGAGCGCGAACGTCTTTTAGAAGAGAAGCGCAAGGAAATTGAAGCAATCCACGCAGAAAATATGATTGCAGCAGAACGTTCTGCCGCAATCGATGAAGCCGCTCACGCCGCAGAAGCTTCTGCATTTGCAGAGCGCGTGCGCCTCTTTGAAGAAGAGGAAAGCGCAAGAAAGCAAGCGCTTGAAGATGAAGAATCCATGCGTATGCAGGCACTCGAAGAAGAGGAAAGTGCAAGAAAGCAAGCGCTTGAGGATGAAGAACTCGCCAAGCGACTTGCTCTCGAGGCTGAGGAATCGGAACGCCGCCGCATCCTTGATGAAGAAGAGATCGCGCGCAGACAGGCGCTTGATGAGGAAGAAGCACAGCGCCGCCTCTTGCTCGATGAAGAGATCGCACGTAAGCAGGAACTCACCGCGCAGGCAGAAGAGCAACTTTTAAACCGCGAACAGGAACTTCAAGAGCGCGAAGCCTATTTTATGGCAGAACACGCACGCCTCAACGCGATGCTGCGCCAACGCGATGAGCTCATTGAAGCAGAGCGCCGCGCTCACGCAGAAGAGCTTGAACTCCGCGAAAAGCGCATCATCGAAGAGCAGGAAGCAATTTTCCGTCAGCGCGAGCAGCAACTAATTCATAAAAATTACCGCGACCTCGTGAATACACCGCCTCCCACGGCTCCGAAAAACGATGATTACGGCTACTATGCAACGCCGATCGCCGAAGCTTCCGCGGAAGAGCCCGCGTATGAGGCCCCGCGTGATTATCGCCCCGTAATTCATCAGATCTTTTCTGCCACGCATCCCTCGCGTGAAACTTACGAAGGTGCGGGTGCTCGCTCGCTTAATGGCGTAAACTTTGGCGACCTTGAAGAGAAAGCCGCACAAGATGGCATTCGAATTACAACTGCCGGAGGCAAACCTGCTACCCAGAAGCAGGAGGATTACGTAAACACCGTTCACAAGGGCAAAGCTTTGTTCTTCTCCTCTATCGTTGTGCTCTGCCTTTGTTTCATTGAGGGATGTGTGATTTTCGGAATTCGCGAACAATATGCAATTCCCCTTTTCCACCCTTACTTCATTTGGTGTGCAGGTTTGGCACTTACTCTCGTTACGTGGATCGCCTCCATCAACCATTTCGGCGAGCGCGCCATCCGTAAGCGCGCACCCGTGCTGGAAACTGCAATCATCATCTATATCCTTTGCGTGATCATTACATTAATTGTGGCGCTTGGCGTCAATATTGATTTCACGAGCGCATCTGCACTTGCCACCTACGTAGTAGTGCCCATCGTTTTCTTCTTCGGAATCGTTGTATTCGGAATTTGCTACTACTTCCTTACCCGTCCTAAGAAGGATTAAAAGAAAATAATAGAAAACGCCCCGACTGTTCGATCAGTCGGGGCGTAATATTTATGACGGTTGCTTACGTGTTTTTATAGACGCGTAACCATTCGGGAAGACGGGCGATAAAATCGGAATTAAGCTTTGTGCGTTTCATCATATCAAAGAGCCCTGCAACGTTTTCCACGAGTCCGTATTCGCGCATCTTATACACCCCTTCGAGCTCCTCCTTGGTAAGAAGAAGCTCCTCCTTCCGCGTACCGGAACGGCGGATATCAATTGCAGGGAACACGCGCCGCTCCGCAAGCTCGCGTGAGAGGAAGATATCGCAGTTGCCCGTGCCCTTAAACTCTTCGTAGATGATATCGTCCATACGGCTACCCGTTTCCACGAGCGCAGTTGCAAGAATGGTGAGGCTACCGGCCTGCATCGTGTTGCGCGCCGCGCCAAAAAAGCGCTTGGGCTCGGCGAGAGCTGCTGCATCGAGTCCGCCGGAGAGCGTTTTCCCCGTGCTCTCTACGGCATAGTTATATGCCCGTGTGAGCTTTGTGAGAGAATCTAGGAGGATGACGACATCTTCCCCCAGCTCCACCATGTGCTTGGCGTGTGCAAGCGTAAGCTCAGCCGCACGAATATGGTGATCGGCTCCCTCATCGAAAGTGGAATAAATGACCTCTGCGTTTTGTACGCTCGTGCGGATATCCGTAACTTCTTCGGGACGCTCATCAATGAGCAGTATGATTAGGCAGATTTCCCTGTGCTTTTCAGAGATCGCACGAGCAATCGTTTTTAAAAGCGTCGTTTTCCCTGCCTTGGGCGGCGCAATAATGAGTGCGCGCTGACCCTTACCGATGGGAGAAAAGAGATCGAGTGCGCGAAGGGAAAGATCCTCGCAACCATTCGAAAGTGCAATTTTTTCGCAGGCATATTTTGCCGTGAGCGAATCAAAGAAAGGTCTTTGCTCATATTTTCCAAGAGGCATACCGTTCACGCTCAATATTTCTTCCACGGCAGGAGAATCGCTTTTGAGGCGCGGCTTCGTCGTACACGCGATAAAATCACCGGCACGCAACCGTAGCGCGTGGATGATGGGCGCAGCGATAAATACGTCGCCATCCACGGAAGGCTGGCAGTTTTTAGCACGCAAAAATCCATAACCGCCCTGCGTGATTTCGAGGATTCCCGTGCTTACGGCACCTACCGCAGGAGTATCTCTCACATATTCGGGCGATTCAACAACCAAATCCCCTTCCTCGCGGCCAGCGCCTTCCCTCTTGATCTTCTCAAGCTCTTCCAAAACGGCCGGATCGATATAATTTAGCTTTGCCGGCGCACCGCGATTGGAGCGAGGTGTAGGTTGAATGCTGCCCGTGAGAATTCCGATAATCGAATCAATAAGATCATCCTTGTGACTGGCGGAAGCCTGTTGCGCACCATACTTACGGCCGATCACTCTGAGCGTAGCAAGCGGCAACGCATCGAGAAATTCGCGATATCTATTTTCCAGTTCCAATTTATTCATCATGCTTTCACACGCTCCATAACGATTATTTTTGTACCACTTTCGGAAAGATCGCTCTTTTTTAGCTCAAGCTCGCTCCCCACCATTCTCACTTTAAGTATACTGTGAAACAGATCGGTAAATTCGCCCACGCCGCCGATATTAATATCCAGATCCTCCGGTTTATAGTGCATGGGAATTACAACGGAAGGCTGTATATGCTCCACGAATTCTTTTGCCTGCTTCGCATCAATCGTGTAGATTCCGCCAACGGGAATGAGCAAAACGTCTGTTGGCAGAAGCTTTTCAGTGAGCGAAGCTGAACACGGCTCCCCTAAATCCCCAAGATGGCACACTTTGATTCCGTCTATGGAAAACCTAAAAATACCGTTCTTGCCCCGTTTCGCACCCTTTTCCTCATCGTGGAAGCTTACGAAGGAAGTTATGCTGATATCTTCAAGGGTGTGATCCCCTTCTTCGTAAAATACCATCGGATTTCCTGAAACGGCTTGAACGTTGCAATGATCGTAATGCCCATGGCTCACGGTTACCACATCTGCTTCAACGCGCGGCAAAGGATAGCCGATCTCCCCGTAAGGATCGGTAAGGATTCTCGTTCCCGCGTTCCCCTCTAAAAGAAAGCACGCGTGCCCAAGATAGCGTATTTTCATGATTCCCTCGAAAAAATAATAGAAATTTTTAATTGAAAATTTGTTGAAGCTTTTTCTGAAAGCAAATCGTAATTAAGATTGACGAAAGAGGCGCGTTCCTTGCAATCGACGTGATACCTGTTCGTGCGCAGAGGAATTATGCCGCGCTGTAACCCGAGCGCTAACACCATTTCCGTGCGCTCCCCTTCAGAAAAGGTCGCGAAAAGCGCGGTAGCGCCCTGCCGCTCCATCGTGAGGCGTTCTTTTTCCATACGGATAAGCGCCTCGTCGCCATCAATCAAATAGCAAATTGTTGCGCCGTTTTCCGCCCATTCAAAGCTCCCTACCCCCGAAAAGAGGGAGGTGTGCCCGTCCACGGTTGTTTCAATACGGATGGTACACCGTTTCATCTGCCACCTATTATAATATATCTGTTTAATCTTGTAAATTATTCCAAGGGTAAATTACGATGTTATTATGAGTTTTTTGCACGAAAAACCCGATTTTAATTATTATGCCTGACATAATATATTGCTTATGTAACACATAATACATCGCATAAACTTAAAAATAGCAGTTAAAGGCACTCCATTGCCCAGAGCCAATCCTTAAGTGCCTTACGCCTTGCCGCAAAATCGGGAAGAATGCGCCCCACCTCTTTCCAAAAAAGTGTGCCGTGATTCATTTGGCGCGTGTGGCAAAGCTCGTGTACGGCAAGGTATTCAGCAAGCGCATCGGGCAGAAACGCCGTGCGAAAGGAAAAATTGATCCTTTTTTTTGCACTGCATGAACCCCACCGACCTCGCGCAGAAGTTATCTTTAGCGATGAATATTGAAAACCGAATCGCGCACAAAACTCATCGAGCAGGCGTTGCATGCGCGTGCGCGCCATCCGCCTCATCGGCTTTATAAGCGCTTCCTCACGCCTCTCTATCGGCAGAAAGAGTACGCTCGCTTCCACACGTGCCGGCACGCCGCCGGCAATCGTGTAGCCGATTCCGCACAACGAAAGGGATTCCCCATCGGCAATTCTTAGCCTCTGCCCTCTCCTAACTATTCTATGTGCGAGCCACGCGCTGTGCCTATGCACGAAGGAATGAATCTCCTCTTTTGAAGCAAGGAGCGGCGCACGCACAACGATCTCGCCCGATCGCTTTATTTGAAGACATATCGTTCTACGTTTCGTTCTTACAATGTTATATTCCATTCACCTCTCCGCATGCGCGCTTTTACGCAGTCTGAAAATCTTGACAAATCTCTGCACGAGCGTTATACTTGATATATGAAACTTCAAGAAATAAAAAAACTTACGGCCGATTCGATCAACGTAGCGGTTCCTGCTTCGAAGAGCATTTTGAGCCGTGCGCTCATTCTTGCCGCCTTCACCGAAGGCGATACTCTGCTTCATGCAGGGCGCTACGGCGAAGATACCCGGGATATGCTCTCCTGCCTTCGTGCGCTCGGGTTCGCAGTGGAAGAACTCCCCGAAGGACTCCTCGTGCACGGCGTACGCGAAATACCAAATTCCTGTGCCGCATTGAACGTGGGTAGCGCAGGAACGGCTGCAAGGTTCCTTACCGCGGTGCTCGCTCTTCGCGGCGGCGATTACACGCTTTACGCTTCACCTCAAATGGAGCGTCGCCCCATGGATATGCTCACAGCGTTGGAGGCGTATGGCGTTCGCATAGAATATCTCGGCGCCCACGGACATTTCCCCTTCCGCATGCAATCAACGGGCATCTCTGCGCAGAAAATTTCGATTGATACGCAATCGAGCACACAGTATGCGAGCGGATTGATGCTTGCTGCCGCAGTAGGTAGCCTCCCGCTAACGATTTCTTTCCCTGGTGGCCGTTCAAGCTATATTGCAATGACGGGTGCGCTCATTGAAGCATTCGGCGGTAAAGTAACGCAAAACGAAAATGAAATTACCGTGAATCCTATTTCAGTTGCACCGAAGGAATATGCCACAGAATCGGATGTTTCCGCCGCTTGCTACTTTTATGCGCTCTCTCTTCTTTTGCGCACGAAGGTTTGCGTAAAAAATATTCACAGAAAAAGTCTGCAGGGAGATACCCGTTTCCTATCTTTGCTCGAAGATGCAGGCGTACTGCTCGAAAGCAATCCGGAAGGGATTCTCGCCGATGGCAGCAGCATTGAAAATTTTTGTGGCTTTGATTTAAATATGCAAGAATTTTCCGATCAGGCGCTCACTGTAGCCGCTCTCGCACCCTTTGCAAGCTCGCCCACACGCATCCGTGGAATTGCACACATCCGCAAGCAGGAGTGCGACCGCATCAACGCCATCGTGGAAAATCTTACGGCGCTGGGCGTTCCATCTTCAGCTACGGAAGATGAAATCTATATCGAACCGGCACCCGTTCGCGGCGGAACAGTAAAATCGTTCGGTGATCACCGCGTTGCTATGGCGTTTGCACTCATCGGACTTAAAACGGGTAATCTTTTCATTGAAAATCCAAGCTGCGTGAGAAAGACCTTCGATAACTATTTCGAAATTCTCGATGAACTGACGAGATAACAATCAATCAAGTAAACCTTGCTCATTCAAAAATTGCAAAAAGCCTTCAAGCCCCTCAGTGATATCATTGAAGGTTTCATCAAAATTTCCCGTGTACCACGGATCCGCAATGGCACGGGGGGAAGCGGTATAATCCAGCAAGAGAGAAATTTTCGGAAAATGTTCCTCACCGAGAATACGCCGCATGTTGCGCAGATTCGCCTCATCCATTCCAATGATAAAATCGTATTTTGCGCCATCCGCCCTCGTTAACAGCCGTGCCCTGTGCGGAACAACGGGGATATTCATTTGGCGAAGCTTTCTCTGAGTGCCAACGTGCGGAGGACTTCCGATCTCATCGGTATGCGTTGCCGCCGAGGAGACGGCGATTTTTTCCGTAAGCCCACGCTTATCTATCATATCGGAAAGCACGCTCTCCGCCATCGTAGATCGGCAGATGTTTCCGTGACAGACAAATAAGATATGTAACATAAAAAGTTAGCCCTTTTTTGAACGAATAAACTCTATTTGTTAAGATAAACACAAAGATTGGTGTTATTTGCAAGAAATTTTTGAAAATTTTGTCATAAACTATTGCATTTTGGTAGCAACTTTGTTATAATAGTGTTATGAAAGTTTTTGCAGATCGTCTCGTTGAATTGAGAAAAGAACGCGGTTTATCACAAGCGACTGTAGCAAAGGATCTGAGTGTGAGCTTAGGTATTGTTTGCTATTGGGAAACGAACAAAAGCGACCCTACGGCACACAATATCGCGAAGATTGCACGTTACTTTAACGTAACTTCGGATTACTTACTCGGTCTTTCCGATTAAGCGCGCCGTTTACAATTTCATATTTCTTTCGGCTTACCGCCTGATAAATTTTTTTCTCCACCGTTTCTACGGGGATATCTTTTTTATTGCGTAAAACGAATTTTGATTCTGCCTTTACGGCAGAATTTTTTATTTTTTCAAGCGCTGTGCAAGCTCTGTTTCCAATTCGTTCACGCCGTACAGCGGAGTGTTTCGCGGCTGGAAGGAACCTGCAAAGTAGGTGCGATAGTGCTCCGCTTCTTCAATAGCCTCTTCCGAAAGATAATCGTAGAGCGAGCCAAGGCGATCAAGCACCTTCTTCGCCTCCTCCTCTTTCTGCGTGTGAAGCAAATACTGCACCTGCAGCAGAAGCTGAGCGTGCCGCGCCGGAAGATCTTCCCTCACCATAGGTGCGCGGAAGAGAAGTTTTTCGGGAACTTCATCAAACGTTTTGGTATTAAGGATCCCCTGCGCCGCAAGCACGGCAAGCATTACCCTTTCATCGGCGTTTTTTTCAATAAGCCCGTACGCTACGGCACCATCCGTCTTTCCGGCAGGAAGAACTACGGGGATGAGTGCAACGATTCCTTCGCAGAGGGAAAGAGGTGCAAACATCGCAAAGAACGTTAGCAATGAATGATGCGACAAAGCAAAATAGAGAATGAACAGAAGAAGTGCGTAGATAAAATTGCAAATTGCCCCACCGAGCGTGACGATGAGCATGCGCTGACGCATATTTTCAGGCGATTTCGGGAAGAACGTGCTCGCACCTGCAACACTTTGAGCAGGCGAAACCTTGAACTTCAGCTTCCCTTCTTCGCGCCAAACAAGCATATGCCCGATACGTACGGAAACGAATTGCATGTCCATAATTTGCCCTGCAATTATGTGCCCCGCCTCATGCAGAATAATATTGAGCGGAAAAAGAATCAGCACGATTACGGCTATGAGTAGCACATACCAATCTTTTCCCCCGGCAGCTTGCCACATAAAGAAGCTGCAGATGAGTGCAACTACCATCAATAGAATGGAAGTTACTGCGTAAAAATTATTTTTAACTTGTCCCTTCATACGATCCTCCTAAGAACGCAATAACCTTCAAGATTATCACGATCGGAAAATTTTACCTCGGCTAGCCCGAGTTTTTTCATAATTTCAGCAAGGAGCAATGCGCCGCCTCCAATAATATCTACGCGGCGAATATCCATTCCGGGCACCGTGCGGCGCTCCTGTGCTGTCATACTCAGTAGCTTTTTTGCCGCCCTTTCCACCCATTCTGCAGAAAGGGAAAGGCCTTGTAGCTGTGCGCCGTTATAAACGGTGAGTCCGCACCTTATGCATGCTAAGGTGGAAGCCGTGCCGCCTACGGCATACGTCGTTTTCATTGGTCGTGCGCCTTCTAATGACCTGAGGGAATGGGAGATCTTACGAAGAAGCTCATTTTCATCCTCACCGCAATCATCGTACAGGCGAACGGCGCCCAGCGGCAAACTGATAGAAAACGCCGTTCTCGCCCCTACTCGATAGCTTATCTCGGTGCTGGCGCCGCCAATATCAATGATGCCGCCATCCTCTTCGGAAAGTGCGCCCAAAAAAGCGAGTTTTGCTTCCTCTTCGCCGGAAATAACCTCAACCTCTACGCCGCAAGCGTGCTTTACACGGTTGCAAAATTCCGCGCCGTTTTCCGCAACACGCACAGCAGCCGTTGCAAAAGCAAAAATACGAGCATTTTCTTGATTCGCTTCCAATGCATATTGAGCAATTGCTGCTATTGTGCGGGAAATAGCTTCTTCCCGCAGGATGGGAATTTGTGCGATACCCTCGCCAAGGCGGGTGGTTTCTACCTTCTTATATAAAGATTTTCCGTCCGCCCAAAGCATGAGGCGAACGGAATTTGATCCGATATCGATAATTGCCGATTTCATAAGCATTAAGGCGTCTTCCAGCCCTGCTCGAGCGCCTCATGGTACATTCCGAGTTCTGATTCGAAATAATCGCGGTCCTTTTCCAGCTGATCGGCCAGCTGTTCAAAGCGTTCTATTTCACTTTCAATGCGCGCGATTTCTGCGTTTTTGTACCCGATTTGAACGAGCTGAATGATTATAACCACAAACAAAAAGAGAACGAGAAGCACTCCTGCAACGGTTGCGCCTACTGCGATTCGCTTTGCCCTATCTTCCGGCGTAAGCCATTTCTCTTGCGACATATTCGCCCATCCTTTCGTATTCTTCGCATCCTATTATATACCTTTTTCTTGAAAAAAGCAACGATTTTGTGCAAACTTTTCCAATATAAGAAAAAACCGCACAGAAATCCGAGAAACATGTAAAAACGCAGATTGGGAAACTCAAGGTGTACAGAGAGTGTGAGAAATGCGGCAGCGTAAACAAGGCAGAAAAAAATATCACGCAAAATGCGCAACCAGCGCAGCCGTATTGGAACGGCTGTGAACAGATCGTAAAGCCCGCCTCCCACAACGCCCGAAAGAATGCATACGAGAAATATAAAAATCTGCTCTCTCACTTGAATATCTTCTTAAACCCGCCTTTTGCGCCGAATTTTACAGAGGTGACTTCCCCACTGGCGGAAAAATTTCCGCTTCCCTCTGAAAAGGAAAGCACTTTTAGGTGAACACCTGCAATTTGCACCCGTTTTCCGTTTACGGTGAGCGAGATAGCCGTATCGGAAAATGCATCCACGGAAGAAACGCCTGAAATAGTGATTTTACTCTGCTGCTCGATCGTGAGCGTACTTTGTTTATTTTCTTGCATACAATAAAGTATTTTTCGCCGAATGGGAATATGCCTAATCGAAAAAAATTACACCTTATTTTTTAATAGCAATATACACAGTATTATGCCATGCATAGTACTTCGCAGAAATGAAAAAACGGGACTTTACAGCCCCGCTTTTGCCTTTGCGCGCGCCTTTGCGCGCAGTTCGCCATCTAATATACGCTTACGAATTCGAATGGTAAGCGGCGTCACTTCCAACAGCTCATCGTCACCAATGAATTCAAGAGATTCTTCAAGTGAAAGTTTCTTGGGAGGAATGAGGCGAAGCGCATCATCCGAAGAGGAGGAACGCGTATTTGTGAGGTGCTTTGTTTTACACACGTTTACGTTGATATCCCCCTCCTTTGCGGAAACGCCGATGACCATTCCTTCGTAAACGGGCGTGCCTGCGCCAATGAAGAGCGCACCCCTTCCCTGTGCATTGAAGAGCCCGTAAGTTACGGCCTCCCCCGTTTCAAATGCAACAAGCGAACCGGTAAGCCGGCGCTGAATCTCACCCTTATACGGCTGGTACTCAAAGAAGACGGAGCTCATCACGCCCTCCCCCTTCGTATCCGTTAAAAATTCGCTCTTATAGCCGAAAAGTCCGCGCTCGGGAACGAGAAATTCCAGGCGCATGCGCGAACCCATTGCGCTCATATGCAACAGCTCGCCCTTGCGCTGCCCCATTTTTTCGAAAACAGCGCCCGTTCCCGTTTCGGGTACATCCACGATCAGGCGCTCAACAGGCTCGTACATTTCGCCGTCGAATTCCTTAAAAAGCACCTTCGGGGAGCTGACCTGAAATTCATAGCCTTCTCTTCGCATCGTTTCAATTAGAATGGAGAGATGCATTTCGCCCCTGCCGCTCACGCGATAGGAATCGGCGGAATCGGTATCCTCCACCCGAAGGGATACGTCGCGCAAAAGCTCACGGTAGAGCCGCTCTCTCAAATGGCGCGTAGTTACGAATTTACCTTCTTTTCCTGCAAACGGAGAATCGTTTACGGAGAAAATCATTTCAACGGTGGGTTCGGAGATCTTCACAAAGGGCGCCGGCTCCACGCAATCCGTTTGGCAGATCGTATCGCCGATGTTGATCTTTTCTAAGCCCGAAAAACAGACGATATCTCCCGCCTGCGCTACATCGCAAGCAACGCGCTCAAGCCCCTCGATCTCATAGAGGTTGACGATTTTTCCCTTAAGGCGCAGCTTATCGTTGTTATAATTGCAAACGATAACCTCCTGCCCTTGCTTGAGAACGCCGCGTTCGATCCTGCCAATGCCGATTCTGCCCACGTAATCGTTATAATCAATGGAGGAAACGAGCAGCTGTAGCGGTGCGGTTTCATCCATTTCAAGGGGCGGAAACTGATTGAGAATCATATCAAAAAGCGGCATTAGATCGGCGCCCGGTTCATTTTCATTTAATGAGGACGTGCCATCTCTGCCCGAACAGAACACGAACGGGCTTTCAAGCTGCTCATCGGAGGCGTTCAAATCCATTAAAAGTTCTAAAACTTCATCGATGACCTCTTTCACGCGTGCATCCGGGCGATCTATTTTATTGATGACGATAATGAGCTTATGGCCCATTTCAAGCGCCTTTTGCGTAACGAAACGCGTTTGGGGCATGGGGCCTTCCGCGGCGTCTACGAGAATGAGAACGCCCGATACCATCTTCAAAACGCGCTCCACCTCACCCGAGAAATCGGCGTGGCCGGGCGTATCGATGATATTGATCTTCACGCCGTTGTAGTGAATGGAGGTGTTCTTTGCAAGGATCGTGATGCCGCGCTCGCGCTCCAAATCGCCGCTATCCATCACGCGGTCTTCCACGACTTGATTTTCACGGAAGGTGCCGCCTTGCTTTAACATTTGATCAACGAGCGTGGTTTTGCCGTGATCGACGTGCGCAATAATTGCAATGTTGCGTAAATCTTCTCTAACCATTATGTTATTCCTCTTAAAAATCCACAGAAGATTATAATACATTCTCGCAAAAAAGACAACAATTTTGCAGTTCCTTTCAAAAAGTTCCCAAAAGTAATATTGAGCGCAACAGAAATGCCACCGTATTACAATAAGGTGACCTTTCAACTGCGCTCAATGTGACAAGATTCGCATTCAATTAATAAGATGCGGGCGCCAAGTTCTTATAGGTACAGAAACGGATGGGATAGCCGTTATCATCCACAGGCTCACTTTCGTAAACAAGGCGGAAATTTTCATCCTCATCGAGATTGGGAACGAAAACTTCTGCACCACCATCTGCTTCCACTTTCGTAACGAGAACCTCCGTGCAGTAAGGAATGAGCGTGCGGTAAACGCTCGCTCCACCCACCACGAACACATCCTCCTCCGGATACTTTTTCACTTCAGCAAACAGCTCTTCAAGGTTGTGCACGGTGATCACGTCCTCAGCGATATCGGAGGGCGAGAGCACGATGTTTATGCGGTTTTTAAGGGGCTTACCGCCAGGGAAAGAAATCAGCGTATTGCGCCCCATTACAACGATTTTACCCTTCGTTGTTTCGCGGAAGAATTTCATATCCTTGGGAAGAGAGAACATTAAATCGTTGTTCTTTCCGATTCCCCAGTTTTTATCTGCATGGAATATTGCGCGCATATTTTTCACCTTACGTTAATTTATTTTTACTTAAATGGCAACGGGAATTTTTGCATCCAGCGGATGGAATTCGTAATTTTCAAGCTTAAAGGAATCCACCGTAAAATCGTAGAAATTCGTGATCGAGGTATCCATAACAAGCTTGGGCGCTGCCTTGGGTTCACGCTTTATAATCTCTTCTACGATCGGAATATGCCGATCGTAGAGGTGCGCATCTGCAATTACGTGCACAAGCTCGCCCACTTTAAGCCCGGAAACCTGCGCAAACATCATGAGCAAGATCGCATATTGCGTAACGTTCCAATTGTTTGCCGTGAGCATATCCTGCGAGCGCTGGTTTAGGATACCGTTCAAGGTATCGCCTGAAACGTTGAATGTCATCGAATAGGCGCACGGATAGAGATGCATTTCGTGGAGATCGGCAAAGTTATAAAGGTTCGTCATGATCCTGCGCGATGCCGGATTGTGCTTCAAATCGTATAAAACGCGGTCAACTTGATCAAAATCGCCCTCTTTATACTTGGATTTTTGCCCAAGCTGATAGCCGTACGCCTTGCCGATACTGCCGCTTTCATCTGCCCAGCTATCCCAAATGTGCGATTTGAGATCACGAATGTTGTTGCTCTTTTTCTGCCAGATCCACAGGATTTCATCGATACAGCTTCGAAATGCCGTGCGGCGAATCGTTTGAATGGGAAATTCCTCGGCAAGATTATAGCGGTTTACGATTGCAAACTTCTTCACGGTGTGCGCGGGCGTGCCGTCCTCCCAGCGCGGGCGAACGTCGAGCGCGGTATCCCAAAATCCGTTCTCTAAAATTTCCTTGCAGTTTTCAATAAATATGAGATCTGCTTTGCTCATAATTTTCCTCCTAAATGCTGCCTGAAAGGCTTTAGCGGCTTATGCGTTTTCTATTCTTTCTCTTATTTCTTTTTCGCCTAAGATCTGCATGATCGTCCAAAGATCGGGCGTGTTGGCTTTGCCCGTCGTGGCGATGCGCAATATCTCGGCAACGTCTGCAACGCTTCCTTTATAGTTTTGCGGGTTGGCTTTGTAATCCTTCATATCGGTTGCAAAGCCGTGCGCGCCGGCAAGCTCTTTCACCTTTGCAAACCAAGCCTGCGCATCGTCGCCATAGGAATAAGTTGCGAGGAAATCGTGAAGAATCGCGTTTTTCGTTTCTTCATCTACACGGTATTCATCCTCTCTGGGTGTGCGCGTGAAGAAATACTCCATAAATTTCATTGCTTGCGAAGCGGTGGTGAAATCCTTTCTGCGCTTCTTGCCGCCGATGCCCATACACAGCGCAAGCACCTTTAAGAGCTTTTCTTCATCGGCAAAATAGCCCTTTTCCGCCTCCGTTCCGAATTCCTCTGCCCAAGCTTTCAAGAAATGCGCCATTTCCTCTGCGGAGAGCCTGGAAAGCTCGTTTTTGGAGATATCGTTGAGCTTATCAAGATCGAAGAGTGCTCCACTCTTGCCCATCTTTTCTACCTTATACGGAAACTCATTGAGCTCCGCCTCGGGATTTTTTAAGTACCACTCCTCAAAATTGGAATTGAGCAGCGTGAACATATACACCTTTACCGCACGGGGAAAATACCCGGCCTTTCTATAAAATTCAAGGGAAAGCTCGGGATCTTTACGCTTGGAAAGCTTTCTGCGCGTTTCTCCATCCTGCTTCATGAGGGAGCAGTTATGCCCATAGCGAGGGCGTTGAAAGCCGAGCGCATCGAAAAGCTCAAGATGAATGGGAAGGGAAGCAAGCCACTCCTCACCGCGAATAACGATCGTGGTGCGCATGAAGTGATCATCGATCGCATGCGCAAAGTGATAGGTGGGAATTCCGTCTGATTTCAAAATGACGACGTCCTGATCGTTCTCCGTAACGGTAATCTCCCCTTTCACTGCATCGCGGAATTTGATCTTATTCTCGGGATTGCCAAGGGAGCGTAAACGGATCACGAAAGGCTTTCCCGCATCAAGATTTTCGTAAATCTCTGCCTCAGAGAGATCGCGGCAGCGAGCGTATTTACCATAATATCCCGTGATCTCCTTTTTCTCCGTTTGCGTTTCGCGAAGAGCGGAAAGCTGTTCTTCCGTGCAAAAACAGGGATATGCTCTGCCCTCTTCAATGAGATGCTTCACGTAGGCGCGGTAGATCTCCGCGCGCTGACGCTGGTACCAAGGAGCGTACGTTTCGTCCCCACCGATTTCCGCACCTTCATCGAAGCGAATATCAAAGTAATCGAGCGCCTTGATAACCGCCTCTACTGCGCCATCCACCTTGCGCTTAAGATCGGTATCCTCTATGCGCAGATAGAGCACGCCGCCGCTTCGGTGCGCGATGCGTTCGTTGGCGATCGCCGCAAAGAGGTTGCCAAGATGAATAAAGCCCGTGGGCGAAGGCGCAAGGCGGGTAACCTCCGCCTTGGGGGGAAGATTTCTCGGCGGATATTTTTCTTCAAACGTTTCAAGTGCGGGGTACTCTCCCGGGAGCAACCGTTCCGCAAGTAATTTATAATTCATAACGCTCCTTATATTTCAATACAATTTCTTCTGCCGTTTCCGCGGGGGATTGCCCCGTGCAATCCACGCTGAAATCGGCGTACTTTTCATAGAGCGGCGCACGCTCTAAATACAGCTCCTCGAGAGAGGTGATCTTTCCTCGCATCACAACACCCCGCGCCGTGAAATCGGGAATACGCCGCTTGATCTCTTGCATGCCGATTTTTAAATATACGACCACGCCGATCGATTTCAGATGCGCCATCGCTCCTTCCTCGTAGACGGCGCTACCGCCCGGCGCGATAACTGTTTGCGTGCATTGAAGTGTTGAAAGCACGCCCTCTTCCACTTCGAGAAAGCCCTCCGCACCACGCTCCGCAATGATCGCGGAAAGCGGCCTTCCTTCCGCCTCTTCTATGAGCCGATCGCCATCGAGAAAAGCGTAGCCGAGGCGTTTGGCAATGAGCCGACCTGCCGTGCTTTTTCCCGAAGAAGGCATTCCGATAAGAATGATATTTTCCATACGCATCTCATTATAATACAACGGAGCGAAAATGTCAATTTCTGAGAGCGCGAAAGGCGTCGCTTGCGGAAAAAATCTTTTTCATCGGAGAAATTTTTGAAATACGCGTAAAAAAAGTTGTTTTTTTGTGCAAGGTATGATATACTAATTCCCGTATTTTGGTAATCAAAAGGAAGAACCGTATGAAATTTGCTTCGTTTTTCATGAATCTACTCGCACCGCTTCCCTCCGAAGCAATCTATTACACCTACCGTGCCGTGAGCCTTGCGCTCATTATCGCCATGGGCGTTGCGGCAATTGCAGCTATCGTGCTCGTTATGCTTCAGCCCGGTAACTCGCGTGGCATTGATGCTCTCGGCGGCTCAAGCGAAACCTTCTACGGCAAGAATAAGGGAAAGTCTACCGAAGAAAAGCTCAAGTTGGGCACGCTGATTTGTCTCGGCGTATTGGCGATGTTCGCCATCGTGTTCTTCATCCTTCAGATCAGTGCGGTCTGGGGTGCGTAATCCTTTGAAAGTACTTAAAGCGGGCGGGCGATTAAGCTTGCCCGTTTTTCATAGCAAGGAGTTCGTTTTAAGGAACCCTTGATACAGGAGCTATTCATTGACAGCAAAACAATCCTTACTCATCAACATTCAAAACGGCACCTTCGCCTTACTCACCTATGAGGAAATTTCACGCAAATTAAAGCTTGGAAGAAAGGAATCTCTCGCCGTACGCGAGATGCTTCGCGCGCTGGTTCGCGAGGGCGAGCTTCTCTCAGATTCCCAATTCCGATTCGGCACGGCAGAACAATTCGGCGCAAAAACGGGAACTGTTTCAGGCAACGAACGCGGCTTCGGCTTTTTTGTTCCTACCGATGGCTCCGGCGACCTCTTCATCCCCCACCGCTCTTTGAAGGGTGCGCTGCACGGAGATACCGTGCTTGCGTTCTGCGTGGGCGGAAAAAATGGGGATGAAGGCGAAGTTCTCGCTGTTCTCAATCGCGGCTATCGCGAAATCGTGGGAACGTATTTCCGCGAAGGACGAGCCGGCTATCTCTGCCCTGATGAGAAAAAGTTCGATGCGGATATCTATATCCCTACCGGAAAGCAAGGGGGGTGCCGTGATGGATACAAAGCCGTTGCCAAAATCACTTCCTACGATGGAAAATCGCCTTCGGGTGAAATTATAGAGGTGCTTGGTGAAAGCGGAGATTTTTTCTCCGAAGAGCTTGCCCTCATCCGCGCACATCGCTTGCGGGAGGATTTCCCGAAAGAAGTGCTTTTAGAAGCCGAAGAGCAGGCAAAGCGCAATCCCTCCGAAAATATAAAAAACAGAACAGACCTGAGAAACGAGCTTATCATCACCGTAGACGGAGAGGATACCCGCGATATCGACGATGCGATCTCCATTCAAAAGCGTGGCAAGTTCTATGAGCTGGGAGTGCATATTGCCGATGTATCGCATTACGTAAAGCGCAACCGCGCCTGCGATAAAGAGGCGTTCAAGCGCGGCACGAGCGTGTATTTTCCCGATCGTGTGCTGCCCATGTTCCCTCCTGCCCTCTCCAACGGGATCTGTTCGCTAAACGAGGGCGTGGATCGCCTCACACTCTCCTGTTTTATGACGGTGGACGGGAAAGGTAAGGTGATAAAAAAGAGCATCGCACCTTCCGTTATTCGCTCACGACACCGCATGACATACACGGCCGTAACGAAGCTTCACGAAAAAGACCAATCGACACTTGCAGCCTATCCCGACCTCATCGAATTCGTGGATACGGCAATTGAGCTAACCTACATTTTGAAGGATGCAAGAAGACGGCGCGGCGGCGTGGAGCTGGATGTGAAAGAGGCAAGAATCCTCTATAACGATGGAAAAATTTCCATTCCCGATTACGAGCGTTCCATCTCCCACGAGATGATTGAGCAATTCATGGTGCTTGCCAACGAGAGTGTTGCTGCCATCATGACGGAAAGAAAATTACCCTTTATCTACCGCATCCACGAGCGCCCTTCGGAAGATAAAGCAAGCGACTTTTTGAATTTTCTTAAGGAGATCGGCGTGCCTACGCGCTTTGACGCACACACCGTAACGCCGCAAAACTATCAAGATCTGCTACGTTCTATTGAGGATTCTCCCCTCTATCCGCTTGTAAACCGCGTGATGCTGCGCTCGATGATGAAGGCGCAATACTCACCGGAAAACTGCGGACATTTCGGGCTCGCCTCCGATTGCTATTGCCACTTCACCTCCCCCATTCGCCGCTATCCCGATCTATGCATCCACAGAATTATTAAGGAGGCGTGCCAAAGCTCGGACGATGCACTTTCGCACATCCGCGATGCCTATTCTTCGTTTGTAAACGAAGCGGCCCTGCAATCCTCCCTCTGCGAAAAGAATGCGGCCGAAGCGGAGCGCGATGTTGATGCACTCTATATCGTTGCATACATGCAGGATAAGATCGGCGAGATATACGATGCCACGCTTTCCGGTGTTACCGCCTTCGGGCTTTTTGCCGAACTGAAAAACACCGTGGAAGGCTTCATTCCCATTGAAATGCTTCCGGAAGGTGCTTACGAATTTTACGAGGATCGCTTTCTCCTGCGTGGCTCGCAAAACAGTTTCCGCCTCGGTCAAAGCGTGCGCGTGAAAGTAATTGGCGTGGATTGGGGCTCACGTAGAGTACAATTTTCCCTCTTGAGTTAGCTCCCTTCACTACAGCGAAACGGTAATTTTATCATGAAAATCATAGCTATCAACAAATCCGCCTCATTCGAATATTTCATTCAGGAAAAGTATGAGGCAGGCATCGTGCTTGAAGGGAGCGAGGTGAAATCCCTTCGCGGAGGAAAAGCCTCTCTTTCCGAAAGCTTTTGCGAGATCCGCGGCGGCGAAATCTTTCTTAAAAATATGCACATCGCCATCTACGATAAGAGCGGTGCTTTTTCCACGCGCGATTCGAGAAGGGATCGAAAACTCCTTCTTCATAAGGATGAAATCGCGAAAATTGTTGGCAGAGTCAACGAAAAAGGCTTCACGCTCGTCCCTCTTAAAATTTATTTTAAGGATGCGCTCATCAAGGCGGAAATCGCCCTTTGCAAAGGTAAGCATACCTACGATAAAAAACGCGCACTCGCCGAACGGGACGTGAAGCGCGCAACCGATCGCGAAATCAAAGATATTTTTAGATAATTCGGCATGAAAACTTTGTGTCACCAGCAAAATTAGGTTACGAAAAGTAGCCTGATTTTTATTATGATAACATAAATTTTATTTTTTACAAAACTTTAACGTTTCTAAAACAATTTTTTATAAATGAATTGTTAGAATAAACAAAACGGAGCTTGGTTATGATTAAAATTTTAATTGTTGAGGATGATTTGGATTTGAATCGATTCGTTGCTTCCGGCCTACGCGGTGCGGGCTATGAAGTTTTTTGCGCATTTGACGGCGCGGAAGCAATAGAGCAAATGGAAAGTGAGAAGTTCGATTTAATTCTTACTGATATCATGATGCCGAAAATGAACGGGTTTGAACTTGCCCAAAGTGTGAGAGCCTCCGATAAAACGCTGCCCATCATCTTTATGTCGGCAAAAGACGATAAGCCCTCTAAAATGCTTGGCTATCATATCGGAATCGATGAATACGTTACGAAGCCATTTGATATTGACATTCTTGTGATGACGATCAAAGCGATTTTACGGCGCGCAAAAATCGAAACGGAAAAGAAAATTTCCATCGGCAATTTCTCAATGAACAGCGAAGAACGCACTGCAACGGTTGCCGGCAAGGAAATTGCGCTTACCGTTCGTGAATTCGATATCCTCTTCAAAATGCTTTCCTATCCCAAAAAAACATTTACCCGTTCTGGTCTTATGGCAGAATTTTGGGATTACGATTCTTCCACTACAAGCAGGACAGTTGACGTTTACATGGCAAAACTTCGTGAAAAAACTTTTTCTTGCGACGGTTTTGAGATTGTTACCGTACACGGACTAGGATATAAGGCGGTTTTGAAATGAGAAATCGAAAGAGCAAAAATGTAGGGTTCAGCATTGTTGGCGCAGTTTTGTTTTTCATACTCATCTCGTTCATCATGCAAATTGCCATCCTTGTTTACGAATACATCCGAGTACGTACGGAAAATAACGGGCTGATTGCCATCCTCATTCTGATCGTAATCATAATTTTATCTGCATTCTGCACCGTTTTCGATTGGATTCGTAGAAAAATAACGGTGGACTACCCCACCAAAAAGATCCTGCGCGCAACGGAAAAAATTGCGAAAGGTGATTTTACCACCCGTCTTGAAATTGCGCACGAATACGATAAATATAACGAATACGATTTGATCATGGAAAATTTGAATAAAATGGCGGCCGAACTTCAAAAAAACGAGGTTTTGCACGTAGATTTTATTTCAAACGTTTCCCACGAAATCAAAACTCCGCTTGCCGTGATTCAAAATTACGCAACCTTGCTTCAAGAAGATGTTCTCGATAGCGAAACGAGAAAAAACACGCGCAAACACTCATATCTGCTTCTAAGCGTATCACCGATTTGATCACGAACATCTTAAAACTCAACAAGCTCGAAAATCAAGAAATTCAAGCAAAAAGCGAATTATTTAACTTGACCGACGCCCTTTCCGATGCGGTCGTGGAATTTGAAAGCCTAATTGAAAAGAAAAACATTGAACTTAACTGCGAATTTGACGACGTAAAAATCTTCTCATCAAAAACCCTACTCGAAATTGTGTGGAATAACCTAATTTCAAATGCGATAAAATTTACTCCTATCAATGGCAAAATAGATATTCTCTTAAACCGTAAAGATAAAAACGTAGAAATAACGGTTGCCGATACGGGTTGCGGCATGACGAGCGAGACCGGCACACGAATCTTTGAAAAATTCTACCAAGGTGATCCCTCGCACGCCGTTGAAGGAAACGGCCTTGGGCTTGCCCTCGTAAAAAAAGTGATCGAAATTCTGGGCGGAGAAATTTCCGTGCAAAGCGAACTCGGAAAAGGCAGCACGTTTACTATTCTTCTAAAGGATGTCGTATATGAATAACGCCTTTCAAAACGTTTGGAAGAAGATAAAAAATCCACCGCCTTGGGTAAAAGTTTTCTCGTTCATTATAGCGTTGCTGAGCACAACCGCAGCAATCGTTATATTAAATTGGGGTTTTCACAAATCCCCTCTTGCCTTCGTGGCGTATTCGCTGTTCGGGCTGGCTGCCCTTTCGCTTGCATACTGTATTTTGCTCGCCATTCCCCTTTTTTCAGGAATGCGAAAACATTTTACCAAGTGGCTGGAAAAGCGTGATTTTACCCGCATGCTTCTTCACAATTACGGATATAGAACGATCGTGTTTGCAATTTTTTCCTTTGCAATGAGCATTGCGTTTAGCGTATTTAACGGGTATATGGGAATTGGGAACCGCTCTGTATGGTACGGCGCGTTAGCAGCTTACTATGTTGCGCTCGCCTTTCTCCGCGGAGGAATTTTAACCTACCATAAAGGAACGATCAGCAACGCAGAAGAAAATAACGGCCAAAACGACGTAATTAAAAAAGCAAAAATTTATAGAAACAGCGGCATTATCTTTCTCATTCTTAATGTTGCGCTCTCTTCCGCCATCGCGCAAATGATCTTTTCAAACGAACATTTTACCTACGTTGGATACACGATCTACGCTTTCGCAGCGTACGCATTTTATAAGATTACGATGTCTATCGTCAATCTCGTACGCGCACGGAGGCACCCTGATTTAACGATACGCGCAATACGAAACGTTAATCTTGCAGATGCAACCGTTTCTATCCTTGCCCTACAAACCGCACTTCTCAGCACTTTCAACGAGGGGAATATAGATATTTCTCTTGCAAACACGTTAACGGGAAGCGTTGTGAGTGCCTTTTCAATCGGACTCGGTATCTATATGATCGTTTCGGCAATCAAAAAAATAAAAAATTATCAAAAGGAGAACAAGAACCATGAACAACCAATTTAATTTTAGCTATTCAGCGCCTACGGCAGAGGAAAGAAAAGAAATCGAAAGTATAAGAAAACATTACATTCCGCAAGAAAAGAAGAAGGAAACGAAGCTTGAAAAACTGAGAAGAATGAATGCACAAGTAAAGAATACGGCGATTATAACCTCTGTTTTTTTGGGAATTTTCGGCTGCTTAATTTTCGGCTTGGGGCTTGCAATGATTTTAGAGTGGAATTTGATTTTGTGGGGCGTGATAATTTGTGCTACGGGAACCGTTCCCACAGCGATCGCCTACCCCATCTATCAATTTGTGTTAAAGAAGAGAAAGCAAAAATACGCCGATGAAATTTTGCAGCTTTCGGAAGAACTTTTGAACGAAAATACCAATTCAAGCAAATAAAAAAGTAGGGCTATTACCGAGTCCCTACAAGGGATTTTTTCGGGAAGGCTGTCCTTTTTAAGAGTCAGGCGTGGCGTGATGCCACGCCTTTTCTCATTCTATTTAGTTTACTTCTTCTAAAAACCTATCGAAGTCAGGTAAATCTATCGCTTCGACAAAGTTATAGATAATTTCTATTGTGTGAACGTAACGTCCGTCAATCTTTACTTTTTCGTGAATAATAACCTTATCTACGAATGCTCGTAAGATTTCAGGTGTCAATTCGTCAAAATCACTATATTTTTTAACGATAGCCAAAAACCTTTGTATGTTATCATATTGTGTTTTGGCTTTTTCTATTTCTGCCTTTAAGAAGTTGAGCCTTTCAGTCAACGTCCTTTGTTCGACTTCATAATTATCGCTCATTTTTATATAGCGCTCTTCGGTGATTTTTCCTGCAACCTTATCTTCATAAAGGCTTTGGATTATTTTATCGAGTTTCACAATACGTTTTTCCGCTTCTTCCTTTTCAGTTATAGCGGTAGTTAGTTCTCGTTTACTTCTTGCATCGGTGCTCCGTTTAAGAATATTTACAAACTCATCCTTATACTTATTTGCAAATTTAACGGTGTATTGCAAATCGTTTTGAATTAGAGCCAAAGCGGCGTGCGCCGTTATTTGATGCGACGTGCAATACTTCTTCTTTTTCTTGCGATAAGTAGAGCAATTAAAATATTCTGCCTGTTTTACTGTAGTGCATCTGCAAAGATACATTTTTTCGCCACAGTCAGCGCAATACAGTATTCCCGAAAGCATATGTGGTGTACCCATATCGGTTAAACTCCTTCGTCCTGCACGGACTTGTTGAACAATATCAAAAGTGTCTTGGTCTATTATTGCTTCTTGCGTATTTTTAAAAATTGCCCAATTTTCTCTTGGATTATTGTAACTCTTTTTAGACTTGTACGATTTCTTATAGTGCTTAAAATTAACCGTATGACCAAGATACTCTTCATTTTCAAGAATACCTACAATCGTAGTATAGTCCCAAATTTCCGCATCTTGTTATATCTATACTGAACAAGGCAATTTCTACCTATGTAAGTAAAGCGATGGCGTTTCTATTCCACGTTCGGTTAAAATTCTTGCGATTTGTTTTGGTCCATACCCTTTAACACAAAGATTAAAGATTTCCTTTACGATTAAAGCGCCTTCTTCGTCAACAATCCATTTTTCCTTATTTTCGGGGTCTTTCATATAGCCCAAAGGTGGAATAGTGGTAAGATGTTTACCCGAATTACCTTTTGCTTTCAT
>JAFWBP010000003.1 GCA_017507045.1 Clostridia bacterium | reverse complement strand
GTTATCCGTGCCTTCGGTGGTTTGAAGCTTAACGGCGGAAACATCTACTGCGGTGCCGTTTACTGCAAGGGTGAAGAGGCTGCCCATCATAACTTCGGAGGTGCGAGCACTCATTTCGAAGTAGAGGCCGGCTTCGCAAGCAGCGGAAGCGTTCACGGTGATGGTGATCGTTGCACCGTAAGCGGCACGGAAGCCACCTACGCCGTTGTAACCATCTTCATCCGCGCCCTCGGAGGGAACGCTCGCGGTTGCACCTGCAACTACAACGTAGCTTGCAAGATCGTTGCTGCCCGGTTCTGCTCTCAAAGGAAGGGTGTATCTTGCCCAGCTTGCATCCTTCTCCTGCGTGCCCTGGTGTGCATCAGGAAGCTTGCTTGCGCCTGCTGCGGGAGCGGAAGGGAATTCCTCCATACCGATCTGAGCCGTTTCAGCGGAGAATCTGAAGCCGTAGAAGTTGTAGCCGTTGTTCGCCGTGTTTGCCATAACAACGGTAAGCACAACGGTATTCTCGCCCTTTACGAGGTTCGCATAGGAAAGGAAGAGATAGTTGTTCGTGGGAGCATAGTTGCTGCCATCCTGAGGCAGGTTAACGCCCGTGCAAGGCTGCACCGTATTGTTTACCGTGAGCGAGAAGATTTCGGTGAAAGGAATATCTGCGCCGGAAGCAGCACGGTTGCTGAACTGACCGTAAATGCCGACTTCGCAAGCCTCGGAAGCATAGATCGTGTACGTAACCGTAAGGTTCGTATTCTTGTTCATGTTACCGATGGGATAGTAGCCTTCTTCGTTGACTCTGTTCGTGGAGATGTTCTGGTTAGCGCCAACACCATCCACTACCTTCACGTAGCTGGCGAACGCCTCGCTACCGGCTGCGCTGAGTGCGTAAAGATCGTATCTTGCCCACTTTGCATCCTTCTCCACGGAGGTTTCACCTTGGTGGTTATCTGCTAACGTACTGTTCGTGATCACGCCGCCGCTCGTGCCGCCGGGCTGCTCGCCGCCGGGACCGGGATCGGGATTAGGGTTAGGGTTGGGATTAGGATCAGGATCGGGGGTTGCAACCGTTCTCGTGTAACCGCAGTTTCTGCTATTACAAGAAGTATCTGTATCGTTATCGAAGACGTGTGCCTGAACGACGGATTCGGTACTGCAAGAGCTGCACGTGCGCGTATGGCCCTGATCGCCCTTGTTGGTATAGCTATTTCCCCAACTGTGTGCGATTTTTTCAACTGCATCCGTATGGCCGCAGGTAACAGGACGCCAATGGTTAGTTGCATCGCTTTCCCATGTGGTGTTATCGAATCTGTGCACGTGGTCTCTCTCGTAGCCGCAAACATCACAGGTATCGCCCTCAGCGTAGGTGTGGACGCCGGAATTCTTACCAATTGTGCCTAATTCTTCGTGCTCGCAGATGGAGGGATTCCAATGCTTCGTTGCGTTGTATTCCCACTTCGATTCAT
Organism: Clostridia bacterium; assembly: GCA_017507045.1. GTDB lineage: Bacteria > Bacillota > Clostridia > Christensenellales > Borkfalkiaceae > Gallimonas. Next base: position 62,699 of record JAFWBP010000003.1, on the reverse strand, counting down.
CGAAGGTATGCACGTGCGCACAGCCAGCAAACGCAAACACCATCCCGCAAGCCATCACAGTTGCAAGAACAGATTTGATGGTTTTCTTGGTCATTTTAATTTCTCCTAAATTATTTTTTGCTTGAAGCAAATTGCCGTGATCGAATGCACCGTGAAGGTGCAACGGCGAAATTTATTCGATCTCTTGCCCCCCCAGCAACCCGCCGGCGTTATTTGCCGACGAGTCACTTTCTAGAGAGGAGGAGGAATGAACATTACTTGTTCTTTTTCTTGGTTGCGGTAACGATCACATCGGCAACAAGCCAAAGCGTAGCCAAGCCGGTGAGCGTACCAAACGTGATGTTAAGCGCCTGAACAGTGTACTCCCACGGCACCATGATCTTCTCGATACGGGTATTGGAGGAGTAACCGCACATTGCGTTGGAGGTAAGCGTAGCGTAAATAATGCGCTTTGCAGATTCTCTCATTCTCTGAGCGAGCAAGCCGTAGCCGCCAGGGCCACCTTCGGAGGTGGGAGCGAAGTCATCATACTTCACTTTACCGTTCGTGTAATCGAGGAAGTCTCTCGAGTAGTTGTACTCGTTGAGGTCGGTTGCGCCCGTGTAAACGTTGCAGATACGGGAAACGTAAGCCTCGCCGTGTGCACCGTCGGTCATGTCGCCGGCTGCGTCCGTTTCAATGATACCGGGAAGGCCGCACTCGCTGCGAAGGAAATCCTGCGCGAAGGGTACGCTGTTTGCAACAGCCCATACACCGATACGGGAGAAGGACGTCATGACGTTGAATGCGTTACCTTCTTCAATCGCGATTTCAAATGCACGGAAGTAATTCTCGCGCATTGCCTGCTCAGTGATCCAAAGCTGCACGCCGTGGCGAGCGGTTTCAGATTCGTTCATCGCGCAGTGCTTGATGTAGCAGTGAACGCCCATGGATTCGGTTGCTGCAGTTTCGGGAGCTGCGATAAGGCCGGAAAGCATTGCATCTTCACTGTAGTACTCAGCCGTTCTGCCCGAGTAAGGGGTACGCTGAATGTTAAGGCCGGTGCCGAGAAGGCCTGCCGTGCCGCCCCAAAGGCCCTCTTCACCGATCTGCTTACCAACTTTCTCAGCAATTTCCTTATTGAAGGTAGAAGCAAGCACGCCGTTGGAGGAGAAGCCCGTGGTGGAATAACCCTTGCCTACATCGGGATCGCCGATTCTGTGGCCATAAGGGTTCTTGGGTCCGTTATAGTTACCGGAACCGCTAGGGGTATTGTAGTTATGGCTCTGGCCGTTCGGGCCGTTCTCATCGCCCGTGCCGGGCTTGGTGATGCTCGTCAAAGATTCCGTCTTGTGTCTGCCCTGGGAAAGAAGCGTAACGGTTTCATCCCAAGTGAGCTGATCGAGGAGTTTATCCCAAAGCATGGAATCGTAATCTTCGTACGTTCCGTCTTCGTGCATGAAGTCGATGAGCTGAAGGCCGTTCTGTGCACCATAAGTAGGATATGCAAGCTCATCCTGCTGGATAACCTTTTCTGCATCCATCTGATCGCGAAGCTCGTTTGCCATCTCCTGCGTCATGGTAAGTTCTACGTAAGGCTTGTTGAGTCTGCCGCTCGAATAGGTGCTGAGCTTTACGGTGCCCTGCCAATCATCACGGCTGTAGTAGGTAACCTGGTTGTTACCTCTGCCTTCGTAGGTGTTGATATCTGCGAACTCGAAGGAGTTCTGAATGAGATTGCCCGTTGCGGTGGAATAAGAATACGTTCTATCCATGCTCGCATAGTTGAAGTTTGCAACAAGGCTCTTATCGCCGGTAGCATCCATTCTGCCGCTCGTACTTGCGGGCGTGAAGTTCTTATAAGCAAGCAAGTTGTTCACTGCATCGTGCGCGTTTGCAGCAGCGATGAGCTGATAGCTACCGGGGGTGATTACATAGGTACCTGCACCGAACGTATCGTACGTTGCGAAGTACTTCTCGTCAACATTGATCTTCACAGTTTCGGTATCGTTGGGCTGAATAACGCCGCTCTTACCGAAATCGATAAGCTGAACGGAGGGAACCTGAATCTGGTTCGCACGCTCATATTCGCCGTAAGGCTTCGCGATGTAGATCTGAACGGGCGTCTTACCGGCTTTATTTCCGGTATTCTTAACGTCTACGCTCACTTCGTACGTTCTGCCGTTCTTTGCAACCTTGAAGTTAGAGAACTCGAACGTGGTGTAGCTCATACCGTAGCCGAAGGGATAAGCAACAACTTCATTGTAGTTGTAATCGCCTACCTTCTGCACACCCATTACGTAATCTTCATAACGGGTTTCGGTGTACTTGTAGCCGAGATACATACCTTCCTGATAGACCATGTACGAGGTGAACGTGGACTGATAGGAAGAGGTCATTTCGTTGAATCCAAAATCCTCATAATTCTCATACTGGAAGTAGTAGTTCTGATCGGAGAAGTTGGAGTTAACGGGGTTGTTGAGGTTATCCGCCCAAAGCGTCATGGACGCACCGCCGCTGAAGTTCTCTTCACCAACGAGGAGCTTCGTAACGGCAACGGTACCGTACTCACCGACGGAACCCGTCCAAAGGCAGGCGTCTACGCCGTAGGAGGCGTCATCGAGGAAGTTAAGCTGAATGGGGCTAGCCATGTTAAGGATGAGAACGATCTTGTTGACGCGACCTGCATCCTTCTCTGCCTTGAGGCCCTTAAGAACGCTAACTTCGTTGGGGCTGAGCTGCAGATAGTCACCGTTCGTACCATCGTTCGAGGAAGTGGAAGTACCGTCAATGCTGTACATACGCTTCGTGGTGGTAGACGTTGCAGGAAGATCGTAGCCTTCGCCGCCCGTACGCTTGATGATCATAATGGCGGTATCGTACTCTTCGATTGCACTGTAGCCGTTTACTGCTTGAATCTGTTCCCAGGACCAATCGCCGATTCTAACGGAAGTGGTGCTGCTCGAAGCGCCCGTTGCTTTCTTGTTGTAGTTAGCAAAGAGATCGGGGTTGATCACAAAGTAATCATCTCCATCAAGCTTTGCTTTGGGATCTTCCGGACCATAGTATTGGCCGTTGAACGCCTGCTCCCAGCTGATAGAGTTGGAGGTGTTGATACCACCCGAACCGCTCGCACCGAAAAAGGTGCTGTTAGCAGCGTTACCGAAAAGGCTGACCTTGGATCCTTTCGTGAGGGGAAGAGCGTTGTTATCATTCTTGAGGAGAACGGTGCCTTCTACCTGCTCTTCGAGCTGGATCTGATAACCGCCGTACACGACTTCGCGGATGTTATTATATTGCGATTCGAAATACTCGGTATTCTTTTCTTCACCCTCTTCTTCGATGATCTCATACTGAATGAAATCTTCTACGCCAAAGAAGCCGGTAACCATAGACTTGTTTTCATAGGCGATTTCCGTCGCCAAAAGAAGGAAGGCAAACACGATCGCGAAGAATGCGATGAGCGCCTTTTGAAGCGTACGTCTCGTTTTCGTTTTCATGATTATTTATCCTCCTGGGCTTTTTTCTGGGGCAGAAATACGTTGACAAGGCTCCCAATAAAGGTTAAAACGAGCAAAACCGTGCTCGAAAGGAAAGCGGCGTCAAAAGTGTTCAAGTCGATACCGACAAGGACGACCACAACGTAGTTATAGATAATTTTAATAAACAGCAACAGAGCAACGAGGCTGCAAACAGCCAGAAGCGCCGTGCCAAGCTCATCGAGGTGCACAATCGAGAGCAAAAGAGCTCCTACGGCACCGCCGACCAATACCCATACAGCCGGCCAAGAGAGGAAACGCTGGAGGTTTGCATAATTAAGGTAATATACCAGCGCCGTGACGATAGCAAGCAGAGCAACACCAAGCGTCACATAAAAGCCGAAGTTTTTCTTTGCAAGAAAACCTTTCATAAATTTCTCCTTTTCATAATTTTAACGCGCATTGCTTTTGCAACAACGATGTTGCCGTTACGGCAACGAGTTCTTTCGGGATACCCCTTCCTTCAATTCTTTTCCTCCTTGATTTAACTTTCCCTCCTATGAATATCATTTATTATGTTTTTTGTACACTTCCTTTTGAAAGGATACGCAATCATTATACTTGACATTATATAAATAGGTAAGTTTCTGCTTATTTTGTTGTTTTTTTGCGTGAATTGCATGAAATGATAAATTTTAACAATGTTGCGCGGCATATCTTTGAATCGTTTACGCCAAATGTTTTTTGTACGTTAAAAAACCGCCCCTTGGCAAAAAGGAGCGGTTGTAAAGCCCATTCTTTTTCACTATACGGTGAAGCCAACGGTAAGGTTAAAAGTTTCGCCTTCTATGCCGATATCCATCTTCCCCTTATATTTTTCGGCGATGAGGCGAATGCTCTTTATCCCGAATCCGTGATAGCCCGCCTCCAACTGCTTCGAAGTTAGGGGTATACCTTCCTCAAAGGAGATCTTGCCATCGAAATAATTGCTCACATTTACAACGACGAGCTCTCCTAAATTTTGGATGGTGAGGGAAATGATTCGCTTATTTTTATCTTCAAGCTTCTTTACTGCCTCGATCGCGTTATCAAGCGCGTTGCCGAAAAACGAATAGATATCCGTCACACTCATAAAGGAGAGCGATTTCCCATCACCCATGTACGTGAATTCAATCCCCTCCTTCTGGTAAAGAAGGCTCTTTTCCGCGAGTATCGTATCAAGTGCCTCGTTGCCCGTTCGGTACGTTCTATCATAAATATCAATGCTTTCAAGCATGGAATTAATCTCTTCCTGCGGCAAATGATCCTGAAAGGAACGCAGCTTATATTTTAGATCGTGGCACTTGATATTGATTAGCTCGATATTTTCTTTGCTCGCCTCATACCGCTTGCTCGACTCTTCCATTAGGCGCTTGATCGCTCTGTTTTCTTCGCGAAGGGAAGTAACGCTATGCAGCGTAATCTGCACGATCAGAGCAACGATACAGAGCGCAACAGCAAACGACATGCGGCTATACGGTTCAGGAAAACGGCTAAACCCGATGCACACTACCACGATTGCGAGGGAAAGAATATTCAAGAGCGTATTTCCGTTCTTATAAATCTGCCTCTTGGCAGCAAGCCGCCCGAACACGAAATACGCGAGCAGATAGGTGAAAGGGAATACCATCAATTCAAGGAAGCTCAGGAAATTTCTTTGCGCAAATTGTCTTATCCATCCGAGGAGAGCAGGGAACGCCATTCCGAGCATGATTACCAAACGCGACGAAGCGTGTTGCACCGCATACCCCGCTACGCACATAGAAAGAATGGTGGGAAAGGGAGCTTTGAACGTAATAGCCATTGCAACGACGGAGAGAGAGAACATCCCCATAAAGCGAATGAAGGTATACAGATTGTTTAAAATAGCGTTATCCGTTGAAACGGATTCGGGAATAAAACTGCATACTGCGATACAGACGGCAACGGAAAGAAAATACTTGAGAAGGAATTTTTTTCGCTTAGGAAAGGAATACAAAAATATATATTCAGCAACAAAAATTTCTATGATCGTAATAAAATTGCTGAAAGAAAACATTTATTTTCTTCCTCCTGCAACAAATTTGAGATAGGCAGACACAAATTCCAATTTTTGCGGACGGGAAATGGAAAGTTCTTCATCCCCGAGAAAAACGGAAAGCGCTTTAATGGAAGTGACGTAACAAAGATTGACGAGATGCCCCCGATTGCAGCGCACAAAGATGCTTGTTTTCCCAATCTTGTCCTCTGCATGTTTCAATGTGATACATTCATTGAAATTCCCTTCCGTTGTGTGGTAGATCACGTAATGACCATCCACCTCCAGATATTTGATTGAGGCAATTTGCAAAGTGAGCATCTCTCCATCCATCTTTATTAGAATGGAATCCTCAAACCGTTTTGCCGTTCGCGCAACGGCGCGCCCCATCTTCATCGCAAAGCTGAATATGTTGATGGGCTTTACGACGAAATCGAGCGCTTCCACTTCGTAGCCGCGAACGGCGTACTTCGCCATGTTGGTAACGAAGATGATAATCACGGTTTTATCCATCTCGCGAAGCATGTGCGCAATTTCAAGGCCATCCGCCTCGGGCATCTCGATATCCATGAGAACGATATCATAGATCGGCCGATAATTTCCAATAAAGGAAAGGCCGGACGAAAATTCGGAAACCTGGAATTCCACCCGCTCTTTTCGGGCAACGAAATCAAGGCATTCTTTGATTTTATTGCGCTCTTTCAGCTCGTCGTCTACGATTGCAATCTTTATCATTGTTCCAACTCCCAAATTTGCGAAAAAAGAGAATTCCGCACTATGCCTTTTTAATTTTAGCTAGAATTGATAGCGAACAACGGCATTTCCGCGCAAACTGTCGATTATATGCGCGAATTGCATGTTTCAATAATTACTTCGGCGCTCTGCGCCGCGTGTTGCCTTCGTTGCACTATTGAAGTGCGGCGATCGAACTCTACGATTTTCACCGAGTTTTCTGCACCAAAAATCCCGTGGAGTTTATCCACGGGATTTGGCGCAGAAGACGAGATTCGAACTCGTGCTGCCGTTATCCAGCACTACTCCCTTAGCAGGGGAGCCCCTTGAGCCTCTTGGGTACTTCTGCATGTTTTATTGATTTTTGAACGGGATTTTCAGCCCTCAATGGATCTTTACCCCTTCATGCCATATCAATATAACACAAAAAACGGAGAATGTCAAAGTATATTCCGCGGAATTCTGAAATTTTCAAGGATTTTTTTCAGGCAAATCGTGACTTTTCCGTTCTCCTCGCTTGCTGAAAGTGCATCCGCAATAGTTTTGGCGATACAAGTGGTGCGCCTTCGAAAGCTCGATGGAGCGCAGGTAGCCACCGCGCTTCTTAAAATCGGAGGGTAGATATTTTACGCCGTACTCGCGCTCAAGCGCGTAGCCGATCTCGTTGATGCAATCTGCATTTTTAAGCGGTGAAACGGTGAGCGTGGTCGCGAAATAATCGTAACCGCCCTCTCTCGCCATCTGCGCCGTTTTTTGAAGGCGAAGGTGAAAGCATACCTTGCACCGCGCGCCGCCCTCCGGCTCGTCTTCCAGCCCTGCAATTGCCCTTATATATTCTTCCTGCGAAAAGTCGCAATCGAGAAAATCGGCTAACCCAGTTTCACGAAGCAGACGGATCTGCTCTGCCTTGCGCTTTGCGTATTCCTCTTTGCTATCCAAGTTGGGGTTGTAATAGAAAACCGTTGTTTGAATGCGGGGCGCGACCTCTTCCAAACAATAAGAAGAACAGGGCGCGCAACAACTATGGAGCAGAAGCCGCTTCCCTGCCCCCGCCTTCAAAAGCTCTTGCATTTCTTTATCAAAATTGATTTTATTCATGCGCCTTGATCATGCTTAAAAAATACTGATGCACCCTGAGATCTTCAGTGAGTTCGGGGTGAAACGCCGTGGCAAGCATGTTCTTTTCTCGAGCCGCCACAATATTGCCGTTTACTTTTGCGAGAATTTGAACGCCGGATTGTGGAAGCACACTCTCAATGAACGGTGCGCGAATGAAGACCATGGGAATGGTACCCATGTCTGCAAACGGCTCGTTGCAACGGAAGGAACCAAGCTGGCGGCCATAGGCATTGCGGCGCACAGAAACGGACATGGTGCCCAGATACGTGTTCGGATCGTTAGAAAGCTCTTTTGCAAGCAAAATAAGCCCTGCGCACGTTCCGAATACGGGCATGCCCCCCTCGATAACGCTCTTGAGCGGTTCCAACAGCCCCTCCTCACAAAGAAGTTTCCCCTGCACGGTGGATTCTCCGCCGGGAAGAATCACTCCATCGAAGCAATCGGAAAAATCGGCGCGGCGGCGGATTTCCACCCATTCTGCACCCAGCCTTTCCAGCATTTGCTCGTGCTCAACAAAGGCTCCCTGCAATGCAAAAACGCCGATTTTCACTTTCCGCGCTCCGCCATGAGAAGGGCGATCTCCTGCTCGTTGATGCCCACCATTGCCTCACCAAGATCCTCGGAAAGCTCTGCAAGTATTTTCGGATTGTTATAGTTGGTAACCGCCTGCACGATGGTGCGGGCGCGCTTTGCAGGATTGCCCGATTTGAAAATGCCGCTACCCACGAACACACCCTCCGCCCCGAGCGACATCATGAGAGCCGCATCTGCGGGGGTGGCAACGCCGCCTGCCGCAAAGTTGACGACGGGAAGCTTGCCGTTTTCATGAACGTAGCAAACAAGCTCGTAGGGGACTTGCAGCATTTTTGCCGCTTCGTAGAGTTCATCCTCGCGCATAGAAACGAGGCGGCGAATTTCCGCGTTCATCGCACGCATATGGCGCACCGCCTGCACGACGTCGCCCGTGCCGGGCTCACCCTTCGTGCGGATCATGGAAGCGCCTTCCGCGATTCTTCTGAGCGCCTCGCCCAGATCGCGCGCACCACAAACAAACGGCACGGAGAACTGCGTTTTATCAATGTGATATCTATCATCTGCCGGCGAGAGCACCTCGCTCTCATCGATATAATCGATCTCGATCGCCTCGAGAATGCGCGCCTCTGCTATGTGCCCAATACGACACTTCGCCATTACGGGAATGGAAACAGCGTTCTGAATTCCCTTGATCATCTTGGGATCGGACATGCGTGCCACCCCACCTACCGCACGGATATCGGCAGGAATACGCTCGAGCGCCATAACGGCACAGGCGCCGGCTTCTTCGGCGATTTTCGCCTGCTCGGGCGTGGTAACATCCATAATGACGCCGCCCTTCAACATTTGCGCTAAGTTTTTGTTGAGCTCAAACCGCTCGTTCTGCACTATCATATTGCCTCCATACGCAAAAAACGACGGAAAAAACTCTCCGCCGCTCCTTAAAGCGCTACGTTACTCTTCTTCCTCGCCCTCGTCTTCGTACTGCGCACAGAATTCGGCGAATACTGCACTGAGAAGATTTTCATCCTCGATCGTTTCGAGCTGTTCATCGTTCTCCTCTCCTACGAGATGGAAGATGGCAACTTCATCGCCCTCTTCTTCATCGTAATCTTCTGCTTGCACCTGCGCAAGTGCAACGTACCACTCGCCCTTGAACTCGAACGTCATGAGATGCTCGTAGCTGTAGGTGTTGCCCTCTTCATCGGTGAGCTCAACGATGTTATCCTCTGCTTCGTAATTGCTGTTTTCCTCTTTCATATTAACACTCCTTTTTGCAAGATAGCTTTCCAAAATATATGCCGCCGCCAAGGAATCGACGGACTTTTTTTTCTTATCCTTCTTCGTGGAAATGCCGAGAAGATTCAAATCTCCTCGCGCCTCGCGCGTGGTGAAGCGCTCATCCTCCAAAACGACGGGAACGCCTGCACGCTCTTCAAGGGCGGCGGCGAAGCGGCGCGTCTTTTCAGATTGCACGCTTTCCGTTCCATCTGCATTCAGCGGCAAACCGCATACGATAACCGTTGCCCCACGCTCTTTGGCAATGGCAACGATCTGCTCCACGTCCTCACGGAAATTGCCGGTGCGGAAATATGTTTCCGAAGGCATAGCGTAAGAAGCGAACGGATCGGAAAATGCGACGCCGATGCGCCGATCTCCAATATCAAATGCGGCAATGATCTCCATGCGAAGAGTATAACACAGATCGCAGAAAATAGCAAGAGTTTTTTGCTCTTTCAGAAAAACGCGGAGCAAATGCTCCGCGCCTTTCTTGGTTATTTCTTGCTCTTCTTCTCGGCCTTCTCTTCCTTGTCGCCTTCGAACGCATTGAGGCGTTCATCCATCATTTCATCGACTTTTTGCATGATTTCCGCCTGGCTCTTCTTGACGAGCGAACGCGCCTTGTAGCTGTTCGCAACGAGAAGCGCGCCGCCGACCATGCCGAGTACTACGCCGAGACAAAACATTTTTTCCATACCTTCCTCCCGTCAATAGCAGTTTGTGAAGGCATACGCTTTGTATACACGGCGGTGGATTGGGGGATTTTGGATATAATTTTATCTCAGTTCATCCTTTCGAAGCTGCTCAAGCTGAGCTCTCAGGCGCGCGTTTTCACGCTTGAGCTGCTCTGCGATGCGCGAATAGAGCGCATCGATCTCTCGCTCCAATCTCTTCTGCAGGAAAGGACCGGGCGCGGACATGCCTGCCTCCTTTGCTGCCTTCTCTACCCGTTCGGGCTGCTTCTTCAAAAGATTACGGTACTTATTCTGCATGCGAAGCATGAGCTTTTCATCGCCTGCGGCAGCTTCCATGATCGCCTTACGAACGGAAAGCCCGCGCTTCTTTCCTGAAAGCACCTTTTCAAGAAGAGCTTCCGTTTCCTCTTCCGTGAAGGGGCGAATCGTTCCCGCAACGAGATCTTTGCCGGCCAAAATACGCTTTACTCGCGCATCGTCCTTTCTCTTTAAGAACGCATAGTAATAGTTCCTCACGCTTCCCTTCGCGCGGTTGTGCTCTAAGCCGTACGTCTCGAAAAGATAGGAAAGCGTTTTACCCGCGTTCTTTCCGGTGTGGATGTACTCAATCAGGCCGATAGCCTCTTCTTCCGTGTAGCCGTTGATTTTATTCATAATGACCACCTCGGAAAAATTGTTGACATAATTTTATCGCAATATACATTGAATAAAGTGATGCGTGTATTTTTTTTATCGGAAAAAACGTGTGTACTCTCCGTGAACGGGCTTTTCCTTGGCACGGTGGATGGCTTTGAGCGAACGGTGGAGTTGGAACCTGCCGACGGTGTTTTTTGTGAGCTCATGCTACCGGGCTATCACGCCCTGCGCTTCCGCTTTGACGAGACGTTTCTTACGGCGCCGCCCGAGCAAGTAAGCCTATACTATACGAAGGCCGGCGTGGCAATTTACGCCGCCGGTTTTTTACGTGAGGACGCTTCGCTGCGCCCCGTGCGGCAGGAGCGGCTCGCAGGAACACTACTCACGCTCTACGTGCAAGGAAGGGTGCAGCTTTCCCTCGAAAATGAGATGGGTTTTCACATAATAGACCTGCCTGACGCATTCGAGGTGGCTACCATGTCGCAAGCAGGAGATTACTTTCTGCTTGAAACGGCCGCTGCTTTTTTATTGCTCACGCGCAAGGGAGAGATTGTTGTGCGCGCAGAAGGGCACGTTATCGAACGCGGAGAGCGCGTTACGGCAGATGTCCCCTTCCGCGATAGCTTGCGCCACACCGCTGTTTGCACCTGGGAAAAGGGGAAGCTCACAGATTGCCGAATCCGAACCTCTTCTCAGCCCACGGAGGCAACATATGCCCTCGCACTCTTCGAATCTGTGCTTATCGGTGCAGATCCCTCCCCCTATCTTTCAAAAAACCTTGCCGAAAAGGCACACGCTCTCGGAGAATACCTTGGAAAGTTTACCTCCGTTGTGCTCACGGAGCGAACGGATGAGGTAGGGTTGGTGTATGAAAGAAAAACGCGCGTTTTTGATCTTCGCTATTTCCGCGTAACGCTCGGAGAGGATGGTAAGATCACGAATATTGCACCTTTGGAGTGAAAAGCAAAAGTGTATAGAAAAACAGCACCCCTCGGGGTGCTGTTTCGCGTATCTGATTAATACTTCGTGATTTTTACCGATTTGATTACGATGGGCATTTCCAAAGGCGTATCGTAAGAAGCGGTGAAGCCGCTCTTACTTGCCTTTTCAAAGGGTTCATACTGGTTGAGCGGTAAATCCGCCATTCTTTCCGTGAAGGAGAATTCTTCCATCGTTTCGCTGATTTCTGCAATATAATCTTCAACTGCCTGCAGAAGTCCGTTCTGAAGCTGATCTACGTAGTTCTTCGCCTTGCCGAAAACGCAGTACTTATCTGCATTGTAATCGGAATTCGTCGTGCTCGAAGAGAGCCACGTGTAGAAGAGCGAAGTTGCGCTATTTTCATTGTAGCCAACGTTCTGATAGGGCTGATCATCGTTGCCCTTGCCACCATCTGCACGGAGTACGGTTACATCGTCTTGCGAGACGTTATCCCTGTACTTCTGCGTATAGTACATAACGAGTGCGCCCATGTTGTGGCGATTTTCGGTGTAGGTGCGGTTGACGCCGTTATTGGAAAACTCACCGTAAACGGTGTACATGCCGTTGCCTTTTCTGGGATCGGTATCCGTTCCCTCGGCCATCCAAACAGACTGCGTAAACTTAAAGCTACCCGTTTCAAGCTTCTTTACTTCGGTGAAATAATCAACCTCTTCAAGTGCAAAGGTCTTCTGGCTGTTATCGCTGTTTTTCGCATAATCGAAAACCTCGCCATTCTCATCTACAAGCTTGTAGCCGCCTGCAAAGAGCGCGTTAGAAGTGTAGTTATGAATGCACATACCCTCGTAATAGCCCTTTTCTGCGAGCTCGAGGAAGTGGATAACCGTTTGCGGAGCATCGTTGCGAGAGAGAACGTAATCAACTTCGTATTCCTCTCCGTTGAAGGTGTAGGTGACGCGCACCTCGGGGTTCGAGCTGGTGCAGCCCGCAAACATCATAAGCGTGCCCGCGCTGAGCACCGCGGCAACGGCAATCGAGCCGATGCGGCGAAGTAATTTCTTTTTCACTGGGAGCCTCCTAATGGCCTTACATTATACAGTACTATTTTACCCATATTTTTCAAATCCGTCAAGCGCTTTCAGTGATTTCGGGGTGAAAATTCTTTTTCATGGCGAAAAATGTACGGATTCTACCTGCTTTTTACAAATGCCCGTGTAAAACAAAAAAAGCCCTCGCCGCAGCGGGGCTTTTTCGTTTATAACTTACTTCATTTCTGCAGTAGCGCCGGCTTCCTTGAGCTTTGCGATAGCAGCTTCTGCATCTGCCTTCGGCATAGCTTCCTTGATGGTGCCAAGGCCTTCAACAGCCTTCTTTGCATCTGCAAGGCCAAGACCGGTGAGCTCGCGCACAACCTTGATAACGGCGATCTTGTTTGCGCCGAAATCCTTGAGCACGACGTCGAATTCCGTCTTCTCTTCTTCCTGGGGAGCAGCCTCTGCTGCAGCGCCGGCACCACCGCCAACAGCAACTGCTGCAGCTGCGGATACACCAAACTCCTCTTCAAGTGCCTTTACAAAGTCGTTAAGCTCGACAACCGTCATCGCCTTGACTTCTTCGATAAACTTCTGAACATCCATTTTCAATTACCTCCGAATAAATTATGATTTTTGGTCTGCGATTGCCTTTAATACAAACGCAAGATTTGCGATGGGCGACTGCAAGCAGCCGAGCATCTTTGCGATGATCACCTCTCTCGAAGGGATCGCCGCCAGTTTCTTAACTCCCTCTGCATCCACGTACGCGCCGCCTACATAGGCGCTCTTCGGGACGACTTTCTCCGTCAGCGCAGGGTTATCCTTGATCGCCTTGGCGATGATCGAGCAGCCGCTCGTTTCATCGGGGCAGAACACGAACGCCGTTGCGCCGTTAAGATCTGCATCGAAATCGCTTACACCAAGCTCACCGAACGCCTTGCGAACGAGGGTGTTCTTGTACACCTTGTACTCGCAGGATGCGGCGCGGAACTTATTGCGCAGATCAGTAACTTCCTTGACGGTAAGCCGATTGTACTGCGTGAGCACTACAGACTTGCTGGCTTGGATTTTTCCCTTGATCTCTTCGACGACGACCTTTTTTGCCTCTAAGTTTGCCGACATAACTACCTCCTGTTAGGTCTTGCGACCCGATTTGGGCTTCGAATTCCGTTTCGCTTCGCGATTACCGCAAAATCTAAAACGATCCGAAAAATAAAGCTCCGTACGCAGACAGTACGGAGCGATTCTTAAAATACGAATTTAAGAAGCTTACCTCGACGGGATATTGAGCTTAAGGAAGCACCCGTTGTCTGCGGTAATATTACCATGTGAAATTTTACCATACGGCGCAATCGCTGTCAAGCGATTTTACACTGCATTTTTCATGCACGCCGCCGTAAGTTTTGATTAGCCTCTCGTGTAAGATACCTTAACGCCGGGGCCCATCGTAGAAGTGAGCGTAACGCTCTTGAGGTACTGGCCCTTCGCTGCCGCAGGCTTCGCCTTGATGATCGCTTCCATGAGCGCCGTGAAGTTCTCCATCAGCTTTTCGGTGCCGAAGCTCTTTTTGCCGATCGGGCAGTGGATGATTGCCGTCTTATCAAGGCGGTACTCAACTTTACCTGCCTTCACTTCCTGAACTGCTTTCGCAACGTCCATCGTAACGGTACCCGACTTGGGGTTGGGCATGAGTCCCTTAGGGCCGAGCAAACGACCGATACGGCCGACGACGCCCATCATATCGGGAGTGGTGATCATAACGTCGAACCCGAACCAATTCTCCGTTTGGATCTTCTGAATCATTTCCTCTGCACCGACGAAATCTGCACCGGCTGCCTGCGCCGCATCTGCACGTTCGCCCTTGGCAACGACGAGAACCGTTTTGGTTTTACCGGTGCCGTGAGGAAGAACGAGAACGCCGCGGACCTGCTGATCAGCCTGTCTCGGATCAATACCGAGGCGGACGTGAAGCTCCACCGTTTCATCGAATTTCGCCTTCGCGTTGTTTACTACGAGGTTCATTGCCTCGTTTGCTTCGTAAGCCTTGGTCTTATCGTAGGATTTGAGGCTTTCCGCGTACTTTTTACCGTATTTCATCGCCGTACCTCCTTACTCCTCGACCGTGATGCCCATGCTGCGGGCGGTACCCTTGATCATGCTCATCGCGCTCTCGAGCGTGGAGCAGTTCAGATCGGGCATCTTCATCTTTGCAATTTCCTCAACCTGCGCCTTCGTGAGCTTGCCGACCTTCACCTTGTTGGGGGTTGCGGAAGCGGAAGCAAGGCCAAGCGCCTTCTTAATGAGCACGGGTGCAGGGGGCGTCTTGAGAACGAACGTGAACGAACGGTCCGCGTAGATCGTCATGACGACGGGGATGATGAGCCCTTCCTGGCTGGCAGTTCTCGCGTTGAAATCCTTTGTAAAGCCGGGAATGTTGATTCCGTGAGGGCCGAGCGTCGAACCGACGGGGGGACCTGGCGTGGCTTTACCGGCGGGAAGCTGCAGCTTTACGACTGCTGTTACTTTCTTTGCCATAATAAAAACCTCCTGTGGTATATACAAGGCGACATGTAAGAATTTATCGCCTCTCCCACTTTACCGCCGCTGCACGTTATGCATTGCGGCGATGATTACCAATAATTTACTCTTCGCTGCGCGGAATTTCCACCGCGTCTGCCAAGATCTTCGTCATTTGGATGTATTCCACTTCAACATCCTGCTCACGCCCGAACATTACGATATTCACCTTGGCGCGCTGCGTTTCATCGTTTACTTCACGGATGGTGCCCATAAAACCTTCAAGCGGGCCGTTATCAATGGTAACTCTATCACCGGCTTTGAAATCGGCATCTACAACGAAGTCTTCAAGGCGCATTTTGCGAATCTCATCATCCTTCATGGGGATGGGGCGACCCTGCGGGCCAACGAAGCCCGTAACACCTCTCGTGTTCGTTACGAGATACCAAAGCTGGTTGGAATAAATCATCTTGATGAACACGTAGCAAGGAAGGAGCTTGCGCTCAACGACCTTTTTCTTGCCGTTCGCCTTCTCCTCAATCGTCTGCTCCGTGGGGATCTTTACGTCAAAAATCTGATCGCCCAAATTATTGTTCTCGATGAGCCTGAAAAGGCTTTCCTTCACCAAGAGCTCGTATCCCGAATACGTGTGTAAAATATACCACCTGGGTTCGGTATCGGTGATCGGTAACATCGGTTACGCCCCCGTGCCCAGATCGGTGAGAAGCTGTAAAAGCTCCGTGAAGCCGATATTGACGGCAGTGATGATGACGAGGAATACTGCGACGAACGCAAGCACGATGCCCGTAGACTTGAGCGCCTTGGGAAGGGTGGGCCAAGTTACGCGCTTAAGCTCAGAAAACGTTTCCTTGAGCCTAATTCCAATGCGAGCGAAAAATCCGGGCTTTTTGCCCTTTTCCTTCTTCTCTTTCTTTTCGGATTCCTTGCCCTTAATCTCGAGATCCTTATCGCTTTTTGCCATGATATTTCTCCGATGCGCTTACTTGGATTCCTTATGAACGGTGTGCTTCTTGCAGGTAGGACAATACTTCTTGAGTTCGAGACGATCGGGATCGTTCCGCTTATTCTTGAAGCTATCGTAGTTTCTGTTCTTGCACTCGGTGCACTCAAACGTCACCTTGAGTCTCGTGGATTTGACAGCCATTGCGTGTAAACTCCATAGAAAAAATTACACCCCGAAGGTGCATACACAGAGTTTAGCACAGTTCGGGGGGCTTGTCAATCAATTTTGAAGTCGATTTTTTATATTTTTTCAAATTAAAGGAGTAGAAATTGCTCTAAAGCAGAAATTTTGATATCCAACTGACGGGCAATATATGCTCTTAATAGGCGTAGCGCGCGTATGTATCCATCCGAAAACTCTTCACTGTGCAATTCTAACTTTTGCAAGGCGCGGATCACTGCGTACGTCGATTCGCTGGCAGGCACTCCCACCGCGCACTCCGCACAGTTGAAAATGCCGCTACCTAAATCAAAGTACCTTCTACCCACGATTTTTTTACCGCAAACGGGGCAATCCCCCGCCGTAACGGGATAACCGGCAAAGGCAACTGCACGCAAGAGAAAGGCAACCGTCGCAGGCATGGGTGCCTCCGGTTGCGCCTCAATGGCATGCAACGCTTCAACGGCCGCCACGAGAAGCTCGCCGCTGGGCATTGCTTCGTAGGCAAATGCATCGCACACCTCGGTTATGGTTGCGGCGGCATAAAAGCTCTCGATATGAGTGCGGAGATTGTAGAATCCTTCATGCAAACATGCTTGCGTAACGGTGTATCGTCCGCCCTTTTCGGCAAGCACGTATTCGGCAAAACAAAAAGGCTGCGATGCATACTTCAATTTTGCACTCGCCTTTTTCACGCCCTTCATGCCGGCAGCGATTTTGCCGCGCTCGGCAGTAAGCAGCGTTACTATTTTATCGTTTTCACCGTAATCGACCGCTCTCAGAAGGAGCGCATCCGCTTTGAAATCCATAAGTTTCTTCGTTTGAGGTGGGTGCAGAATTGCATGCCGCCCTCATTTCAACCGCTTGTAGAGCATATAATAGCTGAAATTGCCCGTTTCCGCAAACAGATCCCAAGCGATTTCCTTGGCGCTCTTTGGCTTATTTCCGATCTCTTCTTCCCTCATATCCGCAGTTTGCGAAATGAAACGGAATTTATTCCTCTTCGGTATAGCCGAACTCCTTCATGAGGCTACCCTTATCGCGCCAGCCCTCGCGCACCTTGACGTAAACGGTGAGAAAGACCTTCGCACCCAAGAATTTTTCCATATCCTTTCTTGCAAAGGAGGCAACTTCCTTAAGAGCCTGCCCCTGCTTACCGATGATGATCGCTTTGTGATTCTGCTTCTCGCAGACGATATCAAGGTTCACTTCATAGGCACCGTTTTCGTGGCGCTCGAACGTGTTCACGATCACAGCAACGCCGTGCGGGATCTCCTTCTCATACTTCAAAAGGATCTTCTCACGCATGAGCTCGGAGATCATGAATTTCTCGCTTCTATCGGATACGACGTCTTCCGGGAAAAGCGGCTCCCCTTCCGGCAAAAGCTGGGCGATCGCACGCTCCAAGTTTTTCAGATTTTGGCCCTTCCTCGCGGACACGGGGTATATATCCGCCGTCACGCCTGCTTCAAAGAGCATTTTAATATCGGCAGGAATCTTCTCTTTGGGCATGATATCGATCTTCGTATACGCGATGAGCATGGGGATGCCGAGTGCGGCGTATTTTTGCATGAGAACGATATCCTCTTCCTTAAGCCCGGCATGCCCATCGTGCACGAAGAGAAGGGCGTCTACGTCTTTCGAGGTCGTTTCCGTCGTTTTCATCATAAGCGCGGTGAGTGCATTCCGTTGGCGGTAAATGCCCGGCGTATCGACGAACGCGATCTGATATTCCTCGCGCGTGAGCACGCCGAGAATGCGATCGCGCGTTGTTTGCGGTTTCGGGGAAACAATGGCGATCTTTTCGCCAACAAGCACGTTCAAAAGGGTGCTCTTACCTGCGTTTGCTCTGCCGATGACGGCAACCGTACCGCTTCTCATTCACTCCTCCCAAGTCCCAATCTCTGCATTATTTCTTCCTCTTTTTCACGCATTACCTTGCGCTCTTTTTCAATCTCATGATCATACCCAAGGCAGTGCAAAAAGCCATGAACGGTGAGATAGCCGATCTCTCGCGCCACACTGTGACCGTACTCCTGAGCCTGCTCCTTCGCACGCTCCTTGCAGATAACGACGCTACCGAGATACAGCCTGCCTTCCTCCACACATTCTCCGTGTTCCTCAGCGGAAATGGCCTCACCACACGCAAGCTCCATGGCAGGAAAACTTAAAACATCGGTAACTTTATCGATTCCGCGCACCCTTGCATTCAGCTCTTGAATTTCCTCTGCGGAAACGAATAACAGCTCTAACACAAGGGGCATGTCCGTAACAACTGCTTTGGAAAGCGCCTGTTCAAGCATGGTGCGCTCTTGGTTTTTGAGAGAATCGCAATCAATGATCACGTTATACATCGCGCTCCTCCGAGAGGCTCACCGCCTGGTGATCGCGGTTAAAACGGATCGCAGGATATTGCACGCGGTGGTGATGCACGCCCGAAAGCGCCTCCACGAGCGCGTACTTGATCACGGTGAGCTCCTTTAAGGTGATATTGCATTCATCGAACTGCCCGAGATCCATGCGTTCCTCAATGATATAACGGCAGATGCTTTCAACCGTTTCCGGAGAGCGATCTGCGGCGGCGCGAACAGCCGCCTCCGCCGCATCGGAGATCATAACGATCGCGGCGATCTTGCTGTGCGGAACGGGGCCGAGATAGGAGAAATCCTTGATATCCGCATCGCCTGAATAGCGCATAGCCTTATCGTAAAAATACTTGATGGGCAACGTTCCGTGATGTTCACGGGCAACGTTTGCAATCTCCTTTGGAAGGCGCCCTTGCATGAGCAGCTCGTAGCCGTCCTTTGCGTGCGAACGGATGATATCTGCCGAAAGCTCGGGCGTGATTTCATCGTGAATGTTGTAATCGGTTTGATTCTCCATGAAGCACTCGGGCTGTTTGAGCTTGCCTACGTCGTGATAATACGCCGCGGCTCTCGCAAGTTCGGAATTTTCACCGATGGCAACGGCACAGCTCTCAGCAAGCTGGGCAACAATGAGCGAGTGATTGAAGGTGCCGGGCGCTTCCTTTTTGAGGCGAACGAGGAGCGCCGCGTTGGTGCTCGTAAGCTCCCTGAGACGGAAGACGGTGAGCTCGTTAAACAATCCCTCAAATACAGGAAGAAGCGCGAGCGCAAGAATCGCCGCGGTGATGCACCCCATCATACGCGAACCGGCATCTGAAACGTAAACGATCCAATTTTCCGCAGCCTGAGGAAGATTGAAAAGAAGAATGACGATAACGGTGGGAAGCGAAATGAAAATGCCCGAAAGCAACAGCGAACCGCGCGTTTTGGCACTGCCGGCGAGGAACACAGCGAAGGTTCCGCTTACAAAGCAAAGCAAAAAGGAAGAATAGATTTCGCTATTAATCTCCGTTGCAGGAACGGTGTTCGTGAAAAGATCGATGACGAACATCAAAAAAGCAAATACGAAATTGAGAAAAAGCGTATGCTTGCGGCCCAACAAAAAGAGCGAAAGGAACGCAAACATGGCAAGCGGACGGGCATAAAAGTGAATAAAATGCCCAACGGCAAAGCATGTTAAAACAGATACGATGATCAACGCGAACACGAGTGCGATCTTCCGCCCTTTCAAGAGGAACAACGGATCAACAAACGTGTAATAGGCGAACACAACGCTGAACAGGAAAAAGATGCTCACGATGAGCGAGATAATGTTGGAAAAATTCTCGGCAATATAGCTCTGCCACGATGAAGGATCGTAGACGACGATCATCAAAAAAACGGCGAGTATCGTGATGAAATAGCCGAGAACAAAAAAGAGCGCGCTTCTTACGAACTTCTCCTTATTCTCATCTAAATTACCCGGCAGCTTCATTGTTTTTCTCCCTTTTTGCGTTTGTTTTCCTCGTGCTCATAGGCGCGCACGATGCGAGTAACGAGAGGATGCCGCACGACATCCTTTTCCGTAAGGCGGCAGATGGCGATATCTTCCACGCCCTCCAAAATCTTTACTGCGTGCCTAAGGCCGCTCTTTTTCCCATCGGGAAGATCGGTCTGCGTGAGATCGCCCGTGACGACCATCTTGCTCCCCTCGCCAAGACGGGTGAGGAACATCTTCATCTGCTCCCGCGTTGCGTTCTGCGCTTCATCCAGAATTACGAAGGCATCCGTAAGCGTTCTGCCGCGCATATATGCAAGCGGCGCTACTTCGATGGCGCCCTTTTCCATGAGCCGTTGGTAGGTTTCCAGCCCAAACATTTCCTGCAGGGCATCGTAGAGTGGGCGAAGATAGGGATCAACCTTCGTTTGAAGATCTCCCGGAAGGAAGCCGAGCTTTTCACCTGCCTCCACCGCCGGGCGGGTGAGAATGATCTTTTCAACCTCTTTCCCCTTATAGGCGGCAACTGCAAGGCAAACTGCAAGGTACGTTTTACCCGTTCCAGCAGGGCCGACGCCGAACGTTACGGTGTTTCTGCGAACGGCTTCCACGTAGTGTTTTTGCCCAACCGTTTTGCATTTTACAGGCTTCCCGCGCGAGGATACGGCAACGACGTCGTGCATAATGCCCTCTATATCTCGGGCATGCCCCTCTCGTGCGAGCTCTATGCAATAGAGAAGCCGCGTTTTATCAATGGCCTCCCCAGCCTCCACGGTAGCAATGAGGCTCTTTATAACCTCGGCGCCGATCCTTGCCGCTTCTTCCTCGCCCTCAAGCACGATGGCAGTTTCCTCTACACGCGTTAATAGCCGAAGCTCCCGTGCGATCGTAATTAGATTTTCATCGAAGACGCCGAGCACTGTAAACAGCTTGTCCAACGCACCCGTATCAACCGTAATCTGCAAGCTTCCTCCTATTCGAGGTTGATGGAGGCCGTGGATCTTGCGATCCCCTCCACAAGCCAACCTCGCTCCGTTTTGCTGATATGTACCTCTTCAAGCGCCCCGTAATCGAGATACGCCTGTGCGAGCGCTCCTTTTTCTTCAAGTTCATATTCGGCGCAAACCGAATGTGCTACTGTAACTTTTGCTATCACCAAAGAAGGATATTCGCGCTCTCCGAAGAGGGTGAAATCCCCCACAACAGTTACGCCGTATTCCACCTCATCTCCCACAGAAAAAAGCGGCGTTCCTCGCACGACGATGAGCTCTTCGATCACCCCATCGGCAGGCGAGAGCAGGGGCATGCCCGCGATGGGCTGCACATCGCTACTGCAACGCACCTCCACGGTAAGCACGCCGCCCTCACTTTTGAAGGAGCAGAATTCCACACGTGGAAGCGCCAAAATGCTTGCCGTAAGCAAGCCCGTATCGCGCGGCATGGCGGAAAATTTCTTCACATTTGCTTCTGCAAGAATGGAGAGGATCTCTCGCTCGTAAAACGCACCGCTTCCGACGACGTGCACCTTGAGCACGCGGCTCTCTGCAAAGGCAACTGCGCCCCAAAAGAGCACGGCGCCCACGATCAGCCCCACGGCGCGCACGGCACTGCGCCGCAAGCGCTCGAGGCCGAAATACCGTACGTTGGTTATATTATAGCACGAACCGCGCAAAATTGCAAAAGCTTTTTTGCCATCTTTGGCGCGGATATGCACGTCGAGGACGTTTTTTTGCACCTCGCGCAGAGAAAGAACCTCGACCCCTTCCTTTACGAGCTTTTCCGCGGCGCGGTGTGCGCTCAGGCTTTCCACGTAAAATCCCATTTTGCCGAGCATTATTTCTTCTATCCCCCTTCTCTACTTACCCGCATGATATTGCCAAGCACAGCAACGTCGCCGCCTGAGAATTTACCGAGGGAGAGATTTTCTCCCTCCACGCACACGGCACCCTTTCTTCCTTTAAGAACGATTTTCCCAGAGGAAAACTCGAGGAGCCGCTTCACGTTCTGGAAGTAGCCCCCCTTGCCGTCTATAACGGTATACTCAATGCGTGAAGTTTCCCCCTCCCCGCCGAGCTTACGAATGATTTCCTCTCTGAATCTCATTTCTAATATTGTATGCGCTATCTTCACACAAAAATACTTGCAGAGCATGAAATAGCAAATGCACATGAAAAAGACCGCCCCAAAGGAACGGCCTTTCATATTACAATTTAATTCGCTGCAACTCGATTAGTTCAATTCAGCGAAGTACTTAATGGTACGAACCATCTGCGAGGTGTAGGAGTTCTCGTTATCGTACCAAGCAACGACCTGAACCTGATAGGTCTCTTCATCGATCTTAGCAACCATCGTCTGCGTAGCATCGAAGAGGGAGCCATAGGTGCTGCCGATGATATCGGAGGAAACGAGCTGCTCTTCGGTGTAGCCGAAGGATGCGGAAGCCGCCGCCTTCATAGCCTCGTTGATGCTTGCCTTCGTTACTTCCTTACCCTTAACGACGGCGACGAGAATCGTCGTAGAGCCGGTGGGAACGGGGACGCGCTGTGCAGAACCGATGAGCTTGCCGTTGAGAGCGGGGATAACAAGGCCGATTGCCTTAGCAGCGCCCGTGGAGTTGGGAACGATGTTCACAGCAGCGGCGCGAGCTCTTCTGAAATCGCCCTTGCGGTGAGGGCCATCGAGCACCATCTGATCGCCCGTGAAAGCGTGAACGGTGGTCATGATACCGGATACGACGGGATAAGCGTTGTTGAGTGCGTTCGCCATGGGAGCGAGGCAGTTCGTGGTGCAGGATGCGGCGGAGATGATGGTATCCTCAGCCTTGAGGGTATTCTCGTTTACGCCGAATACAATGGTGGGAAGATCGTTGCCTGCGGGAGCGGAGATAACGACTTTCTTTGCGCCTGCCTTGATGTGCGCTTCTGCTTTCGCCTTGGAGGTGTAGAAGCCCGTGCACTCCAAAACTACGTCTACGCCAAGCTCACCCCAAGGAAGGTTTGCCGCATCCTTTTCCTCGTAGATCTTCATCGTTTTGCCGGCAACGGTGAGCGTTCTCTCCTCATCGTTTGCGGAAACGGTGTCTGCAAGAGCGTATCTGCCCTGCGCGCTATCGTACTTGAGAAGGTGCGCGAGCATCGAGGGAGACGTGAGGTCGTTGATCGCAACGATTTCATAGCCCTCTGCATTGAACATCTGTCTGAACGCGAGACGGCCGATGCGACCGAAACCGTTGATTGCAACTTTTACGTTTGCCATGTTTTTATATCCTCCGATGAATTTAATTTCCGTTTCATATTATAGCACGCTTTTTTGCGCTCGTCAACGATTTTTCCCAAATTTTCCAATTGACGATTACGGTTTGTGCAATGCTCGCGTTTTTATGCGCAGTGAAGACGCCGCGCGCACGGGAACTTACCATTATATAATAATTCCCTATAATCGCTTGCAAATTTTTTCCATCTGTTGTATAATTGAAAAAAAGCTCATTCGGAGGAATTTTTCATGCCCTTAGTAACTACCACCGAGATGTTTAAGAAGGCGTATGCAGGCGGTTATGCCGTAGGCGCGTTCAACGTCAACAACATGGAGATGATTCAAGCGATCGTAGAAGCTGCCAATGAGTGCCGCTCCCCTGTTATCCTGCAGGTTTCTGCAGGTGCGAGAAAGTACGCCAACCCCGTGTACCTTCGCCACCTCGTGCAGGCTGCCGCAGAGACGACGAATATCCCGATTGCCATGCACCTCGATCACGGCGCAGATTTCGAAGTTTGCAAAGATTGCATCGACGTAGGCTTTACGTCCGTTATGATCGATGCTTCCTCCAAGCCTTGGGAGGAAAACATTGCGATCACGAAGAAGGTCGTTGAATACGCACACGCACACGGCGTTGTTGTTGAGGCAGAACTTGGTAAGCTCGCCGGCATTGAGGACGACGTGAAGGTTGAAGCGCAGGATGCACAATTCACCTCTCCCGACGAAGTGGAGGAATTCACCACCAGAACCGGAATCGATTCGCTCGCCATTGCCATTGGCACCTCGCACGGCGCTTATAAGTTTAAGCCCGGCCAGGATCCCAAGCTTCGCATTGATATCCTTGAAGAGATCGGCAGACGCCTCCCCGGCTTCCCCATCGTTCTCCACGGAGCTTCCAGCGTTCCGCAGGATCAGGTGGCGATCGTGAACAATTTCGGCGGCTCCATGCCCAACGCCATCGGCATTCCCGAGAGTGAGCTCAGAAAGGCGGCGGCGCTTGCCGTTTGCAAGATCAACATCGATTCCGATCTTCGCGTTGCCTTCACAGCGGCGATGCGCAAGCACCTTGCCGAGAACCCCACGCACTTCGATCCTCGCCAGTACCTCGGCGATGCACGCACGAACATGAAGGAGCTTGTGAAGCATAAGATCATCAACGTGCTCGGCTCTGCAAACAAAGCATAATTGCGGTAATAACGTTAATATAAACGGGGCGCCCGATCAATATCGGGTGCCCCGTCTTTTTTTTACGGTTTATTTCACGCGATTCGTGAACTCCAGAATCGTTTCCGTGTGGCCGAATACAACGAGCTGATCCTTTTTTTCGAAAACGTAATCGGGATCAAGCGTATAGAGCACCGCACCCTCTTTTTTCACGGTGAGAATGTTCATGCCGTGCTTTTTTCTGGGATCGATATCAATGAGCTTTTTACCTGCCCAGCGCGTGGGGCAGGCGATTTCGAAGATGGAGTACTCCGAATCGAGATCGATATAATTGATAACGTTGGTGGAATTGAGGCGAACGGCGAGCTTTTCCGCAATATCGCGATCGGGGTAGATGACTTCATCCGCACCCACGCGCAGGAGGAATTTGCTCTGGATCTCCGTTGCGGCGCGAGAAATGATCTTCTTTGCGTTCAGATCCTTTAAGTTGGAAGTGATTTCAAGAGAGGCCTGGAAATCATCGCTGATCGCCACGATGCATGCGTTGTAGGAAGGAATATCCATAAGGCGAAGGCTATCAATGTTCATGCAGTTTACGATGAACGAATTGGTATATTTGGGCGCGAGGGCATTGATAACATCTTCATTTTTATCAACGATCGTTACCTCATCGCCCATGCTCAACATCTTTTCGCCGAGCGTACGCCCGAATTTACCTATACCGATGAGTAGGAATGATTTCATAAAAACCTCCGAATTTTTGCGTGATGTGTAATCTTAACCGATAAAGAAGGAATCTATCGGCCTTCTTATTTCTGCGCTATCGCGCTTTTTTGAAAGTGCGAACACGAGGGTGAGCACGCCTGCTCTGCCCGCATACATGAGTGTGATAAGAACGAGTTTACTTGCCCAGGAAAGCGTTGCGGTGTATCCCATCGAAAGCCCCACTGTGCCCAGTGCGGAAGCTGCCTCAAAGAGCGTTTGCGCAAAGGTGTTCGGGCCATCCGGCTCAATGGCACAGATGATCATCGTTGCCGTGAGAATGAGGAAGAGATAAGCCACGAAGATTCCGAGCGCCTGATAGAGGAGCTTAGTATCCACTCTGCGGTTACCGATGTTGAGATCGCGCGAGCTGCGGAATGCCGCAACCATTCCCATTACGATCACGGTGAAAGTGCCCACTTTAATACCGCCCGCAGTACTGCCCGAGCTGCCGCCAATAAACATGAGAATAACGGTAAGCAGATAGCCGCTATCGGACATGGTTATGGGATCAACGGTATAAAAGCCTGCGGTGCGCGCCGTAGTAGAGCTAAAGAAGGCGGCGAGCAGCTTCTCGCCGAAATCCATGCCTGCGTAGGCGCTTTCCCATTCGAAGAGCATATATAACAGCGTTCCCACGGCAAGAAGTAGCGTGTTCACAATTAAAATTGCCTTCGTGTAGAATTGGAATTTTTTGAACCTTAAACGGCAATCGAGAACGTCGCCCCAAATGCAGAAGCCCAACCCTCCCACGATAATAAGCGCGCAGATGGTAAGAGAAACGAGCGGATCGCCTGCATAGTGCGAGAGAGAACCGGTGCCCAATTCAGTGCCGGCGAAAAGATCGAAGCCGGCGTTGCAAAAGGCGGAGATGGAATGGAAGAAGGAATACCAGATCCCTTGCCCCGTGCCGTAATCGGGAATAAAGCGAATGCTCAAAAGCGCGGCGCCGAGGATTTCGAAGACGGCCGTTCCGATGACAATGCGCCTTACGAGCTTTTTCACGCCCGAAGGGTTGCCGCCCACCGCTTGCATTACCGCGCGACGTTCGTATTGCCCGAATCCGCGCAATATGAGCAAAAGGATGGAAACGAACGTCATAAATCCGAGCCCGCCCAGCTGGATTAGCCCGAGAATGACGCTCTGCCCGAACAAGCTCCAATGAATACCCGTTTCAAAGGGAACGAGCCCTGTGACGCACGCTGCCGAAACGGAGGTGAAGAGCGCATCGATATAGCTTGTTCCCCCTTCCTTGGAAGAAAACGGAAGCACGAGAAGGATGCTGCCCAGCAAAACGACGGCAAGATAGCCGAGCGCCAGGTAGCCCCACACGTTCATTCTGTTTTTCATCTTGGGGAATTTCATGTCTGTTTGCGGATTGTACCACTTTCCTATATATTTGTCAACCGATTTTGAGAAGGGCTTTTCGGGTGAAGGTTATGCCAGCGAGATTCTATCCGAAACAGAGCGAACGAAGAGCCCCTTCTCTTCGCCGTAGGCAATGCAATCGCGCAGGAAGGAGATGAAGCGCTCGTTTGGCCTAAGATCCTTGCATACGCCGGAAATGAGCGCAACGAGCTCATCCATATACAGGGCAACCCTGCTTTCGAGCGCGCCCTTGATAAGCGTGACGATCTCGTAGATGGTGAAATCCTCCTCGCCCCTTCTGAGTGCAGGCCCCTCCCCTTCTACGCGGAACTTGCCAAGCAGAATGGCTTTGGGGTTCTTATAGAAATAGTCTGTGCCCATCACGCGGTCGCGCGAGAGCGCGCAGGCATCAATGAGCGCATCGAGGCGGGCATCCACACGCGAACCGCTGCGTTCGATTCCAAACGTTGCAAGGCAACGCTTTCTCAAGAATGCGCGGGAAATGGGCTCTTCCGTGGCAACGATCTCCTTGATACGGCTGATGATGAGCGCATCGTTCTCGCCGCCCGTGATAAATGCCGCCGTTTCAGACGCCGTGGGCTTGACGGATTTGTAGGGCTTTTTATATTTAGAGAGCCACGAATCCGCGTGCTTATCCGCACCCGTGAGGCGATCGAGCAAATCCTTAATGCGCTTGAGCTCGCGTTTGGGATTGTTGTAATAATTCACGCTGTTCACGCGCATCACGTTCCAGTTGGCGCGCTTGAGCGTTTGTACCTGCAGAACGTTTTTATCCTTAACGGAAAATTTATCCGTACCGTCGCAGATGACGCCGAGAATGAAGCGGTGCTTGTTTTTAGGGTCGACGACGGCAACATCGAGCTTAAAATCGGAAGCGCCCACATCGCAGCGGCAATCGTAGCCATAGCCCGAAAGCTCCTCGGCGATATATTTGCCGATACCTGCGCCCCCCATGACTGCGGTGGATTTGACGGCAAGCGTTGTTCTGCCCTTTTCCGCGAACTCGAGGAAGGCCTTTAGGCCCGCAACGCCCTTAGACGACGTTTTGGCAAGATCGATCATAGGCGCCGTCATCGTGGAGAACACGAGCATCTCCTCACGCGCTCTCGAAACGGCAACGTTGAGGCGGCGCCAACCGCCTGCCTGGTTGAGCGGACCAAAATTAAGAGAAACGCGCCCGAGCTTATCGGGGCCGTAACACACCGAGAAGAGGATCACATCTCGCTCGTCACCCTGCACGTTTTCAAGGTTTTTCACAAAGAGCGGCTCTTCCCGATCGTACGCAACGGAATCGAGCTTCTTTGCAATGATCTCCTTCGTGAGCAGGCGCTCAATATCATCGCGCTGAACGCTCGAGAAGGTTACGATACCCATGCTCGAACGGGAGAGGATGGGATCTTGCAATCTCCGCACCACTTCCTTTACGAGCGCTTCCGCTTCATTTTTGTTGCGCTTTGTGAAGCCTCTGTCGTACACACCGTCCACAAGCACGAGCTTCACCTTGTTCTCAAGCGCATCCGGCGAGGGGAAGGTGCAGAGGCGGTTATCATAGTACATGCTGTTGGAGAATGCGATGAGGCTCTCGTGCTTGCTACGGTAGTGCCACTTCAAATGGCGCTCGGGCATGCCGAGGGCAAGGCAATCATCGAGAACACTCTCGAGATCCTCATTCTCAAGGTTCTCCTCATCCACGTAGGAGGCGTGGAAGAAGGCCGTGGGAGGAAGCTGCTTGGGATCGCCAACGACGACCGCCGCCTTCGCTCTTGCAATCGAACCGATCGCTTCGGCCGTGGACATCTGCGAGGCCTCATCGAAGATAACGAGATCAAACTGATCGGCCGTGGGCTGAAGGTATTGCGCCACCGTGATCGGGCTCATGAGCAGGCACGGACAAACGGCGGAGGAGAGCGTGGGAATTTCTGCGAGCAGGTTGCGAATGCCCGAGCCACGCAAATTGCTCTTAGCAAGGCGCGTGAAGGCGGAAAGCTCGAGAGCAAGGCTGCCGTCGTCATCCGATTTAGGCAAACGGGAAATCAGCTCCGCGCGGATATATTCCTTCGTGAGCTTGCCGTACTCATCCCAAGCAAGGCGGAATTTTTCCACCGTCTCTTCGAGCGTACCAACCGTCATGCGAGAGAGCGCAGGATCGGCAGGAATATTGATCTCGAGGAAATTTTTATAAACGTTCTTTTCAAATCCGGAGAGAATGTTTTCTATTTTCAACCTACCGCTCTCCAGCGAATCGGCAATAAAGGTGAGGCCGAGCTCGGCGAGTTTTTCTGCCGTAGCGCGGTACATGCACCAGTTGTGGAGCATATCCACGTTTTCAATGAGCGCAGAAGCCTTCGTGGAGAAGTAATCCAAAACGTCCTCCTCGCGGATCTTATTCTTATCTGCGTTCGTTGTGGCAAGAAAGCTCTCCTCGGCGGCGTAATAGCTCTCCGCCGCCTTAACAAGCCCTTCAAGCACGGGCATGGTATAGCCGTTTGCGGCACGAATGCACATGCCGTTAAAGGAATCGGCATTGTAATCCATGAAGGTTGCCGCACACTGCTCGTGCAAAGCGTTCAGCCCTTCCAAATAATCGGCACGGCGTTTCCACACGATGCGCCCAAAACGATCGGTGAAGTTCTTTGAAAGGTTCGTGCTTGCCGTTATGCGCTTGATGGCGCCATCGATTTCTACGACTGTTTCGAGGAATTTAGGCACGTCCTCATCCTCGAGCTCGTGCATCGCAACGCGGGAGAGGCGCTTGAGCATATTCTTCGCCGCCTTCACGAGCCGCCAATCTCCGCCCATTTCAAGATAGCGCGCGATCTCGGCACAGCCATCGAGATCAACGAGCGTTTTAAAGTGCTTATAGTAATAGGCAAGGCGCGCATCCAAGCGACGGTTCGCATTGTAGAAGATGTAGAATGCATCCTCCTTCACGCCTGCAAAATATTTCTGATATTTCCCAGCGGCGAGATTTTTTGCGATCTCAACGATGGAAAGCAGCTTTCTTCGCGTGAGCGTGGAAACGCGCTGACGGTAAAATTCCAAGAACAGCCCCAAGAATGATTTGAGGTGCTTGATTTCTGTGATGACAACCTCTGAGGCGCAGAAAACGCGATCGCGCAGTTCCTGCGAATACACACTTAAATTAACGTTTTCAAAGGGCGAATTAAACACGCCGCCGCATTCCTTTGCCGCGGCCGCCGCCGTAAGGATCATCGTTTTACACTCGGAAAGCTTTTGCTCGGTGAGCGTATCGTAGAAGGAGCTTTCAATATCGAGCACATCGGGAGCACTCTTGCTCTTGAGGTATTCGATAATCGCTTGATAGACGGATAGCCCCAGCCGGCGCTTCTTGTGCAGCGCGAGCATGGGAGCTTTCAGCTCCTCGCGGAGAGCGATGATCTCTCTCGTGCGTTCGCCGAAGGCGCATTCCTGCTGCGTGCCGGCAAGTGCGAGCGTTTCTTCGATGCGGCGCAAAACGCCTGCTTTATCCGTTTTATTCGAGTGAAGCTCGAGGCAAAATTCGCCGATTCCGATCGCATCGAGGCGCTTTTTAACAACATCGAGCGCGGCCTTCTTTTCCGCAACGAAAAGCACGCGCTTCCCATTTACAAGAGCGTTGGCGATGATGTTGGTGATCGTTTGGCTCTTGCCCGTTCCGGGAGGGCCATGAAGCACGAACGAGGTACCCGTGCCCGAAAGAGACACGGCGGAGAACTGCGAACTATCTGAAGGAAGGGGCAATAAAACCTCTTCCGGATCAGCCGTATCTTCCTCCTGCGGCGAGGGCAATTCCTGCTTTTCTGCGTGCCCGGAAAGTAGCGCGGCTACCGTTGCGTTTTTCTTGAATTCATCAATTTGCGTGCGCACATCGTTCCACAGCAAGAAGCGTTGGAAGGAGAAAGCGGCAAGGTAGGCATCCATCACAACATCCCACCCCTTCATGTTCGCCGTTTCCGCGCGCACCATGGCGATGATCTCGGAAATCTTAAGGGCGGAAACGTCGCCGCCTAAACCGCGAATATCAATATTGAATTCCTGCTTTAAGAACTCGAGCAGGGTGGCGTTAACAGAGTATCCTTCTTCCTCGGAGGCTTCCACGGAGAAATCTTCGTTGCCCTTTGCTCTGCCGAGCCGTGCGGGCGCGAGCACGATGGGCGCATACTTAGGCTGCCCATCCTCCTTGCTCGTATACTTCAAGAAGCCGAGTGCGAGATATAAGATTTTGGCGCCCGATTCTTCCACTGCCTCGCGGTTCTTTCTGAGAAGTTTTACTGCCGTTTCGTGCACGTTACGCGCCTTATCCTGCACGCGTAAAACACCCTTTTCGCGCTCAAGCACGGCAAGGTTGCGCTGTTGGGGCGTGAGCACGGCGCCGAAGGGAGCTTCCTCCGCGGCATCCGCCATGAGCTTCATACTCCCCTGCGCGGTGAGCACGGCGTACACTTCTTCGCAATCCGCGCTCGCAAGGTGCAGGGCGTTCTTGCCTGTGAAGTTTAAAAGCGTGTTCTTGGTGGTGAGATCGAGCAAACGCCTCTCCCACTGCTTATTTTTAGGCTGTTTGCCATCGAGCTTCAACTCTTTAAACACGGGAAGCGGTGCAGGCGCTTCTTCGGGGGACATCTCCTCCTCGCGGTACACCTCATACCCCTTGAGCCCTCTGCCGCGCATGGGGCAGACGGCGATCCCACCCATGCGGCAGCGCTTGATATCCACGAAACATTCGAAATAGCTTTCTGAAAGCTTCTGACGGAAGTGATTTTCAGAGGGCGTGTAGCCCACGCTCTTTTCAGGGAAGAGATCTTCCACATCGAAGAAACTCAAGTTGTTGATGCCTTCAGAGATGTACTTGCCCACGATATCCGCATCGTCGGTAACGGTATCGAGAAAACAACTATCGTATAACCACACGCCAACGCCCAATCCGCTTCTGCCAACCGCGAGAATGGGATGCAGGTGTGCCGCCTCAAGGCAGGCGCAGGCAAAAACGGCAAGCTGGAAGGGAGTTGCCGATTTTTCCTTTAAAATAGAACCTTCGCGCACTGCGGCGGCCGGCATATAGAGATCGGGTTCGCTCTCATGCTCGATGCCACACGCTTTGATGGAGGCGTAGACGGCGGCGATGATCTGGCGAACGGCGTTCTTATCCGCACCCGTGTAGCCGTAAAATTCCGCATCCGCCTTCCACTTTTTCAGGCGCTTGCCTGCTTCTTGCAAAATATGGGCGCAATCGGAAATGCGCGGACGCACGTAGGTTGCAATGCGCTCCGCGTTCCCCGAAAGCCCCTCCCAATAATCGAAGGGGAGCACGGTAATAGTCGCTTCGGCAACGGCAATTTCCTTTCCTTCGCAGGTTGCCGTGACCTTCACGGCAACTGTGTGCGCCTCGCTCACTTCGGCAAGGTAAACGGGCGAGAAGATACCCTTCGGCTCGAGTACCACCGCGCTTTCGAAGGGAATTTCCACGCTTTCTTCGTAAGGCACGAGAAGCCCCTCCGCACACTCCGTGCGAACTGTGAGCGAAACCGCCTCCTCAAAATTACTCTTCACTTGAATACGGGCAGGCGTTGCGAGGAAATAATCCGCATAACCCACGTATTTGGGAAAGCGGAGATCGAGGGTAAGGCGCTCGGTTGTAAGTTTTCTTTTCTTTTTTACTGCCATATAACTCCCTTATCGGTTACACAAATTCTTTTTTCTGCGGTCGTTTCAACGGGCGCAAGGACATTGCACGCATGCGCCGCATTTTGGAAAGGTTACACTTTGTGTAACTTTTTCCAATAAGCCGATTCTATTATACCATTTCCCACGAAGAAAAGCAATCCCGCAAGGAGATGTTTGGGAAAATTTCTTTTTTGCAATTTCTGCCCCATTGCTGCCCGAAAATGAATTTTTGATAACCTTTAAAAGCGCCGCCCGCCTGCTGATGCAGGCGGGCGGCGTAATCTTTACATAAATGCGTTTTCGTAATACTCAATCTCTCCTTCGAATATAGAGGCAACATCGAAACGGATGGGCACCTCTTCGCGAAGGACGGCGCACCAGAAGTTTGCCATCTGACGGTAGCGCCTTTGCTTTGCCCGCGTAACCGCTTCCGCCGGAAGGCCAAAGGCATCCGTCTCCCGCGTTTTCACCTCCACAAAGCAAGTATAACCATTGGGGCTTGTTGCCACGATATCCGCCTCACCGAAAGGTGTTTTATAATTGCGTTTGAGAATTTTATAGCCGTTCTTTTTCAGATATCTGCAGGCTATATCTTCTCCCTTCCGTCCCAAAATTTTTTTACGAAGGTCCTGCGGTGAATTTTGCATATTCCCATCTCCTTGATCGCTTCAATATGCTGCTTGGTGCCGTATCCCACGTTTTGCGCAAAACCGTATTCGGGGAATTGCCTTGCGTATTCCGCCATGCGTGCATCACGGTATACCTTGGCGAGAATGCTCGCCGCACCGATTGAATACACGAGTGCATCGCCCTTTACAATGCTCCTTTGCGGAATATCAATATCAAGCGTCATGACACCGTCTGTTAGTACCATGTCCGCAGGAATACTCAAAGATTCAACGGCGCGCTTCATGCCGAGGCGAGTTGCCTGCAGGATATTGATCTCATCCACCGTGCCCTCATCTACCTCCACGATCGCATAGGCGCGGGCAACCTTTTTAATCTCTTCCGCGAGCTTTTCCCGCTTTTTTGCAGAGAGCTTTTTGCTATCATCCACGCCCTTTACAAGCTTTTCCGCCTCAAGCGGCATGATGACCGCCGCGCAGACGACGGGCCCTGCCAAAGGCCCTCTGCCAACTTCATCCACCCCCGCCACGGCGATAAAACCCATTTCGGCATGTTCTCTTTCGTATGTAGGTATATCCATTTCGTTTTCCCTTTGTATCAGCCATTCGGCTCTACGATCAAGCCAACCTCTTTGAGCTCTTCTTCGCTATCGAAGGTGATTCTGCCGAGCTTACCCTTGCGGAGATCATCGATAAGGGCGCGCTCGCCGCGCTCGAAATCGTATTCGCCGCCACGAAGCATGAATCCGCGCTTCTTGCAAACCGACTCGAGCATCTCGAGCGGCGTAAGCCCCGGTTCGATTCCATAACGCTCCTTTAAGGACATGGGGTAGGCATTTTCCATCTCTTCCAGAAGTGCAAGGGCAATTTCATCCATTTCAAGGATATCATCGTTGATGCTCCCCACGTAGGCGAGGCGGCGCGCCAGCACCTGATTCTCGCACGAGGGCGGCATGGTGCCGGGGGTATCGAGAAGATCGAATCCGCCACACTTCACCCACTGCTTGCCGCGCGTGACGCCTGCCTTATCTCCCGTGATTGCGCGCTTTGCGCCTGAGAGACCGTTGATTACAGTGCTCTTGCCGGTGTTGGGAATTCCCGCCACCATAATACGGAGAGGTTTGCTGTTTCCCTTTGCTTTGAGGCGCTCCGCCTTTTCGCGAACGAGATCTTCCATAGCAGGCCTTAAGGTGCGCATGGAAGAAGGGAGATTCGCGGCGAGTGGAATCACTTTCCTCCCTCCTGCGCGCATGCGCGCTATAAAAGAATCGCTCTTTCGTGCATCGGCAAGATCTGCCTTATTGAGCACGAAGAGCACCGGTTTTGCGCCCGTAAGCGAAAGAAGCCGCGCATTGAAACTCGCGGCAGGGCAACGCGCATCAAGCACAAAGAGTACGGCATCGCACAGCTTTACGTTTTCTTCCATCATGCGCACGGCTTTCGCCATGTGGCCTGGGAACCATTGAATAACTTTCATGTTTGGTTTCTTCTATTTTTAAGTGGGGCTTATACCCTCTTCCTTTTACCGATTCTCCAAAAGATCGGGGCGGTTTTTCTTAGTGATTTCAAGGGATTTTTCCCTGCGCCATTTATCGATCTCGGCATGATTGCCGCTTCTGAGCACATCGGGCACCGTGAGCCCACGGTACTCCACGGGGCGGGTGTATTGCGGATATTCCAAAAGTCCTTCCGAAAAGCTCTCGTCTACAAGCGATTCGGGAGAGAGCACACCCTCTACATACCGCGCCACGCAATCCACCAAAACCATTGCTGGCAGCTCGCCGCCCGTGAGCACATAATCGCCGATAGAGATCTCTTCATCAATGAAAAG
Source organism: Clostridia bacterium (assembly GCA_017507045.1). Classification (GTDB taxonomy): domain Bacteria; phylum Bacillota; class Clostridia; order Christensenellales; family Borkfalkiaceae; genus Gallimonas. The sequence goes on along the minus strand of JAFWBP010000003.1, from coordinate 27,987 downwards.
ATCGAGCGCGCGCTGATCCACGCCCTCGTAGTGCCCGCACAAAAGCACGAGATGCTCCTCTTCGCACAGCGAGAAGATGTGCTCTTGTTTGAGCGTCTTCCCTTTGGGGGAGAGATAGATTCTCCTACCACCATGCCCGGGATCCACCGCTTCGATCGCGCTTCCAACGGGTTGCGCCATCATCACCATGCCGGCGCCGCCGCCGAAGGGATAATCATCGCATTTGAGATGTTTATCCTCGGTGTAATTGCGGATATCCACGATTTCAATTTCAAGCTTTCCCGCCTTTTGCGCCCTTCCTAATATACTTGCCCCGAGCGCGGAAAACATCTCGGGAAAGAGCGTAAGAATTGTAATTTTCATAAAAGTTTTGCATGAATTTGTTGATACCTCACGGAATCCCGTGAGGTATTGTTTTGCTTAATCCGTTCGTGTTATGCGATCAGGTTGACCTTGTTGCGCAAAATATAGCGAACGATAAGGAAGCAGACGATATCAATGAGTAAGCACAAGGCGAAGTTGATCGCGTTCGTAATATGCGCCACCGTAACAGAATCGTATTGTAGCTGCAAATTCATCATGAAGGGAGTGAATACGAGCGCATAGAAGATGCTCGCTCCCATATAGAGCGCTATGGCGATCAAATACGTTACGCCCTTGCGCCGCGCCGTGAAGCACTGACCGATCGAAATGACTGCATAACAAACAAGCAGCCACAGAGGCAGATTAACGATTGCAATGAGGATGAACTCAACAAACTGCACGGGCTGCGATTCGATCAGTTCGCCGATGACTGTAAAGAGTGTATAGAAGAAATCGGCGAATTCCTGCATGACGGCAGCATCCCATCCCAAAAAAAGCGTAATGAAGGAAAGGATGGCAACGATACCCGCAAAAAAGATTCCGATGATCGCGGAAAGAAGCTTTGCCCAAATGATCTGCACGGGAGTAGCGGGCAGGGAGAGCGTCATGTATCCTTCCCCTGTGAACAGCGTTTTATAGAACCTGGAAATGCCGAGTCCGTACGCCGCGATAACAAGCCAAAGGATCGCAAACATATAGAAGATCACGATGACTGAAACAAGCGCGGCATTTGTCTCCGGATTGTTGACCTGAACGGTGAGAAGTATTCTGCCGACTATAGCAAACACGAAGGCGGCGATCGCAACCGGGCCAAGCACACGGAAAAGCGCGTGCAACTCGTGCTTCATAAGTTTTCTTACCATTTGAATTCCTCCCTAAAAAGCTCATCGAGCGTCTTGCCCGTTCGCGCTTTCACCGATTCCACGTTCTCATCCAATACGATATTTCCGCGGTTTAAGAAGATCGCGTGCGTTAAAATAGGTTCGATATCCGAAATAAGGTGAGTGCAAAGGAAGATCGTTGCTCCCTCCGGGCGATTCGCCATAACCGTGTTGAGGATGAAATCGCGCGCGGCAGGATCAACGCCGGCGATCGGTTCATCGAGAATATACAGCTTTGCATCGCGCGCCATTGTGAGAATGAGCGCAAGCTTTTCACGGTTACCCTTGGAAAGTGATTTCACCTTTTGCTTCATCCCAAGCCCTAAGCGCGAGAGCATTGCCTCTGCCTTCTCACGCTTGAAATCGGCAAAGAAATCCTGGCTGTACGCAACTGCCTGCTCTATACGCATCCAATTTTGCAGGAAATCCTTATCGGGAAGGTAAGCCGTGATCGCCTTTGTTTCGGGGCAGGGGGCCTTTCCATTGATAAAGATGCTGCCCTGCGTGGGCTGTAGCATGCCCATAGCGAGCTTGATGAGCGTGGATTTCCCGCTTCCGTTTGGACCCAAAAGTCCAACAACGCCGCCCTCCTCCACTTTGAGGTTCACCCCATTTAAGGCAGGGTTTGAGCCGTAGCTCTTATGGAGCCCGGCACATTCGAGAATGGTTGCCATACGTTCCTCCTTTTTGTTTTAAGCCGGCTTGTTACAGAACCGCAACTTCCAGCCAACGCTTTTTATCAACCGTGATACGCCTTGCCGCAACATCCACTTCTATTACAACGCCCTTCGCCGCAGGAAACAAAACATCGCGGCCGTTTGCGGACATGGTATATACATCTGTGCTCGAAGGCGTGATATCCTTGAGCACGCCGAGCATTTCTCCTTCATTGCTTACGATCTCACTGCCGAGAATATCGGCGATATAATAACTCCCCTCGGGAAGGCCGGGAGCCTCCTCGCGCGGAATGGTTACCTGCCTGCCGCGGAGAAGCTCAGCGGCGTTCCGATCGGGAACCCCTCTCAAGCCAAGATACACAAAGCCCTCCACCGTACGCACCGAGAGGATCTTATATTCTTCTCCATCCAAAAACACCCGTTTGAACTCCGCGAAGGTTTCGGCAGAATCGGTAAACGGTTTTATTTTGAGTTCGCCGCGAATCCCCTGCGGCTTTAACACGGTTCCTACGATGAGCTCGCTCATTGTTTTCCTCCAAACATGATTGCATTGGCGGCGCGGCGGATCGCTTCTTGTGTTTCCGCCTTATTCTCTTCGCTTTTAACGATCACGATATTCTCCTGATCCTTGAAGCGTTCGAATACCTCAAAATACTTTTCGCGAATCAGCTTCTGGCGCTCAAGCGTTTCATAGCGTTCCGCTTCTCCACGCTTTGCAACGCGGCGCATTCCCTCTTCGGGCGGAAGATCGATATAAATCACGAGATCGGGGCGCATAAGCTCCATCGCTTGACGGTTGAGCTCAATAATCCATTCGAGGGGCACGAAACCGCCGTTATAGGCAAACGAAGAGAAATAGTAACGATCGCAAAGCACGGTTACGCCTGCTTCCAGCATGGCACGAATACCGTTTACTTCGTTGAGAATGTGATCAAGGCGATCGGCGGCAAACAGAGCAGCAATCGCGCGCTCATCGGCATCCACTCTGCCCGTAAGGCAGGAACGCAGAAGTGCCCCAAAGGGCGAATCTGTAGGCTCACGCGTGAGATAAACCTCCACGCCCTTGCTGCTTAAATATTTTCCAAGAAGCTTGATCTGCGTGGATTTTCCGCTTCCATCCGTTCCCTCGAATACGATAAACTTGCCTCTTTCCATTCTACAATCCCAACCGTGCAATGATGACTTTATCCCATTATAACAGAAACCCGCGTTGTTGTCAACGCGGGGATCCATTTTTCATACGAAGGAAGAAAATCCTAACTTTATTCTATCCATTCCTTAAACGCGCGGAATGCGGAGGGAATTGCATAGCGTGCTTTGATCTCTTCGGGAGTTGCCCAGGTGAGCGGCGCAAAGGTTGGTGCGAAGTCAACTTCGCAGCGATCAACTTTTATGAGATAGCCCGTCATGCGCCATTCTACGTGAGTAAAAATGTGCTTCGCTTTTTTTGTGGCGAGAAGGCTGCCTTGTTTCATGTAAGGTTCACCTAAGCCGAGCGGCACTATCGGAAATCCCCACAGTCCTGCTAAAAGTCCGCCCGGGGGGCGCTTTTCGATTGCGTACTTTTCGCCGCACTTAAATACGTAAACAGAGAGATCCTCCACTCTCCTCGCTTTCTTTTCGGCACGGACGGGAAACAAAAGCTCCTCCCCCCGCGCATGCGCTTTGCATATACTTACCCACGGACATGCCCCACACATAGGCTCTCCGTTCGGAACACAAACGGTTGCACCAAGGTCCATGAGCGCCTCGGTGAATTCCCCTGCTTCTTTTGGAAAAACTACTTCAAGCCGTTTGGAAAAGTATTTTTTGGAAGCAATATCATCTGTATTGCGCCCATCAGCCAAAAGGCGCGTTAAAATCCTGAGCACGTTGCCATCTACGGCAGGCGAAGGAAGCCCCAAAGCGATGGAACAAATTGCCCCTGCGGTGTAATCTCCCACGCCCGGAAGCGCTCTTACCCCTATCCATGTCTGCGGAAAGCCTTCAGATTTGATGATTTTCGCCGCCTTGTGCAGGTTGCGCGCACGCGAATAGTAGCCGAGCCCTTCCCACTCCTTCAACACTTCTTCCTCATTGGCATCGGCGAGCGCCTCCGCCGTGGGAAAACGCTGCAAAAAGTGCACGTAGCGCTCCTTCACAGCCTCAACGCGCGTTTGCTGAAGCATGAGCTCAGAGACCAAAACGGTATACGGGGTGCGTTGCTTTCGCCACGGAAGATCCCGTTTATGAAGACGGTACCACCCCAAAAGAGGCGGTACCGCGCTGAAAAGTAAATTCAAATCATCCATTAAAAGAGACCCGTGATGTTGCCTTCTGCATCTACATCGATATTCTCGGCGGCAGGAACTTTGGGAAGGCCGGGCATAGTCATAATATTGCCCGTGAGCACAACGACGAAGCCTGCGCCGGCGGAGATCTTCACCGCGCGCACCGTAACCTCGAAATCTTCGGGTGCGCCGAGCTTCGTTTGATCATCGGAAAAGGAATACTGCGTTTTCGCCATGCAGACGGGGGTATTTCCAAAACCGAGGCTTTCAAGGCGCGCGATCTGCTCCTCTGCCTCAGGCGTGTAGATAACGCCCTTGCCGCCGTATACCTTAGTTACGACTGCGTGGATCTTCTCCTTGATGGGAAGCTTTTCATCGTAGCAGAAGCGGAAATTGTTCTCTTCCTCGCAGAGACGAACGATTTCTTCCGCAAGCGCCACGCCGCCCTTGCCGCCTTCCGCCCAAACGGTGGAAAGGCGCACGTTTACGCCGAGCTCCTTGCACTTTTCGATAACGAGTTCGATCTCCGCATCAGTATCGGTGGGGAAACGGTTAACCGCAACAACCGTGGGCAAACCGTACACGTTCTTGATATTGGAAACGTGGCGAAGGAGGTTGGGAAGCCCCTTCTCGAGGGCAACGAGATCTTCCTGCCCAAGCTCCGTTTTTGCAAGCCCGCCATGCATTTTGAGCGCGCGCACCGTGGCCACCACGACGACCGCCGCAGGATGAAGATCTGCAAAGCGGCACTTGATATCGAGGAACTTCTCCGCACCAAGATCGGCACCGAAGCCAGCCTCGGTAACAATGTAATCGCCGAGCTTCAACGCCGCCTTCGTTGCAACAACGGAGTTGCAGCCGTGCGCGATGTTTGCGAAAGGTCCGCCGTGTACGAGCGCGGGCGTGCCTTCGAGAGTCTGCACGAGGTTGGGCTTCATAGCATCCTTGAGGAGCGCCGTCATTGCGCCTGCAGCCTTCAAATCGCCTGCGGTTACGGGCTTACCTTCCTTATCGTATGCCACGACGAGGCGGGAAAGACGCGCCTTCAAATCGGAAAGCGAGGTGGCAAGGCAGAGAACTGCCATTACCTCACTGGCTACGGTGATATCGTAACCGTCCTTTCTGGGAACGCCGGACTTGGGGCCGCCAAAACCGTTCTCAATGTAGCGGAGCTGCCTATCGTTCATATCCACGCAACGCTTCCACGTGATGCGCTCGAGATCAATATTCAATGCGTTGCCCTGGAAGATGTGGTTATCGAGCATTGCCGCAAGCAGATTGTTCGCCGCACCGATGGCGTGGAAATCGCCCGTGAAATGGAGATTGATATCCTCCATTGGCACGACTTGCGCATAGCCGCCGCCTGCGGCACCGCCTTTTACTCCGAAAACGGGGCCGAGCGAGGGCTCACGAAGGGCAACGATAACTTTCTTTCCGATAATGGAAAGGCCATCTGCAAGGCCGATCGTCGTCGTCGTTTTGCCTTCGCCTGCGGGCGTGGGCGTGATCGCAGTAACTAAGATGAGCTTGCCTTCTTTCTCTCTGCCTGCAAGAGCTGAGGGCTCGATCTTCGCTTTGTACTTGCCGTAGTACTCGAGATCTCCCTCTGCGATATCGAGCTTTGCCGCGATCTTGGAGATGTGCTCCTTAACCGCTTCCTGTGCGATCTGGATGTCTGTTTTCATGTTTCACCTCTATATAGATTATTATGATAAAATCCTATGCGGATTTTATGTTCAAAGGGAAATGATCACGGCATTCCCGAGGGGCATGCCGCGATTCACCGCGCAGCGCGGCGTTTGCTGAGCTTATTTGAAATATTTCACCGCGCTCTCGAAAAGCTTCATATCGTATTCGCCGGGAACGTTTTTATAGAGCCCTGCGCCCTTGCGCTCGGAGTGCCCCATTTTACCGAATACTCTGCCATCGGGCGAGAGAATGCCCTCGATTGCGTACGCACTGCCGTTGGGATTGAAGCGCACATCCATCGTTGCGTTATTGGAAAGATCGACGTATTGCGTCATGATCTGGCCCTTTGCGGCAAGTTCCTTTGCCAGCCCCTCGGGGCAGACAAATTTACCCTCGCCGTGCGAAATGGGCACGGAGAATACGTCGCCAACATTCACACCCGAAAGCCAAGGCGAATTGGTGGAGGCAACGCGTACGCGCACGATACGCGATTGGTGCCGCCCGATATCGTTATAAGTAAGCGTAGGGCAATTTTCATCGGTATCAATGATCTTGCCGTACGGCACGAGCCCCAATTTTACGAGTGCCTGGAAGCCATTGCAGATGCCGCCCATGAGCCCATCGCGTTCCTCGAGGAGGGATTTCACCTGCTCCTTCAAGATCTCGCTGCGGAAGAAGGCCGTGATGAACTTACCCGAGCCATCTGGCTCATCGCCACCCGAGAAACCGCCGGGGATAAATACGATCTGCGAATCACGCATGCGGCGTGCAAATTCTTCCGCCGAACGGGCAACTTCCGCCGCGGTATTATTGCGAATGACGAAGATATCCGCTTTTGCACCTGCATCCTCAAAGGCTTTCGCGGTATCGTATTCGCAGTTGGTACCGGGAAATACGGGAAGGAGCACCTTAGGTGCCGCCACCTTGAAATTGCAGGCGAGGGGCGCGCTGCCTGCGTGGCTGAAATTCCATGCCGGGCGCTCAGGCGCCTTGATATTGCAGGGATAAACGGATTCCAGCTTCCCTTCGTAAACTCTTTGCAATTCAGAGAGCGAGAGCAGATCCAACCCGCGTGCAACCGTTTCGGAATCCGTTGTTCTGCCAAGCTCTTCCCCGATCTCTGCATCCTCAGAAAGCTCGAGAATGAACGCACCGTATTTATAGCCAAAGACCGTTTCAAGGGATACCGTGTCTGCAAAGCGGAAGCCGATTTTGTTTCCGAGGCTCATTTTGAGCACGCCTTCCGCCACGCCGCCGAAGCCGGGAGTCCAGCAAGAAACAACCTTGCCGGAGCGCATAAGCGCCGTAACGGTGCGAAGGTTTGCAAGGAAGGATTGCGCTACGGGAAGTCCGTTTTCATCGTAAATGGGCGCGAGGAGCACAACCTTGTGCCCGGCCGCCTTGAATTCGGGAGAGATCACCTCATCGGTTTTCCCCGTAGTTACAGCAAAGGAAACGAGGGTGGGAGGAACATCGATATTCTCGAAGGTGCCGCTCATCGAGTCCTTTCCGCCGATTGCCGCCACGCCAAGATCAACTTGCGCCTTGAACGCGCCGAGAAGCGCAGCAAGGGGCTGCCCCCAGCGCGATTCATCCTTGCCCGGCTTTAAGAAATATTCCTGGAAGGAGAGATATACTTCCTCGAAGGAAGCACCCGTTGCGATCAACTTCGCAACACTCTCTAAAACGGCAAGGTACGCGCCGTGATAAGGGCTCTTCTCGGCAACGTAAGGGTTGCCGCCCCACGCCATATAAGAAACGGTATCGGTGTGCCCCTTTTCGCAGGAAACGAGGTGAACCATTGCCTGCGGAGGCGTCATTTGATACGTTCCGCCGAAGGGCATGAGCACCGTGCCGGCGCCGATTGTGGAATCAAAGCGCTCGGAAAGCCCTCTCTTGGAGCAGATGTTGAGATCGCCTGCTACACCGCGCATACCCTCCGCAAAGTTCTTGGGGATCTCCTTTTGATAGTCTTTTATCGCGACAGGCGCGGCCATGGTATGCTTCTCCGCGCCGTTGGAATTCAAAAATTCACGGGAAATATCAACGATCGTTTTGCCGTTCCAGCGCATTCTGAGGCGAGGCTCCTTGGTGATCTCTGCAACGACGGTCGCCTCCAAATTCTCCTTTTCGGCGAGGCGAATGAAGTGCTCCACCTCGTGCGCTTCAACGACGACTGCCATGCGCTCCTGCGATTCGGAGATTGCAAGCTCGGTGCCATCCAAGCCATCGTACTTTTTGGGAACTGCGTTGAGATTGATATCCAGCCCATCGGCAAGTTCGCCGATTGCTACCGATACGCCGCCTGCGCCGAAATCGTTGCAACGCTTAATGAGCAACATCGCTTCCTGATTACGGAAGAGACGCTGAAGCTTGCGCTCCTCGGGTGCGTTACCCTTCTGCACTTCCGCTCCACAGACGGAGAGCGATTCGAGCGTATGCGATTTGGAAGAGCCGGTGGCGCCGCCGCAACCATCGCGCCCTGTTCTGCCGCCGAGAAGAATTACCTTATCGCCGGGGGCAGGCACTTCTCTTCTCACGTTCTCTGCAGGCGTTGCCGCGATCACCGCACCGATCTCAAGGCGCTTTGCAACGTAACCGGGGTGGTAGATCTCATCCACCTGACCCGTGGCAAGGCCGATCTGGTTACCGTAGGAGGAGTAGCCGGCAGCAGCCGTTGTAACGAGCTTCCTCTGCGGAAGCTTGCCCTTCATCGTATCCTTCACGGCAACGAGCGGATCTGCAGCCCCCGTCACGCGCATTGCGGCGTAAACGTAGCTTCTGCCCGAAAGCGGATCGCGAATCGCGCCGCCGATGCAGGTGGCGGCACCGCCAAACGGCTCGATCTCCGTGGGGTGATTGTGCGTTTCATTCTTGAAAAGAAGCAGCCAATCCTGTTCCTCTCCATCAATTTTCACCGTAGTTTTCACGGTGCAGGCATTGATCTCTTCGCTCTCATCGAGCTTTTCAAGCATACCGCGTTTCTTTAAGAGTTTGCACGCGATCGTGCCGATATCCATGAGGTTGATCGGCTTCGTTCTGCCAATCTCTTCACGCGCGGCAAGGTATTCATTGTATGCACTTTGCAGAATCTCGTCCTCGAAAGCAACGCCGTCTAACGTGGTGAGAAACGTCGTATGGCGGCAGTGATCAGACCAATAGGTATCGATCATGCGGATCTCGGTGAGGGTGGGATCGCGCATCTCCGAACGGAAATACTCCTGGCAGAAGGCGATATCATCTGCATCCATAGCAAGCGCATATTGCTTTACGAACGCAGATAAGCCATCCATGTCCAAATCAAGGAAGCCGTGAAGCGTTTCCACCTCGGTGGGAACGGGGTGATCGATCTTCAACGTTTCGGGCACGGCGAGGCTCGCCTCGCGGCTCTCAACGGGGTTGATGACGTATTTTTTGATCGCTTCAAGCTCTTCCTCCGAAACGGGGCCGTATACCGCGTAAACCTTCGCCGTGCGAATAACGGGACGGCCGCCCATGGAAACGAGCTGAATGCACTGCGCCGCAGAATCGGCGCGCTGATCGAACTGCCCGGGAAGATATTCTACTGCAAAGGTGCGAGCGCCGCGAAGATCCACGTAAGCACTCGTTTGATCCATCTGCGGTTCGGAAAAGACCGTTTTCACGCACTGTTTAAAGAGCGCCTCTTCGATATCCTCCACATCGTAACGGTTGAGCACGCGGATATTCTCCACGTTTGCAAGCTCCAAAAGCTCGCGGCAATCGGCAAGCAGCGTTCTCGCCTCGTGATCAAAACCCGCCTTCTTTTCTACGTAAACTCTGTAAACCATTATTCCTCTCCAAGTACCTTGAGCGCCCGTGCGCCGATATCACGGCGCATATAGGCGTTTTCAAACTGTATTTGATCGGCGAGTGCGTAAGCTCTGCCGATGGCGTCCCTTAAATTTTTTGCCGTTGTAATGGCACCCAAAACTCTGCCGCCGGCAGTGAGAAGCTTCTCTCCCTCTTTTTTTGCACCGGCGATAAAGATATCCTCTCCCTCTTTTGTTTCAGCAAGTGCAATCTCAAACCCCGTTTGATATTTCTTGGGATATCCCGAGGAGGCAAGCACCACGCAGCAGGCGGAGGCATCAGAAAAGCGCACCATGTCCGCGGTAAGACTTCCGTTTTGCACGGCAATCATAATTTCGAGAAGATCACTCTCTAAAAGCGGAAGCACGACTTGCGTTTCAGGATCGCCAAAGCGGCAATTATATTCGATAACCTTCGGCCCCTTCGGCGTGAGCATCAAACCAAAATAAAGGCAGCCCTTAAAAGTGCGCCCTTCCGCGTTCATCGCCTTTACCGTGGGCAGGAAGATCTCTTCCATGCAACGGTTTGCAATCTCTTCCGTGTAATACGGGTTGGGCGCGATCGTTCCCATGCCGCCCGTGTTGAGCCCCTCATCGCCATCCAAAGCGCGCTTATGATCCATAGAAGATACCATGGGAACGACGACGTTACCATCCGTAAAGGAAAGTACGGAAACTTCCGGGCCGGTGAGAAATTCTTCAACGAGAATGCGGCTTCCGCTCTCGCCGAAGATCTTATCGACCATCATCTCTTTTACCGTCTGCTCCGCTTCCTCAAAGCTGTTCACGATCACGGCGCCCTTACCAAGCGCAAGGCCATCCGCCTTGATCACAGTGGGATATTCGCTCGCTTTGAGATAGGAGATCGCGGACATGGGGTCGGTAAACGTTCTACTCGCCGCCGTGGGAATGCCGTACTTTTGCATGAGATCCTTGGAGAACACCTTGCTCCCTTCAATGATCGCGGCGTTCGCACGCGGGCCGAAACAGGGGATCCCCAGCTCCTCTAAGGCATCTACACAGCCCAAGCAAAGGGGATCATCGGGTGTGACGACGGCAAAATCTACCGCGTGCGTTTTTGCAAATTCAACGATTCCGGCAATATCCGTTGCCTTCACGGGGTGGCACTCTGCATCACGCGCAATACCCCCATTGCCGGGAAGACAATAGATCTTCCCGCACTTTGCACTCTTTTTTAACGTTTTGATGACGGCGTGCTCACGGCCACCGCCACCGATAACAAGGATATCCATGGTAAACTCCTGTGAAAGCAACGCTCCCACCTTCCGCGGCGAAGCCCCGCCAAAAAGCGAGGCGCGCAGTTTTTAGCTGTTAATTATTAGTGGTGGAAAAGGCGCATGCCGGTGAAGCACATCACCATGCCGTGCTTATCCGCCGCTTCGATCACGAGATCATCGCGAACGGAGCCGCCCGGCTCTGCAATATAGCTTACACCGCTTCTGAAAGCGCGCTCAATATTATCTGAGAAGGGGAAGAACGCATCGCTGCCGAGCGAAACGCCCGTGATCGTTTTAAGATACGCCGCCTTTTCTTCACGAGTGAAGGGCTCGGGGCGCACGGCAAAGTTTGCCTGCCACACGTCGTCTCCCAACACCTCTTCGTAATCATCGGAAAGGTAGATATCGATGATGTTGTTCTTTTCCGGTCTGCCAACGCCTTCCGCGAATTGCAGATTCAGAACCTTCTCGTGCTGGCGAAGGTGCCAAAGATCTGCCTTCTGCGCAGCAAGGCGCGTGCAATGGATGCGGCTCTGCTGGCCCGCACCCACGCCGATTGCCTGACCATCCGTTGCAAAGCACACGGAATTGGACTGCGTATATTTTAGCGTGATGAGCGAAATGATTAGATCGATCGCCTTATCCTCGGGAAGATCTTTATTCGCAGTTACGATATTGGAAAGCAGCGCTCTATCGATCTTGAAGTTGTTTCTTCCTTGCTCAAAGGTGATTCCGAACACCTGCTTGCGCTCGATCTCCTCGGGCACGTAATCCTTATCGATCTTTACAACGTTATACGTGCCTTTACGCTTTGCTTTGAGAATTTCAAGTGCCTTAGGGGAATAGCCGGGTGCGATCACACCGTCGGAAACCTCGCGTGCAATAATTCTCGCCGTTACTTCGTCGCACTCATCGGAAAGAGCGATCCAATCACCGAAGGAGGACATTCTATCCGTACCGCGCGCGCGTGCATACGCGCAAGCGAGCGGGCTATCATCCAGCCCTTCGATATCATCCACAAAGCAGGATTTTTTCAGCGCTTCGGAGAGTTTTTTCCCTACGGCGGCGGAGGTAGGCGAAACGTGCTTGAAGCTCGTTGCCGCTACCATGCCCGTGTTCTCCTTAATTTCTTTCACAAGCTGCCAAGAGTTGAAGGCATCGAGGAAGTTGATGTAGCCGGGCCTTCCGTTCAAGATTTCAACAGGCAATTCTGCGCCGTTTGCCATATAGATACGGGAGGGTTTTTGGTTGGGGTTGCAGCCGTATTTCAAGGAAAATTCGTTCATCATGCGCCTCACTTTTGATATTTGTTGATCAACACGCTCTCTTCCTGCCACGTTCTCAAATTGATCGCACGGCAGTAGAGGGAGATCTTGTTTGCCTCATCGAGATTGTTCCAGATCTCCTCTGCAAATTCCTGAAGATCGTTTCCGATCATCACGCGCTCGGGCTCACCCGTAAACGAAGGCAAGGGGTTGCCGTCCTTCTCGTAGGTGTGAATAAAGTGCCCCACGCCGTTCACAGGCTCGTAATCAAAGAAGTAGCGATTGCACTTCTTCCCCTTTCCGTCTGCACTCTTTAAGATGGACATCTCGTAAGTAAAGCTCTTTCTTGCAAGATGAATGATGCCGCTGATGCGAGGCGTGTAGTTGGGTTCATCCGGCTCGAAGGTGCGCTGCTTTAACGCGTGGCGGAAGCAATGGCCCGCCAGAACGGATTCCTCAATGGTATCCGTTTGATCGCCGTTGGTTACGATGATATCCTTTTCCAGCGTTTTAATGGGGGAATAGATGATGAGGGAAGGATCGGTTACCTTGCTCGCATCAAAGGGCTCGGTTTTTACTTCGCCGTCGTACTCCACAAACACGCGGTTGCGGCTGTTCTCGCTTCTGCCCATGATGAAGTAGGCAAAGAACGCCTTTCTTCCATCGCTCGATTTTCCGATGACGATGCCGCGCCCAGGGTAAGAATTTCCCTTCAGCGCACGTGCCATGCTCTTTCTGATAAATGCCATAGTAATAACTCCTTTATGCTTTGCGTTTGTGAAATGCAGCAGCGAATTTTATTTTTTAATTAACATTTTGCAAACCGTTTGAACGGCTTCGGGGAAGATCACCCATTCCGCTTCGCGCATGACGCGCTTTTGAAGAATTTCCGGGGTATCTCCCGCTCTTACCTCTACCGCCTTTTGGGCGATGATGGGGCCGCCATCGCACTCTTCGGTAACGTAGTGCACCGTTGCTCCCGTAACCTTTACGCCGCGGGCAAGCACTGCTTCGTGCACGTGAAGCCCATACATGCCTACCCCACCGAAGCTGGGAAGCAGTGCAGGATGAATGTTGATGATACGTCCCTCGAAGGCATTTACGAACGCCGCGGAGAGCACCGTCATAAACCCGGCGAGTACCACAAGCCCGATTTCTTTTTCTTGAAGAAGGGCCAGGATTTTCTCTTCGCGCTCCGCGCGCGGATACCGTTTTTTATCAAATACAGCCGTTTCAATTCCGTTGCGCTTTGCACGCTCTAAAACATACGCCTTTTCGCTATCGGCAATTGTGAGCACGATCTGCCCATCGGGAATAAGCCCGGCCTCGGCGGCGTTCACGATCGCTTGAAAGTTCGTTCCACCGCCCGAGCAAAGAACGGCTATACGGATTTTGTTTTCCATAATTCTCTCTTTTACGGCTGTGATCAGATGAGCTGCACGCCGTCGCCCTCAATAATCTCGCCGAGGATGTACGCCTCGATTCCGCTCTCTTTGAGCGTTTCGATTGCGAGCGCAACATCTTCCTTGCGGACAACGGCCGTCATCCCAACGCCCATATTGAAGGTGTTGAACATATCGTGCTCGGTGATGTTCCCCTTCTCTTGAATGAGGCGGAAAATTGGAAGCACGCGAACGCTTTCTTTTGCGATCTTCACACCCAATCCTTTGGGAATGGAACGGGGCAGATTTTCATAGAAGCCGCCACCCGTAACGTGCGAAACGCCGAACACTTCCACCTTTTCAAAGAGCGCAAGCATGGGCTTTACGTAAATCACCGTGGGGGCAAGAAGCGTTTCGCCGAGGGAAGCGCCGCCAAGCTCCGCTACGGGCGCTTTCAAATCAGCCTTCTCCACATCGAAAACCTTTCTCACGAGGGAGAAACCGTTGGAATGCACCCCTGAAGAGGGAAGCGCGATCATCACGTCCCCTGCCTTCATTTTTGTGTTATCAATCACCTTGCTCCGATCAACAACGCCCACGGTAAATCCGGCAAGATCGTAATCATCTTCGGGCATGGTGCCGGGGTGCTCCGCCGTTTCGCCGCCGATGAGTTGGCAACCTGCCTGCACGCACCCCTCGGCAACACCGCCTACGATATCCGCAATCTTTTCGGGAATATTCTTTCCGCAGGCGATATAATCGAGGAAAAAGAGCGGCTTTGCGCCGCAGCAGAGCACGTCGTTCACGCACATGGCAACACAATCGATACCGATTTTATCGTGAACATCGAGAAGCTGGGCAATGCGGAGCTTCGTGCCCACACCATCCGTTCCCGAAACCAAAATAGGCTCGTTCATTCCCGCAAGGGGAAGCGGAAACATTCCGCCGAAGCCGCCGATATCCGCCTTGCCCTCGGGCATGGTACGGGCCACGTGCTTCTTCATGAGCTCCACCGCCTTATATCCGGCAGTAATATCTACCCCTGCCGCTTTGTAGCTTTCCGAATAGCTGTCTTTCATATAAGCTCCTTGGTATAATTAATACCGATTACCTGCGCGGGTGTGCGCCTTAATCGTTCTTTTGAAATTTGGGGTTTTCGCTGATCGGCCTTTCCCAGCGTTCATGGCCTTGCTTTGATGAAACGGTGGGGATTTCGGTTGGATAGCACCCATCGAAGCAGGCCGTGCAAAAGCCCGTTCCTTCGCCCGTGAGGTAGGCCACTTTCCCAAGATCGAGATAGCCCACCGAATCGGCGCCGATGATCTTGGCGATCTCGGGCACGGTGTGATGGCAAGCGATGAGATTATCTCGCGAGGCGATATCTGTGCCGTAGTAGCAAGGATTGAGGAAGGGGGGCGCCGAGGAGAGCATGTGCACTTCCTTCGCTCCTGCATCGCGAAGCAATTTTACGATGCGCCCACAGGTGGTGCCGCGAACAATACTATCATCCACCAGAACCACACGCTTGCCCTCGATTGCAGATTTGAGCACATTGAGCTTAATGCGCACCAGATCTTCACGCGCCTTCTGGCCGGGCGCGATGAACGTTCTGCCGATATATTTGTTTTTAATGAAACCGATGCCGTAGGGGATTCCCGAGGCTTGTGCGTAGCCGAAGGCAGCATCCAAGCCCGAATCGGGCACGCCAACAACGATATCCGCATCAATTTTGAATTGTTCGGCGAGGAATCTGCCTGCCTGCTTTCTGGCCTCGTGCACCGAGTGCCCCTCGATCACGGAATCGGGGCGGGCGTTGTAGATATGTTCGAACACACAGAGATACTTTTCTCTGCCGCAGTGTGAACGATCGGAAATTACACCGTTTTTCGTGAATACGAGCATTTCACCCGGCTCAATTTCGCGAACGGTTTTAGCACCGATCGAATCGAGCGCACAGCTCTCGGAAGCAACGACGAACGAACCATCCTCCCGCGTGCCGTAGCACAGGGGGCGGAAGCCGTGCGGATCGCGCACGGCGATCATCTTGGAGGGCGACATTACTAAAAGCGAGTAGGCGCCACGCAGCTTATCCATAGCGGAAAGCACCGCGCTCTCGATGGATTTGGAGCGCACGCGCTCCTTCGTGATGATATAGGAAATGACTTCGGAATCCGTTGTAGTGTGGAAAATGCTCCCCTCGTTTTCAAGCTCCGTTCTGAGTTCATAGGAATTTACGAGGCAGCCGTTGTGGGCGAGTGCCATGCGCCCCTTCATGTGATTTACAACGATGGGCTGGGCATTTTCTCTTCCGCCCTTGCCCGATCCGGCATAGCGCACGTGCCCGAGCGCCATGTTCCCTTCGCCCAGCTTTGCAAGGTGGCGTGCAGTGAACACATCACTTACGAGGCCGGCATCCTTATAAGTGTTGAACACGCCATCATCATTGACGACGATTCCTGCCGAATCCTGCCCTCTGTGCTGAAGTGCAAAGAGCGCGTAATATACCGTTGAGGCTACGTCCTGTTTTTCGGGTGCGAAGATGCCGAATACTCCGCACTCCTCGTGAATATGAGACATTCGATTTTTTCCTCCTGGGAGAATGGTTTGCGCCTCCCGGCGCGTTCATTGGCAGAGAAAGGGAAATTATTTCCCTTCCGTAACGCGCTTGAAGATTTCCTTATAGGCATCTTCCACGCCACCCATGTCGCGGCGGAAACGGTCTTTATCCAGTTTCTCGTTAGTTTTTGCATCCCAGAAGCGGCAGGTGTCGGGTGAAATTTCATCTGCAAGCACGATTGTGCCATCTGCCGTTTTGCCGAATTCCAGCTTGAAATCAATGAGCTTTACGCCGAGCGTGAGGAAGTATTCCTTCATCACTTCGTTCACCTTGAAGGCGTACGTTTTGATAAGCTCGATCTCTTCTTTCGTTGCAAGTTTTAATGCAAGGGCGTGATAATCGTTGATGAGCGGATCGCCGAGATCATCGTTTTTATAGGAAAATTCAATGGTGGGCTCATCAAAAGCGATCCCTTCTTCCACTCCGTAGCGTTTGGCGAAGCTACCTGCGGATACGTTGCGAATGATCACTTCGAGCGGAACGATCTGCACCTTCTTTACCACCGTATCGCGCTCGGAAAGCTCTTGAACAAAGTGGGTGGGCACGCCGCGCTCTTCGAGCAACTGCATCATCATGTTCGTCATGCGGTTGTTGACAACGCCCTTCCCCACGATCGTACCCTTCTTGAGCCCGTTGAATGCGGTTGCATCGTCTTTATACGAAACGATGCACAGATTTGCATCGTCCGTTGCGAATACCTTCTTTGCCTTGCCTTCGTAGAGCTGTACTCTTTTTTCCATTTTTGTATATTCTCCTTTGAAATGTTTCTCTTTTCTGCCCTTTGCGGCACTGCCACGGGCAATTATTTTCCGTACTTTTCTTCTACTTTTGCGTTTTTCTTCAAAACCTCGGCCGACGCCGCCTTGCGCGAAGCAATCAATCTTTCCCGCAACGCTTGATCGGAAACGGCGAGGATCTGCGCGGCGAGGTATGCCGCATTCTTTGCGCCATCGATAGCAACGGTTGCAACGGGAATGCCCGAGGGCATCTGCACGGTGGAAAGGAGAGCATCAAGCCCGCCCAACCCCGCACTTTTTACGGGAATGCCGATCACGGGAAGCACCGTGTTTGCCGCAATCGCGCCTGCAAGGTGGGCCGCCATGCCTGCCGCCGCGATAATCGCACCAAATCCGTTCTCCGCCGCGTTCTCAGAAAATTCCTTCGCCTCGAGGGGGGTGCGGTGTGCGGAGTAGACGTGCACTTCGTAGGGAATTTCGAACTCTTCAAAAACGCCGAAAGCTTTTTCAACGACGGGGAGATCGGAATCGCTACCCATGATGACTGCTACTTTTTTCATGTATTCCTCCGAAAAGTAAAATGAGGCAGGTTTTTTCTGCGCGAAAAAATCTGCCCTAAACGACTCACTGATGCGGTTTTACTCTCTTCTTTTTCTGCAAGAGACAGATTACCGTTTCCATGACACTATTATAACAAAATGCCCCGACGCCGTCAAGCGTTCGAAGGGCATTTGAACGTGAAAATTCTTACCTTTATTTGTGCAATACGAGCGATATTGCCCATAAACCTTGGCGCAATCTTGCACTTCCTCAACGCTGGTTGAATTTTTTTCGCACGAACCAATCGGTAACGCGCTCGGGAAGCACCTTCATTGCATACCGAGCGAAGTTATTTTTGCCGCCGACCGCAGACACGGTGGGGGGGTTTTTCTTTTCCGCGAGCTTGATCACTGCATCCGCAACGATAGAGGGATTCATGCCGCCCTGCTCCATGTTGGCGAGCGCCGCCGAGGCCCTCTTCACCGACGGCGCATAGGAAAGGCTTTCCTCCTCGCCGTATACCCTGCGCGAATAGGTAAAGTTCGTGGAAGTGCCTCCCGGAAGAATGGCCGAAACGCGTACTCCGTGTGGGCGAAGCTCCAAATCCGCCTCTCGCGCAAGCATCTCAAGCGCCGCCTTAGAGGAGGAATAGAAGCAATCGTACGGAATGGGCATATCACCGCCGAGAGATCCGAGAAGGATCGCTCTCCCCCCTCTGCGCTTCAAAAAGGGAGCCGCCGCACGAATCGCCTCAACCGCCCCAAAATAGTTCACCTCAAAGAGATAACGGTAATCTCTGCTTTTTGCATGTTCGATGGGTGCTGCCATGGAAAAACCGGCGGAGTAGATCAAAAGGTCGATCGAACCCGATTCTTCCCCGGCTTCCTTTACGGCACGCTCGATCTCCCCTTCGATGGCCGCATCGGCAACGATCGTTTTTACGCGGTTGCCCTTAAACTGTGTGCGAGAAATATTATACACGCGAAATCCGCGTGCAAGGAGGCGAAGCGCCGTTTCCCTGCCGATACCCGAAGAAGCCCCAACGATTACCGCCGCCTTCCTCGCTGACATGCTATGTTCCGATACGCTCAAAGGCGCTTCCTGCTTATGCCTCGTGGGCACCTCTTCCGCCTTGGATTCCATCTTCGATTCCTGTTTCATACCCGAAGTATGTTCCGGGTTGGGAAATTTATACATTGAGATCGCCGGCCTGTTATCGCGCCTTCAGCTCAATGCCAAATCGAGTATCATCATCAAACAAAACCCCGCTATAATGCCGATAGAGGCGCACGTTTTATTGCCTGCATAGCATTCCGGGATGAGCTCGGCGCAAACAACGGCAACCATCGCCCCTGCGCAAAAGGCGAGCGCCCAAGGCATAAGCCCCGTAACAGTAGTTGCCGCCATCGCTCCGAGCACACAGGCAGGAATTTCAACAAGCCCGGAGGCCTGGGAAAAAAGAAAGGCTTTTGAAGGCGGCATTCCCTCCGTACGGAGCGGAAAGGCCACGCACGCTCCCTCGGGGAAATTTTGCACCGCAATGCCAACGGCAAAGAGGAGAGCGGAAACGACGGCACCATGTACGCCACCTGCCGCAGCGAACGCCACGCCCACCGCCATCCCCTCGGGAATATTGTGCAAGGTGATCGCAAGATATAAAAGCACGTTTTTCCTACCAAGGCCCTTAAAAGTCGGCTTTTTACGGGTGAGTAAAAGATCGCTTCCCACAATAAATGTACCGCCGAGTAGGAATCCGAGCGTAACGGTAAGAAATGCGGGGAGCGCCGCTTCGTAATCGAGCGCGGGCATAAGAAGGGAAAAAAAGCTTGCGGCAATCATGATGCCTGCCGCCCCACCCGTGAGCGCCGTGATTGCCGATTGGTTGAGTTTTTTCGAAAAGAACACCAGCGAGGCGCCCAAGGTAGTTGCCGTGTACGTGATGAGCGAGGCAAGCAGTGCTTGCTGCCACGCCGCGAGCGATGTAAACCACTGCATTTGTAAAACCCCCATATGTAAGCCGCAAATGTGCGGGTACTCTATTTTATGCATGGCGTGCGGGGGAGCGTGATATTCAGCTGTGAGAACGAAATTTGAAAATACTTTATTGCGAACTATATGATTATTAAAAAATAGCAGAAAAGAAAAACGCAACCTGTTCAAAGTCGCGTTGCGTTGTTTTATATAAAAATTCCTATAGAAGAGCAATACATCTATGCCCTTTTATGAAACACAAATAAAATTACGTTTCCTGCACAAACTTGGGATATGCACAAACGTTATATTCCCTTTGCCGTATTTTTTCTTGCCGTGCTGCTCGTTCTCTTCGCGCACCTGTGTGGGCGCACGATGGCGGCGCCGGCGTTCACCTTTGCCGCAGAGCAAAAGGAGATTTACCTCACCTTCGACGACGGCCCAAGCACCGTGGTGACGGGCAACATCCTCGATACCTTAAAAAAAGAGAACGTGAAGGCAACCTTTTTTATCGTGGGCGAGCGCGTACACGGAAGAAAATCAGTTTTGCAAAGAATCGCAAACGAGGGGCACACTGTGGGCGTACATTCCGCAAGCCATTGCTACGAAGAGATCTACAGCTCAAACGAAGCGCTTTCAAAGGACGTTGCTGCCTGCGCGGAAATGATTGAACGCATAACAGGCACCCCACCGCATTTTTACCGCTTCCCCGGCGGCGGAAAGCGCACGACCATGGCGGGGCTCGTTCAGGGCATGGGGTATGAGATCGTTGGATGGAACGCCGTCTGCGGCGATGAAGAGATCCCGAACGCCGATGCGGATACGCTCATAAAAACCGCGATCGCCACCGCAAAAGGAAAGGCGCGCGTGGTGCTTTTGATGCACGATTCCGCTCCGCATACGGCAACTGCCGAAGCCCTGCCTGCAATCATTGATCATTTTCGAAAAGAAGGGTACGTTTTTAAAGCGTTCTAACGTTTTTTCGAAGGGAAGGAATTTTCTATAAACGGGCGGAGCATCACGCAATGCGTAGCCCGTTTTTTTATGAGAATCCCGATCCCTTTGTAAAGCTCTCCAATAGGAACGATCGCGGCGGAAAGCCCTATCGCAATTAGCCACTGAACGGGCGCAAGCTCGGTGAGATCAAAAATTAAGCGCAAAGGCGTTACGACGAGCAGAACGGAAAGAAGCACCCCCACTGCCACCGTAACAAGTAGCGCTTTATTGGAAATAAAATCCTTCACCGTGGACATGGTAGCCTCATTTCTCACATTGAAGGCATGAAACAGCTCTAATAGTGAGAGCGTGACGAAAGCCACCGTGCTGGCAACCGCATTCCCCCACACACCGTTTGCAAACACGAACAAGGCTACGAGAATTGCCGTTTGTACTGCCCCGAAAAAGCCGATGCGCACGAGTGATTCTTTTGAAAAGATCTCACGATCGGAAACAGGCGGGCGCAACATGGCGCCCTCTGAGCTTTCCACACCGAGCGCAAGCACGGGTAGGGAATCGGTGATGAGATTCACCCAAAGCAGCTGTGTGGAGGTGAGAAAATCGCACTGCCACAAAAAGAGAGAGACGATAAGCACGCACATCACCTCGGCAAGGTTGGTTGCAAGGAAGAAGCTGATCGTTTTTTTTACGTTGAAAAAAACGTTTCGCCCCTCCTCCACGGCGTGCACCATCGTGGAGAAATCGTCGTCAGAGAGCACGATATCGGAAGCGTTTTTGGTTACGTCCGTTCCGGAACCCATAGCAACGCCGATATCTGCGGCTTTAAGTGCGGGGGCATCGTTCACGCCGTCCCCCGTCATCGCTACGACCTCGCCCCGCTTTTTTAGGGCGTGTACAATTTGCGATTTGTGCCCGGGCGAAACGCGTGCGTAAACGGAAAATCCGCCCACCGCGCCCTCAAAGACCTTTGCCCCCATCTCATCGATCTCCTCTCCCGTAACGACCTCGCTCTTCGAAGAGGCAATTCCGAGCCGAGAGGCAATGGCATATGCCGTTTCGGGGCTATCGCCCGTGATCATAACCGTTTTTACGCCAGCCGTTTTACAAGACGCAACTGCCTCGCGCACTCCCTCCTTGGGGGGATCGAGCATAGCGGCAAGCCCGATAAATACGAGGTCATTTTCCTCGTTTTTTTCACCGTAGGCAAAGCCCAGAACACGCATGGCGCGCGCCGCGTAGGCGGAGCACTGCGCCGCTACAGCACGCCTATCTGCCGCGGTGAGCGGACAAATTCCACTTTCCGTTAAAATGCGGGTGCACTTTTTGATAAGCACATCCGCGCCACCCTTTGCATACAGGCGCCTCTCGCCCTCGTAGGCGACATACGCGCTCATCATTTTTCGCTCGGAGCTGAAGGGGATCCCCCCGACATGGGTAGAGGAAAATTGATATCCCATGCGATCTGCATACTCTAAAAGAGAGATTTCGGTAGCATCTCCAATGTAGCTCCCCGCACTCCCCTTCACGGTGTGGCAGGCACGGATGCACCGAAGGAGCTCTTCCTGAGAATGGGTGGCGGTATCCTCCACTGTCATGCGGTTTTTCGTAAGCGTACCCGTTTTATCCGAGCAGATCACACTGCAACTGCCGAGCGCTTCTACCGCGGAAAGCTTTCGCATAACGGCGTTTCGCTTTGCCATGCGTTGTACGCCCATTGCAAGAATTACCGTAACAACGGCACCCATACCCTCAGGAATCGCCGCAACGGCAACGGCAACCGCCGCCATTATGTTTTCCAGCAGGCTAACACGATGCGCCAAAATTCCGCCAAAAAAGAGGATCGCCGCAACGAAAAGCACGAAGACCGTGATAATTTTTCCAAGGCGTGCGATCGTTTTATCGAGGGGAGAGGGCGGCTGCTTGTTCTCTTTGAGAAGCGCTGCAATTCGCCCCATTTCGGTATCCATGCCGGTAGCTAATACCACACAGCGTGCCGTTCCGCGCACGCAATAGGTGGAAAGAAAAACCGTGTTTCTGCGCTCGGCAAGGGCGCCTTTCTTTACGGTGCAATCATGCTTCTTTACAGGTAAGCTTTCACCCGTAAGAGAGGATTCATCGCACCGAAAATCTTCACTGCGGATAATACGGCAATCTGCGGGAATTCTATCCCCCTCTTCCAGCTCGATTACGTCGCCAACAACAAGCTCCTCTGCATCGAGCTTCACTGCCCTGCCATCCCGAATAGCCTTCGCTTCGCAGCGCGAAAGTTTTTTCAGCTTTTCAAGGGCGGAATCGGCACGGTACTGCTGAAAAAAGCCGACGGTAGCGTTGAGCAAAATAATAAAAAGCAGAATGCCGGTATCGGCAAGCTCTGCAAAATCTCGCGTAATGAAGGCGAGTACGCCGGAAAGCGCCGCAGCAGCAATGAGAATAAGCGTCATGAGATCGCGAAACTGTGAAAAGAAGAGCACGATCTTGCTCTTCTTCTTTCCCTCACGTATGGCATTGCGCCCAAATTTTTGAAGGCGCATCGCCGCTTCCCGCGAAGTTAGCCCCCGCTCATCGCTTTGCACTCGCTTTAAAACTTCCCCAATCGTGTGCTTGTACTGTTCCATACGATATCCTATGAAAGAGTAGTCCGAAATATTCAAGCAGTGCACTGCCTTGCGGTACGCTGCTTGAAATGGGCTGATTTGTATTATTTCGATTTTTATCGAATAAATGGAAAAATGCGCCATTTATCGTGACTTTTGGCGCATTTCTTCCATAAATCATTTATTTTGATTATTTTCGAAATAAAAGCAGCCCGCGCGCTTGCCCATTTGCGCAACGGACTGTTTCGCTTTCCCTATTCATATTCCTCTAAAAACGTGTGCCTTTTGCCTGCTTTATCCTTATAGGCGATAACGGTAGAGAGATTCACGTTCTCCATGCTCTTGAAAATATTCTGCTCAATTTCGGGATCCTCTTCCTTCAGCGAACGTATCAGCTCCTTCACCTTCTTTCGCTTTCCCCCATCGGAAACACTTGCTTCGGTAAACCTGCAGGCGCACTGAATGAAGTGAAGTTCATTCGCATCGCGCCAAGCTTTGATATCCTCTTCCCGAATAAAATACATCGGGCGAATGAGCTCCATTCCATCAAAATTCGAGCTTTTAAGCTTCGGCATCATCGTTTGCACCTGCGCGCCGTAAAGCATTCCCATGAGAATCGTTTCGATCACGTCGTCATAGTGGTGGCCAAGCGCGATCTTATTACAACCAAGATCTTTCGCCGCGCGGTAGAGATGTCCGCGCCGCATGCGCGCACAGATATAACACGGCGATTTTTCAATATTGAAAACGTTTTCGAAGATATCCGTTTCAAACACGCTGATGGGCACGTTCAAAAGCGTGGCGTTGCGTTCTATGATCTTGCGATTCTCCTCACTGTAGCCGGGATCCATCACGAGGAATGCAAGCTCAAAGGGGAACTTATCGTGCCGTTTGAGCTCTTGAAAGAGCTTCGCCATGAGGAAGGAATCCTTGCCGCCCGAAATGCAAACGGCAATTTTATCGTTCGGGCGTATGAGATTATATTTCACGATTGCCTGCGCAAACCTGGAAAATAGCTTGCGGTGAAAGCGCTTGCGAATACTGTTTTCTGCATTTTCAGCAACTTTTGAGGCATCCATGTCCGCCACCTGCTTGCAAACCCAGGCATGGTACCCACCTTTCACGCTTCGTACACGGTACCCACGCTCTTGCATCTCTCTCACGATCTTGCCGCTCGCTTTCCCGTTCGCGCAGTAGAGAATCAACTCTTTATCGCCGGAAAAATCGAAGCCCTCCACTTGCTTTGGGGGAATATTGATCGCGCCCGGGATATGCCCGTAGCGATAGGCATTTTCATCTCTGATATCAATGAGTGAGCATTCCGCGCGCGCGCTGAGCTCTTCCAACGTGATTTCCATACGGGAATTATAACATACTTCTCTCTCCATTGCAACCGTTATTCACCTCACTTTTTTCTGCGCCGGCCTTCCAGAAGGCACAGAAAATCCCGCAGGATGAACCTACGGGATGAATAGCCAACTATTCTTTACTTCGTGTTGTAGCCGTTAGGATTTTTGCGCTGCCAATTCCATAGGGAGGCGCACATCTCATCGATCCCCAGCTCAGCTTGCCAACCGAGCTCGCGTTTTGCCTTGCTTGCATCTGCATAGCAGGCGGCGATATCCCCTGCGCGGCGAGGCTTTATCACATAAGGAAGCTCCCTGCCACACGCCTTGTTGAAGGCGCCAATCACATCGAGCACGCTGTAGCCTACTCCCGTGCCGAGGTTATAGGTATACACGCCGCTCGCCGTAATCTTATCAATAGCGGCCACGTGCCCCTTGGCAAGATCTACAACGTGGATATAATCGCGCACGCCCGTGCCATCCGGCGTGGGATAATCGTTGCCAAACACGCCGATCTCCTTGAGTTCGCCGATCGCCACCTTCGCAATGAAAGGGGTAAGATTGTTGGGAATGCCCTTTGGATCCTCGCCAATGAGCCCGCTTTCGTGCGCGCCAACGGGATTGAAATAGCGCAGCAGCACCACCGTCCACTCCTTATCCGCGTTATAGACGTCGTTTAAAATAATCTCCTGGAAGTACTTTGAGGTGCCGTAGGGATTCGTCGTGCCGCCTACTTTGCACGTCTCATCAAGCGGAAGGCGCTCAGGCGTGCCGTAAACGGTGGCAGAAGAGGAGAACACGATCTTTTTGCAACCGTGCTTTCTCATCACCTGCACCAGCGCCAGAGTGCCGTAGAGATTGTTATCGTAATACTCTACGGGCATCGCACACGATTCACCCACCGCCTTGAGCCCCGCAAAGTGGATGACCCAATCAATTTTATGCGCAGCGAAAATGCGATCAAGAAGCGCACCGTCGCGCACATCGCCCTCGTAAAGCGCCACCTTTTTGCCCGTGATCTGCTCAACGCGGCGAATACTCTCCGGCGAGGAATTGGAATAATTATCAATGACGACGACTTCGTATCCGCTTTCAAGAAGCTCTACGCAGGTATGCGAGCCAATGTAGCCCGCGCCGCCCGTAACCAAAATTTTCATAGCATTTCCTCCATAAAAGCGTACCGCATCTTTATTATACTCGGAACTGCGTAATTCGTCAAGTGTATTTTGCTTAATATTTTTCGAGGGAATATTTATGCCTGCGCTTTTTGTTTCAACTATTTCTGCACTCATATCGCAGACATGGTACCGCCCTCTCCGCTCCTTAATATTGCCTCGTTAGAATAAGAATAAGCAAATCCCAACAGTTGATCATGGTGATTACGGAATAGATGACGACTCCGCTAAAGAGCACGTTCATTACGATAACGAACACCTCGTTGAATTTCATCGATCTCCTTTTGAAGAACCATTCGTATAAAGCCAATCCAACAAAATATCCTGCGGTGTTAGTTATTAAGTCCACCGTGGCAAATCCGCCGAGCATCGTGAACAGCTGCAGAAGCTCTAAAAGGAGCGAAACGCTAAAGCAGATGATCACGTCGCGCAAAACGTTTCTTTTTTTGAAGAGAAATGAAAATATCACACCGAACGGAGCGAAAATTAAGCAGTTAAGCAAAAATTCTATATACTGCGTGAGGTGATTAAAGCGCACGTAAAACGGGATAATATCGAATAGAAATCTCTCTTTCAGGGTAAGGGTAGATAGCCACTGATAATTTTGCTCAACGGTGAAGGGATCGCACATTTTTAGCAAGATGATCCACACCAAAAGCCACGCGTAAATTACCAATGAAACGATAACGAGTTTCCTAACCATACTTGCATCATCTCTGATATGCCTTTGCTTTGTTTCTTTCATACGCATCCTTTGGAATAATACTCTTCAACAACATTTATAAATCGTCTTTTTCTTTATTATATCATAAAATCCTATTGTTTCAATAAAAAATATAGGGTCTATAAGCAAAATACTTATAGACCCATACAAGATGTATGTGTGGGACTAAATCTCGTTTTTAAATATAGTGTGTGGGACTAAATGTATTTTTCCAAAACGTCATTAGGTCCTTCCCTCTGCTACCATATGTTTTTATTCAGGCACCTTTTCAGCCATAATTTCAAATGTCTTTAGGTTGATAATCAAGTCGTAAGTTCCCGCATTCTTAAAATAATAGCTGCTACCGCTTCCCGTCAAAACGTTCGTCGTATCCACAACGGTTAAATCATAAGTTTTATAATTTGCAGAGTGGAAGTCGGGTAAATTATCATATTTATCTACCGTTATTTGATAGTGGAATATGTAAGGAACGTCAGTTTCATAAGGCTGTAGCGTAATGAAATCCGTGCCGTCGTAATATACGCAACCATAAGTAGCCGTGTCGGGATTAATAAGTTCCATACGCACTACGTAGGTTTTTCTATTAATATAGATATTGTAATTACCGCCAACGTTTACCGCAACGTCCGTTTTTCTTGCCGAAGCGAGCTTGTTGTTTGCGCTATCTTCTAAAGTTACCTTAT
Organism: Clostridia bacterium; assembly: GCA_017507045.1. GTDB lineage: Bacteria > Bacillota > Clostridia > Christensenellales > Borkfalkiaceae > Gallimonas. The sequence continues at coordinate 1,048 of JAFWBP010000003.1, read as the reverse complement.
AATTACTTGTATGAAGATTATTGTAAAAACTAATACTTTTACCTGCGGTTACGTTAAAATTATTTATAACGAACTCGTCTGCGTTAGCAGGATTTACGCTCATTTCCACCCAACTTGTTGCCACGCTGTAAATACTACAATTTTTAATCGTATAGTAAATGGGCATAGTTATTTCCGACTTGTAGACGAGATCAAATTTCAGTGTTTCCGTATCAAAAACGACGGTATAGATACCCTCTTTTATGATGTTGATAGAGTACTCCTCGCCTTCTGCTAATTCCTCCTCGGCGTACTCGCTGTCGCTACTATCGCTAAGGGCGGCGTACCAACCTCTCATATCGTCCGAGAGCATATAGAAATAGTCGTCTTCGTAAAGATACAAATTGTCGTAAACGCGCTTACTTCCGTCGAGAGAAAAATAATTTACCTTCAAAAATTCGCCGTTAACTTCCATCCATAAGGAAAGCCCTGAGGAAGTATAGTAAGTTTCATCTTCATTCGGAACGAAATGCTCGGTGTCAATATTCTCGGGTGCAACGACCTGTATATCAGCGTTATAATCGGGAATTTCCGGCTCGCCCGTTCCCATATCGCAACCGACGAGAGATATTCCGCTTATAACGACCAATAAGGTTAATACAAAAAACAAGAATTCCTTTTTCATAGTGTTTTCTCCATTAAGAAATTTGCTTGATAGACTTTATCCTTAAATTTCATTTTCCACCTCGATCATTAACAATCATATTATATTTTATTATATCATTTTTGTCAAGTGCTTTGATTGCTTCAAGTTCAAATCCAGGTGTGGGAGAGTTTTAACATACAACGACTTAAAGTGTGTGGGACAAAATCTATCGTACTATTTTTCTAAAAAATTACATTAAAAAAGACCTATAAAAGCGTGAAAATGCTCTTATAGGTCTTAATTTTGTTATCAAATAACGACTAGAAAGAAATATACTAGTGGCTCCCCGTGAACTTCGCTATCGCTCCGTGGCGTTCGCAAAACTGCGTTTTGCTCGGCTCATGGGTTTGTTTTCAAACCCTG
>JAFWBP010000015.1 GCA_017507045.1 Clostridia bacterium | reverse complement strand
TATTTGGAGGGGATAAAATGGCCTTTGAAAATGATTTTAAAACACTAAAATCTCTAAATCATGAACTAAAGAAATATAAGGTTAAATTAAGTTTTCAATATTATGATGTTAGCCCTTTTAACAAAAAAGATATTGAGGTTGTGGATATTGTATTAAAATATTCTGATATGCTTGAGAGTTGTTATAATAAAATTTTTATATTGAGTTCTTTAGGAAATATAGGATTTAGTAAGGTAGTTCCATATCTAGTAGATTTATATTTTTATTTCATTAAAAATGTATATAGTATTCCGCGAGATGAAATATATCTACTTCATTTATGTGATACAATTTCAAAGATTAATTCTTTAGAGCATAGAGAGTTGTATAAAAAAATTCTTTGTGGGCCTATTACACAATCAGCAGAATCTATAATTTTGACGGTATCAAGATATAATTCTTTTGAATATGATGAAATTATTTTTAATCTTATAAAAAAAGAGAATTTAATACCAAATTTATGGATTGGAGAATTAAATGAAGATTGCAAATATTGGTGTTCATTTATTGCTCTAAGATGTATTGTCTCTAAAAAGGAGAAAAAATATTTAAATTTTTTCAAATCCATAATCGATAGTGAGTTGCTTGAATGGTTAAATTTTTCTGAATCAAAATATAGTAAAAAACTTACATTAGAGTGGAATGAAAAATATAAAAAACTTGCTAAACAAGGATATAATATGATAGTTTCATCTAGTGATTAGTATTGTTATTAATATTTACATTAGAATGAAATAATAAAATTTATTAAATATTATATATGTAGCAAAAAGTAAAAAATTAAAACTAACATCACTTTTAACATTAAGGGTGAAGCTGTATTATACAGTTTCACCCTTTCTTACATTTGGTGGACAAGAAGCAAAAGCTGGGTATCCCGTTAAGTCAAAAATGCAACGCTTTCCTCTACCCTGAACGGCGTAAAGAGTGAAAATGAACTCACTTACGACGACGGCGGTAATCGATGAAACGGGCGATTACAAAACCGAACTTGTATATGCAGACGGCACTGCGCAGATCAAAGCGCAAAAACTCCCGAACGGTAGCAAATTCGCCTACGGCTACGATGCACGCGGCACTGTGACGGCTATCACACAGTCTACCGCAGACGGTGAAGAGAATTCGACAAACATTTATTATGAGAAAGGTTGCCCCACACGCTTGACAAGCGGAAACAATGTGGTGTATTATGAATATGATCACAAGCGCAGAAAGACGAAGGTCACGGTCAATGGTGAAGATATCAACTTCTCTTATGCGAAGGACGTCACGTCTCCCAATGAAGTAACGTCCGATATGGTAACCAAGACGGAACGTGGCGTCACGCAGGAGGTTTATACCAACCAATTCGGCGATACTGTTTACGTACTGGTGGATGGTATTGCACAGTGCGCGTGCGACTATAACGACGACCGCACGCTGGATACAAGTGCCGATCTCGTCACCGGAAGTAATACGGTCTATACCTATTCTTCGGATGTAACGAAAAAAATCGCGCAAGTTGCGATTTCGGCGGGTAGCAATGTCGAAGCGCTTACGGAAAACTATACTTTCAACGAATACGGCGAGCTTGACACGCGCGAGCTTAATGGAACCGTTTCGCATACCTATAAGTATAACTACAAGAACAAAGCAGCGCGCGAACTCGAATACGTAACTCTGCCAAATGGTCTTCGGGCCTATCCGCAGAAGGATTGCAACGGTAGAAACAAAGGCAAGATTCTCACGGGTGCAGAAGGCAACCTCTATGGCGAGTATATTTACTACCGCAAGGTGGGCGATCACGGCACGAACATGCCAAGCGCCATCTACTACGGCATCAGCAATCCGCAAATCGGCAAGTATGCAATTTCGGATAGCGTAAAATACCGTTACGATAAGATGGGCAATATCGTTGCCATCCTCGAGAACGGTACCATGTCCGTAAGATACAGTTATGATAGCCTCAATCGCCTCGTTCGCGAAGATAACAAGAAACTCAACAAATCTTTCTTCTTTGCATACGATAACTGCGGAAATATTCTCGGGAAGCGCACTATCGCGTACACGCTTAAACCGGAAGAAGCGCTAGATTTCGCAGAAGAGATTTTCTACGCCTACGATGGTGACAGGCTTCTCTCGTACAATGGCGATGAAATCGTCTATGAAAACGGCAATCCTATCCATTACAGAGGAAACACGCTCTCTTGGGAGCATGGCAAACTGAAGCAATTCGGCGGTACCATATTCTCCTACGATGGTTATGGCAGACGTATTAGCAAGAACGATACCGCATTCACCTACAATGCGAACGGGAAACTACTTAAGCAATCCAATAGCACAAAAATCCTTGAGTTTATCTACGATGAGAGCGGTTTGAGCGGTGTAAGATATAACGGAACAGACTATATCTACCGCAAAAATGCGCAAGGCGATATTACGCATATCTGCGATGCAACCTCGGGCATGGTAGTGGCAAAATACGCCTACGATGCTTGGGGTAACCATAAGGTTCTGAATCCCGATGGCACGGAAAACATAAATAGCACCTTCATTGGCAATATCAATCCCCTTCGCTATCGTGGCTATTATTTCGATGTAGAGACGGGCTTGTATTACCTCATAACGCGCTACTACGATCCTATCATCGGTCGTTTCATCTCCCCGGATGATGTCTCCTACCTCGATCCTGAAAGCATCAACGGCCTCAATCTCTATGCGTACTGTGGTAATGATCCAATTAATCGATATGATCCATCAGGTCATTCGTGGGAATGGAGTAGTTTCTGGCAAGCTGCGGGATATTTAGTTACTGGTATTAGTGCAATTTTTGCGGGTGCTTTAGTTATTGCTAGTGGAGTAGCTACTTGGCCTATGTTACTAGTTGCTGGTATTACGATCGGAGCAGGAGCGTTAACTACTATTAATGGTGTTGCAGAAGTTGTGGATTTGGCTTTTGATTACAATTTTATGGAAGACGGATTGTTTGGAGGTAATGCTTCTGCGTATAATACGTATGCTACAATTACTGGTACTATTGCCACAGTTGGTAGCATTGTTTGTGGGGCATGGTACAAATATAACACACCTAGAATACAAGCGTATAAGAATATAGGCAGTGCAGAATTTCCAGGAAATTATTATGTTGATAAAATTGCCAGTAGACCATATTTTGACTCTGTTTTAACTCAAAAAAATATCATAAAATATGGAAAGATGAGTAAAAGTATTGGCGAAAATGGAAAACTATTTTATTCATTTACTGCTAACGGATCATCAGTGATTAATGGTACCTTTAATAAAGGGATTTATGAACTGGTATTAACAGGTGATTATAAATGGATTTGGCATCTTTTATTCAAGGGGGTTCAATAAATGAGATTAGAAAAAAGTTTATTTGAAGAATTTTTAAAAGGGGTTAAAGAATGGTTGCCATCTTATTATCATATTATAGTTGATACTGCAACTATTGATAATGTAGGATATAAAATGGGATTTGATAAAGAGCCTGCTTATATATTTGATTTTGAATTAAGTGATGAAAAAATAAATGAATTAAAAACCCTATCAAATAATTTAAAACGCTCAGCAACCGAAAATAAAACATTTGATGAGGAATTGTTTAAAAAATATGATAGTTTAGCTGGATTTATAAGTATTATTGATTTTAATTATAAATAATAATATGAATTGGTAATTAAGACTATTATATAAACTTTATCTAGCAATAAAAGCAGGTATATCTTAATTGATATATCTGCTTTTTCTTTTTTGGCAAGAAGCAAACGCTGGGTATCCCGGTAATACGGTTTGCCTGAAGATCCGGATACGGATAGCGCCCAAAGCAAGCTTCTGGAAATAACCACTTCCCTTTGGACATTGTATGACTCTGCGAGCTTCACAACGAGTTTCGAATATGAAAGAAGCGGCATCTTGCAAAATAACCTAAAAAGCCACTCCTGAAGGAGTGGCTTTTTGGTATAAACGAATTTGTTACAACAAAAACTCGGTGATTTATTCCCACTCGATGGTTGCCGGGGGTTTTGAAGTGATATCATATACAATGCGGTTTGCGTGTTTCACTTCGTTGGTGATACGGGTGGAAACGCGCTCTAATACGTCGAACGGGATGCGCGCCCAATCTGCCGTCATGGCGTCTACACTCGTGATTGCGCGGAGCGCAATCACGTTTTCGTACGTTCTGAAATCACCCTGCACGCCTACCGTTTTACTATCGGTGAGCACGGCAAAATATTGCCAGATTTCGCGCATGAGCCCTGCCTTTGCAATCTCTTCGCGGAAGATCGCATCTGCCTCGCGCACGGTCTCGAGTTTTGCGCGCGTTACCTCGCCCATAATGCGAATTGCGAGCGCCGGTCCCGGACATGGTTGCCTCCAAACGATTTCATCTGCAAGACCAAGCTCCGTTCCTACCCTACGCACTTCATCCTTGAAAAGATCTCGAAGGGGTTCCACGATCTCCTTAAAATCCACCACGCTCGGAAGCCCGCCCACGTTGTGGTGGCTCTTAATGACAGCGCTCTTGCCCTTACCGCTTTCGATAACATCGGGATAGATCGTTCCCTGCACGAGATAATCGACTGCGCCGATCTGCTTTGCTTCCTTCTCAAATACGCGAATGAAGAGATCGCCGATGATATGGCGCTTCTTTTCGGGATCGGAAACGCCTGCCAGAGCATCAACGAAGAGATCGACGGCATCTGCCTTGATGAGGTTCATGCCGAGCCCATCGCGGAATACGGACATGACCTCCTCCGGCTCGTTTTTGCGATGTAGGCCGTTATCTACGAATACGCAGGTGAGGTTCTTGCCGATCGCGCGGTGAACGAGCGTTGCCGCAACGGCGGAATCGACGCCGCCCGACATCGCGCATAATACCTTCTTGCCATTCAGCTTTACCTTAAGGCGCTCCACCTGCTCGGCAACGAAGTTTGCCATCGTCCAATCCCCTTTCGCGCCACAGACATTATAAAGGAAGTTCTCGAGGAGCTTATTGCCGTACTCGGAATGCACGACCTCGGGGTGGAACTGGATTCCGTAAATTTTTCTTGCTACGTTTCCGTAGATGGTAACGGGGCAGCTCTCGGTTACGGCAAGCACTTCAAACCCTGCGGGAACCTTCGTAACGTGATCGGTATGGCTCATCCAACATACGCTCTTCGTGGGTATTCCCTCGGACATGGATGTGGCCTTTACCATGGTGAACTCGCGTTTTCCGTATTCACTCGTTTCGGCGTGCTCTACCGTTCCACCGAGAGTATGAGCGATGAGCTGGCATCCGTAGCAGATGCCAAGCACAGGAATGCCTAACTCGAAGATCTCTTTTGGAACCTTGGGAGAGGTTGCATCGTAAACGCTGTTCGGCCCGCCCGTGAAGATGATACCGATGGGGTTATACGCCTTAATCTCTTCCACAGTCATATCGCAGGGCTGCAAATCGCAATAGACTTTAAGATCGCGCACTCTCCTTGCGATGAGCTGATTATATTGCCCGCCGAAATCGAGCACCAATACCTTTTCGTGTTGCATGAATTTCTCCTTTTCGTAGAACTATTCGTTCAAAAATCGCCCCGCAGGAAAACGGGGCGTTTTTCTTAATCGCGCACCGTGTAGTTGGGCGCTTCTTTGCTGATTGAAATATCGTGAGGGTGGCTCTCGAGGAGACCTGCGTTCGTGATGCGGATAAATTCGGAGTTCTTGCGGAGTTCATCGACGTTCGCCTTTCCGCAATAACCCATACCGGAGCGAATGCCGCCGACCATCTGATAAATAATCTCCGAAACGCTGCCGCGGTAAGGAACTCTTCCTTCCACGCCCTCGGGTACGAATTTCTTCGCATTTTCTTGGAAGTAGCGATCGTTAGAACCTGCCGCCATGGCTGCCATAGAGCCCATGCCGCGGTATACCTTGAAGCTACGACCCTGATAGAGCTCGATCTCACCGGGGCTCTCCGTGGTGCCTGCGAGCATGGAACCGATCATAACGGCGCTGCCGCCGGCTGCAAGAGCCTTCACGATGTCACCCGAATATTTGATGCCGCCATCGGCAATCACACGCTTACCGAGCTTATCCGCCGCCTCGGCGCAATCCATAACGGCGGTGAGCTGAGGAACGCCGATGCCCGCGACGACGCGCGTCGTGCAGATGGAGCCCGGGCCGATGCCCACCTTCACAACGTCTGCACCGGCTTCGATGAGTGCCTGCGTAGCCGCCGCCGTTGCAACGTTGCCTGCGATAAGCGGAAGGTTCGGGTACATCTTTTTAATCTCGGTAACCTTTTTCACGACCATGCTGCTATGACCGTGCGCCGTATCGATGGCGATGATATCTACCTTTGCATCCACGAGCGCGGCAACGCGTTCCATCGTGTTTGCGGCAGTGCCTACGGCTGCGCCCACGAGGAGCCTGCCCTTTCTATCGCGTGCGGAGTTGGGATACTGAATGGATTTCTCGATATCTTTGATCGTAATGAGCCCCTTCAAATAGCCCTTTGCATCAATGAGCGGAAGCTTTTCGATTCTGTGACGGCCGAGAATGCTCTGCGCTTCAGCGAGCGTCGTTCCCACGGGGGCGGTAACGAGGCCTTCCTTCGTCATCACGTTTTCAATGGGCTGATCGTAATTCGTTTCAAAGCGAAGATCGCGGTTGGTAAGAATACCCACGAGCTTGCCCTTCTTCGTGATCGGAACGCCGCTGATCTTATAGCGCTCCATGAGGGCAACCGCATCGCGAACCATATTCTGCGGCTCGAGGAAGAAGGGATCGGTGATAACGCCGTGCTCACTGCGCTTAACCTTATCCACCTCTTTTGCCTGATCTTCAATGGACATGTTCTTATGCAGAATTCCCATGCCGCCTTCACGCGCCATAGCAATTGCAAGCCTGCTCTCCGTAACGGTATCCATTGCCGCGGAGATAATGGGGATATTCAGGTTGATCCCTTCTGCCAGCGTGGTTCGAAGATCCACTTGGGCGGGCAGAACGTGGGATTCCTGCGGAATGAGCAAGACGTCGTCAAACGTCAGCCCCTCTTTTACGATTTTACTCATTTGATGATACCCTCCAGTATGTTGATAATGTTTTGTAGATCGGTGGCCTCGGTGCGATAGCCCCCGGTTTGAAGTTCCGATAAAATAAGCCTGCAAAATGCTTTATCTTCAGCACCCGTTGCCTCAAGTGTGAGTGCTATGAGCGGATTAGCCTGCGGAAAGCTTGCTTCGGTTTCGAGGCTTGCAAAGGCAATAACGGCAATTTTATCTTCCTCCGTTGCCGCAAGGCGGTAATACATCCTTGCTGCCAGCCCACAAAGATAGCCGCGGTAGGAAGCGCGCGCAAGCTCGTTGCCCTCGCCATCCTCCACAACGATATCCCCCACCTTCTCGCAATGCGCCTCAAAGCCCTCGCTCTCGTAGAGCGCATTAAAGCGGCTCTCGGCAGTACGATCGCGCTTCAAATCAGCGGATATGATAAACGAGCGTGCGAGGTACGCAATATCCCCCGAGCGCTCGTATTCCTGGTATGCATAATCGCCGCTGATACCCTTAAGTCCAATCGAAGCGGCGAAATCCATCATTGCAGCGGGCACGAGAAGCGAAGCAATTCCGAATGCCGAAAGCGCAAGAATGACGGTGACGCCGATCGTCAGAAATACAGTTTTCCAAAATAGCTGCTTTTTCATTCGCAAATTCGTCGTTTCTCGGTTATTTTCCCTATTTTACCACACGGCGGAAAAAAATGCAACCGAATGGAAGCAAAATGTCATGAAGAAAAATTTATTTTCATATTTCTATACTATGAAAAAAACTTTCTTCCTATCAGGATTGCTCGTTCCCGTTTTACTGCTCTCCGCCTGCACCGGCGGATACGACTATGCAAAACACCTTTCCGAAGTGAAACGCGATATCTTTTGCGCCGCTACGGAGGAATTCACCGTAACACTCTCTTGCATCTCGCGTGAGCACCCCTATGCCTCTGACGGCATTACCTGCCCGATGACCGATCTCACAGAGATCGTGCTCTGCCCCAAGGATAGCGCCGCGAACTATTCGGTGTACGTTATGGGTGAGCAGGAGTGGGGGGGCGAAATGTCCTTCCGAAGCGCGCAAAACGATTGGTTCTACTCCCAGAGCGTGGGAGATTTCCCCGCTAATTCTGTAACCTTGCGCGTAGAATGGGAAGGCGGCTCACGCGAAATCGTAGCTTCTTCTGTAAAAAACGAGCATACCATGTCTGCAGAGGAGGCTCTGCAAACGGCGATCAGTCACGAAAAAGCGGCAATTGATGCGCGCATGCAAAACGGCTCGTTTACGGGAGAATTCCGCGTTAGATTGCTTCGGCGCGATGCAAACTACTACTATGTGGGCATTGTGGATGGAAACGGGCATACTATCTCCCTGCTACTTTGCGCAGAGAGCGGCGAAGTGCTCGCGCGCCGTGAAACGCCCTAATTTGATCAACGCAAAAGCACCAGTTTCAACGCGATCATTCACTTGACAAAGCAGCAAATAAATGGTAAACTGCTTATAGTAAACTACGAATGAGGTTGCGGTTTTGAAGTTAAAAACTTACGTAAAACTTAGAAATACGGTGGCGGTTTTTCTCGCTATTTTTGTGTTTCTTTTTTTCGCAGTACTCTTTCTTTTGATCGCATCCCTCACGGCGGACTATGATGCCCGCACCCTACCCACCTATGCGCAAGAAGATCTTGGTGAAATTCTTGCCAAACCCAAGGAGGCACGCACGGATGAGGATTACGAAATTCTCTCCATGCAAACGGGAGTGCTACTTCGAAGCGCCGTGGAACAGCTTTCCGATGAGGAGATTTTGCAATTCCAAAGAGCGTTTTTCTTTGAGGGCGAGGTGCGGCACGAGCAGGTTGCCATAACAACGGTGCGCGATATGCTCTTCAATCCCGAAACGGGGCAACCTTTCTATGCGCCTATCGTTGCGCTTGAACCGGGTGATATTCTCGTTACCTCCACCGCCCATACCTTCGGCTGGAGAAACGGGCATGCCGCGCTTGCGCTTGAAAGAGGCCGCCTGCTACAATCATTTTCCCTCGGATATCCCAGCGAAATCGTAGGCTTGGATACCTATGCAGGGCTTCCACTCTTTTGTTCGGGCACGAATTTCATGGTGTTGCGGCTTAAAAACGCAACCTTGGAGGAGCGGTTAGCGATTGCCAGAGATGCGGAAGAGCAGCTAAAAGGTATCCCCTACACGCTTATCGTGGGAATCTTTATGGCAAAAGATCAGGGCACCATGCCCGAGGGAACGCATTGCTCGCACCTCGTTTGGCAAGCTTATAAGAATGCAGGCTACGATATTGATCCGGATGGCGGCCCTGTTGTAACCTGCCGCGATATAGCAAATTCTCCCTATTTCGAAATCGTGCAGACGTACGGATTCGATCCGCTTTCCGGTTGGTAAACACCTCTAACCAAAAACTGCTTAAAGTTCATAGACATATAAAGCGGCGCTAAGGCAATTGCCTCGGCGCCGCTTTCGCTTTATTGCATAAACTCCGTTAAAATCTGATTCTGCACGTAGAGATATTCATCTTTGATTTTGGTGATATCTCCCTGCTGATCAAGGTATTTCTGCATCTTTTCGTAGCCTGCGGAAAAATCCTCTTTCCAATCGCTGCCGAATTGCTTTTTGTAGGCAACTGAAGAAACCCCGAATACGGTGCGCAAACCGAGCATAAGAAATTCGAATTTCGCATCCTCTCCTTCAACGGTTTCGCTCTCGATAACGGGGAAATACCCCGAGAGAATGCATTTCATATACTCATCCAAATCGAAAGTGTTCGTGAAGCGTTTCCCGAAGAAGAAAGAGCTTGCCGAAACGCCGAGGCCTATGTATTCACCCCTGCGCCAATAGTTGAGATTATGGCGGCTTCCATAGCCCGGCTTGCAAAAGTTACTTACCTCATATCGCATGTAGCCAAGCTCTTTCAGCATACCCATGCCCGCATCGTAGAGCTCAGAAACCTCGTCTGCATCGGGTAATTCGCCGTTTAAATAATCCGTGTAGATGGGCGTTCCGTCTTCCGGAGTAAGCGCATACATAGAAATATGCGAAGCGCCTGCTTCTGCTGCGAGATCAATCGTTTTTAGAACGTCTTTCTTCGTTTGCCCCTTGAGCCCGAGCATCACGTCCGCCGAAAAATTCTCTCCCTTCAAGAGCTTTGCACAGGTGAGAAAATCTGCCGTGCTATGGATACGCCCGATATCTGCGAGCTGCTCATCGTTTGCCGTTTGCAGCCCCACGGAAAAGCGATTGATACCCGCCTTTTTGTAGATTGCAATTTTTTCTGCATTCACCGTTCCGGGATTCATTTCAAGGGTGATCTCGGAATGGGCGGTGAGGTGAAAGCAGTTTTTTATCTGCTTCATGAGCCCGAAAATATACTTTGCATCTATCACGGAAGGCGTGCCGCCACCGATGTACACCGTATCGAATTTGTATTTTTTCAGCTCCTTTCCACGCTCTGCTACCTCCTTGTAGAGGCACGCCATGTACGCTTCTGCGAAATTCAGCCTGTTGGGGAATGAGGTAAAATCGCAATAGGTGCATTTGTGTTTACAGAACGGAATATGAACGTAAATTCCGGGCATTGCAAGCCTCCGATTGGTGAACTTATTTATCCTTATTCGTTTTCAAAATCTCCATGAAGACCTCGGAGGGGACTTCTACGGTGCCCACTTTGCGCATCCGCTTTTTGCCCTCCTTCTGCTTTTCGAGGAGCTTTTTCTTGCGCGTGATATCACCGCCGTAGCACTTGGCGAGAACATCCTTTCTAACGGCTTTCACAGTTTCACGGGCGATGATCTTTCCGCCGATCGCCGCCTGCACGGGCACTTCGAAAAGCTGGCGTGGGATCGCATCTTTGAGATTTTCGCAAAGCGTTCTGCCGCGCGTGTAAGCGCGCTCTTCATGTACGATCGTGGAAAGCGCATCGCAAATTTCACCGTTTAAGAGGATATCGAGCTTCACGAGCTTGGAGCGCTGATGCCCGGAAAGCTCGTAATCAAAGCTGGCATAACCCTTGGTGCGAGATTTTAGCTCATCAAAAAAATCGTAAACGATCTCATTGAGGGGCAAGAGGTATTCGAGCTTCACGCGGCGTGCATCGAGGTACGTCATATCTTTGAACACTCCGCGCTTTTCTTGGCAAAGATCCATGATCTGGCCGAGATAATCGGGCGGAGAATATATCTCTGCCTTAACGATGGGCTCCTCCATATACTCGATTTCGGAGACGTGCGGAAGGTGGGAAGGGTTATCCACGAAGAACTCGTCGCCATTCGTTTTGTGAACGAGGTAGCTCACGGAAGGCGCCGTTGTGATGATCTCGAGATTGAACTCTCGCTCGATGCGCTCCTGCACGATCTCCATATGCAAAAGCCCTAAAAAGCCGCAACGGAAGCCAAAGCCGAGAGCAACCGAATTATCCGGCTCAAAGGTGAGTGAGGCATCGTTGAGCTTGAGTTTTAAGATGGCTTCTTTGAGATCGATGAACTTGCTTCCATCCAAGGGATAGATGCCGCAGAACACGACTGGCTGCACGTGCTTATAGCCCGGAAGAGGCTCCTTTGCGGGCATGGTAGCGTTCGTTACGGTGTCACCCACCGCAACATCCTCAATGGACTTGATGCTTGCGGCAATATACCCAACCTCGCCCGCCTTCAAAAGGCTCTTGGGCTGCAGGGCGGGCGTGAACGCGCCAACCTCGGTTACTTCATAGGTGCGCTCGGAGAGGAACGTCTTGATCACATCCCCCACCTTCACGGTGCCATCCTTAATTCGGACAAAGAGAATAACACCCTTATAGTTATCGTAATAGCTATCGAAGATGAGTGCAGAAAGCGGCGCCTCGGTATCCCCTTCGGGGGGCGGAACGAGCTTGGCAACCGCCTCGAGAATATCACGGATATTTGTGCCCTCCTTTGCTGAAACGCAGGGAGCTTCGCTTGCATCCAGGCCGATAACATCTTCAATCTCCGCCTTCGTTTCATCGATTCGCGCCGATTGAAGATCGATCTTATTGATAACGGGCACGATCTCAAGATTGTTCTCGAGCGCGAGATAGACGTTGGCGAGCGTTTGCGCCTCCACGCCCTGCGTGGCATCCACTACGAGAATCGCACCCTCGCAGGCGGCGAGAGAGCGACTCACCTCATAGGTGAAATCTACGTGGCCGGGCGTATCGATGAGATTGAACTCGTATTCGGTGCCGTCGAGCGCAGTATAATACATGCGAACGGGCGCGAGCTTGATGGTAATCCCTCGCTCCCGCTCGATATCCATCGAATCGAGAAGCTGTTCTTCCATATCACGCTTGCTCACCTGACCGGTGAGTTCCATGATACGGTCTGCAATCGTGCTCTTGCCGTGATCGATGTGCGCAATGATGCAGAAATTGCGTAAATTTTTACTCGGTTTTGCCATGTGATATCCTTCAGTAAAGCCCAACGCTTCTTTGAATCCGTGCAACTTTTTCTGCGTTCGAATTCCTTCGCAACATGAAATCTAAAAGTGCGGTGCAGGGAATATTGGAATACTCCCTCCCTTACAGGGCTTTCAACCATTATACCTTTTTTGTGCAATAATTGCAAACATTTTAGCGCAAAAATTTCTTGAAAGAATTACTCCGCACGGTTTACCGTGCGGAGTAATTCATATTTCAACGAGTGTATGGCTGCGGCACGTACTGCCTGGGTGCACCGCTCAGATCGGGAAGATCGTTCGGCAAGGTAACCTTCGTGGTTCCGTAATTGAAATAGAGCTGCGAGATCTGCAAATCGATCTTGCCGCCTTCTTGCGCCTCATCGCGCGTTTGAGGCGGCTTCTGCAGACGCGCAGTTTCCAATGAAGGATCAGGCTCCTGTGGATTGCCCGTTTCCGGCTGGGGGATTTGTGATTCGGGATCCGGGCTTGGTTTCTGCTCGCCATCCGCCTCCCCCTCGGGCTCCTGCTCTACTTCCGGCTCCTGTGTATCGGGATTCGTGTTATCTACAAAAGAAAGATCGAAGATGCACGCGCTCGGCCTCCCTCCGTTGATCTTCAAAACAAACTTTTCGAGCGAAAAATCCTGCACTTCCGTTTGTGATTGATTCACGAGATTCCCCACGTATTCATGGATCTTTTCAGACATGGTACCCATATGAGCCGTCGTTGCTTCATAACCTTTCTCGTTCTCGCTGTAATTGAAGTGCGCGAAATAATCCTTCAAGAAAGCAGTATTTCCCATTGCGGCTTCTCCGAAATCTTCGGCGGAATACTTCGCACCGCTCCACTCAGACCATTCACCGCCTTCCCTCGTGCGCTGCCAAAGGCAAATATCGCCATCACAAAGCTTAAGATATGCCTCTGCTTCTCTTTCGCCTGCAACGAGCTCCATATGCATTTTCTCACCGTCGATTTGGTACATAATGACCTTCGATTCGAACATGGTACCGTCCTTTGCAGTGGACGGCGCGTTTACCCTCTGTTTGATGCTGTAATTATCTGCGGCATTGAAAGCGCTGTTCCATGCGCTTTGATCAACCCTTTCTCCTTGAAGGGTAATGGGATCGGTGTTTTCATTGATCCCCGTGCCGCCACCGGACGGCTCGGTGCACCCTGCAAGCGAAAGGCAAATGCACCCCGCAAGCAACGTGGAAACGAGTAGTTTTTTCATATCAATTCTCCTTTTTGCCGCTAGTATGCTGCCGTAAAAAAACTTTATTCATTGAAAACGGGTAAATTTTCCGAAAAAACCAGGAAATTTTTTGCGACATTTTTCTACAAATCGCGAAATCCTGTTGAAAAATTATTTTGTTTGTGTTATAATACACAGCGGTAATAGCGCGATTCCGTATATAATAATGTTTTTAGGCGGAATTGATTTTGTTTCTAAGGAGGTTACTATGAACAACGAAGCGAACTGCACGGCATGCGAAACGCTCGGCACGCCTGAGCAGGAAGCACAGCTGAAGGCCGTTATCGAGCAATCGAAGGCGACTCCCGGTTGCCTCATGCACATTTTGCAGGAGGCGCAGGGCATCTACGGCTACCTTCCCATGCAGGTGCAAAAGACGATTGCAGAAGGACTCGGCATGCCCCTCTCCGAGGTATACGGTGTAGTCACATTCTACTCCCAGTTCTCCCTCACCCCCAAGGGAAAGAACCGCATCAGCGTATGCCTGGGTACTGCGTGCTACGTTAAGGGTTCGGATAAGATCCTCGAGGAATGCGAAAAGCAGCTCGGCATCAAGTGCGGTGAGTGCACTGAGGACGGGCTCTTCTCCATCGATAGCTGCCGCTGTGTAGGCGCGTGCGGCCTTGCGCCCGTTATGATGATCGGCGAAGAGGTGTACGGCAAGCTCACCCCCGGCAACGTAAAAGCAATTCTCGATAGCTACAGGGAGGAAAGCAAATGACAATTCAAGAATTAAACGCGATCCGCGAAAGCAAAAAGGAGCTTATTGATGTCCGCCGCGTCGTAAAAGAGCAGGCGGAAAAGCTCGCTGCAAACACCGGTTACAGAAAGCAGGTACTCGTGTGCGGCGGTACGGGCTGCACCTCTTCCCACTCCATGAAGGTTATCGCAAGCATTGAAAAAACGCTTGCGGAAGAGGGCATTGAGGACGTGCTCATCGTAAAGACGGGCTGCTTCGGCCTCTGTGCGCTCGGCCCCATCATGATCGTTTACCCCGAAGGCGCCTTCTATGCGCAGGTCACCCCCGAAAACGCGGCGACTGTTGTAAAACAGCACCTCAAAGAAGGCGGCGAGATCGTAAAAGAGCTCCTCTATCAGGGAACTGTGATGGCAGATGGTTCCATCATCCCCTTCGCGGAAACGCCTTTCTACAAGAAACAAATGCGCATTGCGCTCAGAAACTGCGGCGTAATTGCGGCAGAGGATATCGACGAGGCAATCGCCGCGGGCGACTATCAGGCACTTGAAAAGGTGCTCTCCGAGATGACGCCCGATGAAGTTATTCAGGAAGTTCTCGATTCCGGGCTTCGCGGCAGAGGCGGCGCAGGCTTCCCCACCGGCAGAAAGTGGATGTTTGCAAAGGCATCGCAGAGCGATATCAAATACGTATGCTGCAACGCTGACGAGGGCGACCCCGGCGCGTTCATGGATCGTTCCGTTCTCGAAGGCGATCCCCACAGCGTGATCGAAGCGATGACGATCGCCGGCTATGCGATCGGCGCGCATCAGGGCTATATCTATGTGCGTGCGGAGTACCCCGTAGCCGTTGAAAGACTTAAGATCGCTTTGAACCAGGCGCGTGAATACGGCCTGCTCGGCAAGAACATTTTAGGCCTTGGCTTTGATTTTGATATCGATATCCGCCTTGGCGCAGGCGCATTCGTCTGCGGTGAAGAGACTGCTCTCATGACCTCGATCGAAGGCCACCGCGGCGAGCCCCGTCCCCGTCCTCCCTTCCCTGCCGTGAAGGGCCTCTTCGGAAAGCCCACCATTCTCAACAACGTGGAAACCTGGGCTAACATCAACCCCATCATCGTGAAGGGTGCGAAGTGGTATTCCTCGATCGGTACGGAAAGATCGAAGGGCACGAAGGTATTCGCGCTCGGCGGCAAGATCACCAACGTTGGCCTCGTGGAAGTTCCCATGGGCACGACGCTCAGAGAGATCATCGAAGAGATCGGCGGCGGTATTCCGAACGGCAAGGCATTCAAGGCGGCGCAGACGGGCGGCCCCTCCGGCGGTTGCCTCCCTGCAAGCGAGCTTGATACGGAGATCGATTTCGATAACCTCGTTGCTAAGGGCTCCATGATGGGCTCCGGCGGCCTTATCGTTCTCGATGAGGACGATTGCATGGTCGATATCTCCAAATTCTACCTTGAGTTCACCGCAGATGAGAGCTGCGGCAAGTGCACGCCCTGCCGCATCGGCACCAAGCGCCTTCTTCAGCTGCTCACCAAGATCACCGAGGGCAAGGGTACGCCTGAAGACCTCGTTAAAATCGAAGAACTTGCACAGCACATGAAGTCCTCTTCCCTCTGCGCACTCGGCCAATCCGCACCCAACCCCGTGCTCTCTACCCTTCACCACTTCCGCAAGGAATATGAAGATCATATCTACGAGCATCACTGCGAAGCCGGTGTCTGCAAAGCACTTTTGAGCTTCACCATTGATAAGGATAAGTGTATCGGTTGCGGCGTCTGCGCAAGAAACTGCCCCACCAACGCGATCACGCGCACGGACTACGTTGCACCCGGCCACAAACTCGCTTCCTTCGTTATCGATCAAGAAAAGTGCGTGAAGTGCGGCGTGTGCCAGAGCAACTGCAAGTTCAAGGCAATTGATAGAAAGTGAGGTAAATCACCATGGTAAATCTGAAAATCAATAATATTCCCGTAACAGTTCCCGAGGGAACGACGATTCTCGAAGCGGCAAGAATTGCCCACGTTGAGATCCCTACCCTCTGCTATTTGAAGGACGTAGCCTGCGTAGGCTCCTGCCGTATGTGCCTCGTTGAAGCAACGGGCGCCCGCGGCCTCGTTGCAGCGTGCGTATACCCCGTAACCGAAGGAATGGAGGTTCAGACGAACACCCCCAAGTGCAGAAAGAGCAGAAAGACTTCGCTTGAGCTTCTCCTTTCCAAGCACAAGAAAAAGTGCCTCTCCTGCGAGCGCAACCACAACTGCGAACTTCAGCGCCTTTCCGCGGAATACAATGCGGATGAGGATTACTTCGAAGGCGAACCTTTTGATAAGCCCCTTGATACCTCCGCACCTTACGTCGTGCGCGATCAGGATAAGTGCATCAACTGCAACCGCTGCGTTGCCGCCTGCCAGAAGCAGAGCGTGGGCGCGATTGGCCCCATCGGCAGAGGTTATAATGTGCACGTTGGCAGTGCATTTGAGATGCCCCTCATGGAATCCGTTTGCGTGGGCTGCGGCCAGTGCATCGTAGCTTGCCCCGTAGGCGCACTCAAGGAGCGCACCACGGTAGACGACGTTTGGGATGCAATTGCAAATCCCGAAAAGAAGGTCGTATTCTTCACCGCACCCTCCGTGAGAGCAACGCTCGGCGAAGCGTTCGATATGCCCGTAGGCACCAACGTTGAGGGCAAAATGGTTGCCGCAATCAGAAGACTCGGCAACGTTGAAGTGTTCAATATGGATGTTACTGCCGACCTCACCATTATGGAAGAGGCAACCGAGCTTCTTGCTCGCATTCAAAATGGCGGTACCATGCCCATGTTCACCTCTTGCTGCCCCGGTTGGGTGAAGTTCGTGGAGCAGAAATATCCCGAGTTCATTCCCAACCTTTCCACCTGCAAATCGCCGCAGGAAATGTTCGGCGCTCTGCTCAAGACGTACTACTGCGAGAAGAACGGCATTGATCCCGCAAACCTTTACGTCGTTTCCATCATCCCCTGCACCGCGAAGAAATACGAGTGCACGCGCCCCGAAATGGGCGGCGAAGTGGATACGGCGCTCACGACGCGCGAGCTTGCTCGCATGATCAAGACGGCGGGCATCAAGTTCACCGAGCTTCCCGATGAGGAGTTCGATAATCCCTTCGCTACGGCTACGGGCGGCGGCGCTATCTTCGGCGCTACGGGCGGCGTTATGGAAGCAGCGCTTCGCGTTGCAGCTAAGGCGCTCGATGGCAACTTTGAGATCGTTGATTTCCCCGAAGTGCGCGGCACCTCCCCCATCAAGGAAGCAACCTATAACGTTGCAGGGAACACGGTTCGCGTTGCCGTTGCAAGCGGACTTGCAAACGCTGAGGAGATCCTCGAGAGCATCAAGGCGGGTACGCGCAACTATGATTTCGTTGAGATCATGGCATGCCCCGGCGGCTGTGTGAACGGCGGCGGTCAACCCACCCTTCCCGATAGCATTCGCAACACGGCGAACCTCAAGGAGCTTCGCGCAAACGCACTCTATAAGAGCGATAAGGATAACACGCTTCGCTCCTCCGATAAATCGCCCGTTGTGGAAGTTCTTTACAACGAGTACTTCGGCGCACCCAACAGCCACAAGGCACACGAAATTCTTCACACGCACTACACCGCGGATAAGAGAATTTAACCTCTGCGACATGAAAGGGATCGGCAAACGCCGATCCCTTTTTTATATTCAAGAGCTCCACTTTTGGCCAACAAACCAAACGGTGCGCCATACTTCCACCTTTTTGTTTGACATTTTTCTTCCAAGTGCATATAATAGGACATATGCGCACAGTACACAAAAAAACCTTCGGAATCCTCACGATCCTCGGCGCGGCGGCATGCTTCGCGTTTATGAATTACTTCGTGAATGCGGCAGGCGACCTTCCGCTCATGCAAAAGGTGTTTTTTCGAAATTTCATCGCAACGCTGATCGTCTTCGTGCTTTTGTTATTTGAAAAACAGAAGTTTCGCATTCACGATAGATCGTGCATTCCGTGGCTATTTTTACGTTCCGCCATCGGATTTTTGGGCGTCGTTCTCAATTTCTACGCCATTGATCACATCGGCAGTATTTCCGATGCTTCTATTCTCAACAAGCTTTCCCCCTTCTTTGCCATCCTTTTTTCCGTACTGTTGCTTAAGGAAAAACCGAAGATTCCGGAGATCATCTT
Organism: Clostridia bacterium; assembly: GCA_017507045.1. Lineage (GTDB taxonomy): Bacteria > Bacillota > Clostridia > Christensenellales > Borkfalkiaceae > Gallimonas. Next base: position 30,885 of record JAFWBP010000015.1, on the reverse strand, counting down.
CGTGCTCATCGCCTTTGCGGGTGCGATATGCGTGATAAATCCGAGTTTTTCTATGGAAGTAGTTCCGGCGGTTGCCGGTTTTGCCGGCGGCGCGTGCGCGGGATTTGCTTACACATGCGTGCGCATCCTGGGCGTGAAGGGTGAGCGAAGCAACATGACGGTTTTCTTCTTTTCCGCCTTCTCCACACTCGTTTCCGCGCCGTTCTTCATCGCAAACGCGGCACCCATGTCTGCAATGCAGGTTACGTTTTTGCTTTTATCCGGGGTTTCGGCTGCCGGAGGTCAGTTCTGCATCACCGCCGCCTACCGCTTAGCACCGGCTAAAGAGATCGCCGTTTTCGACTACGCACAGGTGCTCTTTGCCGCGCTTCTTGGATACTTCCTTTTGGATCAAACCGTAAAACCGCTCAGTGTGGTGGGCTACGCCATTATTCTTTTCGCCGCATTCGGCAGATGGGCTTACACCCTCTATCGAATCAAGCGAGAGAAAAAAATGCTTCACTCGAATCCAATGGATATGAAAAAAACGAACACGGAATATAAATAGGCGGAAATCCTTGCAATTACTGCCGATTTGTGGTATGATACCTTAAAGTGCAGAACGCAAGTTTCTCTTTGGATGATCTGTATGGAAGAAAAAATTCAAGGCTGTGAACTGCAGGAGCAATCCTCCGCAGTGCAAACAGAGCAAAACCGCATAAAAATGACGGACGGCAATGATAAAACCGCCCGTTATACGAATGCAAAAGAGCGGGATTTGGAACGGATCACGAAGGAAATCGAGGAGAAGCGAGCAGCTGAAAAGCAGGCAAAAAACCGTAAGTTCTGGATCAAAACTGCTCTGCTTCTCATTTTGATTGGAGCATCCATTGCACTTCTATTCGGCGTTACCGATTATTTCACCGAGGAGAGTACCAAGCACATTGGAGCGATGATTTGGGAAACAAATTTCGGGTACTTTATCCTTCTGCTTTGCGTCGTGCTCCTTTACATGCTTTTTGAGAGCGCAAAGTACTCCTACCTTCTCAAAATATCCACCGGAAAGTGGCTCTTCAAAAACTCAATGAAGACGATGTTCCTCGGCAAATATTACGATGGCATCACCCCACTTGCAACGGGTGGGCAAGCATTCCAGATTTACTATTTACACAAAAAGGATATTCCCGCCGGCGTAGCCACTGCGGTTCCCCTTGTGAAATTCATTGTAAATACCTTTGCCTTCGGCGTGCTTGCAGTGATCTTTTTGAGCCTTGCAGCCACCTATCTGCCCGGTAATATCGCCGATCGCGTGCTTCTTGTTTGGGCATGGATTTCAATGGGTTTGAACATGCTCATTCCCGTAGCCATCGTTCTCGTTTCACTCTTTCCGCGCTTCGGAAAAAAGGGTGCAGTGTGGATCGTTGGCACGCTTGCAAAGCTGAAGATCGTAAAACACAAATACCGCCTCATGCACAAGTACGTGCACGAAATTGATGAATACAGGCTCTCGCTCAAAGCTATTATTAAGCGCTGGTGGCTGATTCTTCCCCACTTTGTGCTCTGCATCGTTGGCGCGGCAATCGGCTTTTCCGTTCCCTTCTTCGTTGTGGTGGCACTTGCGGACGTAACGCCAACCTTCGAACTGCTCGTACAAATTCTCAGTTTGAGCATCATCTCCTATTACTCATCCTCTCTCATTCCCACTCCGGGCAGTAGCGGCGCACAGGAATTCACCTCCTCCTTCGTTTTCTCCACGGTGTTTGTGGGGGCTTCGCAGATCGATCCCGTGGTGGGATGGGTTATCCTCGTTTGGCGCTTCCTCACCTATTATATCTACATTCTTTCGGGAATCGGAATCAACGTGTTTGAAATCATTCGCGATGCGGTAAGAAACCGCCGCGCCGAATAACGCATGCAACGCGAACTAACAAAATAAACGAAAACCTCCCCATTGTGTGGGGAGGTTTTCTTTACAAACGCACAATCGTGGGCGTTGCCTTTCCGCCGTGAATAACTAAGTAGCAATAGCTGGCATTGTGAAGGGAAGAAATGCTGCCGGGATTGACGCATAACACCCCATCCAACTCTTCGATCCGCGCGGCGTGCGTATGCCCATAAAGGGCAAGAGAGCAACCGAGCTCCTTTGCGCGCTTGGCGAGCTTTTCGAGCCCGGTTTTCACGCCGTAACGGTGCCCATGGCAACAGAATACGGACATGCCCCCTGCCTCGATGGTGAACTCATCTTCACCGTAAGAAAAATCACAGTTGCCGCGGCAGATGTACGTCTTTTCCGGGAACTCCCCATAGATCGGGCGCATATCGGTGGAACCATCGCCGAGGTGGATGATAAAATCGTTTTCGCAAAAGAGATGCGAAATGCGCTCAACCGAGCCACGCCGCCCGTGTGAATCGGATATTACGACAAATTTTTTCAAAGCAGCTTCTCCAAGGCGCGCAGAGCAAGCCCTCTGTGCGAAACAGCGTTTTTCTCCTCTTCGGTTGCTTCTGAAAACGTTTTATTCAAATCATCGGAGAAAAAGAGCGGATCATAACCAAAGCCGCCGTTTCCACGTTCTTTTGTTAATATTTCTCCGTAAGAGCGCCCCTCTGCCGTAAGCTCGCGGCCATCGGGAAAAACGAGCGCCACCGCACAGCAAAAGTTAGCGCGGCGATCTTTCACGCCTTGCAGATTTTTAAGAAGCAATGCGCGGTTTTCCTTGCTTCCGCCCCCCGAATAGCGCGCACTGTATACGCCGGGTTCACCACCCAGCGCATCTACACACAATCCGCTATCATCCGCGAGCGCAGGGAGTTTCGTTGCACTGCAAACTGCGCGCGCCTTGATGAGGGCGTTTTCAAGAAAAGTCGTACCCGTCTCCTCTACGTCCTCAAAAAATCCTGCTTCTGCGGCGGTTAAAATTTCGTAGCCCTTTAGAATTTTGCGAATTTCTTTCACCTTGTGGGCATTGCCCGTTGCCGCAACCAGCCTCATACTTCCTCCAAGGGAACGAAGGAATACTTTACAAGATCGAAAAGCCCCGTATCGAGAAGCTTGAGCTTGGGGATGACGGCAAGGGATAAGAAAACGAGCGTCATGAAAGGCTCGTAACACTCCTTCACACCCATCCCGCGCGCCTTCTCCGCGATCTCACCCGTGCGGCGAATAACCTCCTCCACGCTAGCCGAGCTCATTAGCCCTGCGATATCGAGGGGGAAGATATCTTCCTCCGCCTCAGAGACGAGCGCCATACCCCCGCCTGCTTCTTCAAGGAGTTTTACAACGCGCGCCATCGCACCGTCGTCATCTCCGAGTATCACGAGATTGTGGCTATCGTGCGCCACGGAAATACCGATCGCGCCGCCTTTGAAGCCGTAACCCTTCACAAGCCCCAACCCAATGTTGCCCGTTGCCTTATGCCGCTCCACAACGGCAAGCTTGCTGTACTCGGTGCCTTTTACGGTAAATTCACCGTTCGGAGCATCCACGAATGCTTCGCCCGTATACAGCCCGTACGGCTGCACCTCCATCGCGCGAAGCTTGCCGCCATGGCAATTGATCTTGAAATCATCAGCCGCAACCGCTTGCACACGAACGGTACTCTTCACTGTTTCGGGAAGGTAGCGCTTTTCCGCCGCAAAACAAGGTTTTCCGTTTTCGGCAACGAGAACGCCGCGCTTAAACACGGCGGAAACCTTGAAATTCGTAAGGTCATCCACGAGCACGATATCTGCAAAATAGCGCGGCGCAAGGGCACCCATGTCCGCAATACGGTAGCACTCTGCAACGTTGATCGTTGCCATAGCGAGAGCGTATTTAGCAGGAAGGCCGCTTGCCACAAGGCGGCGAAGCGCATCATCGAGATGCCCGCGCGTGGCGAGATCTTTGGCGTTCTTATCATCCGAGCAAAGGATATAGCGGCGGAAGTTATAGCCATCTACTGCATTCTTCGCATCGGCAATATTATTTACGGAAGAACCGCAGCGGATTTGCACATACATACCGCGAGAAACCTTCTCACGGCATTCCACAGCGCTCAGCGATTCGTGATCGGTAAGTACACCTGCACAGCGGTATGCATTAAAGGCATCACCGAATACACCGGGGGCATGTCCGTCAACAGGCTTTCCGTAGCGATGTGCTGCTTCAATTTTTCGCAGCACATCCTCATCCCCTGCGAGCACTGCAGGGAAGTTCATCATTTCGCCCAAGCCAAAGAAAAGCTCACGCGAAAGTTCTTTCTCCGTTTCTTTTCCATCGATCACCGCGCCGCTCGTTTCAAAGGGCGTTGCCGGCACGCAGGAAGGTAGCTGCAAAAATACTTCGAGGGGATTCACCTCGCCTGCGCGCAACCTTGTGAATGCCTCCTTCACGTATTCCGCACCGGCCACTCCGCATACGTTCACGATCTCGTGCGGATCTGCAACGATCGCCGTGGTGCCGCGAGGCACGCTGAGCGCCGCGAACGCTTCAGGCGAGAGCATGGAGCTTTCCACGTGGATGTGGGAATCAATAAGCCCGGGGATTGCAACCTGCCCCTTTGCATCGTAAATTTCTTTTCCCTCGTAACCCGTGCCAATGCTCACGATTCTGCCGTTTGCAACGGCAAGTTCGCCCGTTTCAATCTCCCCTGTGAACACATTGAAGATGCGAGCGTTTTTTACCACCAAATCACATTTTTCGCGCTTCATAGCGCAATCAATAATACGTTTCATACCCACATTATAGCATAAAAGCCACTTAAATTCAAGTGGCTTTTTAAAGTTTATCAAAGTCTTTTCATCTTTCACGCGCAGGTTGCACGGCACAGGTTACTATTCGATACGCCCATGCATACGCATGGAATTGAGCACTGCGAGCAGCATTACGCCCACATCGCCCAAGACCGCCGCCCAAAGTGGAATGAACCCAAAGAAGGAGAGTACGATCAATGCAAATTTGAGCACGAGGGATCCTATGATGTTTTCGAAAACGATCCGCTTCGTTTTTTTCGCACCTTTGATCGCCTTCGGCAGCGCGGAAAGCGAATCGCTTGCCAGTACAAAGTCGCTTGCCTCGATGGCGGCATCACTTCCCAAACCGCCCATTGCAACGGAAACATCTGCCACCGCCATAACGGGCGTATCATTGATTCCATCGCCCACATAAAGAAGCGCACCGCGCTCTTTTAGCTTCTCCGCGCGCACAGGCTTTTCTTCGGGCAAAAGTTGGGCACAAATCTCATCCACGGGAAGTGCTTTCAAACTTTCCTCGGCGCGCTCTCTCGTATCGCCTGTGAGCACGGCAATTTGGGTAATTCCCACAGCTTTAAGGGTATTCAACGCATCCTTTGCCTCAGCGCGAAGCTTATCTGCAACTTCAACGCAACCAATGCATCGCCCCTCCTCTGCTACATAAACGGTAAGAGCAACGCTCGCCGCCTCTTCTACCGCGATCCCAAGTGTTTGCATATAGCGAAGGCTTCCTACGTTTATGCGCCTCCCCTCGACCAAGCCGGTTATACCCATGCCTGCGATCTCCTCGCAGGATTCTACCTCTATGCTCCCCATGCCCACGAATGCCCGCGCAAGCGGATGGGAGGATTGCTGCTCCAAGCTTGCCGCAAGATTTAAAACACGCTCCCCTCCTTTTACGTGTGAAACTGTAAATCTTCCCTCGGTGAGCGTGCCCGTTTTATCAAATGCAACCACAGAAACACCCGCCAAAAGATCGAGCCCCACAGCACCCTTTGCCAGCACTCCATAACGTGCAAGCGCGCCTACACCCGAAAAATACGTGAGCGGAATGGAAATGATAAGCGCACACGGGCAGGAAACGACGAGGAAATTCAGCGCACGGGAAATCCATACAGCAAAATTATAATGATCGAAAAGAGGTGGAAAAACTGCAATCAATAGCGCTAAGAGCACAACGGCGGGCGTATAGATTCGTGCAAAGCGCGTGATGAATTTTTCCGGCTTCGCTTTCTTTGCCGCACAATTTTCCACGAGATCCAAAATCCTTGCAACCGCACTTTCTGAAGACGGGCGCACGACCTCCGCCCTCACCGCGACACCTTCGTTCACACAGCCGGCAAGCGCCTCATCCCCCAATAAAACCTCTTTGAGATATGCTTCGCCTGTGATAGATTTGGTATCGAGAGAGGTTGCACCCAAAAGCTTACAATCCACGGGCACTTTATCGCCCTTGCGAATGAGAATGATATCGCCAACCTGCAGCTTTTCGGGATCAATTTCTTCCTGCCCAGCTTCCGTAATGCGGATGGCCGCATCGCTCTTAAGCGCCATAAGCTTTTTGATTGCGCCGCGCGAGCTTCCCACGGCAATGCTTTGCAGCAGCTCGCCGATTTGATAAAGGAGCATGACTACCGCACCCTCCATGCTTTGGCCAATGGAAAATGCACCGATAGCGGCAACCGTCATGAGTAGGTTTTCATCAAGCAGCACCGAGAGGTGAAATCCGCTACGCAATATCTTGGAAAAATTGCGTATGACCTTCCATACAACAGACCAGCCTGCCGCCGCAAACGCGCCGAGATAGAGCGCAAAGGCATACCACGCATAAGCTTCGCCGAGAAAGCTCAACACAAACGCCGGAATGAAAAAAAGTGCCGAGATCGCAATTGAGATGACCTCTTTGAGGCGATAATCCTTCTTTGGCGGCGCGTTCGCATCTATTATCTCCACTTCCTCGAAATGAGAGATCAGGCGAATCGCCTTTTCCAGCGCCTTCTCGTTCTCATACACGAGGGCTATGCGTTGGTTGATAAAATCAGCAACGGCAGATTCTACGCCCTCAATTTCCATTAGCTCCTCTGAAAGCGTTGCCGCGCAATTTGCGCAATCCAAATTTTTAATACGGATAACTTTTTTCATATTTGCTTAAGTTTCGGTTTGCATCGAAACACTCCTTTTCAAGCATTTTTCAAAATCACAAATCTTTTTCGGAGGTGAACGTTCTGCCGTTTAAGTATGCCAGCGCGCCGCACCTTTGAAGCGTAAGCGACTTGGCAATTAAGCGCTGCCGAGTGAAATGCAAGCGCTTATTGCGGACATGGTCGCCGTATTTTTCGTCTCCTACGACGGGATGCCCAAGAAAAGCCATGTGCGCACGGATCTGGTGCGTTTTGCCCGTGTGCAACGTTATTTTTAAAAGACTCGTTTCTTCACGAGTTTCCAAAACCTCATATTCGGTTACGATTTTAACGGATGCGCGTTTGTTTTGCGGAAAAATCTTAACAAACGAAGACTTTTCATCTTTAAAAAGGTAAGCCGTGCAAGTTTCGTGCGGTTTTGGCATTTTTCCGAAGACAAGCGCGTGGTAAATTTTTTCCGCCCGCTGTTCTCGAAAACAAGCTTTTAACTCCTCGCTTGCAGACATGGTGCGCCCAAAGATCATGATACCCTGCGTATTTCGATCAAGGCGATGGATAAAATAGATAGCCTGCGTGCCTTGCGGGGATTCATAAAGCGTGCAAAGCTCTGCAAAAACCGCTTCCGAATTTACACCGCTTTCCTTATCGATCACGATTACGTTCTCATCCTCGTAGATGACGGAAAAAGCTCGTTTTTCTTCCTGCGCAGATGTCATGTAGTACGCAACTTCATCGTGCGGTTTCAGTGTGCAGTCTGCCCCCACCTTCACGCCGTTCACACGAACCTCTCTGCTTTTTAAGAGCGCGCTTAAACACATCGATGCCTGCGCACAGGTGGCGTCGGTGAACTTTTTTAGAGTGGTTTCGGTTGTTACGGTGTACTTTTTCAAAACGGATTCCTATGATAAATGTTGCGGCAAGGAATGCTGCGAGCGGCAAAAACCAGATTGCTCCGCCAATGAGGCAGAAATATACGGCGTAGCAGAGAATGAGCGCCGATCCCGTTTGCAATGTGGCATACAACAAAGCCTTACGCGCGCCCAATTCACGCGCACTTGCGGCGATCGCCGAAACGCAGGGCGAGCAGGTGAGAATGAATATAGCAAACGCAAACGCACTTGCCGCGCCAAACGGAAAGCTTCCGTAAAACATTGCAATTGCACCGGCAACATTCTCTTTTGCAATGAGCCCCGAGATCGCCGCATAGGCGATGCGCCAATCGTTCATGCCCGCCGGCGCGAATACCCACGAGATGCTCCCGCACAGCTTTGCGAGCATGCTATCCTCCACCGCACAGAGCGTGAACGTGAAATCAAAGGAGGAGAGCATCCACGATACGAGAAAAAATGCGAGAATAACCGTTGCTACCTTTATTATAAACTGTTTTATCTGAAAGAGCAAGGATTTTGTTACAAAAAACGGATGTGGAATCTGAAGAGGTGCCAGCTCCATGGCAAGCGGCTGAGTTTGCCCCTTCAAAAAGAGTGCAACGATCATTGAAAGTGCAATCCCCACCGCGTATAAAAGGAGCACGGCAAGGAAGGGATTTTCAAAAAAGGAGGCGGAGAGCGCAAGATATACGGGGAGCTTGGCACTGCAGGAAATGTACGGTAGGCACAAAATAGCACGGCGCTGAATGCCGCGGTCATCGAGGCCGCGCGTTGTGGTAATCGCCGCAGCCGTACACCCAAAGCCCATCAAAAGGGAAAAGACGGCTCTTCCCGAAAGCCCGATTTTATGGAGCGTGCCATCTGTGAGAACGGCGAGGCGCGACATGAGCCCGCTCTCCTCCAGCAATATAAGAAACAGATGCAAAAGCGCGATTTGCGGCAGGAAGCAGAGCACGCTTCCGAGGCTTTGGAGAATTCCGCTCTGCACGAGGCTTTTCACGATAGGCGAGGAAATTCCCTCGGCAAATCCGCCCAAAAAACCCGTGAAAAACCACTCCACGCCCGATTTCATAATGTCGCCCGGCATCCCCTCCTGAAAGGTGAAAAAAAATGCACAAAAGAGAAGAAATGCAAAGATAGGAATCCCGAAAAATCCGTTTAAAATGAAATTGTCAGCGCGAGAGAGCCCTTGCCTTGGCGGCACATAAAGGGCACCCATGCCTGAAACTTGTACCTCGCGCGGCTGCGATATGAGCATATGTGCAATTGCGGAGGCGATTGCACCGTCCTCTGCATAACACACGGGAATCCCCAGCAATTTTTCGAGCCCAACCTTATCTATTTTCCCTCCTTCCCTTTCAAAACGCTTTTGCTTCGTGAGCACCAACATACAGCGGCGCCCACCCTTTGTGAGCACATTAAGAAGGGATAACGCGCGCACGGCGCTCGAACACTCGGCAACGAATATGAGCGCGGCTTGTGGGCGCTCGGCAACATAGCGGCAGGCAAATTTTTCCTCCATGCTCCGCCCCTCGGCGTTGTAAATTCCGGGAAGATCCACAAGTTTCAACCTCTTTCCGTCGATTTCAACACGTCCTTCAAGCGCATCTACGGTTACGCCGTGCCAATTCCCAACGTGGGCGTGCCCGCCCGTGAGGCGGTTGAAGAGCGTACTTTTCCCTGCGTTGGGGTTGCCAACGAGCAAAACTATTTCTTCCATACCTGCACTCCTTCTGCCGCACCTCTTCCGATTGCAATTTTTGCGCCGCCGGCTTCGATCAGATAGGTGCTTTTAAATAAAGAAATTTTGAGCAAAACTATCTCCGCGCTTATATAAATCCCGAGCGATTTAAGCCGCTCTTTCATCTCCTTCGGGCACGTTACACGCATGATCAAGGCACGCTCGCCCTTCTTCAAATCGCAGATGTTCATACCAATAAAAAATGCGGAAGCGCGGCAAATTATGCCCGTTCCGCATTTTACTTAATTGTTACTTGCTCAGTATTCCTCGTGGATCACTCTGTTGTTTTGAAGCTTCAACGCACCGTTCGTGATAATGGGCGAAATGATGAGCCAGATTGCGGCAAGTGCGATGAGCGAATAAACGATAACCGCACCGATGGCACGAGGGCCAAAGAAGATTGCCGAAACGAGGTTCCAATTGAAGATACCGAAAAGCCCCCAATTGAGTGCGCCCGTAAGCACGAGGACATAAGAGATGATATTTGCAATGACCATTGTTGTTCCTCCTATGTGCAGATTGTGCAACTTTGGAAAGGTTATACACCGCAACAAAAAAACGGCACCGCCGAAACGGAGCCGTTTAATGATCGCACGTTTTTGAAGACTTAATTACTTTCTGTTCTTCTTTCCCTTGAGGGTTGCAAGATCAACATCTTCAACCTTCGATTCGTTGGGCTTCACGAACCAAACAACGAGGAAGGCTACGAGAAGTACTGCCGCAACCGAGAAGAGCACGACAGACGTGGTGTTATTCTGCAACCACTTGCTTACGCCCGTGATCGTATCGGTAGGGTTGCGAATGTAGATTACCTGATATGCCGTTACCGTCTTATTGATGAGAACAGAATCGGTAACATCTACCTGAACGATATAATAGCCGCGCTGGGGAGGATTAAAGCTGCGCGATTGGGGATCCCAGGCGTAAACATTATCCGTTTCATCCCATCTCTCGTCGTCTTCATCGATTTCCGAATCGAATTCCTCAATCGTCCAGAGAAGCTTATCTTCACGATCGGCTTGATTGGCGCTCTGTGCGAGGTAATCCTCCATAAACTTATCTACGTTCTTAACAAAGTCCGCATAAGTGGGCGCATCCTCACCGTTGGGCAACGCATCGCTATTGAAATAGTAGAGCGTGTACTCCTTTTGATAGCCGCCAAGCGCGATAATTTCGAATTCTTTTGCCGAATACGTCTTATCACGGTAGCCCTCGTTCTGCTCGCCGGCAGCCTCGATAAACGGACCTTCGTAATTTACGTAGAAGCTGAATTCGGGAATCCCTTCGATATCCCACACGTTGTCAGAATTGACGGTAACGAGCTCGCCATCCTGATCGTAGTACTGCATTTCATTGCCCTGCGCATCCTGTGCAATCACGCGGAAGCGATATTCACCTACCTGATCAACTTCAAAACGAAGATTGTTATAGCGAATAGAGGTGTTGCTCGATGCGGCTTCGCCAACAACGGTGTTGGGCTTATAGTAGTAAACGCTGAAACGGAGATTTCTGTAATCGGCGTAATCGCTCTCAATGAGCCCTCTGAGAGAGGGAAGGTAGATGTAGGCGCCTTCGCCTGCGCTCAAGTTTTCCGCTGCCTCTTCAACGAGGGTTTGATATTGCTTGGCTGCATCTTCAGCCTCTTTGCTTACAACGTTAGTGTTCGCATCAACGCCATCTGCAACAGCTTCGATTCCGATATATTTGGGGCTTTCCGCCGTGCGGTTAACCAAGATATAATCAAACGCATTGTTGGCAGTACCCTTCGTTGTTACAACTTCGTCGTTTGCGGCATACCAATCGAGATATACGAAATAATCATCGTGCTCGGTGGTGCCATCATAGAGCTTGAAGCGGATGGAAACATACGCTTCTTCCTCTTCCGTATCGCTCGTGGGCATGAAGAAGGTGTTCGTAGAAAGGGATTTATAATCGGAGGAGCTAGCCGATTCATCAGGCTTTTTATAATCGTTGCCATCCTTTTTGAGCATGTAGTAGCTACGGGTGACGGTGACGGAATCATCGCACACGTCGATTGCTTCATAAGTAAGGTTGAAGCGCTGGCCGAGACGGAAGGAATACACTGCCTCCGAGAGAACGAGTACGGGATAGGCGTTATCTTCAACGCGGCCATCGGTACCGACCTCGAACGTCTGCCCGTTAAGCGACTTCATGAGCATATGCAGCTCGGGCTCGTTGCTTCCCGAAGTCTTAGCAAGCTCCGCTTTGAATGTCATAGGCGTTTGAGGCGTCGTCGCAGCAGAGGAACGGTATTCAATGAAATAGCCCCCGATGTTGGTGAAGGTACCGATTTCCTGCGGCTGGCCTGCGCCAACAGCGAGCATTACACTGAAATCGCCCTCATTGCCATCTACGGGTTCGCTAATGGATACGGCGATATCTTGCCCTGCCTGATAGGCGAAGTAGACGGGGTTTTCATCCACATCCTCATCCGCATCGAAGGAGGAATCGCGAACGGCGGCGTTAAAACCGTTTCCGCTCTTTTCAAAGCGAAGGGTGTTGGTGGAAAAGCCTACCTTGGTATAATTCTCCTCAGCGCTCTCCAAAACGATTTCGAAGGATTCGAAATTTACCTCAGAGAAGGAAAAGCTCAAGGAAAAATACTTTGCTACTGCGGGATTGGCACGGGTAGATGCGGCATTGGATTCCGCCTCAAACCATTTGAGCGCCAAATCGCGGCGGTATTGCACCGTACCGCCATCGACGAAGGTGAATTCGACGTGGTAGTTGCCCGCGCTTGCACTTTCAGGCTTGTTCGTGCCAACGGTGCCGCCGGGCCCCGGGGAAAAGAGCGCGGAGGGCGTATACGTAGCCGCATACGCATCCGTTTTCGCAAAAGGAAGCGTTCCGATTGCAAAGCTCAACGTGAGAACGAACATCACGGCGAGAGCGGCGATCGTAATAAAACGTTTAATCTTACTCATGTAACTTGCTCCAGACGGGCATCCCTGCCCGAATTTTTCCGAAATTATCTTTTATATTTTACACGAAATTTCTCAATCCGTCAAGCGGTAATACCCGCTTTCGGCGAGATTTTCCGATTTTTACAAGATTTTCATCTTATAAACCCGATCATTCTGCCTTCACGGCGGCGGTGATATCGAACGCCTTCCAGGGGATCCCCCCCCTCGGCGGCTCACACATGAAGCGCATGCGCTCTTTGAGCACGGGATGCGTGAATGAGAGTGAATACGCCCAAAGCGCAAGCTTGCCCTTTTGGGCACGCTCTCCGCCGTAGCGCATATCTCCAAACACGGGGTGCGCGATACCTGCCATCTGCACGCGAATTTGGTGGCTTCTGCCCGTGTGCAGCTTGATATCGGCAAGGGCATACTCCCCTTTTTGCTCCAATATCCAATAATCGAGCACTGCGAGCTTGGCGCCATCCGTGCCCTGCGTGGAGAGATACACCGTATTGTTTACGGTATTCTTCTTCAGGTAGTTCGTAAGCCTGCCACTCTGCTCGTGCGGCACGCCGTTGAGCACGGCAAGATAGCGTTTATCAAAATCTCCCGATTTCATTTGCTCGGTAAGCCGTGCCGCCGCCTTGCTCGTTTTGGCAAAGACCATCACGCCGCCCGTAGGGCGATCGAGGCGGTGGACAAGCCCCAAAAAAACGTTTCCCTTCTTCTCGTACTTCACGCGAATATACTCCTTGAGGAGATCGAGAAGATTATCATCGCCGCTTTCATCGGGGCAGGATGCGAGATTCTGCTCCTTTAAGGCAACGAGGATATGATTATCCTCATAGAGGATGGTAGGTTCGTAAGCCGTATCAGCCATGAATGTAGATTCCTCCCGCACCGCACGGAAGCGGAATACCTTCCTCCGTTGGAAGCCCCACTTCGTACGAATCGATGATGCCCTTCCGCCCCTTGAGGCAGAGGGTTAAAATGTTGGAGAGTACGGCGGGTTGCAACCCCGTCGTGTAGCTATTGATGAGGAAGAATAGAGGATCTTCCGAAAGAAGCTCGGCACAGAGAGAGACGAAAGGATATAGCTCTGTTTCGATCTTCCACATTTCGCCCCCGGGGCCGCGCCCATAGGAGGGCGGATCCATCACGATGCCATCGTAACGGTTCCCTCGCCGAAGCTCGCGAAGCACGAACTTTTTGCAGTCGTCCACGATGTAGCGAATGCCGCTCTCAATTCCCGAAAGACGTGCGTTCTCGCCTGCGCGCTCTACCATGCCCTTGGCGGCATCTACGTGCACGACTTCCGCTCCCGCTTTCGCAAGAGCAACCGTCGCTCCCCCCGTATAAGCAAAAAGGTTGAGGATCTTCGGCTTTCTTCCTGCCGCAACCGCCTCTTTTACGAGTGCGCCCGTTCTTTCCCAGTTAGCCGCCTGCTCGGGGAACAGCCCCGTATGTTTGAAACCCATGGGTTTGATTTTAAAAGCGAGCTCTTTGTAGCGAATGTTCCAGCTCTCGGGAATGGGTTTTTTATACTCCCAGCTTCCACCCCCTTTCTCACTGCGGTGATAGATAGCGGAGAGCCCTTTATATGCGAAAAGATCGCGCTGCGATTTCCAAATGACTTGCGGATCGGGGCGAAGCAAAACAACCTCTCCCCAACGCTCAAGCTTCATTCCGTCGCCCGTAGCAATCACAGAATATTCGCGCCAATCTTCTGCCAAACGTATCATAGGGATATTATAATAGTTCGCGCGAAGTTTGTAAAGCAATTCGCCCGCCGTACGGAAAATTTTTCCGAATGATTCCCTTGAAATCTCTATAGCGTTAACCGTGCATCAATAGCAAAAAGCGGCGCAGATCGCGCCGCCTAAAAAGGTTCTCATTTTCTGAATATCAGCACTGTATAGCTAAAGGGAGGAAGCACTGCGGTGCGTGGCGCCGTAGGGGCAATATCTTTGGGAACGATCTTATAAGGCTCCTCTTCGGTGTTTTCGCAGGTGGGTTCGCCCGAAAGGCAAAGAATGCGCATAAGCGAGCCAAATTCAAAATCCCCCTCGATCTCCACTTCCGGCTCCTCCGCCGTGGGGTTGGCAACGTGAACGGCAGTAAATATATCTCGTTCGGAACAGGAGATTAAGATGCGCTGATCCTCCGCTTGCGCTTGCAAGAGGCGATCGCCCGTGAGCAGGCTTTTAAGCTTTTCCAGATGATAGCGCGCCGTTCCAAAGGCAATTTCGCCGTTGAAGAGCACGAGCGGTTTGCTTTCGAGATAGCCAATGCGCCCGAATGTAGGCACGGGGAGCCCCTTCTTTGTAAGCACTTCTTCCCATGCACCCGAGGCGGCGCTCATCTCAGCCTCTTCTTCTAATTGGATTTCGGGGAACTTCTCCGAAAGCCGCACCTTGAGCGCTTCCTTCTCTTGCCCGGCAATTGCAACCGTGTGAAGCGCGAAAGGGGTACCGTGCCCGAGTTGAGCGCGTAGCTTCCCCCACATTGTATCCGTGCCGCCGAGGGCAAATTCAATGAGATCGAAGGCATCCTGCACGCTACTTTCAAAATCGCCACTCGCCCACAAAACGGGAACAGGCTCCGCACCGAGATATTCTGCTAAACGGAAATATTCAAGGCATCCAACTCCAAAGGTTTGCCCGTAGTGTGGGAAATCTTCAGACGCGGCAGGATTGGGCGCTTGAACGCGACTTTTCCTTTCACCTACCGATTGCTTCCAAGGATATGCGCCCTTGCCGCCAAAGAAGTGCACGCTGCCCGGCTTCATCTCTTTGAGCAGGCGCACGAAGTCCTTTCGAAATACGCCAAACACAGCGCTCGCCGGCATAACGGAGAAACGGTCTACGTGAATCATTCCCTCTTTATTCATGAGTACGGCAAAATCCACCCCACCCATGTCTGCCTTTGCCTTTAAGCGAAAGGTGTAACGGTGCCAAATCCCATCTGCGCGCACCTTAAATTTTTTCACCCGAACGATATCTCCGCCTTGGAAAAAACCAACGCTAAACTTATCCTTGTAATCATAGGAACGCACGTAAAGGGAAATTTTATATTCGCAGCCCTTGACGAGCGTGATGCCGCCGAATGCACGATTTTTGAAGCCCGCTCCCCTTTCATAACACGTAACGCGCATATAGTGCGGGTTTTCGGCAATGAGCGGACGATCCGTTTTCATCTTGAGCGCAACGTTCGCACCCGCAGGATATACCTCCCACGCGTAAGCACCATCGTGCGCGAAGCCCTCTTTTGTTTTTACCTTAGCTTCAAAATTGTGGTTCTCTAAAAGCTCGGCGTAAAGCCCGCCGTCGATTGCGTGATTTACATCGTAGAGAAAGAGATCAGCACCATGCCCAAAAATAGGCTGCTTCCCCTCCTGCGTAATCGTGATCTTCATATTCCCTCCAAGCCCTTTTGTGGCCTTTTGAATACGGCCAAAGAAAACTTTTTGCCGATAGCGATTGTTAAATACATTATACCAAGGATGATTGCGGTTTGTCACGCAATTTATATGAATTTATAAAAAAATGTGAACCCTTATTATACTTGGCAGAATAAAATTAAAATCGACAAGCAGAAACCCGTCGATTTTTTTGCGAAAGAACACCATAGCATGCGTAAATATCGGTAAAAACTACTCAAAGCACACCATTCCTGCCTCTTCCCAACCAAGTGGGTTATTTACCACCGTACTTTTTCTTTAAAATCATTCCAATTATAAAAATTATAATACTCGGCACAACAAATTCAACTGCTCTCAAAAGTGCATATGCATATAGCGGTGCAGAACCCATATAAACATCATACTTGTATATGTCCACCCCAAAGCGTATAACGAAAGCCAAAACCAATAGGGCGGACACAGCAAACATAAATTTATATAGATTTTGCTTTTTCATATCAAATAATCTCCTCTTTGCAATTCTTTTCGCCTAAATGTATTATATCGTATTTTTATATATAAGTCAAGGCATAGAATTGTATCTCAAAGCCTGCGCTTTGGATAAATAAAAACAGAACTTTTATCTGCAGACAAAAGTTCTGTTTTTGGTCGAGGAGACGGGATTTGAACCCACGACCTCTTGGTCCCGAACCAAGCGCGCTACCAAACTGCGCTACTCCTCGATGATACTGCTCGCTCAACTTTTTTTCAATTCATTTTTCGGCGCGGCGCCCATCCGAAATTATAGAAATGCTTGAAACTATCAAACAGGGCTGGGACGGATCCCAGCCCCGCTGATTGGTTGAGGTGACGGGACTTGAACCCACGACCTCTTGGTCCCTAACCAAGCGCGCTACCAAACTGCGCTACACCTCAATGAAAGCATATCTTATTATAAAGAAAATTCGGAAAGTGTCAAGTGATTTTCCCTCGTTTCAAAGAAAATTTTCGGAAATAATTCTACTGCGCACATATAAAATATATGACGCGCGCATCATTCCTCTTGACATGCGTTTGAAAAAATGGTAAAGTGATAGAGCCGTGAATTGAAAGACAGTTCGGAACCATCCTGTCTATAAACAAAACTATGGAAAGGATGGGCGCAGTGCGCCCTTTTTGTTTGCTTTTCTTGCGCGGCGATTGGGAGACGTTATGCTGAAACAAACGATAAAAAGAGAATGGCGTGAATTTTGCGTGCTATTAAAGAACGTTCCCGCGCTCGTGCTCGCGCTTTTTATAATGTCTGTATTTGCTATGAATCTTCTGGCGAATAAGAGCATCCTGATTGCGTGGGATTGGCTTGCGCTCGATTGTGGGATCATCGTTTCGTGGTTTGCATTCTTCACGATGGATATTCTCACGAAGCACTTCGGCCCGAAAGCCGCAATCGAGATCACGGTGCTCGCAATTTTCGTGAACCTCATTTTTTGCCTTTTATTCTTTCTTGGAAGTTTGGTCCCCGGCATGTGGGGAAATGCTTTCGTTGCGGGCAACGAAGAACTCTTGAACGGCGCGCTGAACGCAACGTTCGGCGGAACGTGGTACGTTGTTTTCGGCAGCACGGCGGCCTTTCTCGCCTCGGCGATCATCAATAACTTCTCCAACTTCGGGATCGGAAAGCTCTTCAAAAAGAATCCGGATGGACTCGTTGCATACGTTCTGAGAACCTACGTTTCAACTGCAATCGGGCAGTTTATCGATAACTTTACGTTTGCGTTGATCGTGAGCCACTTCTTCTTTGGCTGGTCGCTTTTGCAGTGCGCAACCTGTGCGCTCACCGGAATGATCGCAGAGCTATTGTGCGAACTCATCTTCCTCTACCCCGGATTTGCCATCACACGGCGCTGGAAAATGAAAGGCGTAGGAGAAGAATATTTGAAATTAAAAGCGGAGGTGCAACATGAAAGTGCTGATAACGGGAACGAGTAAAGGCATCGGCAAAGCGATTGCCGAAAAGTTTCTTTCCTGCGGAGATGAGGTGCTTGGCTTGGACATGCTCCCCTCTTCCATCGTCAACGAGCACTATTCTCATGTGCAAACTGACGTATTTTCAGGGGAGCTTCCCAACGTTGAAGGCGTGGAAATTCTCATTAATAACGCAAGCGTGCAGGATTCGGGGCGGGATATTGATGTCAACCTTAAGGGCACGATCCGCATAACGGAAAAGTATGCCTTTCAGGAAAAAATCAAAAGCGTGCTCTTTATTGCATCCGCAAGTGCGCGCACGGGCGCTGAATTTCCCGAATACGCCGCAAGTAAGGGCGGCATGGTTGCTTACATGAAGAACGTTGCCCTGCGCATTGCAAAATACGGCGCCACCGCAAACAGCCTTTCCCCGGGCGGCGTGAAAACTGCGCTCAACGCGCGCGTGATGAATGATCCCACGCTGTGGAAACGGATTATGAACGAAACGCTTCTACCCAAGTGGGCGGAAGCGGAAGAGATCGCCGAATGGGCGTATTTTATTACGGTGATAAACAAATCCATGACGGCGCAAGATCTGCTCATTGATAACGGCGAAGATGCCAAAGCAAATTTTATTTGGTGAAAAGGAAAGCTCTCGGATAAAACGCTCTTCCCATAGGAATTTTTAAACAATATAAAAGCCTAACGAAAAATTTTCGTTAGGCTTTATTTTTTGCATTGCATAGTGTGCTATACTTTCAAAGATTTTCACAAAGGCTAAATTAAAACTTGACGTTTATTTCTTTTTGTATTCAAATAACCGATACAGTTTTTTTGAGAAACTGCCTGCATAAAGCTTTGCAAAAACGAACCTTTCAAACCCTCTTAACTCATCTATGTATTTTTTAGGTATCATTGTGTGTTCTTTTACAAATGTAAGCTCTCCGTTTTGATAAGCTTGTGGAGTATCTATGCCATAAACCTCAGTTACGCCTACATCATTTATAGGGTTTCTTCGCTTTGACATTTTTACCGCAAAAGAAGTATAAGAGTCCACCAAAAGTATAAGGTTTTCAAAATGAGCACACAGGCTGTCTGCTAAATTTCGCATTTCATCAAAGGTCAAGTACATACTCACGCCTTCCATTACAACAATGGCATATTGGGTCTCCTTAATACTTGAGAGCCACGCGCTTTCTCTTACGTCGCCCGCAATCATTTTGTATTTATCTGATTCGGCATAGTATCGTTTTCTTTCTTCAATAACTTTTGAAAAATCCACATCGTACCATTTATGATTTTCAGTTCCGACTCTTATGATGCGGCTATCCATTCCGCAACCAATATGAACAACCACCGCATTCGGAGCATTTGTCATTTGTTGCTTTAACCATTCGTCAAACACGGCAGAGCGAACTCCCATATAGTATGCAAGCCATTTGGATTTCGATTTTCCTTTAAGTGAAAACCCTTCCTCTTCCCAAATTTCTTCGGCTTTTTTATCATCAAGAAACAATCCCTTTTTACTCACATAGGACTTACCATATAAAGGGATATATAATGTTTTATTTACGTTATTCATTTATTCACCTACAAATTCTTATTTATCGGTGAGTTTATTATATCATACCATTAAATTTAATTCAATCTGTTTTACGTGGACATAAAAAACTCGGCTTTAATCTCGCGTGAAATTGCAAGGAATTAAATCACTCAAAAACGACTCTATTTCAATATTTAATTATCTAACCTATAATGAAAAAACCGCGCGGCATACCCCATCGCGCGATCGGATACTTGGATTTTGTGTATTTCCATGAATAAACTTTGAAAATATGAAAAGAACTAGAAGATAGATGCTTCTAGTTCTTTTTGGAGCTACTGGCCGGACTTGAACCGGCGACCTGCTGATTACGAATCAGCTGCTCTACCGACTGAGCCACAGTAGCATTTTTTCGTTCCCGCGGGAACGCTTTTTTATTATATGGGAAAGTCAGATAAATTGCAAGCGATTTTGCGGTAAAAATAGGATTTTATCAAAAAATAAATCATCGCCGCAGATCACACTGGCGCTTGCACTGAGCGCTCTTGATTTTAATGCCTACCCTTCCGCGGAGGTTCCACTTGCTAAGCAAAATAATCGGCAAGGTGAAGCACCGCCATACAGAGCTGAATCTGCAAATAGCGCAAATCCTTTGCAAATACGATACCCTCTGCAATCTCCCTCCCCTTACGCTGTGCGCGAAGAAGCTCTACATTCCAAAGATCGTAGCACGAATGGGCGTTGCCTGCGCTAAGTCCTCCCAGCGAGGAGACGACGCCGCTTACCGCCGCGCGCGCCGCATCCTGCGAGATTTCCACTCGATCTAAGCCGTTAGCGGTTTCAAATAGAATACGCGTGAGGGAATCCACCGTTTTTGCGTTAGCTTCGATATTTGCCCGCTCAGTCCCCCAATCGCCCTCCAAAGCAAAGCGATCCGTCTGTAGTGTTAAAACGCGTGTTAAAACGCCATTTTCAGACATGGTACCCCGCACGAATTCCGCATCCGCCTTTTGATAGTAGCAGGCAAGGGCAACTGCGTTCTCCTTTTCAATGAGATAACCGGCACCGCCCGCAAGGTAACTCTCACCTGCTACGGCGCCCGATGTTGTAACGCCGCAATCACGCACGAGGAAATGATAGGTAAGTTTGAGCTCAAGCGTGGTATACGTTCTGCCGTTCCAGGCGAAGATGCCAACGAAAAAGGAAAGCGTGAGGATAAACAAAAAAAGCGCGGCACAAAAAACAGTTCCGCCGTACGGAAATCGAATTCTCATATTACATCATATGCAAAAAAGAAATTTACATATGATGAAAAGTACTCTAATCCCCCTTCCTACGTCGCCGACGGAGGATATCCCCCTCCTGCAGCGCAAACGGACAATCGAAGGTATAGAGCGCCTGCACGCGCTTTGCATCGGGGCAAACGGCACCCTCTGCATCCTGCATGTTGGAAACGGTAACGAGTTCGCCAAAGCAGGAGGAAGGGGCAAGAATTTCCAAAACGTCGCCCTCGTAAAAGCGGGTGCGCATTTCAACCGTAACGCGCCCACTATACCAGCCTCGCACGATTGCAATGAACTCGCAGCTGCCTGCATATTGCGAACCTTGTACGGAGGTTGTGCGTGCGTTTGCGCCGAATGCATAGGCAGTGGTGTATTCTCTGTGTGTAACCGTTTCAAGCTCCGCAGTGAGCGCATCGGAGTACCCCATGTCTATGATACGGCGATAAGCATTGACGACCGTAGCAAGATAATACTCGCTCTTCATGCGCCCTTCGATTTTGAGCGACGCGATCCCGGCACCCCACAACGCAGGGAGGTGGGCGCTCATATTGAGATCCTTGCTGTTAAGAAGGTATGTGCCGCGCTCATCCGCCTCGAGGGAGAGCCAATCGCTCTTTCTCTCCTTAGCGCGGATTTCCCACGCATACCTGCACGGCTGCGCACATGCGCCGCGATTGGAACTACGCCCATCGATATAATCGGAGAGGTAACATCTGCCGCTGTAAGAAATGCACATGGCACCGTGTATAAAGGCCTCCAGCTCTAATTCCGGCACTGCGGCGTGAATTTCGGCGATCTCGGCAACTGATAGCTCGCGCGCAAGAACAACACGGCTCGCACCGAGTGAGTAGTACATCGCCGCCGCCTCTGCATTCACGGTGTTTGCTTGCGTGGAGATATGCACGGCAAGCCTTGGAGCAACGCGCTTAACAAGGCGCAACACGCCCAGATCGGAAACGAGTACGCCATCTGCATGAAGCGCCTCTAAACGGCGGAAATACCCTTCCAGCGCCGGAAAATCACTATTCCTTGCAAAGATGTTTGCCGCGATATATACGCGCTTGCCTCGGGCATGGGCATAGGCAATTCCCTCTGCAAGCTCTTCATCGTTAAAATTTTCCGCAAAGCTGCGCAAGGAAAAGGTTTTGCCGCCGAGATAAACTGCATCAGCACCATAATAAAATGCGAGCTTTAATTTTTTAAGATTCCCCGCAGGGGCGAGAAGTTCCGGTTTGTTCATGTTTCCTGCCTTTCATCGCCTTTCGGCAAACTCCCCCCTTAAGCGTAGAGGGGGGAGCCTGTATTTTATTTTCGGTGCGATACGGCAACTCCTTCGCCGTATTCATAGATCTGCGTTTCCAAATCGGGATCCGATTCGATCATTGTTAAGTATTCGCGAATATGCTCTACAAGCATACGGCGCTTTTTGGGCGGTTCACCGCGCACCCAACCGTAAAGGAGAATATCATCGGAAACAAGGTATCCTCCCCTCTTTAAGAGCCGCTTGCATTCAGGAAAATACCGCTTATACTGCGCCTTGGGGCCATCCAAGAAGATGAGATCAAATACCCCTTCAAGCATGGGCAAGATCTCTCCGGCATCGCCTTCGTGCAAGCAAACGGCGCCCTCTATTCCAAATTCTTTAAGGTTTCGCCGCATGCACTCGGCTCGCGCGCCGTCTGCCTCGATTGCCGTAATGCGCGCACCCGTTGCAAGGTGCATTGCAATAGACGTAAGCCCTTCCGCTGCTCCGATTTCCAGAATATGGGTGCTCTTCCGTGCGATCTTTAAAAGCAGGGCAAGCACCTCATCGCAACAGGTGGGATCTCGCACCTGTTTTGCCTCTTCCCGCAAGCTTATAAGGCGCGAATCAAGCCGTAACGTACTCACAACTCAAAATCACTTTCGGCGAACTGCGCCTCGTAATGTTTGCCTAAGATGCGGCTGATAACGGGATACGGCGATTCAACTGCTGCGGCAGGCAGAGGCTCGGTATTACGCACAGTGAGAAGCCTTTGAAAAATCGCCTTTAAAATTGCAATTTGCTCACGATAGATTTCCGCATGCGCACATTGCGTGCGGAATTCTTCATATTCTGTGCGTGCGGTTTCTATATCGCCTGCATCAAGCTTGATTAGAATATGAGAGTACGCCGTTTTGTACTTCCAGCCCGCACCGCCTCCGTGGCGAAGGCTCTCAACATAACGCGAAGCCGTTTCCAAATCGTCGAGCGCCATACAAGCGCTGATATAGTACTCTTTCACGGTGATCCGGACCAAAAAGTAAAGCGGATTCTTCATTGCTTTCTCAATGTAATCGCGCGCTTCCGAATACTTACCTGCATCAAAAAGCTGATTGCATTTAGACGTGAATTCGCTCTGCGGAACGATCGTTACGGCGGCGAAAGCCGCAACCACAAGCCCGATTATTCCTATCCATTGCAAATAGGCCACGCCTTGTACGAAGCCCACCGCCGTCCAAACGACGCCGCTAATTGCTGTAATGATAAGCAGAGCATAGAGCCACCAATTGTTTTTCACGGTTTTTCTCCTTTTTTCAAAGCTGTGCCTGCAGTTTTTCAATGATGCAGGCAGGAATCGTAAATTATAATTCTTGCACGATGGGAATGATCATGGGGGATTGCTTCGTCTTTTTGAAGAGATAGTTCTTAACGGCGCGGCGGAGGGCAAGCGCCAGCTCCTCTTTATCTACCGTACCCGCGCTTTCAATCGCTTTTTGAGCGACTTCACGAAGTTCACGCATGGAATCCTGTTCATCAGAGAAAACGAAACCGCGGCTCTCAATGAGGGGATCGCCCAGTACCATGCCCTTGGCAACCGCTACGCAAACGATAAAAAGCCCCTCGCTCGACATGCGAATTCGATCCTTTAACACCTCGCTCGTGCCGTAATCCTCAAAGCCGCTGCCATCAATGAGGCGAGCGCCTGCAGGGAAGCTCTCGCCCTGCTTGAGCGCTTCTTCCGTAAGCTCAACGCATACGCCGATATCGGGAATGAAGATATTGGAGGGCTGCATGCCAAGCTCCTGCGCAAGCTGCGCATGACGCCTTAGGTGCCGATATTCCCCGTGTACGGGAATAAAGAACTTGGGCTGAAGAAGGGAGAGCATCACCTTGTGCTCTTCCTGGCAAGCGTGCCCGGAAACGTGAATCTTCTCAAGGCTTTCGTAAACAACCTCGGCACCGCGCTTCATGAGATTGTTGATGACGCGGTGAACCATGCGCTCGTTGCCCGGAATGGGGCTTGCCGAGATAATGATTGTATCGCTTGCGCCGATGGTAACTTTGTTGAATTCACCGGCCGCCATACGGGTGAGCGCAGACATGGGTTCGCCCTGCGAGCCCGTGGAGATGATCACGATCTCACGATCAAAGTAATTTTTTGCTTTTTCTACGTCAATGAGCACGCCCTCTGGAATGGTGATTTCCCCAATCTTTGCCGCCGCCTCAACAACGTTGAGCATGCTGCGCCCGGAGAGGGCGACCTTACGCCGATACTTCACTGCAAGATCAATGATCTGCTGAAGACGGTAGACGTTTGAAGCGAAAGTGGCAATAATAATGCGCCTATTTGCGTGTTCGGCGAAGAGGTGCTCCAAGGTGGTGCCAACAACTTTTTCACTCATCGTAAAGCCGGGGCGCTCAATGTTTGTGGATTCTCCAAAATAGAGAAGTACCCCTCGCTTGCCATACTCGGCGATCTCTGCAAGATCAATCGGTGCGCCTGCAATAGGCGTGAGATCGATCTTAAAATCGCCGCTGTGGAAAATTATGCCGTATGGCGTTTCGATGGCAAGAGCAGTTGCACCGGCAATCGAGTGGTTGACGTTAACGATATTAACGGTAAAGGCGCCTACCTTGATCTTATCTTTGGGGCTTACGGTGCGCTCCACAACGTTGTTTAAGCGGTGTTCGTGCAATTTATTATCAACAAGGGCGAGCGTGAGCTTGGTGCCATAGATGGGGGTGCTCGGATCAAGCTCCTTCATAAGATAGGGAACGCCGCCAATGTGATCTTCATGCCCGTGCGTTAAAAAGACGCCGCGGATCTTATTCTTGTTCGCAACGAGATAGGTGATTTCGGGGAATACGAGATCAATGCCCGGCATTTCTTCCGTGGGGAAGATGATGCCTGCATCTATCACGATGATATCGTTCCCGTATTCAATGGCCGTCATATTCTTGCCGATCTCACCAACACCGCCGAAGAAAAGGATTTTTATGGGCTTTTTTCCCCTTCCCTTTTTGGAGGCCTTAGCTTTGAGCATGGGTTGGTCATCCGCGGTTTGCTTCTTGGCCTTTGTGCGCTTAGGCTCCTTGGATTTGATCCCATTCTCTGCGATCCTTTCGGCGCGCCCTTTGCTCGCTTTGCGCTTACCGGCGAGGGGCTGCTCCTTCGCTTCCTTTTCTCGCTGATATGCCTCGATGCCGCTTAAAATTGCGAGCTCGATGGGATCTGCTGCCTTTTCTTTGGATTTACCCGTCTTTGCCTTTTTGTTCAAACTTTACTCCTTACGATTTGCGTATTTTATTTTGTACGCGTAATTCCTTCTTCAAACAAAACGGGAGAGCCGAAACTCCGACTCTCCGCATCTGTTTTCGAATTAGTATTGATTTCGATTAGAAATCAAGATCGGATTTCTCAACGATCGCCAGCTTAATGAGCCCTTCTTCAATGAGCTCCTCTTCACTGCGGAAGGCGTACTGCGCGGCGTAATCAACCTCTTCGATCTCGCCCTTTACGGAGCCGAGACGCTCCATGAGGAGCTCGAGCAAGCGAATGGAACGCTTAAGCGCAACATTGCTCTTGACCTTCATCATGAGAGGCGTTCTCTCGTACATCTTGGTATTACCGGCAAACTTCTGGTGATATACCGATTCAGGGAACTCATCAGGATTGAGTGCGAGGTAGAGGCAAAGCGTCTTACCGCGAACACTGATCTTTGCAACCGTCTCGTTGTTGTAAGCAAAGCGATCGTTCGACCAGTTGACCTGGGACGTGATATCCGAATAAGCCATGAACGTGTTCTTGAGAGTGCCGTAGTAATTCTTGATGACTTCTTCGCTCTCAATGATCTTCGCCGTGAAGCTTCTCTTAAAGCGCGTGGTAAGCTCCTTCTCGGGAACAGGCTCATCAACAACGACTTCTTCTTCAACGACAGGAGCAACCGCGATAGCAATCTCTTCTTCAACGGGAGCGGGCTCTTCTACGGGCTCTTCCTCGACGGGAGCGGGCTCTTCTACAGGCTCTTCCTCAACGGGAGCGGGCTCTTCTACAGGCTCTTCCTCGATGGGAGCGGGCTCTTCTACGGGCTCTTCCTCGACGGGAGCGGGCTCTTCTACAGGCTCTTCCTCGACAGCCTCTTCAACAACCTCTTCTACGGGTGCTTCCTCAACGGCCTCTTCAACAACCTCTTCAACAACCTCTTCAACAGGTGCTTCCTCAACAGCCTCTTCAACAACCTCTTCAACAGGTGCTTCCTCAACGGCCTCTTCAACAACCTCTTCAACAGGTGCTTCCGTTGCGGCAACGAGACCCTTCGCTTCAAGAAGCTCTACGACTCTCGCGGCAATCTCAGCATAATCGATGGGCGCAGGCTGCTCAGCAACTTCCTCAACAACCTCTTCCTCTACGGCTTCTTCAGCTTCCTCTTCAGCAGGAGCTTCCTCAGCGGCTTCTTCAACAACCTCTTCAGCAGGAGCTTCCTCAGCGGCTTCTTCAACAACCTCTTCAGTAGGAGCTTCCTCAACGGTTTCTTCAACAACCTCTTCAGCAGGAGCTTCCTCAACGGCTTCTTCAGCTTCCTCTGCTGCGGCTTCTTCTGCTGCGGCTTCTTCTTCAGCTTTACGTCTCGCTTCGAGTTCCTCAGCGATTCTGTTTACAAGCGCTTCGTATTCCGCCGCTTCCGCCGCTGCTTGCGCTGCCGCTGCTTCTTCTTCGGCCGCAATGCGAGCTGCTTCTTCTTCGGCCGCAATGCGAGCTGCTTCTTCTTCGGCCGCGATGCGAGCCGCTTCCTCTTCGGCCGCGATGCGAGCCGCTTCCTCTTCGGCCGCGATGCGAGCCGCTTCTTCTTCGGCCGCGATGCGAGCTGCTTCCTCTTCGGCCGCGATGCGAGCCGCTTCTTCGGCTGCCTGGCGCTTTTCTTCGATAATCTCTACGACTCTGTTCGCAAGAGCCTCGTAATCGAATTCTTCTACGGGCTCTTCTGCCGCAGCGAGGCGCTCTTCAACAATCTCCGCGATTCTGTTCGCGTATGCATCGTAATCGAACTCTTCCTCTTCCTCAATTTCCTGGGCAAAGAGCTTCTCCTCGAGGATCTCGGCAACCTTAGTTGCAATTGCCTCGTAATCAATCTCTTCCTCTTCTTCTACGATAAGGAACTTATCTTCTACGATTTCGGCAACTCTGTTTGCAAGTGCATCGTAATCAAATTCATCTACCGGCTCTTCTTCCTTTACGAGCGCCACAACCTTTTCGGTGAGTGCATCGTAATCAACCGTTTCAGCAAACTTTGCAGCAATCGCCTGAACGCCTTCCTCATCAACCGTGACATCGAACTCGTTCTCAAGTACGGTTGCAACATTTTCTGCCATTACTTCGTAATCAATCGCGGGCATCGTTTCAACAACTTTATCCGCAATCGCAGTTTCGTCAACAACAGGGATCGCGGCAATTACCTTCTCCACGATTGCATCCTCGTCAACAACGGGGATCGCGGCGATTACCTTCTCCACGAGGGCATCTTCATCAACAACGGGGATCGCGGCGATTACCTTCTCCACGAGGGCATCTTCATCAACCTCAGGGATCGCGGCAACAACGTTTGCTATAAGCGCGTTCTCATCTACTTCGGGGATCGCGGCAAGAACCTTATCCACGATGAGATCGTAATCAGGTTCGGGAAGGATGGCAGCGATCTTCTCTGCGAGCACATCGTAATCAATGAAATCTTCGAGCGTGATATCTTCGAACTCTTCGTCGATGACTTCTTCCTCGATGATCTCTTCAGCAACTTCTTCCTCAACGGGCGCTTCTTCGACGATCTCTTCAGCAACTTCTTCCTCAACGGGCGCTTCTTCGACGATCTCTTCAGCAACTTCTTCCTCGACGATCTCTTCCTCGACAGGCTCTTCCATAAGAGCTTCAAGCTGCTCCTTGACTTCGGTTACGCCGTACTTGACGGCATCGATCTCATCACGAATATTGGCAATCATCGTAGCCAATGTTTCTTCGTCCTCAGCCTGTCTATCGTAGATCTGCTCCTCGCGG
Source organism: Clostridia bacterium (assembly GCA_017507045.1). Classification (GTDB taxonomy): domain Bacteria; phylum Bacillota; class Clostridia; order Christensenellales; family Borkfalkiaceae; genus Gallimonas. The sequence goes on along the minus strand of JAFWBP010000015.1, from coordinate 2,999 downwards.
GAGATAACTTCTTCGTTTGCAGATACTGCCGCTTCGATCTTCTCGCCGAGCGCTGCGATTTCTTCGCGAATCGCGGTGTCGTCGTAAGCGACTGCTTCGGGTGCTTCGAAAGCTTCGATCTTCTCGCTGAGCTTTGCGATCTCCTCGCGGAGTGCGGCGTCGTCGTAAGCAATGGCTTCAGGCGTTGACATCGCATCGATCTTTGCGCCAAGCGCTGCGATATCCTCGCGGAGTGCGGCGTCGTCGTAAGCGGCAACAGCCTTGGCGGGAGCTTCGATCATCTTGGCTTCGTGCTCTTCGTTGCTCTCTGCCATTCTGTCCTCGATGTCCTCCACCGTTTCGATAATGTTTTCTTCCACCATCTCGAGGCGCTTTGCAAGGCGAGCTTCGAGCGCGGTAAAGTTGAACGCGGAAAGAAGTTGCTTCTTCAGCGCCGCAAAGCCCTCCTGCATCTTCTTTTCGAGATAAACCGTCATCTCATCGGTGCGTTTGTTAACGGCCTTGGCGATCTCATCTGCCTTCTGATTGACAGCCTTAACGATCTCATCCTTCACAGCGGTGCTATCGTTTTGCGAAGACTGATGAATATCGCTGCTCTGCTGCAAGAGAAATTGAATCTCGCGGATAACTTTATCCGTTCCCTGACGAACGCTCTCGGTAACCTTATCGTTGGCAGCGGACTGCTTTGCAGTGCTCGCCTTCAGCTCCTTGACCGACGTTTGAACTGCCTTGATTTCCTTCACGATGCTATTGTGAACACCCTGAAGCAAAATCTCGCTATTGTTTGTTTTTTCAGACATAATTTCACCTCACAGCTTAACGCTATATTTTCTCATACACTATTCTACAACAAATCTTTGCAAATGTAAATAGCTTTGGAAAAAAATTTTTTGTGAAAAGTAAAATTTTTTTTAAAATGTATGTTTTTTGGGGGGGATTTTTTTATCGCAGGAGGCAACCGTGTCCGAAAACACCCCTTTTTTTTAATGATACGCGCACGCGTGCTTAAAGCCGCTTATGCTTGCGCCCTCTTACCCTGAGATGGCGGCGGTTATAGATCATGCCCACGGTGAAGCAGATCATCATCCAATACAGCCAAAGGAGAAATACAATCACAAGTGAAAGCGCGCCGTAGAGCTTCTCCCGGCTGGAAAACTTAAGGTACACGGCGAACGCCGCCGAGGCAACAAGCCAAAGAAGCGCCGTGAGAAGACTTCCCCAGAGCGTATCGGTAGGGCTAACACGGTATGGGCAAACATAGGCATTGAGGATCCACGCCGCGAAAAAGCCAAGAATGAGAAGAAGCGCGTACTCGGCGGGATAGCCAATCCACGGAGAAAGAAAGCGCCGCGCGAAAATCCCTGCAAGCAAAACCGCACCTGCGGCGGCAAAAAAAAGAAGCACGGCCAGCGTAACGAGGATCGCCGAAATACGCACCCTCCAACCTTGGTTCGGTCGTTTGTATGCATAAACGATTTCTCCGCTTCTTCTTAAATGGTAAAAGAAGCTCGAGCTGGACCAAAGCGTGGTAGCCAGAAAAAATATGCTCGCTCCACCCGAGGCGCCCTGCGCATTCGTTTGCAGATAGATGAGCAGTTCCTTTGCCCACCCGAAGAGCTCTAGCCCGAGGATCTCCTCTCTGCCCACGTTGGAGCCGCCGAAGAGCAGCGTGAGCCAAAAGAGGAAGGGCACGATGGAAGTTACGAGAAAAAATACGAGTGTGCCTGCGATCGTAGTATATCGGTGCTGTGTAAGAACGCGATAGGCACGCTTTCCCCTCTCGTATGCGGTTTTGAGGTTTCTCTTTTTCGTAACCATATTATAAAGGTTGTGCAACGTAAAAAAAATTCCGGCATGTGCCGGAATTTTTGCAACCCGCGCCACCGAGCACGGAGCATGAAGCCTGCGGAAGGGAAGCTGATTTTTCGTTCGCATGACCGCGTTTGTGGCACCCATGCCCGAAAGATGGCGCTCATAAGCTTAACATTCTGTATGCTGAAAGAATAGCAAAAGAAAAACACGGCTCGAATGAGCCGTGTTTTTATGGTTGACTTAATTAACCGAGAATCTTGGAAACGGCGCCGGAGCCAACCGTTCTGCCGCCTTCGCGAATAGCGAAGCGGAGACCTTCCTCGATAGCTACGGGCTTGATGAGCTCAACGGTGATGGTGACGTGGTCACCAGGCATAACCATTTCAACGCCTTCGGGAAGCTCGATCGCACCGGTAACGTCCGTCGTTCTGATGAAGAACTGAGGGCGATAGTGGTTGAAGAACGCGGTGTGGCGGCCGCCTTCGTCCTTGGTAAGAACGTAGACCTGAGCCTCGAACTTCATAGCGGTGGGAACGGTGCCGGGCTTAGCAATAACCTGGCCCTTCTCAACGTCCGTTCTGTTGATACCGCGGAGAAGCGCACCAACGTTATCTCCTGCCTGAGCGGAATCAAGAAGCTTGTGGAACATTTCAAGACCGGTGATGACGGTGGTTCTGGGCTTCGCGATGAGGCCAACGATTTCGGCGGGATCGCCAACGTGTGCAACACCTCTCTCTACACGGCCCGTAGCAACGGTACCGCGGCCGGAGATCGTGAATACGTCCTCGACGGGAAGAAGGAAAGGCTTCTGATCGTCGCGCTCGGGGGTAGGGATGTAAGCATCAACAGCATCCATGAGCTCGAGGATGCACTGGCACTCGGGAGCCTCGAGAACGTCTGCTGCACCGCTTGCTGCCTTCTCGAGAGCCTTGAGTGCAGAACCCTTGACGATCGGAATATCGTCGCCGGGGAAATCGTAGGAAGAAAGAAGCTCTCTAACTTCCATCTCAACGAGCTCAAGAAGTTCGGGATCGTCGAGCTGATCCGTCTTGTTAAGGAAGACGATGATATAAGGAACACCTACCTGACGAGCGAGCAGGATGTGCTCACGGGTCTGAGGCATAGGACCATCAGTTGCAGCTACTACGATGATAGCACCATCCATCTGGGCAGCACCAGTTACCATG
>JAFWBP010000014.1 GCA_017507045.1 Clostridia bacterium | reverse complement strand
TGAGGAAGAGGCTACTGAGGAAGCAGCTGAAGAGGCTGTTGAGGAAGAGGCTACTGAGGAAGCAGCTGAAGAGGCTGTTGAGGAAGAGGCTACTGAGGAAGTAGTTGAATAAGTTCCCCATTAGGAGGCTTTATGAAAAACAATACCACGCCTGCAACAAAGCAAGCGAAAACCACTTCGCCTTACGTTTTCAAACCCACCACGGAAAAGGCTGAGGAAAAGGCAGGTTCCGTTGCTCCTGCAAAATCCGGTGCAAACGGCAAGTGGGTAATTGAGGAAGTGAAGGGGAAATATTGGTTCAGTCTCTATGCGCCCAACGGGCAGATGATGCTCGAAAGCGCCACCCCCTACGCCACCCTCTCGAATGCGAAGGCAGGCATCAAAACGTATCAGGACAACATCGCCGCCGGCCACCTCGAAATTGCAGAACATAAGAACGGCAAATTCCAGGTACTCGTACTCAATGCACGCGGCGGTTTGCTTTCCATGAGCTCAACGTATTCCTCCCATAGCCAAGCGGAGAATGCTTCTGCATCCATCCAACGCTGGGCACAGGCGACAACGATCGAAGAAGCAGAAAACGAGTAAGTTTTAGCTTTGCAAAAGAGCGGAATCACTCCGCTCTTTTTTCGTATCGTAATTTTCTATTTTGATCGCCCTATTTCAGGCATGGTATGGGGTTTTTATGCCTTGCTTCTGCACCGTAAACAAAAATTATCTCTCTTCGAGGATATGAAAGCACACTATATATCTTCAGCGGCGCGGACAAAAAATCCGCGCCGCTCCCAACCTTTTTCAAGGGCTTACCATTTTTCAATTTCGCGGGATCGCTCAATCTCAGAGAAGATGGCGGCGAGCTCATCCGTAGTTGCTTCTTCAACTCTTCCCGCGCTTACAAGCTCGGTAAGCGCCGGCGAGACGGGAATACGCGCTGACGCGGGAACACCGTACGTCGCTTTCAGCGCTTCCACCTTGCTCTCGCCGAAGATCTCCGCCCTCTTTCCGCAATCGGGGCATGTAAAATAACTCATATTCTCGGCGAATCCAAGAATGGGTACGTTCATCATATTTGCCATATTCACAGCTTTTTTCACGATCATCTCCACCAGCTCCTGCGGCGTGGTTACGATCACGGCACCCGAGAGCGGAATGCTTTGAAATACGGTGAGCGGCACGTCGCCCGTGCCGGGCGGCATATCAATAAAAAGCATATCGAGATCGCCCCAAACAACGTCCGTCCAAAATTGAAGCGCCGCGCCGGCAATGAGAGAACCGCGCCATACTACAGGATCATCTTCATGCTCCAAAAGAGAATTCATCGAGATCAGCTTGATGCCGCTTTTCGTTGTAACAGGGTAGATCGCCTTTTCGGATCCCGTTGCACGCGCACGAGCGCCAAATGCCTTGGGGATGGAAGGGCCTGTTACATCGGCATCAAGGATTCCAACGCGATACCCCATCGCCTTTGCGCGCACCGCAAGTAGCGATGTGACGAGGGATTTTCCTACACCGCCTTTGCCGCTCGCAACGGCAATTACGCGGCGTATATGCGATTCTTCGTGAGGGGGTTTGATAAAAGACGACTTGCTACGCGTAGAACAGCTACTCGCGCAAGTGCTGCAATCATGGGTACAATCTGCCATAATAATCTCCTTTTATATAACGACATTGTACCACAAACGCGCACAAAACACAACCGTTTCCGCGCAATCTTTTACACCCCTCTTTCGCATAACTTAATTCTCCTGCCGGCGAAAGCCTGCTTTAAATTTCCATGCAAAAACGCTTGCAAAAATCTCCGCTTTGGGGTATACTTAGTATGCTGTGATAGGTGGGGAGTTAGCGGTGCCCTGTATCTGCAATCCGCTATAGCAGAACCGAACGCTTTTCTCGGTGCAATCTATGGGAGGCTGCACGCGGTAAGAGGTGTTGATCACAAGGTCTTATGCAACGTCTGCCCGCGAACCGTGTCAGGGTAGGGATACAGCAGCACTAAACGGTGTCTGGCGTGTGCCATAAGGAAGCTTTGTGGGAGCTATCTGCCGCGTTCCCGCTTCGGTAGGTTGTAACAAAAAAAGACCTCACAGTTTTTTTGTATTATTTGCGCGCCCGCTAAAATTCGCAGGCGCGCTTTTTACATGCACTTATCCTTTTATATGATCATGTTTGCATTCCTGCACGCCAACTTGCAGACATGGGTGCCTTATTTTTTGTCAAATAGAAAAGCTCCCCTCAAAAAAGGGAGCTTTTAGTTATTTCATGAATGCAAGGAAGGCTTTATAATTGCTATAAAGATCCGCCTTCGAAATTACTTCCCACGGGGCGTGCATGGAAATAACGGGAACACCGAGATCCACCGTATCGATATTGAGCTGTGCAACGAACTTTGCAACGGTGCCGCCGCCGCCTGCATCTACCTTTCCGAGCTCAGCCGTCTGCCAAACGACGCCCTCTTCGGCGAACATCTTGCGCACCTCACCAACAAACTCTGCATTCGCATCGTTCGAACCGCTCTTGCCGCGCGCGCCTGTGAATTTGCACATTGCCGTGCCGCAGGAGAGCATAGCCGAGTTCATTTTCTCGTAAACGCCTGCGAAGTTGGGATCGTAAGCCGCGGTAACATCGGAAGAAAGGCACTTGGAATTTGCACGCACTTTACGGAAGTTCGCACCGAGCGCGATAGAGATCTCCTCCATCAGATCCTCGTACACCTTGCACTGGATGCCCGTTGTACCCTCACTGCCAATCTCCTCTTTATCAACAAGCATAGCAAGTACGGTGTGCGGCGATTCCTGATCGAGCACCGCCGTGAGCGCAGGGTAGGCACAAACTCTATCGTCATGCCCGTACGCACCGATAAGCGCGCGGTCGAGGCCGATATCGCGTGCGGGATACGCAGGTACCACAGAAAGCTCTGCAGAGAGGAAATCCTCTTCGCACATGCCACACTTCTCGTTGAGCATCGCAAGTACGGTAAGCTTGATCTTATCTTTCACCTCTTCATCCGCATAGGGAAGCGCACCAACAACGACGTTAAGCTGTTCCCCTTCCACGATCTTGGTAGCCTTGCCCCCCATCTGATCCCCTCCGAGGTGGGGCAGAAGATCGTTGATGTAAAATACGGGGTCGGTTGCCGCTTCACCGATATTGAGCTCCACCTTGGTGCCATCCTTGAGCACGACGACGCCGTGCAGAGCGAGCGGGATCGCCGTCCACTGGTACTTCTTGATGCCGCCGTAGTAATGCGTTTTGAGGAATGCCATACCGCTATCTTCGTAGAGCGGATTCTGCTTGATATCAATGCGCGGAGCATCAATGTGAGAGGCGATCAGGCGAATGCCATCCTCTTCAAGATTCTTGGTGCCGACGCGGAAAACGACGACGGACTTTCCGCGGTTGACAAAGTACTTTTTATCACCCGGCTTGAGCGCATCGCCGAAGCGATATTCCGTAAACCCCTTCAGCTTTGCCATTTCAACGGAAACAGCACAAGCCTCGCGCTCCGTTTTAGCCGCATCGAGGTATGCCATGTACCCCTTTGCATAGCTATACATTGCCTTGCGCTCCGCTTCGGATGCAATTTCGAAATAGTTCTTTTTCTTATAGGAGAGTTTTTCTTGAAGTTTCTGTGCGTTATTCTTTTCAGACATATGTTGATACCTCACTTCTTATATCTTCCATATTATTATAGCATGATATGCTTAAAAACGCAAGGATTTTGCATATGTGACATATGTTACGAGCATGATATGCAGACGCAATCATAAGAAGGCAGATGCATTCAACGAAGAAAGGAACGCTCAAAAGGGCGTCACTCTTGGGGGTTTAGCATAAAAGGATAGCAAAATTTCGCTATCCTTTACTTTTTGCGCTACAAAAAACCCTACTTGCAAGTTTTCCACAAGGCACGAGAAGTCGATAAATTGGAATTCGTTTAATCGGTTGCTTATATATCACAAAGATTTTTTTCAAGCAATAATACTAACTCAAAGATGAAACGATTAAAATCTTCATCTGTATACTTTTCTTTATTAGATTTGATCTCTTGTTCAATCGTTTTGATAGGCTTATATAAATCAATATGTATCTTTTTCCCTTTTGATAGAATCTTTAAAATTCGTGGGGTTACTACATCTTCAGTGTCACAGCGCAGTATGTCGTAAAAATCATACTCATTTTTATCTACGATGTTTATTTTTTCTAACAAAGCTTTGGCTTTATTTCTATCTGCCTCGCAAACTTTTCCGTAATATTTGAGAATAATGCTATTTCTTTTAATTTCAAAGAACATGAATAAAAGGCAAAAAACGAAAACTGTACCCGCAAAAACTAAGTAAGCGATAATAGCATTTGTATCAAAAGTTTCACATAATAAAACTGTAATTAAAAAATAAACAAAAACCGCAACAACTGAAACAGCACCAATTGAGAGGAAAATAACGAATTGTTTCTTATATTTTTCTATAATAATATTTTTGTCTTCCATTGCTTACGCCCTTCTTTTTCTAAGAAAGTAAATCAAATTCTTATTTATTGATAAGTTTATTATATCCAAAAAGTATATTAAATTCAAGCAGTTTTACGGAAACAAAAGAAAAACTTGACTTATTAAAAGTCAAGTTTTCAAATTATTCAATTAAAATCCCAATGGGAAGAGCGCTAAAACGTTGCTTACAAAGCAAACGATTAAACGAGCTCGATGATTGCCTGTTCGGCGCCATCGCCGCGGCGCTCGCCGAGAAGATAAATTCTCGTGTAGCCACCGCCCTGGCCAAGCTCTTCCTTGCGCTGCGCATACTTGGGTGCGATCTCGTTGAACAGCTTCTCCATAAGGGGATGCTGAACCTTACCCGTGCGCTTTTTAAAATCCTTTTTGCTTTCGTTGAAGGGCTTGATTTCCTGCAAATCGTACGTCTTCGCCATAATAGCGCGGCGCGCTGCAAGCTTCTTGGGACCATCCTTATAGGTGGTCGTCTTGATTTCCTTGCCCTTCTTATCCACGGCAACCACTTCAACCGCCACGACATCCTCGTAGGTGTTGATTGCCTTCGTGATCAGCTTCTCGACGTAAGGACGAAGTTCCTTCGCACGAGCAGCCGTTGTTTCAATTTTTCCGTACCAAAGAAGCTGGGACGCCTGATTTCTCAGAATTGCGAGGCGCTGCTCCGTTGTTCTGCCCATTTTACCCGGCATGATTTAATCCTCCTTTTTTTCGAGCGAAAGACCGTAAGATTCGAGCTTTTGAATGACTTCGTCGAGGGACTTCTTGCCGAGGTTTCTCACCTTCAGCATGTCTTCCTCAGTCTTGCGAATGAGGTCTTCCACGGTGTGAATGTTGGCTCTCTTCAAGCAGTTGTAGGAACGAACGGAGAAGTCCATATCCTCGATCTTCATGGAGAGAATTTGCTGCTGCTTATCATCATCCGTCTTGACCAAGATATCCATATCTTTGATGGAATCGGAAAGGTTGACGAACAGGTTGATGTGATCCTGCATGATCTTCGCGGCGAGGGAAACGATCTCCTTCCCCGAGAAGGTTCCATCCGTCCAGACCTCGATGGTGAGGCGGTCGTAATCGATGTTCTGACCGACGCGGGCAGGCTCGACGTTATAATTGACCTTTTTGACGGGCGTATAGATGGAATCGATGGGAATGTAGTCGAGCAAGGGCTGCTTATTATCCTTGGCGGGATGATAGCCTCTTCCCCTGCCAATCGTGATCTCCATATCGATCTTGCCGCCCTCATCAATCGTGCAGATGTACTGGTCGGAATTGATGATCTCTACTTCTGCATCCTGCGAGATATCCGCCGCAGTGATAACCGCGGGGCCCACCTTCGTGAGACGCAGGACTTTGGTGTAATCTTTTTCGGTTATTCTCGTTTTAATGGCGAGAAGTTTGAGGTTTAAGATAATTTCGGTAACGTCTTCTTTTACTCCCGGAATGGCGGAAAACTCATGCTTGATGGTTCCATCCATAAACCTGATCCCTTGCGCAGCAGCGCCGGGAAGCGCCGATAGCAAAATTCTTCTCAGACAGTTGCCTATTGTAAGACCGAAACCCTTTTCGAGCGGTTCCACTACGACTTTTGCATAGCTTTTGTCTTCGTTTTCCGTAACCTCGATCTTGGGCATATCCATTTCGATCATATAGCTACCTCCTTATATGATGTTGTGATTACTTGGAGTACAACTCGACGATCATGTGCTCTGCGATCTGACTGTCGACATCCTCTCTGGTCGGAAGAGCCAAAACTTTCCCTTCAAGCTTTTCAGGATCAAACTCAAGCCACTTGGGCATGTTTGCAACCTTCATCGTTTTTACCTGCTCGAAGAACTTATTGTTTCTTTTGTTTTCTTTAACAGCTACAACATCGCCAACCTTCACGATATAGGAAGGAACGGTAACAACTCTGCCGTTCACGGTAAGGTGTGCGTGATTAACGATTTGCCTTGCCTGCGTGCGGGAAACGCCGATGCCCATACGGAATACAACGTTATCCAATCTTCTCTCGAGGAGGGAGAGCATGTTCTCGCCGGCAACGCCCTTCATGCGTGCAGCAATCTCGTAGTAATGACGGAACTGACCTTCCTGCACTCCGTAGATGCGCTTCGTCTTCTGCTTCTCACGAAGCTGCTGACCGTACTCGGAAACCTTCTTTCTGCCTGCGCCGTGCTGGCCGGGGGGAAGGGGACGTTTGTTGAAGGGGCACTTCTCCATGTAGCACTTATCACCCTTGAGGAAAAGCTTGCCACCCTCTCTTCTGCAAAGCTTGCATTTTGCTTCTCTATAAACTGCCATATCCTATATCCCTCCTTAAACTCTTCTGCGCTTGGGCGGACGGCAACCGTTATGCGCGACGGGGGACACATCGGAAATAAGCGTGACCTCCAAATCGCAGTTAGCAAGCGCACGGATAGCGGATTCTCTGCCTGCGCCGGGGCCCTTAACGTAAACCTCAACGCTGCGGAGACCGTGCTCCTTCGCCTTCTTTGCCGCCGTCTCTGCAGCCATCTGCGCTGCAAACGGGGTACCCTTTCTCGAACCCTTGAAGTTGAGGGAGCCCGCGCTCGACCAGGAGATCGCATTTCCGCTCATATCCGTGATCGTGACGATGGTATTGTTGAAAGTGGACTGGATATGGACCTGTCCCTTATCGACCTTTTTCAGTTCTCTGCGCTTGCGTGATACAACCGCTCTCTTCTGACCTGCCATATTCGCCCCTCCTTACTTCTTCTTATTCGCGACCGTGCGGCGCGGACCCTTGCGCGTTCTTGCATTGCGCTTGGTGCTCTGACCGCGGACGGGAAGACCCTTTCTGTGGCGCACGCCGCGGTAGCATCCGATTTCCATCAGACGCTTGATGTTGAGGGAAACTTGTCCTCTCAATTCGCCTTCGACCGTAAGGTTATGGTCGATATACTCTCTTAACTTGGATACGTCGTTCTCGTTGAGATCCTTCACTCTCGTATCGGGATTGATGCCCGTTTCGGCGAGAATCTGCTTCGACGTTGAAAGACCGATTCCGTAGATGTAGGTGAGACCGATCTCAACCCGTTTTTCTCTCGGTAAATCCACACCGGCAATACGTGCCATGTAACTTTGAACCTCCGTTTATTCGGTAAATATTTTTTTATCTCGTCCGATTCCGCAAGTGCTGCAGTGGAAAATGCAAACACTCATGGGCGGTTGTTTTCAAACTTTTTGCTTGGCGTTTAAAACGCATAGCAAGCCGATTTCCCGCACCTATTTCTGCGGAAAATCGACTTCAATTACGATATGCTTTCCGAATTTTTACAAATCCAGAAAATTATTATAGCATGTTAAGCAAATCTTGTCAACTGTTTTTAGCCCTGTCTTTGCTTGTGGCTCTTATTTTTTGAGCAAATGACCATAACTTTGCCGTTTCTCTTGATTACCTTGCACTTATCGCACATGGGTTTTACGGAAGGTCTGACTTTCATGAATCCTCCTTCACGAATTTCTTTTCAACAGAGAAAAGAGATTCTGTGAGTACTTTTGCCGGGAAAGAGTTTGCTGCTGCTTGCCCCTTTCGGCCTTATTACGAATAGACGTTCTTCTTGTATTTGCCCATTCGCTTATGATATTCATTGCAAAACATCGGAACGGGCAGCGCCCGCTTCGGATTTGTTGCAACGCTTTTAGTTTTTGCTTCTCCAAATGATACGCCCTTTCGTGAGATCGTACGGGCTCATTTCGAGCTTGACCGCGTCTCCCTCGATGATGCGGATATAATTCATGCGGAGCTTACCCGAGATGTACGCCGTGATGACGTGCCCGTTGGTGAGCCGCACCTTGAATGTTGCGTTGGGGAGAGCTTCAATTACTCTGCCTTCTGCTTCGATAACGTCGTCTTTCGACATGGTTCCTCCATATAAGGGACTTGCTTAAGGAAATTCACTCCGCCTTTTTGGCTTCGGAATTACACGGTGTTACAAAGTTAGAATTTCCACGCCATCCTCTCGGATAACGACGGTGTTTTCGTAATGCGCGGCCGGGCGCCCATCGAGTGTGACGGCCGTCCATTCATCCGGCAAGACCTTCACGCGGTAGTTTCCACACACAATCATGGGCTCCACACAGATGACGGTTCCTGCCGCAAGGCGGATGCCCGTGCCCCTTCTGCCCACGTTGGGAACGGAGGGATCCTCGTGCATTTCCTTACCGATGCCGTGGCCCGTGTATGCACGGATCACGGAGAACCCGTTGGATTCCGCGTGCTGCTGAACGCGGTAGCCTATATCATAGAGCGGCGTTCCTGCCTTCAGGCCTTCGATTCCTTTGAAGAAACACTCCTCGGTAACACGCACGAGTTTATCCTTTTCAGGGCTCACCTTGCCGATTCGGAAGGTGCGTGCGGCATCGCCGTGATAGCCATTCTTGTAAGCGACCAGATCCACGCTCACGATATCACCCTCTTCAAGCACGCGCCCATCGGGGATGCCGTGAACGACGACTTCATTGACCGAAACGCACGCCGAAGCGGGATAACCGTAGTAGCCGAGGCAGCTCGGCTCAGCGCCGTTTGCCTTTAAGAAATCGTGGACGAGGGTATCTACTTGCTTCGTCGTCATGCCTGCCCGAATGCGCTCCTCCACGAACTTCAAACAGTCGCGAACGATGGCACACGGTTCACGCATGAGCGCAATCTCTTCCTCGCTTTTGATAAAAACCATGTTATTGCATCATGTTATCGAGCACCGCGCGAACCTCTTCGAACAGCACTTCCGCAGGAGCCTCCGTGCCCGTGAAGTTCAAAATGATGCCCTTCTTCGTGTAGTAATCAATGAGCGGCGCCGTCTGATCGTTGTAAACCGCAAGGCGAGATGCAACCGTTTCGGGGTTATCATCTTTGCGCTGATAGAGCTCTCCGCCGCAACGGGCGCAAGTTGTAGCTCCGTTTAACGTTGAGACATGGTAGCTCTCTCCGCACTCCTTACAGGTACGACGTCCACACAAACGGTCCATGAGGAGCTTATGATCGATGTTGATATTTACAACTCCATCGATCTTAGCGAACGTATCGAGCTCCATTGCCTGAAAGAGATTGCGGGGGAAACCATCGAGCAGATATCCGTTTTTGCAATCCTCCCAGGTGAGGCGATCTTTTACGATTGCGCATGTTACCTCATTGGGAACAAGCTCGCCGCGATCGATATACGATTTTGCGAGCATGCCGATTTCAGTGCCGCTTTTGATGTTTGCACGGAAGATATCTCCCGTGGAGATGTGAACGAGACCGTAACGATCGGAGATCTTGGTTGCCTGCGTACCCTTGCCTGCGCCGGGTGCGCCAAGTAGGATGAGATTCATGCGCTATCTTACTCCTTTCGATTTTTAACAAATAAAACGAGAGATACGAGCAAGACGGAGCGCGCTGCTTTAGAAGGGCTTTGCGTGCATGCCCCGTAAATACAAGCGCGACACCGTATTGCAACGCATTTGAATTACTTCAAGAAGCCTTTGTAGTTCTTCATCATGATCTGCGATTGCAACTGCTTATCGAATTCAAGCGCAACCGAGACGACGATGAGGATACCCGTCGTAGAGAACACGTTTACGAGGTTCTGGCCTGCCCAGCTGAACAAGACGGACGGGACGAACGATACGAGGGTGAGGAAGATGGCACCAAAGAGCGTAATGCGCCGATTGATCTTTCTCAGGTATGCAGCCGTAGGCTTGCCGGGGCGGATACCCTGGATAAAGCCACCGTTGCTCTGGATCTGCTTTGACACGTCATCGGGATTGAACTCCATCGATGCATAGAAGAATGCAAACCCGAAGATGAGAAGGCAGAGTGCAACAGAGTAAATAACCTGACCGTACCAATAGGGCGAGGAGCCCGAGAACCATTCCTGAAGCCCCTGATGTGCAGGATTGGATGCCGGCACAAAGAGGCTGATGATCATAGAGGGGAACGAGATGATAGCGAACGCAAAGATGAGAGGCATAACGCCGCTTCCCGTAATCTTCATGGGAATATCGGAGCTTTGTCCGCCGTACATCTTGGTGCCGCGCACCTGCTTCGCGTACTGAACGTGGATCTTTCTCTCGGCAAGGTCAACATAGACGATTGCGAAGAAGATGATCACAGCAAGCACGATGAAGAGACCTACATTGAGAAGGTGGATCGCATCATCGGTGAAGATTGCAACGATCTCATCCCAGATGGAAATACCACCCGTGGAGAGGATACCGGCAAGGATGATCATAGAGATACCGTTGCCGATGCCGTACTCAGTAATACGATCGCCCAACCACATTACGATAAGGCAACCGGCCGTGTATACGACCGTCATATAGATACCCGCAAGCCATGCCTGATCAAAGAACAGGTTTGCCTGAATTGCACCAACGGCACCGGCAATATCCATATTCGTGTTCGCATTCAACGCAAAGTTGACGATAATACCAATCGACTGAATGACTGCAAGAATGATCGTGAGGACACGCGTGAAGAACGTGAGCTTCTTTCTACCCTCTTCACCCTGCTTCGAGAGGTTCTCGAGGTAGGGAATGCCAACCGTAAGCAGCTGAATAATAATCGAAGCGTTGATGTAAGGCCCAACACCGAGCGCGAAGAGCGTGCCGTTCGCGAGTGCATTACCCGTGATACCGCTCATAAGCTGCAGGAAGTCGTTACCCGTGATCGCTTCCTCAAAGGTGCCTCTTAAAAGACCGGGAACGGGGATATAGCACCCAAGCCGGAACACGAAGAGGATGAGGAGCGTCATGAGGAGCTTCTTCCTGATGTCCTTATTGCGTAAGGCATTTTTCAATGCTTCTAACATTTCATCACTCCTTTAGGGGGGATAATGCGGAAATGACGGGAGTCATTCAATGACTTCCGCCGTACCGCCAGCCGCCTCGATTGCGGACTTGGCTGCCGCAGAGAACTTCGCAGCCTTCACGGTGAGCGCCGTTTTGAGCTCGCCGTTTCCAAGGACTTTGAGTCCCCCGTTGTTTTTCACTTCCTTGGCAAGACCGTTGTTGAGTACGAAATCGTAATCAACCACCGTGCCTGCAGGAAGCTCGTTGAGTACGGATACGTTAACGATCACGTAGTCCGTGCCAAATTTGTTATGGAATCCGCGCTTGGGAATTCTGCGCGCAAGCGGCATCTGGCCGCCCTCGAAGCCGGGTCTTACCCCACCGCCCGAGCGCGCCCACTGGCCCTTATGGCCCTTGCCGCTCGTCTTGCCGAGGCCCGAACCGATGCCCCGTCCCAGACGCTTTTCCTTCGTTCTTGCTCCCTCAGCGGGAGAAATCGTATCGATTCTCATTGCTTTCTCCTTATACAGTTTCAACCTTCACGAGGTGAGCAACCTTTTTAAGTTGACCTTGCAGCGTGGCGCTATCCTCAAAGGTTTTCGTGGAGCGAATCTTTTTGAGCCCGAGAGCGGCAACGGTATCCTTAACGGACTTGATTTCGCCGATCGCGCTCTTAACAAGCGTTACCTTAACCATGTTTCCCTCCTCAGCCTACGATCTCTTCAACGGTCTTGCCGCGAAGTGCCGCAATTTCCTCGGCCGTCTTGAGTTCGGCGAGGCCGGCAACCGTAGCTTTAATGCAGTTGCCAGGGTTCTGCGTACCGTGAGACTTCGTTCTGATATTCTTGATGCCGGCAGCCTCCATAACCGCACGCACAGGACCACCCGCGATAACGCCGGTACCTTCTGCAGCGGGGAGCATTAAAACGGCACCCTTGCCAAAGCGACCGATCACCTCGTGGGGAATCGTGGTATCAACAACGGCAACCTTGATCATGTTCTTCTTGGCCGCCTGCGTTGCCTTCTCGATTGCCTCGGGAACTTCCTTCGATTTGCCCGTGCCGTAGCCCACCTTGCCTGCGCCATCGCCAACGACAACAAGCGCCGCAAAACGCATGTTTTTGCCGCCCTTGACCGTCTTGCTAACGCGGTTGATCTCGATGAGCTTCTTAATGAGACCGTCGTTCTCTTCCTGTCTTCTCTGAGGTCTGTTTTCTCTTGCCATAACTTTACTCCCTATCAGAATTCCAGTCCGGCTTCGCGTGCGCCGTCTGCGATTGCTTGTACGCGGCCCGTGTAGTTGTAACCGCCTCTGTCGAATACGACTTCCGCGATACCCTTCTCCTTGGCGCGCTCTCCGGCAATTTTGCCGACGATCTTCGCCGCTTCCGTCTTCGTCTTGCCCTCAACTTCGCTCTTCACGCTCTTTTCGAGGGTAGATGCGGATGCAAGGGTGACGCCGTTGACGTCGTCGATCACCTGAACGTAGATATTCTTCAAGCTCTTGTATACAGAGAGACGGGGACGCTCGGGCGTGCCGGAAACGAGCTTTCTGACACGCTTGTGGCGGCGCTGTCTCACCGCGTTCTTATCGATTTTCGTTATCATGATTCACGCTCCTTTACTTCTTGCCCTTACCGGAAGTTTTGCCTTCCTTGTGCTCTACGTGCTCGCCCTTGTAGCGGATGCCGTAGCCGTGGTAAGGCTCGGGCGTGCGGACTGCACGAATATCAGCTGCTACCTGACCTACGAGAGCCTTATCGATACCGGATACAACGATCTCCGTAGGAGTTGCGCACTCGAGCTTGATGCCCTCGGGCTGAACGATTTCGACGGGGTGGGAGAAGCCAACGTTAAGAACGAGCTTGTTGCCCTGCATCGCCGTCTTCCAACCAACGCCCTTAACTTCGAGTCTCTTCTCAAAGCCGGCGGAAACACCCTGTACCATGTCCGCGATCAGTGCGCGGTAAAGGCCGTGACGGGCATTCGTGACCTTGCCTTCATCGAGCGCCAAAACGTGCACCTCGGTGCCTTCGTTCTTCACATCGATATTGCCCTTAACTTCGAGAGTGAGCGTACCCTTGCCGCCCTTAACGGTGACAACGCCATTCTCAAATTCAACGGTGACGCCTGCAGGGACTGCGATTACCTTTTTACCGATTCTCGACATAATTCCCCTCCTTAATAGACGTAGCAGAGCACTTCGCCACCCACGTTCTGGGCCTTCGCCTGCTTATCCGTCATGATACCCTTATTGGTGGAGACGATGGCAATACCATAGCCGCCGAGCACCTTGGGCATCGTCTTTGCGCCGCTGTAGGAACGAAGTCCCGGCTTGGAGACGCGCGTAAGCCCGCCGATGACCGACTTGCCGTTCATGTACTTGAGCGTGACGACGATGATGTCCTCGTGCTCGCCTTCTTTGATTTCGATGCCGGAAACATAGCCCTCTTCGAGAAGGATGTTCGCGATTGCCTTCTTCATGTTCGAAGCAGGGATCTCAACCGTATCCTTTTTTACCATGAGCGCGTTTCTGATTCTTGTGAGCATATCTGCAATCGGATCTGTCATCTCTTGCCTCCTTACCAGCTAGCCTTCTTCACGCCGGGAATCTGCCCCTTATAGGCAAGCTCTCTGAAACAGATACGGCAAATACCGTACTTTCTGAGCACCGCGTGAGGTCTGCCGCAGATCGAGCAGCGCGTGTAAGCGCGCGTCGAAAACTTCGGCGTTCTTTGCTGCTTATTGATCATTGATTTTTTAGCCATATCCCGTTTCTCCTTACTTCTTGAAGGGCATTCCGAGCGCCCTCAAAAGCTCTCTGGCTTCCTCGTCGGTATTCGCCGTGGTGACGATTACGACGTCCATGCCCCTGATCTTCTCCACCTGATCATAGGTGATTTCAGGGAAAATGAGCTGCTCTTTGAGCCCCATGGCATAGTTGCCTCTGCCATCAAACGACTTATCCGGCACGCCGCGGAAATCGCGAACGCGAGGGAGCGCGATGGAAACGAGCTTATCGAAGAAATCGTACATTCTTCTGCCACGAAGGGTAACCTTAAGGCCGATATTCATGCCCTCACGGAGCTTGAAGTTTGCAACGGACTTGGTTGCCTTGCGGTAGATAGGCTTCTGGCCGGTGATGAGCGTGAGCTCCTTTTCCACCGTCTGCATCGACTTCTGATTATCCTTAATATCGCCGAGACCCGTGTTAATAACGATCTTCTCAAGCTTCGGCACCTGCATAATAGACTGGTAACCGAACTTCTTCATGAGCGCGGGAACGACTTCCTTTTCGTACTGTACGCGCACTCTGCTCGGCTCTGCCTTAACGGGAGCGGCGGCTTCTTTCTTTGCTGTTTTCTTCTCTGCCATAACCTTACCTCCCGATTATTCCTGCGTTTCCTCAGCCTTCTGGCTGCGCTTTCTCGTGCGCTTCTTGGGTGCTTCTTCTACGGTTTCCTCCGCCTTGGCACCCTTGAGCTTCTTCGCGAACGCCTTATCAAGGCTGGCACCGCACTTGTTGCAGATGCGGATGTGCTTCTTCTTGCCGTTCTCTTCTACCTCTTGGTGATTCACGCGAACTGCCTTTCCGCACTTATCACACACAACCATAACGTTGGAGACGTTGATGGGCGCCTCTTCCTTTACGATGCGAGAGGTTTCGTTCGCCTTTCTCGCCTTCTCGTGCTTATGGACGATGTTCACGCCCTCCACGATAACGGTGTTTGCTTTGGGATCGGCCTTTAAAACCTTACCCTTCTGACCCTTGTATTTGCCCGTGAGAACGAGCACGTTATCATTGACCTTTACGTTCATTCTTGGGCCTCCTTACAGTACCTCGGGAGCGAGGGAGATGATTCTCATGTAATCCTTCTCTCTGAGCTCACGCGCGATGGGTCCGAAAATACGGGTTCCCTTGGGTTGCTTCTGGGCGTCGATAATGACAGCAGCGTTGTCGTCAAAACGGATATAAGTACCGTCTGGACGGCGGATTCCCTGCGAAGTTCTCACGATAACCGCCTTCACAACGTCGCCCTTCTTTACGGCGCCGCCGGGGTTTGCCGTCTTAACGGATGCGACGATGACATCGCCGATGTTGCCCGTTCTTCTGAAGCTGCCGCCGAGTACACGGATGCACATGATTTCCTTTGCACCCGAGTTATCGGCTACTTTCAGTCTCGTTTGAGGTTGAATCATATTATTCTCTGCCTCCCCTTACTTCGCCTTCTCGATAATTTCAGCGATGCGCCAGTTCTTGTCCTTCGAGAGCTTTCTCGTTTCAACAATGCGAACCTTATCGCCTACGCCGCACTCGTTGAGTTCATCGTGTGCCTTGAACTTCTTCGTGCGGGTGATCGTCTTCTTATAGACGGGGTGCTTGCGCTTATCGGAAACCGCGACGACGACCGTCTTATCCATCTTGTCGGAAACAACTACTCCGACTCTCTCTTTTCTAAGATTTCTTTCCATGATGCTTGCCTCCCTTACGCCTTCGCCTGACGCGCGCGGATTTCGGTGTTCACTCTCGCAATATCACGCTTGCACGTTCTGATCGAGAGAGGATTCTCGAGCTGTCCGCTTGCGTGGCGGAAGCGAAGATTGAAGAGCTCGCTCTTGAGGTCGCTGAGCTTTCTTTCAAGCTCGACATCGGTCATGCTCTTGAATTCGTTGCTTTTCATCACGCTTCACCGCCCATCTCGGTATTCTCGACGGCAACAGCCGCCTCTTTCTTGATAAACTTGCACTTAACCGGAAGCTTGTGGGAAGCGAGACGCATTGCTTCGCGCGCGATCTCCTCGGGCACGCCTGCCATCTCGAACATCACTCTGCCCGGCTTCACCACTGCAACCCAGAACTCAACGGCACCTTTACCGGAACCCATACGGGCCTCGGCGGGGTGACGCGTGATCGGCTTGTGGGGGAAGATATCGATCCAAACCTTACCGCCACGCTTGATGAAACGCGTCATTGCGATACGGGCCGCCTCGATCTGGTTGGATTTGATCCAGCCTGCTTCTTCCGCTACGAGACCGTACTCGCCGTAAGCGATCGTATTGCCCTTATGCGCCGCACCCTTCAGCGTTCCGCGGTGCTGCTTTCTTCTCTTAACTCTCTTGGGAATTAACATTATCTGCCTCCTTCCGGCTTCTTCCCGGCCTTGAGGACGTCTCCCTTATAAACCCAGCACTTGACGCCGATCATACCGAACGTCGTGTGAGCTTCTGCAAAGCCGTACTCGATATCCGCGCGGAGCGTCTGAAGAGGAATGGAACCCTCGTTGTAGTGCTCGGTGCCTGCGATTTCTCTGCCATCGAGACGGCCGGAAACCTGCATCTTGACGCCCTTGACGCCTGCGCGCATCGTCTTACCGATAGCCTGCTTCATCGCCCTTCTGAAGGACGTGCGCTTCTCAAGCTGTGCGGCAACATTTTCCGCAACGAGCTGCGCATCTGCATCCGGCTTTCTGATTTCGGTAACGTTGATGATGACCTGCTTGCCCTTCGTGAGCTTCGCAAGATCCTTCTTGATAACCTCAATTTCCGCGCCTGCTTTACCGATAAGCACACCGGGACGACCCGTGTGAATGGTAACTACGATCTTGCCGGCCGCTCTTTCGATGTGGATACGGGAAATTGCCGCCGCATAATACTTCTTCTTGAGGAAGGTGCGGATGGTGTGATCTTCCTTGAGGTATGCTGCAAAGTCCTTTTTATCAGCGTACCACTGCGTATCCCAACCCTTATTGATTCCGACTCTCAGGCCGTGAGGATTTACTTTCTGTCCCATTACAGTTCTCCCTCCGCTTTCTTCACGTCAAGAATGACGGTGATGTGGCTCGTTCTCTTGAGGATCGCATGCCCTCTGCCCTTGGATACGGGCTGCATACGCTTGAGCATCGTGCCGCCGTTTGCGAAACACTCGGCTACGTAGAGATCATCTCTATCCATGCCCTTGTTGTGCTCTGCGTTTGCAACTGCGCTCATGAGCACCTTCTTGGTGGGCTCTGCGCCGCCGTTAATGCTGTTCTCGAGGATCGCCTTAGCTTCCGCTACGCTCTTGCCGCGGATAAGCGCGAGAACCGTTCTCACTTTGTAGGGAGAAATTCTGATATACTTTGCGACGGCGTACGGACGGGTATCTTTGTTTTCCTCGATCCGTGCAGTCTTCTTCTTCATATTGCCTGCCATATCTCTCCTCCTTACCTGCCGGGCGACGTGCTCTTCGCCGTGTGTCCCTTGAACGTTCTCGTGGGTGCGAACTCGCCGAGCTTGCAGCCTACCATGTCCTCGGTGATATATACGGGCACGTGCTTTCTGCCGTCGTAAACGGCGATCGTGTGGCCGACCATCTGCGGGAAGATCGTGGATGCTCTCGACCACGTCTTGAGCACCTTCTTCTCGTTCGCAGCGTTCATTGCCTCAATTCTCTGCAGGAGCTTCGCTTCGACGTAAGGCCCTTTCTTAATACTTCTAGACATTTCTCACTCCCTCCTTAATTGATCCTCTTGAGGATGAACTTGCTCGTGGGATTCTTCTTCTTTCTCGTCTTATATCCGAGAGCGGGCTTGCCCCAAGGAGTTTCGGGGCCGGCATGGCCGACAGGGCTCTTGCCTTCGCCGCCGCCGTGCGGGTGATCGTTCGGGTTCATAACCGAACCGCGTACCGTAGGACGGGTGCCCATGTGACGAGTTTTACCAGCCTTGCCGATACGGATGATCTCGTGCTCAACGTTACCGACCTGGCCGATCGTTGCTCTGCAAACAGCGGGAATGAGACGCATTTCACCGGAAGGCATACGAATGGTTGCATAAGCGCCCTCGCGTGCCATGATCTGCGCGGAGATACCTGCGCTTCTTGCGATCTGGCCGCCTCTGCCCGGCTTCATCTCGATATTGTGCACCATCGTACCAACGGGGATATCGGTGAGAGGAAGCGCGTTGCCAACTTTGATATCGGCGCCTACGCCGCTCATTACCTTATCACCTACGTTGAGGCCGACGGGTGCGAGGATGTAGCGCTTTTCGCCATCTGCATATACGAGAAGGGCGATGTTTGCGCTACGGTTGGGATCGTATTCGATGGTCTTTACCGTAGCGGGAATGCCATCCTTATTGCGCTTGAAATCGATCACGCGGTACTTGCGTCTGTTACCGCCGCCGATATGGCGAACGGTGATTCTACCGGCATTGTTTCTGCCGCCCGATTTTCTCTGATCCTCAAGGAGGGAGCGCTCGGGCTTCACCTTCGAAATTTCGCTGTAATCGTGCACCGTCATCAGGCGCCGTGCAGCGGATGTGGGTTTATATCTCTTGACTGCCATGATTGCTTTCCTCCGCTTACTGCATCACTTCGAAGAATTCGATCGGCTTGGAATCTTCCTTGAGCTGAACGATTGCCTTCTTCGTGGTGGGCGTGTATCCCTCGTTTCTGCCCATTCTCTTGAGCTTACCGCGACGGGTGACCGTGTTGACGCTCTGAACCTTTACTTCGAACATCTTCTCGATGGCGATTTTGATCTGCGTCTTGTTCGCCGACTTTGCAACGATGAACGTATACTTCTTGCCGTACGCCGTTCTATCGGATTTCTCGCCGGGTTGCAGGCCGTCCGTTGCCTTTTCGGTGAGGACGGGCTTCAAAATGATATCTTCGGGTGTCATGAGCAATAGACCTCCTCAAGCTTTTTCACCGAGCCCTTCGTGAGAACCACGACGGCGTTCGCTACGATTTCGTAGGTGTTGATCTCTTCCACGGAGATCGTGGTAAGAGTGGGAAGGTTGCGAGCCGCCAAAATGACGTCTGCATTCGCCTCATCCATGACGACGACGGTGCGCTTCTCAAGCTTAAGCGCCTTGCGGAACGCTTCCATCTCCTTCGTCTTGGGAGCATCGACCTTCAACTCGTCCACCACGATGAGCTCACCATCTGCCACTTTCTTAGAAAGCGCAGAAACGAGAGCGCCGCGGCGGGCAGTGACGTTCATCTTCTTCGAGAAATCGCGGGATTTCGGTGCGAACACAACGCCGCCCTTGATCCACTGGGGAGCTCTCGTGGAGCCCTGACGGGCACGGCCAGTACCCTTCTGTCTCCAAGGCTTTGCGCCGCCGCCGCGCACTTCCGTGCGGGTGAGCGTGGATTTCGTACCCTGGCGCTGGTTGGCAAGATAGGTGACGACCGCCTGATGAATGAGCGGCTCGTTGTAATCGGCGCCGAACAGGTCGTCGTTCAAATCGATCGTGCCGACCTCCGCACCCTTCATATTATAAACCTTTACATTAGCCATTTTTCTTGCTCCTTATTAACCGTTCTTCACACTGGTCTTGATCGTCACGATGCTACCCTTGGGGCCGGGAATGGCACCCTTTACGAGGATCGCGTTTCTCTGGACGTCTACGCGAACGACCTCGAGATTCTGAATGGTGACGTTCTCAACACCGTACTGACCGGCGAGTTTCTTGTGCTTAAACACGCGGGAAGGGCTGGAGTTTGCACCCATGGAACCGGGCTCTCTGTGCACAGGGCCTACACCGTGCGTTTCCTTCAGGCGGTGCTGATTCCAACGCTTGATTACACCCGTGTAACCGTGGCCCTTCGTGACGCCGGAGACATCTACGTGCTCGCCTGCAGCGAAGATATCCGCCTTGACGAAACCGCCTACCTCGTAGCCCGCCATATCGCGGACTTCCTTCAAGACCTTGCAGGGCTTGACGCCGGCCTTCTTGAACTGGCCGAGATCGGGCTTGGAAAGTGCCTTTTCCTTCGCTTCGCAGAAGCCGAGTTTCAGCGCGGCATAGCCGTCGCTTTCCACCGTCTTCACCTGCACAACGGGGCAGGGACCTGCCTCGATGACCGTGACGGGAATGACCTTCCCGTCTTCCGCAAAGAGCTGGGTCATACCAACCTTGCGGCCGATGATTGCTTTACTCATTGATAAAGTTCACTCCTATAAAATTTTTATTTGCGAATACCACCGCACGGTAGTATTACAGAGACTTATTTGTGTGCCTATTGGCTTCTTACAGCTTCACTTTGATATCTACGCCTGCAGGAAGGTGGATGCTATCAAGAAGCTTTGCGTTGGGAGAATAGATATCGATGATTCTCTTATAGGTGCGAAGCTCGAACTGCTCGCGCGAATCCTTATATTTATGGGGGCTTCTGAGAATCGTTACGATTTCGCGCTCCGTGGGAAGCGGAATGGGACCGGAGATCTTTGCTCCGCCCTTCGTCATCGTTTCAACGATGCGGCTCGCTGCCTGATCAACGAGCTCGTGGTCGTACGCACTTAACTTAATGCGAATTTTCTGACTTGCCATAATTTGAACTCCTTTTTCTTTCCGAACATGTTTTTTCTGCGTCAACGCATCCGTGCGTGTCGAGGCGCTTTCATGAAAAAAACACACGTTGTTTCGGGTGCTTTTTCGCAAAAGCCTCGGTTCGTCGCAGGAATCTAACGTCCCACACTTGTCAGCGGAAATTATCTGCCGAGGGGCTTTCGTCCTCGATTTTTCAGTAACTTCCCGCGTCAACCCTACACGCCGTGAAGGCGACAAAAAAGAATGCCGCAGTAACACAGCCTACTAATAATACCACAAAGTCAAGCGTGTGTCAACGCTTTGAGTAGCTTTTTTGGCAATTTTTTTTGTATATTTACACTTTTTTCCGTCTTTTTTTGGGGAATTGTGCCGAACTTG
The DNA here is from genome assembly GCA_017507045.1 of Clostridia bacterium. Classification (GTDB taxonomy): domain Bacteria; phylum Bacillota; class Clostridia; order Christensenellales; family Borkfalkiaceae; genus Gallimonas. The sequence continues at coordinate 2,324 of JAFWBP010000014.1, read as the reverse complement.
CCACCCCACCACAAGATATGGTTTTCAGTGAAAAGGGATCCGGTTTCCCGAATCCCTTTTTTCTCAATTTTACGCCTAAAACGGTTGCGTCGAAAACAATAACCCTATGGGTTACTTTGCCATACCTTCCTGCACAGCAACGGCAACGGCAACGGTAGCACCAACCATGGGGTTGTTGCCCATACCGATAAGGCCCATCATTTCAACGTGCGCGGGAACGGAAGAAGAACCTGCAAACTGCGCATCGGAGTGCATTCTGCCCATCGTATCCGTCATGCCGTAGCTGGAAGGACCGGCCGCCATGTTATCGGGGTGAAGGGTTCTGCCCGTGCCGCCGCCCGAAGCAACGGAGAAGTATTGCACACCGTTCTCCACGCACCACTTCTTATAGGTGCCGGCAACGGGGTGCTGGAAACGGGTGGGATTGGTGGAGTTGCCCGTGATGGAAACGCCAACCTTCTCAAGCTTCATGATGGCAACGCCTTCGGGAACGTTATCAGCGCCGTAGCAATTGACCTTCGCACGGGGGCCATCGGAATACGCGATTTTGTTCGTTACCTTCACCGTTTCGCTATACGGATCGAATTCCGTTTCGCAATAGGTGAAACCGTTGATACGGGAGATGATCATCGCCGCATCCTTGCCGAGACCGTTAAGGATAACGCGAAGCGGATTCTTGCGAACCTTGTTTGCGTTCATAGCGATGGAGATTGCGCCCTCTGCCGCCGCGAAGGATTCGTGACCGGCGAGGAAGCAGAAGCATTCCGTTTCCTCGGAGAGGAGCATTTTGGCAAGGTTACCGTGGCCAAGGCCGACCTGGCGGTTCTCTGCAACGGAGCCGGGAATGCAGAACGCCTGCAAACCGATACCGATTGCCGCAGCCGCATCGGCAGCTCTGGTGCAACCCATTTTGATGGCGATCGCCGCGCCTACCGTGTACGCCCAAACAGCGTTCTCAAAGCAGATGGGCTGAGTGCCGCGAACGATCTTATCGCAATCCACGCCCTGAGCAAGGGTGATCTCCTTGCACTCTTCAATGGAATTGATGCCGTACTGCTTCAGCGCCGCGTTGATTTTTTCGATTCTTCTTTCATAACCTTCAAACAGAGCCATGATGCACCTCCTTATTCCTTACGAGGGTCGATGTACTTGACAGCGCCCTGCTCTTCGGTAAATCTACCGTAGTGGCCGAGAGACTTCTCCCACGCCTCGTTGGGGGTGAGGCCCTTCTTGATGAAATCCGTCATCTTGCCGAGGGAAACGAATTCGTAGCCGATTACCTGTGCATCCTTATCGAGCGCAAGGCGGGTAACGTAGCCCTCTGCCATCTCAAGATAGCGCACGCCCTTCGCCGCAGTTCCGTACATGGTACCCACCTGCGATCTCAAGCCCTTGCCAAGATCCTCAAGGCCTGCGCCGATTACGAGGCCATCGTCAGAGAAGGCAGATTGCGTTCTGCCGTACACGATCTGCAGGAATAGCTCGCGCATTGCGGTGTTGATCGCATCGCAAACGAGGTCGGTATTGAGCGCCTCGAGAATGGTCTTGTGGGGAAGAATTTCCGCCGCCATTGCCGCCGAATGCGTCATACCGGAGCAGCCGATCGTCTCTACGAGCGCTTCTTGGATAACGCCGCCCTTTACGTTAAGCGTGAGCTTGCAGGCGCCCTGCTGCGGCGCGCACCAGCCGATGCCGTGCGTGAATCCGCTGATGTCCGTGATTTGCTTGGCGGCAATCCACTTGCCCTCTTCGGGAATGGGAGCGGGATCGTGCTTCGGGCCCTTCGCAACGCAAATCATCTCTTCCACTTCGCGTGAATATTGCATGTTGAATCCTCCATGGTTCCTTTTTACCCTATCGGGAGTTTGTTCCCGAATATTCTACCATATTTTTCCCAAAAACACAAGGATTTCGAAGCTTATTTTTCGGAAAGTTTCAACTTCAGCTCTGATAGCGCCTAGATTATCACGAGGTGCACACGGAGCATTCTTTTGTAGGCGCTTGACTTTTCCGTGATTTTAACTATAATAAAACTAAGGAGAACGATTTTTATGAGCAAGAACTACTATTTCGATCCCGTACTGAATTCAAAGCAGAACGCCATGAAATTGCGTGCCGATATTATAGAAACACAACTTGAAGATAACGCCGCACGTGCCCGCGATATTGAAGCGGCAAGGCAATTTGAAGAAGAAAAGCGTCCTTCGCTCGGGCAACGCATCAAACGGTTTTTCAAAAAGAAAGTTTAATAAAGGATTGCACGCGAAACACCGTGACCATGTCTGAATTCAATCGTTATAAAAGCCGCGGGCGACAGTTGTCAC